>NZ_JBHZAK010000007.1:373603-390538 GCF_042754165.1 Nocardia sp. NPDC059229
CACCTCCTTTGAGCTGGGCGGTTGGGTCCCCTTCCCGGGCTACCCCCCCGCCACCGGGTCAGACCAGTTTCTTCGAGCGCAGCTCGTGACCCTTGGAGGTCTTGCAGCGGCCCGATTCCAGGTCCCACTGCCAGCCGTGCAGGTTGCAGGTGAGCGTATTGCCCTCGACCACACCGAATTTCGACAGATCGGCCTTGAGGTGGGGGCAGCGGCGCTGCACTTCCCAGCCGTCGAGCTCGGTGGAGGCGGAATCGTCGTGCGCCTCGGCGAACCAGCCGTCGGCGTAGGCGATGCGCTCGTCGGTGAGGCACTTGAAGAAGGTGTAGAGGAATTCGTTGTAGCCGCCGATGCGCCAGGTGGTGAAGCGCGTCGACAGGAAGATGGTGTTCACCCAGTCCGGCTCGTCGTCGCGCAGCACGGTGCGCACCAGCTGCGGGTCGATGCGGAATCCGTAGCGGTACTTGCCTTCTCCCTCGATGGGCTCGCGCACCACCCGCTTGGGGAAGTCGAGCACCACGGTCTCCTCGCCCATGACCAGGCCGACCGGGTAGCCGATGCCGTCGCAGATGAGGTCGCTCTGCGCCATGATCGGCTCGAACTTGGCCTTGAGCGCGGGCAGCAGCGGCTCGCCCTCGGCCGGGGCCCAGGTGGCCTTCTCGGCGGCCAGCACCGGCGCCATGCGCTGGGCCATGGCCTCGATGTAGGCGGCCTTGTCGCCGTAGATGGTGTCCGGGTCGACCGGGTGGGTGAGCGAATTCAGTTCCTTGCCACGCAGATCCGCGGTCGAGCCGGGGATCATGAGCAGCCCGCCCTCGTTGCCGTGGATCTTCATCTGGTCCAGGAAGACGATCTGGTCGGGGAAGATATTGCCCTCGTCGCCGCGGTCGTCGTTGAGGTAGCGCAGCTCGTCGTCGAGGAAGACCGGCGGGCCGGCCGACGGGACGACCCAGGTGGCCCCGACCTGTTCGATGTAGGAGCGGCAGCGGTCCATACCGCGCTGGCGCTTCTGCTTGCCGAAGTTGGCCTTGGTCTTGGTCGGAATGTCGTACACCATCGGGTACCAGATGGCGCCGGAGTACTGCAGCAGGTGGATGTCCACGTGCCCGAAGGCGTCGTGCAGCACGTCCATGTCGACGGGCCGGGCGTCGTTCATGTTGAAGCACACGGTTTCCCCGTCGGCGACGACCAGGGCGGAGTCGCCGATCGGGCCGTCGGCGGGCGCGCGCAACGCGATGATCATGATGTCCAGGTCGCCGCCCGGACCGGTGACGGTGGTCTTCACCGAGTCCTCGGTCTCCACGAACTTGGTGAAGCCGAGCTTCTCGAGCTCTCGCTTGAGGTCCGGTACCGGGTAGTCGGGCAGCAGGACGGTGGCGTCCTTGCTGACCTTGTCGGCCAGGTGCTTGGCGTCCCAGTGGTCACGGTGCAGGTGCGAGACATAGAGGAAATCGCAGTTGCCGAGCTCGTCCCAGTCCAGCTGGGTGTTGTCGGGGAACGGGAACCACGATCCGAAATAGGCCGGATTGACCCACGGATCGCAGAGGATCGTTCCGGCAGCGGTTCGAATGTGGAATCCGGCGTGTCCGACGCTGGTGATCTGCACGAGCTTCATTCCTCCCTGACCGTTACCAGCCACCCAGAGTACTGGCTAGCCGGAGACGTCGCCGATGCAGTAACCCTCGGAGCCCGACTTCAAGGTGTATATCTGCTTTGTCTGGTCTCCGGCGCCGGTGGTGACCGGTACCGACACCGTGATGTACCCGCCGCGCGGCCACTCCGACTTGATGGACTGGTCCACGAAGGTCCTTACCGCCCCCGGCTTCGACGGGTTCACCGCCAGCGGCGCGGTGGCCGGTTTCCCGGTGCCGTCCGGATCCCAGGTCCGGCCCGCGGCGCAGACCAGTGGATACGCGTCCTCCCGGTCAGTGGGATGCAGCGGCCGGCCCATGGAGCGAGAAAGGAAGCGCCGCACGGTGTGTCGCGCGTCGGCGTCATTGAAGCCGAGTTCGCCCCCGGTCGGGTAGACGTGCGGGCAGGCATAGCCGGTGGCGATGTCGCGGTCCTGCGCGGTCACCGTGACCTCGGCGTTCTGCCAGGTCACGGACTGGCCGCTGGAGACACCCGGTCCGGCGAGCGCATCGATGACGGCCTGCGGCTCGGCGTACATGCTCTGAATATTGGGCGGCGCCATGGTCCAGCAGCGGTCGGCCAATTCGTCCAGCCCTCTTTCCCGCAGGTCGGCCGCCCAGCGCGCGACGGCCGGCGCCGCATTCGGGTTCCCGGGCGCCGCCCCGACGCCGCCGCTCACCGCCGCGGCCGGGCTGGGGATACTGCTGATTTCACTGGACATATCGACGTCGGCCCCGAAATCCGTGCCCGCGATTCCGACTTTCGAATCGCAGCCGCCGGTAAGGCAGGCCGCGCCGACTATCAGCGTCCCGAGCAACCCCTGGTGGAGTCGTGCTCGCAACGCTGTCCGGCCGTTTTCCACTCGTGCGAACCTCTTTCAGTGTCGAGAAGTCACATCAACTGAATTGCTGTTACCGGGATCACTGGATGCCGCGCGGGCAGCGACTAGGCTAGCGGAACTGTGGAACCCGTCTATTACCCCGTCATCGGCCTGGCCCGCACGATCTTCGCGCTGCAGGGCCTGAAGTTCACCGTCAAGGGCGACGAAAACATTCCGGCGACCGGTGGCGCGGTGATCGCGATCAACCACACCGGGTACATGGACTTCACCTACGCCGGTCTGCCAGCACGCACCACCGGGCGGTACATCCGCTTCATGGCCAAGAAGGAAGTCTTCGACAATTCCATCTCCGGCCCGATCATGCGCGCCCTCAAGCACATTCCGGTGGACCGTGCCGCGGGTGCGGAGTCGTACCACGAGGCCGTCAACCGCCTGCGCGCCGGCGAACTGGTCGGCGTCTACCCCGAGGCCACCATCAGCCGCAGCTTCGAACTCAAGGAGTTCAAGTCCGGCGCGGCCCGCATGGCCATCGAGGCCGGCGTCCCTATCATCCCCATCGTCATCTGGGGCGCCCAGCGCGTGTGGACCAAGGGCTTCCCGAAGCGCCTGGGCCGCACCAACACCCCCATCTCCATCGCGGTCGGCAAGCCCATCCAGCCCTTCGAGCCCGCCGCGGCCCTCACCGACGAGCTCCACGGCACCATGTCCGACATGCTTCTGGACCTGCAAAAGGACTACGTCCACGAGCCCGGCGCGTACTGGGTGCCCGCGCGCCTGGGCGGCAGCGCCCCCACCCTCGAGGAGGCCAACGCCATGGACGCCGCCGAGGCCGAGGAGAAGGCCGCCCGCCGCGCACAGAAGCCGACCGAATAACACAGCCCTCCGTTCAACGGCCTGCTACGGGGAATCGGAGCCCCCGGAGCAGGCCGTTTCCGGTTCGGGCACGGAGCCCGGACGGCTTCGGCTCAGCTCGGGTCGGAGCCGCGAACAGCCGCGAGCCAGGTGGCCGCTGCCGCCGCCACCAGCGTCGCGACCGCGAAGGCCGGCCATCCGCCGCCGGAGGAGTACACCCACAGCAGTCCCGCAAACGGTCCGACCACCGCGGACTGCGCATCCAGCAGGAGCCCGCGCCCGATCCCCGTCCGCCCCATCGCCTCCGGATCCGGCCGCACCGGATTATCGATCAGTTTCCCCACGGGCTCCGAATCCCGCAGTCGCCCAGCCGGATACATCCGGTGCCCCTCGACATGCACCGCCCGCCCTGCCAATTCGGCCGTGCCCGGCGTGAGCGTCACCAACATCGGATCGAAATACACCGGCAGCCAGCGATTCTTCCCCTCGATCGTGAACTCCAGCCACGACCGGCTGACCAGCCGGTGCTGCTGCCGCACCCGCCGCACCGCCACCTCCCGCCGCTCCGGCCCGCCGGGCAACCCCGCAGGCAGCCACCCCAGCGCGACAGCGAACCGAAACCCGCTGTAGCCCAGAATGATCACGGCCACCGTGCCCAGCATGGCCACCTGCTCCGGATCGGCGAACGGGACCCAGGCGAGGGTGATCGCCAGGGTCCCGATCGTCATGAGCGCCGGATAGGCCAGAGGGTGGCCCGTCCGGGAATTCACTTCAGGAAGCCGATTTTGGTGTAGTCGTAGCTGGCCAGGCCGGGTGCGCCGTAGTTGGCGAGATTGGCGCGGACGCCTATGTTGGCGGGCGACTGGATGAGCGGCAGGGAGTGGCCCTCCCCGAAGACCTTCTTGTCGACCTGGTTGGCCATGCCGATGGCCTTCTGCGGGTCGAGCTCGGAGACGGTCTGCTCGATCAGGTTATTGAGATCGTCGGAGCCGATGCGGCCGTAGTTACCCTGGACGTCATCAGGGTGGTAACCCCAGATCTGGTCGAGGCTGCCGAGCGGGAACAGGTCACCCACCCAAACGAACTGCGCCACATCGAAATCGCCCGTCTTGATGTACTTGGGGAAGAAGTCCTGACCCGGCTTGGTGTCGATGGTCAGCTTCACGCCGATCCGGTCGAGATTCTGCTGAATGATCTGCGCCAGCTGCACCCAGTAGTCTTGGTTGTACATGACATCGCGGATCTCCAGCTTCCGGCCATCCTTCTCACGGGTGCCGCCGCCCGGCGGGACCTTCCAGCCGAGCGCGTCGAGTTCCTTGGCCGCGGCGTCGGGGTCGAAGCCGAGCGAATTGTCCTGGTAGCCCTTCTGGTTCGCCAGGTAGACGTGGTTGTTCAGCGCCTTGGGATCGATGACGAGACCGTTCTCCATGGCCGTCGCGATGCCCTGCCGGTCGATGGCCTTGCCGATGGCTACCCGCAGCGCCGGGTCGGCCAGGATGGAGCCGGGTGCACCATTGAAGGTCAGATGGGACCACTGGCTGCTGTTGGCCCGCCGAATGGCGATGCCAGCAGTTCCCTGGGCGGACTTGAGCTCGTCGCGGCTGGACAGTCCCACCGCGTCGATCTCATTGTTCTGCAGCGCGGGCACCATGGCCGCGGCGTCGAGGATGCTGAAGGTGATGGTGTCCAGCTTCGGCGTGGCGCCCCACCACTTCGGATTGCGGCCCAGCGTGATTCGCCCCTGCGCGCGATCGACGGACTGAACAATGAACGGGCCCGCGCTGACGCCCATGGCGTTCACGAAACCCTTGTTGAAGGCATCGGGGGTCGCCGTCACGGACTTCGGGTAGAGGAAGCTGTTGCCCGCGAACTGGCCCTTCCACTCACCGAAATGCTTGTTGAAGGTGACGATGGCCTGCCGGTCGTCGACGCCGCGCTCGACCTTCTCGACCCGGTCCCAGCCCTGCGTGTTGCCGATCAGGAAGTCCTTGTTCCGACCGCTCAGCGCATTGGCTTGCGACGCGATATCCTCCCAGGTGATCGGGCTGCCATCCGACCAGACAGCCTTGGGATTGATCGTGTAGACGACCGTCTCGGGGTTGGTATTGGTGAGCTGGACGTCGGTGAAGTAGTCGGTGTCGACCGAGAGATTTCCCGCCGCATCGGATTTGAACGCGCGCGGCATCGTCGGCCGTTCGACGCCCATGACCTCTGCGTCGTTGCCGTCGACCTCGAGGGTGTTCCAGTTGGACGGGAACGAGGAGACGGCCAGCCGCAGGTTGCCGCCGTCGCGCAGGTCCGCGACATCGTGCGGATTGATGTCGCTGGTGGCTCCGAGGTCGGACGCCACCGCATTGGAATTGTCGTTGCCGCCGCCACAGCCGGTCGCCATTATCGACACGGCCACCAGTGGGACCGCGAGCTTGATGCCGATCGAGCGAATCCTCACCGGTTGCTCCTTCCGTCGGAGTTCTGCTGGAACATTGTTCGCCCTATCCCGAGACGACCGGGACAGGTACGGCGTCGATGAGGGCACGGGTGTACTCATGCCGAGGATCGGTGAAAATCTGTTCGGCCGCACCGTATTCGACGATCTGACCGCGATACATGACGGCGATGTCGTGCGCGAGGTTGCGCACCACGGACAGATCGTGGGAGACGAACAGATAAGACAACCCGCGCTCGGCCTGCAAGTCGCGCAACAGGTTCAGCACACCTGCCTGGATGGAGACGTCCAGCGACGAGACCGGCTCGTCGAGCACCAGGATCTCCGGGTCCAGCGCAAGGGCCCGCGCGATATTGATGCGCTGTTTCTGCCCACCGGAGAAATCGGCCGGATATCGATCGGCGTGTTCGGGGCGCAAGCCGACCAGGCTCAGCAATTCCTTGACCCGGCGCTGGATTTCGTCGTTGGGACGGCTGTTCACGCGCAGCGGCTCGGCCAGGGCGTCGAAGATCGGCAGCCGGGGATCCAGCGACGCGGACGGGTCCTGGAACACGATCTGCATCTTGCGGCGAATCTCGCGGCGACGGACCTTGGTCAGCGTCGCGACATCGCTGCCGAGCACCTCGATGGTGCCGCTCTCCGGTGGGATCAACTCCATGATCTGGGTCAACGTGGTCGATTTCCCGGAACCGGATTCGCCGACCAGGGCCAGGGTGCGGCCCGACTTGATCTCGAAGCTGATCCCGTCGACCGCCTTCACCTCACCGGTACGGCGTTTGAAGACCACGCCCTTGGTGAGCGGGAAGGTCTTCTTCAACTCCGAAACCCGCAGCACCACAGCTTCATCGGTGGGTTGGGGTTCCTCCGCGGGCGGCACCTCGTGGCGGTAGGCGGCGAACAGTTCCGCGGTTCCGATTTCGGCGACGCGGATGCACGCGGCCCGATGCCCCGGCTCGGTGTCCCGCAACGGCGGTTCCGCCGCGCGACAGTCGTCGATCGCGACCGGGCAGCGGGGCGCGAACGGGCAGCCGGGCGGCAGTGCGTGCATGGCGGGCGGCGCGCCCACGATCGGGACGAGCGGTGCCCGCGCCGGACCGTCCAATCGCGGAATGGAACCCAGCAGACCGACCGTGTACGGCATCCGAGGTGCGTTGAAAAGCTCTGCGGTGCGGGCGGTTTCGACAATCCGTCCGGCGTACATGACGGCCACCCGATCCGCCAGAGTGGCCGCGATACCCATGTCATGGGTGATGAAAACGACGCCCGCGCCCGTGATGTCGCGCGCCTTGCGCAGCAGATTCAGGATCTGCTTCTGTACGGTGACGTCCAATGCGGTGGTCGGCTCGTCGCAGATGATGAGCTCGGGGTCATTGGCGATGGCCATGGCGATCACCACGCGCTGGCGCATGCCGCCCGAGAACTCGTGGGGAAAAGCCCTGGCCCGAACCGAGGCATCAGGGATACCGACCAGATCGAGCAGCTCCACCGCTTTCTCGGCGGCTTCGTGCTTGCTCATCTTTCCGTGCGCGAGCAGGGCTTCCGCGATCTGGTTGCCGACCCGGTAAACGGGGGTCAGGGCCGAGAGCGGGTCCTGGAACACCATGGAGATCTTGCTGCCGCGCAAGGCGGACATTTGCCGGTCGCCCATGCCGAGCAGTTCCTGCCCGCGCAGCCGGATGGAACCCTGCACGCGGGCCTGATCTGGGAGCAACCCCATGATCGCCATCGACGAAACCGATTTGCCGGAACCGGATTCACCGACGATGGCCAGCACCTCACCGTCCTGGACGGTGTAGTTGACTCCGCGCACAGCCTCGACGCGGCCTTCTTCGCTGGGGAAGCTCACCCGCAGATCGGAGATCTCGAGCAGCGGCGCAGTGGTGGGCCGGATTCCCTTGTCGGACATGCTTGCCTTGTCGGTCATGCCGCGGCCTTTCCGGCGGGCTTCGCCACCCGGTCCTTGCGGCGCGAGCGGGCGCGTTGTGAGCCGGGGTCGAAAGCATCGCGCAACCCATCACCGACCAGGTTCGTGCACAACACGGTCAGAATCAGAAACCCGCCCGCGAACAGGAACAACCAAGGGTAGGTGAGCGCAGACTTGGTGCCCGAGGCGATCAGCGTGCCCAACGAGACATCGGGTGGCTGCACACCGAATCCCAGGTAGCTCAGGCCGGTTTCGCCCATGATCGCCGCGCCCACGGCCAGCGTGGTGTCGATGATGAGGATGGAGGCGATGTTCGGAAGAATGTGGGTGGTAATGATCGTCCAGGTGGACGCGCCCATATATTTTGCGGCCCTGACGAATTCACGTTCCCGCAGACTGAGGGTCAGGCCGCGTATCAGCCTGGCGCTGATCATCCAGCCGAATCCAGCGAGCAGCACGATCAGCAATACGATGCTGCCGCTGCCCTTGGCACGCGGCGCGAACAGCGCGACGATGATGAAGCTGGGCATCACCAGCAGCAGGTCGACCAGCCACATGATGGCGGTATCGGTCCAGCCGCCCAGTAATCCCGCCACCGAGCCCGCGAAGGCCGCGATGAGGGCCGATATGAACGCCACGGAGAAACCGATGATCAGCGACTTCTGCAAGCCGCGCAGCGTCTGGGCGAGGACGTCCTGCCCGATCTGATTGGTGCCGAACGGATGCCGCCCGCTGGGTGGCTTCAGCAGCGCCGTGTAATCGAGCTGCTGGTAGTCGTATTTCAGCAGGGGTGGCAGCGCGAAACTGAGCACGAGCATCAACAGTAGAATGCTCAACCCGATCACCGCGGGCTTGTTGCGGAGGAACCGCCGCCAGACCAGTTTGCGGCGTCCCGCGGCCATGGGCTCCGGCGCGCCCTGAACGATCATTTCGGTTTCAGTCATCACGCACGCACCCTGGGGTCGAGAATCGCGTAGACGATGTCGGACAACAGGCCCGACAGCAGAATCACCAGTGCGACGAACGCGGTGATGGTCACCACGGGGTACAGGTCCTGGGCGTTGATCGAATCCACCAACCACTCACCGACGCCGTGCCAGCCGAAGATCTTCTCGGTGAAGGTCGCGCCGGTGATGAGTGCGCCGAAGCTGTACGCGAACAGCGTTGCCATTGGAATGAGCGCGGTCCGCAATCCGTGCTTGTAGAGAGCCCGGGAGCGAGTGAGGCCCTTGGCGCGCGCGGTTCGGATGAAATCGCTCTGCAGGACGTCGAGCATGGCATTGCGCTGGTAACGGCTGTATCCGGCGGCGGCACTGAGGATCAGGCCCAGGGTCGGGACGATCATGTGCTGGATGCGGTCGACGAACTGATTCCATGCCCCGTGGATCGCGTTCGCCGAGGTCTCGCCGGTGTAATAGAAGATCTGCTGTCCGGTCGCCGTATTGATCTCGAGCGCACCGTATTTCAACAGAGTCGCGAGCAGGAACACCGGCGTGCTGAGGATCAGCAGGGATAGCACCGTGGTCAGATAGTCGCTGATCTTGTATTGCCGGATAGCCCCGGCTGCGCCGACCATCACGCCCAGCGCCGTGCCCACGATCGAGCCGACGAGCAACAGTCGGAGACTGACCCCGATGCGACGCGGCAATTCCTGATTCACCGGCTGCCCGGCGAGGGTATGACCGAAATCGCCGTGTGTGACGATGCCTCCTACCCACTCCGCGTACCGCTGCGGGATCGGCACATCCAGCTTCAGCTCATCGCGTTTGGCGTCGATCACCGACTGCGGCGGCCGAGGATTGCGCTGCTCGAGGCTGTCCAGTGGATGAAACGTGAGCGACGCGAGACTGAAGGTCAGGAACGACGCCAGCACCAGCAGCACGACATAGTTCAGCGCACGTCGCAGCAGAAAACCGGCCATCATTCCCTTTCGGGGTCGAGTACTGACCCAGATCATAGGGAGTGAGAAGCGTAAACGCGGGGTACGGACCGCGGACGCCACGGCAATCCGTGTGTTATTGCGCGCGTCCTGGTGGGTCTGGGGGTTGCGGGGTGGTGTGGTGCGGAGCGGTGTCCGAAAGGTCTCTTTTGTACGGCGAGGTCCGGAATCCACGGGCGCACCTGTCGTGGCTCGAGGCAGGATGGAGTAGGTGACGCTCTTTCACCTGCCCAAACCCAAGATGGTCGCCTCCGATGTGGACGGCACGCTCATCGACCACCGTGAGCAGGTGAGTGCCCGCACCAAGGCGGCGATCAACGCCCTCATCGCGGACGGGGTGCCGTTCGTGCTCGCCACCGGAAGGCCGCCGCGCTGGATCGATCCGGTCGTCGATGGGCTCGGCTTTTCGCCGCTGTGCGTGTGCGGCAACGGTGCGGTCATCTACGACAGCGCCGCGGATCGGGTGCTGGACACCCGCACCCTGGATATCGAAACCCTCACCTGGGCCGCCGATCTGGCCGAGCGCCTGCTGCCGGGCTGCGGCCTGGCCGCGGAACGGGTCGGTTCCAGCGCGCACGACGCGGCCACACCGCAGTTCGTCAGTTCGCCCGAATACGAGCACGCCTGGCTGAACCCGGACGACACCCAGGTCTCCCGCGCCGAAGTCATCTCCGCACCCGCGATCAAGATGCTGATCCGCCTACCCGGCGCCGCCAGCGCGGACATGCGCGCCGTACTGGACCCGCACCTGGCCGGCCGCGCCGACCTCACCTACTCGACGGACAACGGCCTGATCGAACTGTCCGCCCCCGGCGTGACGAAGGCCACCGGCCTCGCGACCATCGCACAGCGCCTGGGCGTCCAGCACAGCTCCCTCATCGCCTTCGGCGACATGCCCAACGACGTTCCCATGCTCCTCATGGCCGGGCACGGCGTCGCCATGGCCAATGCCCACCCCGAGGCCATCGCCGCCGCCGACGAGGTGGCCCCCTCCAATATCGAGGACGGCGTCGCCCGCACCCTCGAACGCTGGTGGTCCTGACCGTCTAGTTGAGCGCGGCCGCGGGGATGGGGGCGGCCTGGACCGGGGTGCCCGGGGCGGGGATGGACTTGCCGGGGATAGGGTCCTGGACAGCGCCGTAGTTCTTCAGGACGGTGGTGACGATTCCGGTGAGTTTGTTGAAGATCAGGGCGCCGTTCTGGAAGTCGGTGCGGACGCCGTCCTGGACCGGATATTCATTACTGGTGGGCAGGCCGAGAAGGCCTGTGCCCGCACCCAATTGCAGGAAGCGCTCCAGAATCTTGCCGACCACCGAGAAGATCTGACCGGTCGGCGAGGAATACACGTAGCCATTGGTGAATTGGCCGTACTGGCCGCCGTCCGCCAAGGCGATCGGTTCCGCTTTCGGTTGTCCCAGTGGGCCGTTCGCGCCACCCTGATCGTTCCAGTAGCGGGCCACCGGGCTGCGGTCGAGCATGTTCAGGATCTTCTGGGTGAGGTCGGCCAGGGCGGCCAGATCCGCCTGGCTGTCGGCGTCTGGAGCGGGGGCGGGCTGCGGATTGCCCGCGTTCTGGCCGGGACGGACCCGCGTCGGACCGGGATCCTCGGGCGTGTTCGTGCCGGCCGCCACGTCCTCGGCGATCTGCCGGATCTTGTCCATCAGCGCGTAGGCGGCGTCACCCGGGCAGGTGGTGTTGCCGACATCGCGGTGCGCGAAGATGTTCGGCAGCTTGACCGCCTGTCCCAGAGCGTATTTCGTGTAGTCACTGCCCTCGGAGTACATGGTGGTCTGACCCTCGGGATCGATGCCCGCCACCTTGGCCCGCCAGCCGATGTACTTGCCGATCGCCTGGATGGATACGTCCGTCGGAGTCTCGTCCTCGTAGTCGCCCATCAGCGCGACGCCTGCGGTATTGATATTGAAGCCGCCCGCGTGCGCGCCCTCGACCGGCCGGTCCAGGCCGCCGTAGCGACCCTCGAAGATCTGCCCGTACTTGTCGACCAGGGCGTTGTAGCCGATGTCGCACCAGCCCAGCGTCTTCGCGTGGTACGAGTAGATGGCGCGCACGATGCCCGCGGACTCGGCCTTGGTGTAGTCGTTGCGACCCGCGGTGTGGTGCACGGTGATCGCGTTGACGCCGTCGTCGTAGGTGGGTTCCTCGCAGCGCAGCGATTCGTCCGCGCCCCACTGCGCACGGGTGATCACCTTGGGCCCGCCGCCGGGCAGCGGCGCCGCCACCGTTTGCAGGTTCTCGTCGATGCTGCCGCGGCCCGGATCGATCAGCACCGCGGCCAGCTTCTCCAGATTGATCTGCGCCGGATCGGCCGAACCGTCGTCCAGCGGTTTGGGTTCGGCGGGCGCGGCGGCCGGCTTGCGGGTCACCAGCATCTGCACGGTCTTGGTATTGCCGACGTAGATCGGCTCGGTGCCGGTGCGCTTACCCGGCGCGGGATGGTCCTTGCCGTTCTCGGTTTCGGCGTCGTACCAGGGTCCCCAGGTGCCGTCGGGACGCTGGGCGCGGAGCTTGGTGGTGGTGCCGGCCAGGTCCGGCGCGGTGAGCGCGACCATGCTGAACGGGGTGTCCCGGGTCAGCTCCTTGACCTGTGCGCCGACCTTGTCGACCAGGTCGGCGGGCACCGCGCCCGTGTTCAGCGCGGGCGTGCGCAGGTCACCGGTGAGGCCGGGCACGGGATGCGGGCCGGGGGCGGCCGGATTGTCGGCGGTCGGGATGGGCGCCGGAACCCCGGAATCGGCCGGGGCGACGGGTGTTCGACTGCCGGGAGCCGGTGTGGCCGCGGGAGCCACTGGCGCGGAAGGGGTTTCGGCGCCCGGCGCCCCGTTGACCTCGGGCCCGGGTTCGGCGATGAAGCCGGGCGCGCCCGCGGCCGGGCCGGTCGGCCGGGCGGAACCGGGGGTGACGATGGTGGCGTTGGGGAGCGAGCCCGGGAGGGTGGGGCGGGTGACGTGCGGCCCGGTGTCGGATGCGGGCCCGACGGGCTGCTGCGGCGAGTCGTTCAGCCGCGGTAGTGGAATCTCGCTGGGTAGTTGGACGCCCGGAATGAGATTCGGCGGGATCGGAATCGATTTGGGCAGCGGCAACATTCGCAGATCGGACAGCCGCAGGTCGGGCAGGTCCAGCCCGGTGAGCTCACGCAGCGGCAGCACGATATCGGGTGCCGAGTCCAGGGCGACTTCTGCCATTTGTGCAGGTATAGCTGCCCAATTGCTTTCGTCGGCGTTCCGGACATCTCGGGAATCGCTCAGCGCCAGAATGCCGACGGGAGCGGACAGCGCGAGGACGGTGATGACCGGGAGCGCATACGCGGGTTTCGGTTTGTGATACGGCACAAGCATCTCCCATTCAGGTAAATCAGTCCAACCGCGCCCGGAGCACAAGCTTGCTACTTGGCGCATCAACGATCACACTAGTCCCTACTGTCACATTCCCTGAACGTATGGTTGAGGCTTAGATTCGGGGTAACTCGAATGTAGCTTCGGCTCTCGACAGAACGGGTATGACATGCCGAACGGGTACCTAGCCAAGCGCCGTAGATGGCGCGGTCTGCTCTCCCTCTCCCTCGCCGTCGCGGCCACCGCCGGCGGCACCGCAGTATTGGTCTGGGCCTGGCCCGACAATGCCTTCCTCTTCACCGCCGGCGCCGGTCACGGGCGCGGCCTGAGCCAGAACGGCGCCTTCGACAAGGCCGTCGCGGGTTGGAACGCCGACCGCATCCTGGCCACCTATTACTCCGGAGCCGATCTCGCCGACGTCGGCCGGACCAGCGTCCGCGTCCGCCTCATGGAGCGGGACGACAAGACCCTCGACCTCGCCTCCGACTCCGTCTTCTACGTCGCCGGTCGCCGTGTCATCCCCGGCCAGGCCGCGCATCTGACGCCCACCGCCACCGGCGCCGACGTCACCATCACTCAGGGCTGCGACGGAAACACCCTCTGGGAGGGCAGCACCGACGACCCGTGGGCCTACCCCGTCACCGACGGCACCGACCGCCCCGCCAACGAGCAACTCGAGATCTGCGGCGGCAACGCCTACCGCGGCGTCCTCGGCGTCGCCCTCGACAACGGCTCCCCCCGCACCGTCAACGAGGTCGACCTCGACGACTACCTCAAGGGCGTCGTCCCCGCCGAAATGGTCCCCGGCTGGGCCGACCAGGGCGGCGCCGAGGCCCTGCGCGCCCAGGCCATCGCCGCCCGCTCCTACGCCCTCGCCGAAGACCGCTACTCCTACGCCCAGACCTGCGACACCACCGACTGCCAGATGTACCTCGGCACCGACAAGGAAGACTCCCGCACCACCAGCGCCGTCGAGGTCACCTCCGGCCGAGTCCTGGTGCGCGACAACCGCATCCTGCGCGCCGAATACTCCGCCGCCCCCGACGGCGGCCTCCCCACCCCCGCCTCCGCCATGGAAGTCGGCCCCGCCCTCGCCGACTTCCCCACCGCCGCAACCCCCGCCGACCCCAACCTCCCCTTCCTCGACCCGCAGTCCCCCCAAACCCAGCCCACCCCAACGGAATCCGACCCGTCCACCCCCGCAACCCCGGACGCCACCACCACAAACCCCATTACCCCGGGCGCTGCGACCCCGGACGCAACGGTCCCGACCTACCCCGACCCCACCAACACCGTCCCCGGCACCCGAACTCCCGTCACCCCGGGCAATGTCCCCCCGGCGACCCCGCTGCGGCCCACCCCCGACGACCGCTCACGGATCACCATCCCCCTGCCGTCCCCCGGCAGCGCCGACCCCAACTCCACGCTCTCCAACCCCCGCACCAGCCCGGCCCCAGCGAGCTCGGGCCCGGTCAACCTGGTGATCCGGACCGCGACTCCGGCTCCCCGAACCGTCTCCACCCCCAACCCGCCGACCTCCCCGGTCCCGGTCCCGGCCAACGCTCCGGCGCAACCGATCCCTCCTGCCTTGGCGCACTAGCGGTTTCGGCCAGTAGTTCAGTCCAGGGTGAGGTCTCCGAGGGATTCGGCGAACTTGCGGAGTAGGGGGATCAGGGTCTCGCGGTCGGCTGGGGAGAGGTCGGCCAGGAGGCGTTGCTCGTTGTCTATGTGTAAGGGGAGGATTCGGTCGATCAGGGCTCGGCCGGAGTCGGTCAGATGGACTTGGATGGCTCGGCGGTCCTTGGGGTCGGGGACGCGTTCTACCCAGCCTTTGGCGGTGAGGCGGTCGATGCGGTTGGTGATGGCACCGGAGGTGATCATGGCGGCCTTGTTGAGGGCGCCTGCGCTGAGGCCGGATTCGTTGCCGGAGCGGCGGAGGGTGGCGAGGACGTCGAATTCCCAGCGTTCCAGGCCGTGGGTGCGGAAGAAGTCGGAAAGCTCGCGGTCGACGATGCGGCCCAGGCGGGCGAGGCGGCCGAAGATCTCCATGGGGGAGGTGTCGACGTCGGGGCGCTGCTGACGCCAGGCGGCGGTGATCTGGTCGACGGCGTCGGGCACCGGCGGTCTCCTCTCGGGGCGGAATAAATCTCAACATTGAGATACTTGACGGTGAGGTATCTAGATGGTGTTATCTCAACGTTGAGATTATCAATGAGGAGCTATCGATGACCACCACACGCGCCGGAGCCGCCGGACTCGCCGGGACGCTCGCCCTCACCGGGCTCGCGCCACTGGTCTGGGGGTCGACCTACGCCGTCACCACGACGTTCCTGCCACCCGAGCGGCCCATGTTCACCGCGCTCATGCGGGTGCTGCCCGCGGGGCTGCTGTTGCTCGCCATCACGCGCAAACTGCCGCACGGGCAATGGATTCCACGCGCACTCGTGCTGGGCGGGCTGAACATCGGAGTCTTCACCGCGCTGTTGTTCGTGGCCGCCTATCGGCTGCCGGGCGGGGTGGCGGCGGTGCTCGCCGCGGCCGCGCCGCTGTTCGCGGTCGGTTTCGCCGCCCTCGGCCTCAATGAGCGACTCACCGTGCGCAAGGTGGCGGCGGCGCTGATCGGGCTGGCCGGCGTGGCACTCGTAGTACTCAGGGCCACAGCCACTCTCGACACGCTCGGCATCATCGCCGGGCTGGTGGCCGCCATCGCCATGGCGGGGGGCACGGTGCTGACCAAGCGCTGGGGACGGCCCGAGGGCATCGGCCCGCTGGCCATGACGGGCTGGCAGCTCACAGCCGGCGGACTCCTGCTGCTGCCGGTCGCCGCCATCGCCGAGGGCGCGCCGCCCGCGCTGGACGGCCGGGCCATCGGCGGCTACCTCTACCTCGGCCTGATCGGCACCGCCGCCGCGTACGCGCTGTGGTTCCGCGGCATCGCCAAGGCCAATGCCACCTCGGTGGCCTTCCTCGGCCTGCTCAGCCCGCTGTCGGCGGCCGTCATCGGCTGGGCCGCGCTCGGTCAGGCGCTGGCCCCGCTGCAGATCCTGGGCATGGCCATCGCGCTGGGCGGCACCCTGCTCGGCCAGACCGGATCCGCGCCCCGCACAACGGAACCCGCGCCGCAGACCGATGACGACACTCCCAAGAACCGCGTCGCGGCGTGATTCGAACCCTCGATAAGGAGCGAAAGACCATGCAGATCACAGTGTTCGGAGCGAGCGGAGACGCCGGCAGCCGGGTCGTGGCCGAGGCGCTGAGCCGGGGCCACCGGGTGCGGGCGGTCGCTCGCACCGCCGAGCGGCTGCGGGAGCTGCCCGCGCAGGTCGAGGTATGGACCGGCAATGCCGCCGATCCGGCCGATGTCGAGAAGGCGGCGGCCGGCAGCGATGTCGTGGTCAGCGCCACCCGCCCGGCCCCGGGCCGCGAGCACGAACTGGCCGAGGTTGCCGCTGCGCTGTTGGAAGGCCTGGCGGACAGCGGGATTCGGCTGCTGGTGATCGGCGGCGCGGGCAGCCTCACCGTCGCGGGGACCGGCAAGACCCTCACCGAGCAGCCGGGCTTCCCGGCCGAGCTGGTGCCCATCGCCGAGGGCGGCAGCCGCCAGCTCGAGGTGTTCCGGACGACCCCGCACGCGGTGAACTGGGCCTATGTCAGCCCGGCCGCACTGTTCGAACCCGGCGAGCGCACCGGCGCCTACCGCCTCGGCCGGGACGACCTGCTCACCGACGACCAGGGCAATTCCTCGATCTCCATGGAGGACATGGCCATCGCCCTGCTCGACGAGATCGAGCAGCCCGCGCACCACCGGACCCGGTTCACCGTCGGCTACTGAAGATTCACCGTCGGCTACTGAAAAACCGCACGGCACAACCGAATACCTGCCAAATGCGCCGCGGGGGGGGGGGGGGGGGGGCGCGCGCCGCCCCCCGCGGCGCAAGATCGAACAGCGGG
>NZ_JBHZAK010000008.1:0-349177 GCF_042754165.1 Nocardia sp. NPDC059229
TCCCGCAGGAGGACATGCCGTTCCTGCCCGACGGCACGCCGGTCGACATCATCCTGAACACCCACGGTGTGCCGCGTCGTATGAACATCGGCCAGATCCTCGAAACCCACCTCGGGTGGATCGGCAAGGCGGGCTGGAACATTCGGCTCACCGACGGCATCCGCCCCGACTGGGCGCAGCGTCTGCCCGCGGAACTGCTGTCCGCACAACCGGATACCAACCTCGCCACCCCGGTCTTCGACGGCGCCCGCACCGAGGAGCTGACCGGTCTGCTCGGCTCGACTCTGCCCAACCGCGACGGCGAGGTCATGGTCGGCGAGGACGGCAAGGCCACCCTCTTCGACGGCCGCACCGGCGAGCCGTTCCCCTACCCCATCGCCGTCGGCTACATGTACATCCTCAAACTCCACCACCTGGTCGACGACAAGATCCACGCGCGTTCGACCGGTCCGTACTCGATGATCACGCAGCAGCCGCTCGGAGGTAAGGCGCAGTTCGGTGGTCAGCGCTTCGGTGAAATGGAATGTTGGGCCATGCAGGCGTACGGCGCGGCCTACACCCTGCAGGAACTCCTCACCATCAAGTCGGACGACGTTGTCGGCCGCGTGAAGGTGTACGAGGCGATCGTCAAGGGCGAGAACATCCCCGAACCGGGCGTCCCCGAATCCTTCAAGGTCCTGCTCAAAGAACTCCAATCCCTCTGCCTCAATGTCGAAGTCCTCTCCGCCGGCTCCGCCATCGAACTCCAGCAACCCGACGACGACTTCGACCGTGCGGCCACCAATCTCGGAATCACCCTCACCCACAACGAATCCGCCACCATCGCCGACCTGACCAGCTGATCCGCCCTGCCGTGTGCCGCGTCCCGGCTCCCCGGGACGCGGCACACGCGCTGCTTCCAGCATTGCGACGGCTCAACGCGGTTGGCAGGATGTCCGCCGTATGTCTTTTCATTCGAATAGTGCCCGGGACAGTCTCGAAGGGCTGTCCGTCGGGGATGCGTTGGGGGCGCAGTTCTTCGTGCCCGGGCGTTCGGTGCCCGAATTGATCGCCGGTCGGCCACCGGCCCCGCCGTGGGAATGGACCGATGACACCGAGATGGCCTGCACGGTTTTCGATGAGATCCGGGCGCGGGGCCGAATCGACCGCGATGCGCTGGCGGCGGCGTTCGCCGATCGGTGTGAGCCCTATCGGGGATACAGCGGCGGTACCGTCGCTCTGCTGCACCAGATTCGCGATGGCCGGCCGTGGGCCGAGGCGGCGGGTGCGCTGTTCGACGGGCGCGGGTCCTGGGGCAATGGCGCGGCGATGCGGGTTGCCCCGCTCGGGGCGGCGTTCCCCGGGGAACTGGACCGGGTGGCGGCGCAGGCCGCGTCCTCGGCCGAGGTGACGCATCGGCACCCGGAGGCGATCATCGGCGCGATGGCCGTTGCCGTCGCGGCGAGCCACGCGGCGGCCACGCGCGGAACACACTGTGCGCCACACGAATTGCTCGACGCTGTCGAGCCGTATCTGGTCGACGGCCGTACCGCCGACGGCGTGCGCCGGGCGCGCAAGCTGCTGGGCCGATCGGTTGCCGAGGCGGCGTACGACCTCGGCAACGGCGCACAGGTCACCGCCCACGACACGGTGCCGTTCACACTCTGGACCGCCGCGACCTTCCTCCGGGACTACCCGGCCGCGATCACCGCGTGTGTCGAGGCAGGCGGCGACGCCGACACCACGGCCGCCATCGTCGGCGGAATCGTGGCCGCCCACACCGGCATCGGCACCGACGGCGACCTGCGCGGAGTGCCCCGCGAATGGCTGTCGGCGCGGGAACCCCTGCCCTCCTGGGTGACGACACCCGCACGGTAGTCGTCGAGAGGCACGGATCACACGGACCGGGGCCGCGAGCATTCGTCGATCCGGAAGTCGTCGGCGGCCGCGCGGTGTGACCGGGCTCATGCCGGCGCGGGGGCGAGTTCCCGGTCGCGGCAAGTGTGATGCTTGTCGGATTCCCTCGGCGGTAGACCGATCGTCATACTTGATCGTGGTTTCGTGGCGAGTCGTTGCTCGCCGTATCGATCAGATGCTGGGGACCGCCCAGGGGTGCGGTTCGAAGAGTTCCCGGCAGTTCTGGAGATCAGGAGGGTTGATGGATAGCCGTCGAGTGGCAATCGGGATTGTTGTCACCGGTCTCGCGTTGAGTGCTCCCATTGTGGCGGTGGGCGCGGGCTCGGCCGGGGCGGCACCGGTGACGGAGGGATGCCACAGCGGTACCCGGGTTCCCACCGAGGACCCGCACGAGTACGACTCGTGCATCGCGGGTGAGTGGGGCAATGTGCGGCGGTGTCCGCCGTTCACGATCGTCGATCAGACCGTGGACGGCGACGTCCGCTGCGTGGACGAGTGACGTTCGCGCCTGCGGCACACGGGTTCCGGGGATCGGCCTCGGGCGCCGTGCACACCTGACGGGCGCTAGCCGGCGGGGACCGCGCGGGGCGCGGCAAGGCATTCCTCGACGAGTCGGACCGCCTCGGGCAATTCGATGTGGTCTTCCGGGTAGGCCCCCAGATGTCCGCCGTCGGGGAGGACGGTGGCGACCGCGCCGAGCTCGCGAATCAGAACGCCCACGTGTTCGAGTGGGTCGGGCGCGTTGACCGGGTCGTCGATGGCCTGGAGCACCCGGAACTGCTTGGCGGCGGCGCGGATTCGCGTCCAGTCGAAGTCACCCGCGAAGAAGCCGGCGAGCAGGTCGTAGCCGACCTCGTGGACCGACGCCGAGACCAGGACGACACCGGCGAAGACCCCCGCGGCCGGATCGTGCGCCTCGAGCACGCGCAGCACATTGACCGCGCCGATGCTGTGGCCGACCAGCACGGTGTCCTCGGGCCGGCTCGCGGCGGCGGCCGCCGCCAAGGCCTCGCGCCACGGATCACGCTGCGGCGCATCCGTATTCGGCAGGTTGGGGATGACGACCTGATGCCCCCGGCCGGTCAGCTCGGCGCGGAAGGGGGGAAACCAGACGCTGTCCGCGCGGGCTTGCAGTCCGTGCGAGACCACGATGGTGCTCACTGCTCGATAGTCCTCTCGTTGTCGTTCCGACCATCGAGCCTGCACGACGACACTGGCATTCGACTGGCAAGGCCCCCGCCGCCGGTGTCGGGCCAGTAAGGCGGCGTCGGCGTCGGACAGGTCGCCGGCGAGGGAGGCGTGGAAGCCGGGTGGAAGCCGGGCGAGGGAGGCGTGTAAGCCGGGCGAGCGCCGGGAATCCGTCAGATGACGTACGTATGGCGTTGCAGGGCATCACGCAGCGCACCGCGGCGGGTGATCCCGAGTTTGTGGAAGACGCGCTGGAGGTGGGTGGAGACCGTTCTGGACGACAGGAACAGCTGCTCGCCGACCTGCTTGTTGGTCAGCCCGGCGGCGGCGAGTTCGGCAACGGCCAGCTCGCGCGCGGTCAGCGGATTCGGCCCGCCCGCAGTGGAATTCGCGCGGGCGGCGCTGAGCTCGGTGCGGGTGCGCTGCGACCATGGTTCGGCACCGAGTTCGGCGAAAATCCTTGCGGCCGTGTCGAGATGCGTCTTGGCCGCGACGGTGGCGCGATCGCGGCGGAGCTGCTCACCATAGAGCAGTTCGATGCGCGCACGATCGAACACCCACCGCTCGGCGCCGGGCGTGGCCAGCGCCTGTTCGAACAGCGCGCTGCCGTCCTCGGGATGCGCGACCGCCAGCGCGGCGGTGGTGATCATCGCCAGTCGTGGCGAAAGCTCGCCCAGCCCGGCCGCTTTCGCCGCCCGCATGCGCCCGCGCCTCGTCCGCGCGTCCGATGCGGGCCGCGGCTTCGGTCAGGTCGAGCACCAGCCACAGAGCGTGGGGTGTGTGCGGCAGGAAGGCGCCGGGCGGGTTGATCGAGGCGGCGTGCCGGTAGGCATCGGTGAAGGCCGAGGTGGCGAGGGCGTGCATGCAGCGGATGTGGGAGGCGTAGTGGGCCAGCGCCAGCAGGTTGCGCGGAGCCGCCCACATGAGCAGTTGCTCGCTGAGCTGTTCGAGGGTCGCGACCTCCCCGCGGGCGGCCGCGACCAGGCCGCGCAGGAACTTCCCGGGCCCGGCGGTGGTCAGATAGCCGAGCTGGGCACACAGCCGCAGCCCCTCCGCGGTGACCTCGATCAGGTGATCCCAAGCGCCACTGAAGAAGTCGTCGTTCCCGAGCAGGAACAACGCGTCGATGGCCCGCGCCACCGCGCCACCGTCGCGGCCGTCGTCGATCACCCGCTGCAGCGGTTCCCGGACCCGTCCGGCCCGATCCAGATACGCGCCGGCGGTCGCGACGCGCACGATGTGCACCGGATCGGCGCAGAACCGCAGCTGGTCCAGAGCCGCATCGAGATCCGCCAGGGCCTTGGCCCCGGCGTGCGCGGGATCGACGAACGGCCCGGCGAGCAGTGACAGGGCATCGGACGGGTCCGGCAGCACGCGGTCGAGCGCGGCCCGGATCTCGGGCCACAGCTCCTGGCGGCCGCTGTAGAAGCCGATGTACAGCAGGGTGTGCAGGGCCTCCACCACGGTGTCCGGGTCGGCGGGTGCGTCGTCTGCGGTACGTAGCGCGGCCAGCAGCAGCCGGCTCGCGGTCGCGACATCACCCTCGCTGTTGAGCAGTTGGAAGGCCGCGGCGAGCGCCACCTCCAGCGAATGACCGCCGGTCGCGGATTCGCGGGCGCCACGCAGCAGGCGGCCGGTGTCGGAGAGGTCGCCGGTGACGAGGGAGCCCAGGTAGGCCGCCCGCGCGGTCCGGCGGGCCCGGTCGCCCGCGGCCGGGCTGAGTTCCGCCGCGCGCAGCATGGTCGCGGTGGCCCGCGCACTGTCGCCGTCGTGCAACATGCGCTGGGCGACCGCCTCGAGCAGGCCCGCCACATCCTCGTCGGGGCCGGTCGCGGCCTGGCCGAGGTGCCAGGCCGCGCGCTGCGGCGAGTCCGCGGAGGCGTCGGCGAGGGTGCGGTGCACGGCCCGGCGTTCGCCGCTCGTCGACAGCTCCACCACGGCCGACCGAATCAGCGGATGCCGGAATTCGAGGCGGCCGGTCCGCGGATTCGCCCGCACGATTCCCGCCCGCTCGGCCGCCGCCAGATCCCCCGCACCCCGCGGGAGCGCGACGCCGTCGGCGAGGCTCATACCCTGGTCCGCGCCCCCGAGCACGACGACCAGCAGCGAGCGCCGGGTCTCCGGCGGCAAGGCCTCGATCCGGGCGGTGAACACGCGCTGCAGGCGCCGGGTCAACGGCAGCACCTCCGGCAAACACCCTGTGGCACTGTGGGTTTCGAGGGCGATGGGCAACTCCAGCAGTGCCAGCGGATTGCCTCGGGCATCGGTGCGCAGCCGGCGCCGCACCGGGGTCGGGAGGGCTGGAAACTCCGATTCCAGCAGTTCCTCGGCGCTGTGATCGTCCAGCGGCGCGACCTCCCGGATCCGAAACCCGCTGCGCGTGAACGCATCACCGGCATCGGAGCGCACCGCCGCCAGCAGCCGGATATCGGTGTCTCCCACGCGGCGCAGGGCGTAGATCAGCACCATACTGCTGGCCAGGTCCAGCCATTGCACGTCGTCGATCACCAGCAGCACCGGACCGCCCGCGGCTCCGGCCCAGACCCGCAGCAGCGCAAGGGTTGCCGAGCCGGCGAGCAGGGTCGTGGGCAGGCTCCCCGGCTCCAGCCCCATGATCACGCGCATGGCATCCCGGTGCGATGCCTCGAGCCGATCGACGTATCCGGCCATCGGTTGCAGTAGCTGGTTCAAGGCGCCGAACCGCATGCCCGCCTCGAATTCCAGGGCGGCCGCACGCAGCACCCGGGTCCCGTTCCAGGCCGCGATCCCGGCGGCCGCGTCCAACAACGCGGTCTTGCCGACCCCGGCTTCACCGCTGAGCACCAGCACGGTGTCATCGCCCGGAACGCCGGTGACGAACGCGGAGAGAACCTCGATATCGACCGCCCGCCCGACCAGCATCCGCCACCACTCTCCCACCGCACCACACCGTCCCGATCATTCTGACTACGCGGCATTCCAGGCCCCGCGCATTTCGGGGAATACCCGCCGAATCCGCCCACTCAGTGGGCGCAGGTGCGAGCCGGGTGCGGCCCGCGAATTGCACGGCGGGCTGGGCGGCGATGGTTCGGCGGGTGAGGCGGCAGAGGCGGGCAATTCCGACCGCCGTAACCGGGCGCTGACCGGGCAAACCCCCAGAAATCCAACAAGTGAGCGCACGCTCAGGACATTTGACCAGTTGCCTGCGAATTGCCAAGGGGGCCGATAAGTTACATCAAACCCTTTGTTACACACATCAACTCGAATAGCCCCGAGGTGACCATCCCCACAGCACCGAAACGGCGATTCCGGTTGAACGCCCAACCTGGAATCCGTAAAGTTACTCACTAGTTAGGCACGAAGGTGTTCCTACCTCGGCCCAACATTCTGCTAGGGGGCCAATCGCATACCGTCCGCATCCACCGACGCATGTCGGACGAACACCGTTGGATACCAACAGGTTCGTATTTAAGGAGGGGACGATGGTTTCCTACATCGTCACGGGCGGTACCGGATTCCTGGGCCGGCGCGTTGTCGCCGCGCTGCTGGAGCGCGACCCGGAGGCCGTGGTCCACGCACTGACGCGTGAGGCCTCGGTGGCCAAACTGCGCGAGCTGGCGGCGGGCTGGGGCGCCGAGGATCGGGTGTTCCCACTGGTCGGAGACCTGGCCGCGCCGGGACTGGGCCTGCCGGAGGGCGCCGACAGCCGCTTCTCGGAGGCCCCGCGGGCCGATCACATCATCCACCTCGGCGCGGTCTACGACATGACCGCCGACGCCGAGGTCACCTACGCGGCCAATGTGCAGGGCACCCGGTCGGTCATCGATCTGGCCCTGGAACTGGGCGCGGTGCTGCACCACGTCTCGTCGGTCGCGGTCGCGGGCGATCACAAGGGCAAGTTCTTCGAGGACGACTTCGACCTCGGCCAGGGCCTGCACTCCCCCTATCACCGCACCAAGTTCGAAGCCGAGAAGATGGTCCGCGAGGCCGCGGGCCTGCGCTGGCGGGTCTACCGCCCGGCCATCGTGGCCGGCGACTCCCGCACCGGCGAGATGGACAAGATCGACGGGCCGTACTATTTCTTCCCCGCCATCGCGGGGCTGGCGGCACTGCCCTCGGAGCTGCCCATGCCAATCCCCGACCTGGGCGCCACCAATATCGTTCCGGTGGACTACGTGGTCGACGCCATGGTCGAGCTGATCGGCAAGCCCGGGCTCATCGGCCGCACCTTCCACCTCACCAACCCGGAACCGCAGCCGTTCACCGAGATCTACAACGCGCTCGCCCGCGCCGCCGGCGCGCCGACCGCCATCGGCACCGTGCCGGGCTCGCACACCGCGCTCAACGCCCTCGGCGGGCTACCGGGCGTGCCCGCGATGCGGGACTTCCTGCTGGAGCGCTTCGGCATTCCCGCCGAGGTGGCCCCGCACACGTCCTTCGAGTCGACCTTCGTCTCCGAATCCACCCGTGCGCAGCTGCGTGGCAGCGGCATCGAGGTGCCGGCGTTCGAGGACTATGCCGCCGCCCTGTGGAAGTACTGGCGCGCCAATCTGGATCCCGATCGCGCCCGCCGCATCGCGGGCGATCGTCTCGCGGGCCGCATCGTGCTGATCACCGGCGCGTCCACCGGCATCGGCCTGGCGACCGCGCACGCGGTGGCCAAGCGGGGCGCGACCGTGCTCATGGTGGCGCGCACCGAGGAGGACCTGAACGCCGCGGCCGCCGAGGTGCGGGCGGAAAGCGGTGCGGCGCAGGCGTACATCTGCGACATCACCGACGAGAAGTCGGTGGAGCTGCTGGTCAAGCAGGTGCTGGCCGATCACGGGCACGTCGACTACGTGGTGAACAACGCGGGCCGCTCGATCCGCCGCTCGGTGCTCAACTCCACCGATCGCATGCACGATTTCGAACGGACCATGGCGGTCAACTACTTCGGCGCGGTGCGGCTCATCCTGGCGCTGCTGCCGTCCATGCGGGAGCGCCGCTTCGGGCACTTCGTGAACATCTCCTCGATCGCGGTGCAGACCAAGGTGCCGCGCTTCGCGGCGTACGTGGCCAGCAAGTCGGCGCTGGACAACTTCAGCGAGATCGCGGCGGTCGAGAACGCCGACGCCGGAATCACGTTCACCTCGGTGCGCATGCCGCTGGTGCGCACCGCCATGATCGCGCCGACCGACCTGTACAAGTCCATCCCGGTGCACAGCCCGGATCAGGCGGCCGACATCGTGGTGCGGGCGCTCGAGCACCGGCCCAGCCGGATCGACACCCCCATCGGCACCTTCGCCCAGGTCGTCGACACGGTCATGCCCTCGGTGAAGCGCGCCATCCTGCACCAGGGCTTCCGGATGTTCGGCGAGTCCAAGGCGGCACGCACGCCCGCGCCGGTCGCCCCGGTGACAGCCGAAACCGCCACGGTGGACACCGAAACCGCCACGGAGAAGCCGGAATCGCGCAGCCCGCTGCTCGCGCTGGCCCCGATCGTGCAGCCGCTCATGGGCCTGCCCGCCCCGGCCGCGCGCATCACCAACCGCATTCCGGGCCTGCACTGGTAAACAGCCCGTCCCCCAACATGGTTCGGCCCGGTGTGGAACAGCACACCGGGCCGGCCGTTGTTCGGTATCCGCGGGCCGGTGGTGGGCGAGGCCCCAAGTGCCGTGACACCTGACGCCCCCCGAACCGCGGATACCCGGACCCCGCTCCGGGGTCTCGTCAGCAAGTCCACGAGACCGCCCGGGAGCCGGGCCCTTTCCCCTCCCCGGGGTCAGATGCGGTCCGCGGCGAAGTTCGCCGCGTCCACCAGATCGCTGCCGTAGGCGACGTGCGCGTTGGCGTCGATGCCGGAACCGCAGATGGGATCGCCGCCGGTGCACCAGTCCCCGGTACGGAACTGGTACGCGCCGGGCACATTCCAGCCCAGGCCGCGCATGGGGTCACCGAACAGCAGCACCGCGGCGACGCGCTCGCCGAGGTAGCCCGGCAGCTGCACCCGGCCCGGATACCAGGACACCACGCCGGTGCCCAGTGCCGCGTGCACGACCGCCGCGCCCTGCGAGTAGCCGACCAGGACGAACTCCTGGCCCGGGCAGGCCGCGGCCGCAGCGGCCAAGTGCCCCACCAGATCCGCGCTCCCCGCGCCCACAGCGAACGAGTAGTCGGCGGGGTAGTTCACGCGATAGGAACTCGTCGAAACGGGCAACCGGTCCTGCAGCATGCCGTAGAGCGGATCGCCGATCTCGTCGCCGAGCCACCCGGGTTCGCCTGTGCCCCTTGCCACTACGACATCCACTGCGGCGCATCCCGCGTCCGCGTGGGCCCTCGATGGTGGAACGAACACGGTCGCGATCGTCAGCATGATCGCGAGCCCCCAAGCCGTACGCCACTTTCCGGGCAGCAATACCTTCCGGTCGCCCATTGTTCTCACCTCTCACGTCGTTGTGAGAAGCCCAGTGACTCTTGTCATTGACTAGAGACCGATCACCGGGCCATGTGACCCAAGGTAGGAATGGTCCAGGAGGGCGGCAACGAATTCTACTGGAGAGACACCTGATTGGTACCCAAACGTTTCATCATGAAACTTGTTATCTACGTGCTACTTTGGGGCTACGAATCGGCCACGGACGGGATCCGGACCACACCGCGAACCGCGCGCAAAATGGAACTAGTTCTCATAGTGTGTTGGTATGGAACGACTTACCGGGCTCGATGCGAGCTTCCTCTATCTCGAAACAGACACCCAACTACTGCACGTCTGCGCAATGCTGATACTCGATCCCGCCGCCGACGGGGTGAGCTACGAGCACGAGGCCTTCAAGGCCGAGCTCGGACGGCGGCTGCACCTCATCCCGGCCATGACCCGGCGGCTGCACGCGGTGCCGCTGAACCTCGATCATCCGGTCTGGGTGCGGGATTCGAACTTCGACCTGGACTACCACGTGCGCCGGCTCGCGCTGCCCGCCGGGGCCGGGGATCGGGGACTGGCCGAACTCGCCGCCGACATCGCCGGGCGCCCCCTCGACCGCGCCCGGCCGCTGTGGGAGATGTGGGTGGTCGAGGGCCTGCCGCACGGCAAGGTGGCGGTCATCTCGAAGTATCACCACGCCATCGTGGACGGCATCACCGGCACCAACATGATGATGCACCTGTGCGATGTGCAGCCGGGTGTGTCCTACACCCCGCCCGCCGAGATCGGCCCGGCCGAAACGGAACCCAATGATCTGCAGCTGGCCGGGGAGGCGCTGCTGAAGCTCCCGGGCCGGCTCGGGATGGTCGGGATGGTGCCCAAGACCGTTGGCATTCTGGGCGGTCTGGTGCAGCGGCGGCGCGGCAACGGAAGCCGCGGCATGCCCTTGCCCTTCACCGCGCCGCGCACGCCGTTCAATCGGGCAATCACCCAGCATCGCGCCATCTCCTTCGTGCAGACCGAGCTGTCGGATATCAAGGAGATAAAGACCGCCTTCGGGGTGAAGGTCAACGACGTGGTACTGGCGGTGGTCGGCGGCGCGCTGCGCAGTTACCTCGAGGTGCACGACGAACTGCCCGAAACCTCGCTCATGGCCTCGGTTCCGGTGTCCACGCACGAGACCTCACGCCACGAGGAGGGCACCAACAAGGTGTCGACCATCTTCGCGCGGCTCTACACCGAGATCGAGGATCCGGTGGCGCGGGTGCTGGCCATCGCCGAGGACAATCGCGGAGCCAAGGAGGAGCACAATCTGATCGGCGCCGACTTCCTCCAGGACTGGGCGAAGTACGCGCCGCCCAACACCTTCCAGCTGGCCGCACGGGCGTACTCGTCGCTCAAGCTGGCCGAGCACCACCCGGTGGTGCACAACCTGGTGGTGTCGAATGTGCCCGGGCCCAACTTTCCCATGTACTTCCTGGGGGTCCGGGTGGCGTCGATGTATCCGTTCGGGCCGGTGTTCCACGGCGCGGGACTCACCGCCACCGTGATCTCCAACAACGGGCACCTGGATTTCGGGTTCATCGCCTGCAAGGAACTGGTGCCGGACGTGGACGCCATCGCCGACGCCGTCCCCGAGGTGATCACCGCGCTGCTCAAGGCCGCGCGCGAAAAGGCCTGACCCGGGCCCGAATTCGCTACACCCGATCCACCACCGATTGAACGGCCTCGAGGAACACCGGGACAAAGACGTCCGCCTCGAGTGCACAGGCCGCGTGACCGGCCTTGGCGAGGAAGATCTCCGCTCCCGGAATCGCCTTCGCCATCTCCAGCTGACGGAAGACGGGCAGCGCCCGATCCCGCGTGGTGATCACCACCGCCGTCGGCACTTTCAGCGTCGGTAGCCAGTCCGACGCATCGAAACGCCCCAGCACCGCGAGCGCCTGTGCGAGCGCCCAGCCGCTGGTGGCCCGCAGTTCCGCCATTGCCCAGCGATCCATCCGGCCCACCGGCCACGAGGATTCCGGCAGCGTGGGCAGTTTGTCGCGGCGCAGTTCGGCGCGGCGGAAGGACCATTCGGAGAACAGTGTGGCGGTGGCCGACCAGCCGCGGTGGAAGGCCCGCTCGCGCCACTTCTCCTGGAAGCGGTACGTGGTGGCGGCCAGTACCAGCCCGCCCACGCGATCCGGGTGCCGGTGCGCGGTCAGCTGGGCGACCACGCCACCCATGGAATAGCCTGCGAGAATGGGGCGTTCGACGCCCACCGCATCGGCGACGGCGACGACGTCATCGGCGAGATCGTCGAGATCGAAACGCTCGGAACGGATTCCGTGACCGTGCCAGCGCTGATCGAACAGGACCACGCGGTAGCGCTCGTTGAGTTCGCGCAGGCACGGGAACCAGTTGAGCATGGCGGTGGTGGCCATGCCGTGCAGCAGCAGCACGGTCGGCGAATCCGCGGCCGGGCCCGGCAGGTCCACCACGTAGGTCGAGCCGCGGCCGGGCAGCTCCACCATCGCGCCCTGCGGCACCTCGGTCAGCCGGGAGATGCGCGGCGAGAGCCGCCGGCCACGGCGGGGCGCGGCGGCGGGCGTGGTCAGGTCCGAGCTGGGGTTCGTCATCGAAGGCCTCCCGGCGCACCGCCTCGGCGGTCGAAATGGAACACGTTCCACTTTATGATGCCATACCGGGGACGGACCTGCGGGTTACGGCTCGCAGACGTCCGGGGCGGCGACGACCGTGGTCACGACCACCGGAGCGTCCGGCGCGGGCGGGGTGGTGGGCGGGTCGGCGGGAATCTCATAGAGGTGAATTCCGGTGCGGCGCACCTGCCCCGGCTCCAGGGTGACATCCGAGACGAAGGCGGCGTGACCGTAGATATCGATCACCTCGGCCGTGAACGGGCCCGGGCCCAGACCGGAGAGGTTCCAGTAGTTGTCGTTGCCGCGCCGCAGGGGCCGGTAGTCACCGCCCGAGGCGGGGCGCAGCGCGACCTGGCGGATGGGATTTCCGGTGCCGGAGAACAGGATTCCGATCCAGCTGGGCGAGGAGCTCGGCTGCACGCGGTAGAAGAGCTCGGGCGCCGGATCGGGGTCGCGCACCTGGCTGATCCGGATCGGCGCGACACCGTCGGTGGCCTCGGCGATGACTTCGAAAGCCGAACGGCTCAAATCGTATTGGTCCGGGCCGCAACCGGGGCAGCGGTCCACGACCAGGGCGCGGACGCTGCCGAGCGGGCCGTCGATGTCGACGTAGGAGCCGCAGGGGGCGGAACCGTCGTACTGACCGGTCGGGACCCCGACGTAGTAGCCGTCCAGCGGCAGACCGGGCAGCGAGCACGCCGCCACGCCCTGATCGAAGACGTAGAACCGGGCCTCACCCGGTTCCGGGGCCGGTTCCGACTCCTCGATTTGAATCTGCTGCGGAGTAACCGAACTCAGTGCAGCAGCCGCGGGAAGCGTGATGACGGTTGTGGTGGGTGAGGCCGTACTACAGCTGAGGGACTGCGGTCTTATCCACCACGTGGCCAGTCCCACCACCACCGCTCCCACCAGAATCGTCCACAACCATGGCCTGCCAGAATGGACCTCTTCGTGCCCGGTGCGGTGCATGGCCGGTCCCCAACCCTCCGTATTGTGTTTGCTGAAGCGATGCTGCACTCCATATCAGGAAAACAGCCGACGCCGTTTCGCCGGGCTCGAATCGGAAAGTCGGCGGGAAAACGGCGGCGTGTTGTCGGTGTGTCCTGGAGTTAGAACCGCAGGCCACGGCGCTTCGTATGTCCGGGTATCCCGCATCTCCGGATGCCCGCTCGCCTCAGGAGACCGCCGCCATGGCCCAGCTCGCGCCCTTCTACCGGCAGGTGCAGTCCCACTACGACCTGTCGGACGCCTTCTACGCGCTTTTCCTCGACCCGACCATGACCTACAGCTGCGCCTACTTCGACCGCGCGGGCATGAACCTGGAGGAGGCCCAACTGGCCAAGATCGATCTGGCCCTGGGCAAGCTGGGACTCGAGCCCGGGATGACACTGCTCGACGTCGGCTGCGGGTGGGGGTCGACCATGATCCGGGCGGTGCTGACCTACGGGGTACGGGTGATCGGACTGACCCTGAGCCGCAATCAATTCGAGTCGGTCCAGACCCGGCTGCGGGAACTCGGCATCTCCGAAGCCGAAGTGCGGCTGCAGGGTTGGGAGGAATTCGAGGGCACCGCCGATCGGATCGTCAGCATCGGGGCCTTCGAACACTTCCGCAAGGAGCGGTACGCGGAATTCTTCACCCGGTGCCATCGGATGCTGCCCCCGGACGGCCGCATGCTGCTGCACACCATCATCGGCCGCACCCTGGCCGAGCTGCGGTCCGCCGAGATCCCGGTCACCCGCGAGGATGCGCTGTTCCACATCTTCGTCAAGCGGGAGATCTTCCCCGGAGGCCAACTGCCGCAACCCGATACGGTCCCGCGGGAGGCGGAGGCGGTGGGCTTCCGGACCTCGCGGATCCAGTCGCTGCGGCCGCACTACGCCAAGACCCTCGACCTGTGGGCGGCGGCGCTGGAGTCGCATCACGACGAGGCGGTCCGGATCACCTCCGAGGAGGTCTACCAGCGGTATATCCGGTACCTGACCGGGAGTGCGCACTACTTCCGGGCGGGCCACCTGGACGTCGTGCAGTTCACCCTCCAGAAGTAGGCACCAGGACCGCTGCGCCCGCGAATCGCCCGTGGGCCAGATCCCGGAGAGCCTGATCGGCGGCCTCGAGAGGGTAGGGATGGACGGTCACCTCGAGGCGATGGCCGCCCGCGAAGGCGAGGAAATCCCTGGCGTCCCGCCGGGTATTGGCGGTGACGGATCGAATCTCCCGCTCCTGGAACAAATGCCGCTGGTAGTTCAGCGGCGGAATGTCGCTGAGGTGGATTCCGGCGATCGACAGCACCCCACCGCGATCCAGCGCCGCCAGGGCGGGCAGCACCAGATCACCCACGGGCGCAAAGAGAATCGCCGAATCGAGCGGCTCGGGAGGTGGGTCGGCGGCACCCTGCGCCGAGGCCGCGCCCAGCTCCAGCGCGAGCTCACGGGCCTCCTTGTCGCGGGTCATCACATGGACTTCCGCGCCCTGCGCCAGCGCCACCTGCGCAGCCAGATGGGCGCTCCCGCCGAATCCGTAGATACCGAGACGTCCGCCCTGCGGCAGCGCCGCCCGTCGCAACGCCCGGTACCCGATGATGCCCGCACACAGTAGCGGCGCGAGCTCGGCATCGGTGTATCCGCCGGGCAGGGGTAGCGCGTAATCCGCTGGCACGGTGGCGAATTCGGCGTATCCGCCGTCGGCGTCCCAGCCGGTGTAGCGCGACTCGGGACACAGGTTCTCGTCGCCCCTTCGGCAGAACCTGCACACTCCACACGTGTGCCGCAGCCAGGCGATCCCGACCCGATCGCCCACCCGGATCTCGCCGTCCACCCCCTCCCCCACCTGCACGACCTCACCGACGACCTCGTGTCCGGGGACCACCCCGGGCCGATGCACCGCCAGATCCCCCTCGGCGACGTGCAGATCGGTCCGGCACACCCCGCATGCCAGCACCCGGACGAGCAACTCCCCGGCGGCGGGTTCGGGTACGGACATCTGTTCGAAGATCACCGGCCGCTCATCGACCGGGCCCGGCCGCTCGACCCGCCACGCTCTCATCGTCGCCATTCCCCCAGTTTCCTCCCGCCGGGCTCGCGGTCGGGAGAAACCGCCCTGATTCCAGGGCGTCGCCAGGGCCGCCATCAGAGGTTGACCCGGGGTTTCGGCGTGGACATCGTGGGCGACCGGTAGCGCCCGGGCAAGCCCCGGAAAAGAATGGGGCGACCAAACCGGCGGAAACCAGTTATTCTGCAGCCTGATCGACGCCCGGCCTCGCCGAAAATTCGGTGTTGCCGGGCGTTTTTTCGTGGTCCGGGAGGATGGATGTCAACGATCGACGCGGCGCCCGAGGTGGACGCCGCCGAAGCGGCAGCCGATCCGGTGCCGTTCGCCTGGCGCGGCGTGCTCGCCGTGTCCCTGGGCTTCGCCATCGTGCTCGGAGTACCCGCAGCGCGGGTCAATTACTTCGGCGATGAGCTGTACTTCCTGGCGGCCGGTCGGCGGCTGGCGTGGGCCTATCCGGATCAGGGGCCGCTGGCGCCGTTCGTCGCGCACCTCATGGATGTGATCGCGCCGGGTTCGGTGCTGGCGCTGCGGATTCCGGCGCTGTTGCTGATGGCGGCCGCGGCGGTGGTGGCGGCCGCTACCGCGCGAGAGCTGGGGGCGGGGGCGCGGTATCAGGTGCTCGCCGCGGCGGCCTACGCGGTCTCGCCGCTGGCGTTCAACCAGATGCAACTGATCACGCTGACCTTCGACATTCCCCTGCAGGCGGCGATCGTCTGGCTGCTGATTCGCTGGGTGCGGACCCGGCAGGACTGGCTGCTGATCGTCGCCGGCGTGGTAGCGGCGGTGGCGTTCCAGGCGAAGTGGATGATGCCGGGTGTGTGGGCGCTGCTGGGTCTGGGCGTGCTGATCGCCGGACCGCGCGAGTTGCTGCGCCGCCCGGCGCTGTACGTCGGCACGCTGATCCTCACGGTCTCGATGATTCCCGGCATCCTGTGGCAGATGGATCACGACTGGGTGGAATCCAAGATGACCGAGATCATCGCCCAGGAGCAGTACGCCGCCCACACCGGACCGCTGGTCTGCGCGGTGGAGATCGCCGTCCAGTGCGGCCTGCTCGGCGGCCTGCTGAGCATCCTGGGCCTGTGGGGCCTGGTGCGGCTGGAGTCGTTGCGGCCCTACCGTTTCGCTCTGATCGCGGGCGTGGGACTGCTGGTGATCGTCCTCGTCGAGAACGGCCGCTCGTACTACGTCGCGGGCTTCTGGCCGGCCCTGATCGGCGCGGGCGCGTTCGCGCTGAGCACGGTCGAGGCGCGGCGTCAGGTGCGCAAGGCGGTGAACGCCGTGGCGGTGCTGTCGGCCGTCCTGTTCACGGTGTGGATGTGCGCGATCCCGGTGCCGTACAGCTGGGCGTGGGCCCGGGACTTCACCGGGATCGATCGCCCGATCACCGACCAGGCCCAGTACTGGCAGCGCGAGTCGCTGACCGGCCCGGCCGGCTACGAAACCTTCACCAAGGCGGTCGCCGACGCGGTGGCCGGACTACCCGAATCCGAGCGCCGCGACACCGCGGTGGTCGCGACCGCGTACGTGCAGGCCAGCGCGCTGGAGGAATTCGGCCGCGCCTACCACATGCCGCCGGTCTACAGCCCCAACCGTGGCTTCGGCTACTTCGGCCCGCCGCCGGACTCGGCCCGCACCATCGTCTACCTCTCCGTGGACGGCGTGGGCGACAAGGAGTTCCTCGCCAAGTTCGCCTCCACCACCCGGGTCACCCGCCTCGACGACCCCAACGGCCTCCCCGGCCTGGAACGCCTGGTCACCGTCTACGTCTGCCACGACCCCCTGCAACCCTGGTCCGGGGTCTGGCCGGGCCTGATGACCCTCACCTTCCCCAGCGGAATCTGAGCTACCCGAGCCGGTGTGCGGCCGCGGCGTCACCCGCCGCGGCCGTACTCGTTTCGCTGCCGGACGGCTTGCGGCGACTGATTCCGGGGTCGCGGGGTGGGGTCAGAGGGACATCTTGCCGTTGTCGACGGTGTAGATGGCGCCGTGGACCGCGGAGGCTTCCTCGGAGCAGAGGAAGGTGATGACGTTGGACACCTGGGCCGGGTCCATGAGGCCGCGGGCGGACGCGGTTTTCATGATAAGGGTGTAGTCGGGGTCCGTGGGGAAGGTGAAGTTCTCCAGGAGGGGCGTGGTCATGCCGCCCGGGCAGACGGCGTTGATCCGGATTGCGCTGCTGTCGAATTCGAGGGCCATGGCCCGGGTGAGCCCGATGAGGCCGTGTTTGGCGGCGCAGTAGCCGGCCGAGTAGGCCTGGCCCTCGAGGCCGGCGATCGAGGCGACGTTGACAATGCAGCCGCCGCGCTCGAGCAGGTGCGGGAGCGCGGCGCGGGAGAGGAAGAACGGCGCGCTGAGGTTGACGGCCAGGTCGTACTGCCACTCCTCGTCACTGACCTCGGCGGTGTGCCGCATGGTGTGCGCCCCTGCCGCATTGACCAGAATGTCGATCCCGCCGAATCGCTCCGTACACGCCCGCACCACCTCCGCGGACGCACCCGGATCAGTGAGATCCGCTGCCAGCCAGCTTGTTTCGTCCCCTTCGAGTGCCGCCTGCAACCGTGCCTCGTCGCGCCCCGCCCCGAACACCCGGGCCCCGCCGTCCCGCAGCGACTGCGCCACGGCCCGCCCCAACCCGGAGGATGCCCCGGTCACCACCGCGACCCGGCCCTCGAACCGCCCGGCACCATTGCCTGCCATACCGTCTCCATTCCATCCCCGGGCAGCCACGAAACCGCCACCCGCTCGAGCGGCCTCCAAAGTAGCTCAGTCGGCAGCGAGGACCGACTGCCTCATCGCGACCTGTCGAAGACGAACAGGTCGCGCCCGCCGAAGGGCGCCGGCCGGCGGTCCGGGCCGAAAGCGATCTCCCGTAACCCGGCCGCCCGCGCTGCGGCTCGGACATCGTCGCGGGACAGCACGCGCCGCACCTGGAGGGCGATACCGGCCGCCATACCGGAATCCACGCAGCCGACCAGCCGGGAGAGTTGAAAGGCCAAGCGGCCGAAGAAGAATCCGCGCACCACCAGCGACGCGCGGCCCAGCCGGCCGCCGGAGGTGGACTGGAGCACGATCACGCGCGACGCCACCCGGGCCGTCTCACCGAGCACGGCCGCGGGATCGGCGGGGAACTGCAAGACGTGCAGGACCAGCGCTGTCTCGAAGGCGTCACTGGGAAACGGCAGCACGCCGTCCGCGCACAGCACCGGCCCGTGCCCCACGACATGCATGTCCACGACATCGGTTTCGATCACGTCGAGCCCGGTGATCGTGCGCAGCAGGTCCGCATTGTGGCCGGTCCCGGAGCCGACATCGAGCACCCGCCCGGCCGCGGGCAGATAGGGTGCGATCCGTTCGGCGATGCGCGCCGCCCGCTCGCCGGCCGCCCGCTCGAGCCGGGCCTTCACGCCACCCGCCCCGGATCGTAAAACAACCCGGTCACCTCGACGCCCACGGTTGATCTCCTCCCCACCCGGCGAACATAGCACCGTCCCCGGACGGCCCTGGGCAACCGCGCGAGCGAGGTCATTCCGGGTCGCCGGCGAGTGCAATCCGAAGGAAGGAGACCAGTTGGTTGCGAACGCGGTCCTGGGTGAGCCCGTCGGATCCGGCGCGTAGGGCCGCCAGCAGCGCCGAGACCAGGATCGAGAGCAGGACCTCCCCCGCGATCTCCGGATCGAGCGAAGGATCCAGGTACCCGTGGGCAATCCCGCGCCGCACCACCTCGACCGATTGCGCCCCATAGGCGCGCGCATGGTGCAGGCAGCGGTCCAGGACTCGATCGTCGATCGAAGAGGCCTCCAGCAGAAAGAAATTCACCAGCCCGCGTTCGGTCTCGACCAGGTCGTAGCAGCGGTCGACGACGCGGGCGTAGCGCGCGCAGAAGGCGTCGAGGGTGGCGGGGATGTCGTCCCCCTCGGGCCCCAGCAGGCGGGCGCGAATGAGGGTGAAGCAGTGGTCGATGACGGCGTCGAGAATGTCGCGCTTGTTGGCGAAGTAGTTGTAGAAGGTGCCGTGGCTGACCCCGGCGGCCGTGGCGATGTCGTCCACGCCGATGCCGCGGAAGCCGCGCGTGAGCACCAATTCGTAGGCGGCGCCGACCAATTCGGCCCGGCGCTGTGCGGCGCGCGGGTGGCGGCCGCGCTCTGCCCGGCCGGCTGTCACGGCGGGGCGCTCCGGGGGCGCAGGGTCTTGTCGAGGACGTCGATCACCGCGGTCATGCTGCGCTCCCGGATGCCCGGATTGCCCGCGCCCAGCAGTTCCCGCATGAGCCACGGCCCGACCATGGTGAGGATGGTGTGCCCCAGCACGTCCGGGTCGATATCGGGACGAATCCACCCTTCCTCCCTGCCGCGTGTCAGTTCCCCCGCGATGAGCGAGGCGGTCAGCGCCTCCAGCCCGAGCAGCCGGTGCGCCAGCTCCGGATCGATGGCCCCGGCCTCCACCACCAGCAGCCGCAGCACCTGCGGCTCCCGTTCGAGCAGGTCCCAGAGCCGGTCGAGGGCCGCTCGCACCGCCGCGACCAGCTCGCCGACCTCGCCCGCGGCGCCGAGGACGGTGTCGAGTTCCATGGCGTCGGTCACCTTCTCGATGCCGAGATCGAGGACGTGGTCGAGGATTTCGCGCTTGCTGCCGAAGTAGCGGTAGACGGTGCCCTGTCCGATCCCGGCCCGGGCGGCGACCTCGGAGATGGCGGTGGCCTCATAGCCGTTGGCGGTGAAGACCTCGAAGGCGGCCTCGATGATCTGCCGGCGGCGCCGCGACGGCAGTTCGGGCTGCGGCGGCCGCCCGATGCGTCGCGAGGTTATTTCGCGGCCCCGCCCTTCTGGCCGAGATCCTTGGGGCCGTAATCGGTGACCAGCCAGTCGCCGCCGCTCTTGGCCACGGTCAGCACCAGCAGGTTCGGCACGGTCGCCGGGTCGGTCTGCTGCACGTTCTGGGTCTTCTGGGTGGCGTAGACGGTGACGGTGTACTGGTCGTTGCCCTTGCCCTCCACCGAGCTGCCGACCACATCGCCGGTCGCCACTACCTGGGCGTCGGTCATGATCTTGGCCAGGGTGTCGTGCACCTGGGTGTACCTGTCGCGCAGCGCATCCGAGGTGCCGCGCTCCACGCCGTCGAAGAAGGCGGGCAGGTTGCGGTAGTCGTAGGTGAGCGAGCGCAGGGTGTAGTCCTTGGCCACCTGCGCGGCGCGGTCGCGGTCGGCCTGGCCGTTCCGCAGCGCGCGGTAGTCACCGGAGGAGTTGTGCCAGAGCACGCCGAGGACCACGGCCACCACCGCGAGCACGGCGGCGGCGACGGTCACCGCCGGGTAGGCGCGTTCGCCGAAACTCTTGGCGGGCACGGCTTCCGAGGGCGCCGGGACCGGAATCGAGATCGGTTCCGCCGCGCCGGTCGGCTCGGTTGCGCCCGTCTGCTCGGTTGCGCTGGTCTGCCCGGTTGCGCTGGTCTGCTCGGTCTCGTCGTTGTGCGCGGTGTTCTCGTTCTCACTCACGAATTGCCTTCTCTCTAGCGAGGAATGTCGATGGCCACATGGGCGGCGCCGTCGCCGGGGAACACCGTGGACAGCAGATCCACGATCGAGCCGGCGTCGACGCGCAGCGGTTTGATCGCGCTGGTCGCGGGTTTCAGGACGGTGGCGATATGACTCAGGTCGGGCCCGATCAGCTGCAAATAGTCATTGATCTTGGTGACCAGCGGCCCGATCGGATCGTCGTAGATCTTCTCGCCGATGTAGGAGTAGTTCTGGAAAGCGGCGATGATGTGCAGCAGCTCCGGCAGCGCGGTGTCGATGTCCCCGGCGGCCGCGCTCAGGGTGGGGGCGCGCCCGTCGAACTTGTCGCCGAGGTTCTGCACGTTCGCGTACAGCCGCGCGATGGCATCGTGCTTGTCCCGCAACAGGTTCGCGGTGCCGACCAGCGCCCTGGTCAGGTTGGCGACATCGGCGTCGCGGCCCTCGAAGCCGGCGGCGACCGTGGTGGCCAGGTTCTGCAGCTTGGCCGGATCCAGTTGCGCGGTCAGTGCATCCAGCTCGGCGAGCGCGTCACCGACGGTGGTCGCGATCTTCACCTGCCGGTTCGGCACCACGCTGCCGTCGTGGAGGAACGGCCCCTGGGTGCCGCTCGGCCGGAAGTCCAGGAATTGCTCCCCCGCCGCCGACAGGTTGGCGATCTGCACCACGCTGTCCACGGGAATCCGGTATTTCGAGTCGTATTCGAGAGTGACGGCCAATCCGCGTCCGGTGGCGCCGATATCGCGGACCTTGCCGATGGGCAGGCCGCGCAGCGTCACCTCGGAGGTCTTCATCAGGCCGCCGGAACTGTCCAGCAGCACGGTGACGGTGTTGTGCTGGCGGCGCGGGTCCAGATTCAGCACGCCGACGGCCATGTAGCTGCCGCAGACCAGGGTGAGCACCAGCAGCATGACCAGCGAAACCGGCCCGGAGAGTGAGAGTTTCATCTAGGGAACCATCCCGATCGAGCGCAGTGTGGTGATCAGCTGGTCGGCCTGCACATCGGCGGACACCCTCTGCACCTTCACATCCGGGGTGCTGAGGAAGGGAATGATCTTCTCCTTCAGCAGGGTGTGGAAGGTGTCGAGATCGGCCGCCAGGGTCAGGTCGGCGTATCCGGCCGTGACCGCGGTCGGTGCGAGGATCGACACGATCGAGCGGAAGTCGCCGACGTGCGGCAGCAGCAGGTCGCCGGCGTTCTTGGCCAGCGGGCCGCCGCTGATGATCAGGTTGACCACCGCCAGCAGCACATCCGACAATCCGGCGGCCCGGTCGGGCCCGAGCGTGAGGATCTGGTCCACCGCCCCGCGGCCGGATTCCAGCTTGGCGGTGATCTGCTGGGCCGAAGTGAGGATGCGATTCAGATCGTCGGTGTGCGAGGCCATGTCGTGCAGCGCCGCGCGGCCCGCCGCATTGATCCGGTCCAGCTCGGCCGGATCCGACGGGAACGCCGCGTTCACGTCGGTCACCAGCTTCTGGATATCGGACCAGCGTCCACCGGTGATGATGTTGGACAATGCCCGCAGAATGTCCTCCACATTCGTGGCGGGAATGGTCTGCGACATCGGGATCACATCACCATTGGCGAGGAACGAGCTGTCCGCGTGCTGGGGCGCTTCCAGCGCGATGTGGATATCGCCCAGAATCGTGGACTGCCGCAATTCCGCGGTCGTGTTCTTCGGCAGTTTGGCGTCGGTGTGCAGTTTCACCGTCGCCACGGCGGCGGTGCCGATCAGATCGATGTGATCGAGCATGCCGACCTCGACGCCGTCGGCGATCACCTTGGCGCGGTCGGGCAGGTTCAGCACCGAGCCGAATTCGATTCGCACGGTATAGGTGTCGCCGGAGGGATAGGTGCCCGGAATCGGGATGTCGGTGGCCTTCACCCCGCAGCCGGTCAGGACCAGCGTGGCCGCCGTGATGAGCGGCGCCAGCCGGATCGCGGTGCGTCTCAGGACCGGTGCGCGCCTCATTTCGCACTCACCTGCGGGAGTTGCGCGGCCAGTGGCGGCAGGGCGGCCAGCAGCGAATTGATATCACCCTCGTGCTGCTGGACGAAGGTGTGCGCCTGCGGCAGTACCGCATCCAGCAGGCCGTAGATCTGCTGATCGTATTTGCCCACATTGCGGGCGATCACCGGGAGGAACTCCACCGCGATATCCACCGCGCCGGAGAATTCGGCCGAGAACTGCCCGATCAGCTGGAGCCCGGCGCGCAGATTGTTCAGCACCTCCGCCATATCCGGCCAGTTGGTCACGAACATGGTGGTGAGCTGGTCCAGATTGTCGACCAGCCGCCGGAAGACGGCATCCTTCTGGGTGGGATCGCCGATCACCGCGGACAGCCGCTGCAGCAATTGGTTCCACTGCTGCCCGGTGCCGTCGATGGCATTGTTCGCCGCGGTGAGGGTGTCGTCGAGCAATGTGTCGGGTTTGCCGCCGGTACCGCCGCCCCCGGTCAGGTCACCAGCGAGCTTTCCCATGGCGTCGAGCGCCTCGCTGATGCCGATCGGCGTCCTGGTCCGCTCCAGCGGAATGCATTGTGAGGTGTCGAATCGGGTGCCGCCGGTATACGGCTTGGTGAGTTCCACATGCCGGTCGGTCACAATGGAACTCGACATGGTGACGGCCTGGATATCGGCCGGGAGTTTCACCGAATCCTTGACACTCATGGTGACCCGCACGCGGTCGCCCATGGCCTCGATCCTGGCGACGGTGCCGACCTCGACGCCGAGCATGGTCACGCTATTGCCCTGGTACAGGCCGACGGTATCGGTGAATTCCGCGCACACGCTCTGTTTCGGATCGCGTTTCGAATTCGCCCACGACACCCCGGTCACCCCGGCGGCCACCACCGCGACGGCGACCCCGGCGGCGAGTGCTGCTCTGCCCCATTTCATTCAGCACGCCTTGCCTTCGTAGGGAATGCACAGCTGGACTCCGGCGGCCGGCTGATCCACTTTCAGCTGGGTGCCCAGCATCCCGTTGAGCCGGTTGATGACATCGCGCATCCCGTTGACGACGGTGTCGATCCGATCCGGGTCCGCGGTCACCTTGGACACCAGCTGCTCGAATTGCGTCACCGACGGCTCGATGCTGTCGCTGTAGGCCATGATCGGCCGGTGCAGGATGACCAGCAGCCTTTTGAGCAGGTTGAACATGCTCACGATGTCGTCCTTGCGATTGCCCAGCTGGTCGGCCACGGCGCCCAGCTGTTTCACGAAATCCGCGAGCAGCGCCTTGTCGTCGGCAATGGCGGCGATGTACTCGTCGGACACATCGAGCGCGCTGTTGAGCTGGTCGGTGCGTTCGGCGAGCAGCCCGGTCAGCTCATCGGCATTCCCGATGACCCCGCGCAGCGCGTCGGGCTGTTGCGCCAGCGCCGAATTCAGCTGCCCGAGGGTGCCGCGCATGGTGGCGGCGTCGACCTTGCCGAAGATCGGGGTGCCCTGGTCGAGAATGTCGCTCAGCTCGAACGGGGTGGCGGTTCGCTCCGGCGGAATGTGCTTCGCGGCAAGCTCCTTGTCCCCGGCCGGGGACAGCGCCAGGTAGTGGCCGCCGATCGGGGTCAGCATCTTGACCTCGACCGCGGACCGATCCCCCACGCGCACACCGTGATTCACCGTGAAGCTGACCTCGACATGGTCGCCGACCAGGTCCACGGCGCGGATCTTGCCGACATTGATGCCGGCCACCCGCACCTCGTCCCCCGAGCGCGCACCACCGGAGATTCTGAAGTCGGCCACGTAGGTGCGCTGCCCGAACGGGATCACATACAGCGCCCCGGCGATGGCCAGCGCGATCACGCACACCACGACACCGGCCATCCCCCAGCGCAATTGGGTGTTCTGGTCCCCGCGCCCGGTGAGCACGTCCCGAATCAGCTCGCCGGCATAGGCGATCAGTGCTCTCATCAGTTGCACACCACCAGTTTCTGGTTGGACAGGATGACGCCGACCACGGCCGGGAGCGCGGCCTCACCGTGCGAGCACGTGATGCGCGGCTGGTAGCCCTGACCCGGCACCGATTGGTTCAGCCCGGTCACCAATTGCGGCGTGAGGGCCAGGATCCGGGTGAGCTGATCGGTCTGCGGCACCAGCCGCCGTAACAGCCCGTCGACCGGTCCGTAGCCGGTGTCGTAGGCGTCGCGACCCTCCTCCAGGATCGGAACCATCGGCCCCAGCACGCCTTTCGCGGTGTCGACCGCGCTCAGCATGGTCCGGGTCTTGGCCGTGAACTGGTGCAGGATGCCCGAGAGCTGCTGCACCAGATCGCCCACCGCCTTGGATTTGCCGCCCAGGGAATCGGCGACCATCCCAAGATTCCGGATGAGCAGCACGATCACGGCCTCGCTGTTGCGGGCGTGCCTGGTGAGTGTGTCCAGATCCGCCAGCACCGGCCCGATACCCGAGCCGTCGCCCTGGATGACCCGCAGCAGGTTGGTGCCGAACTGGTTGAGCTGCGCCGGATCCAAGGTGTCGAACATCGGCTCGAAGCCGTTGAACAGCTTCGACACATCGAAGCTCGGGATCGTCCGCTCGACCGGAATTGTCGCTCCGGCAGCCAGTTTCGCTCCACCCTGCCCCTCGGTGAGCAGCTCGACATACCGCTGTCCGATGAGGTTCTGGTAGCGCACCGCGGCCTTGGTGTTGTCGTACACCGGCCGCGTCCGATCCACCGTGAAGCGGACGCGCGCCCGAGTACCGTCCAGCGACACCGACTCCACCTTGCCGACGGCGACGCCGGACATGCGCACCGAGTCGCCGGCGAAAAGCCCGGAGACATCGGTGAACACGGCATCGTAGGTGACCTTGTCACCGGGAATCGGGGTGCGCAGCGCCGTCACGATGAAGGTGGTGCAGGCGGCCACGACCACCAGGAAGACCGTGAGCTTGAGCGCCGATTTGGTGATGTCGCTCATTTCGACCCTCCCGCCAGCGAATCGGCCAGGTACGGCATGGTTTTCGCGATCAGCTCGAGCTGCAGCTGGACCCGGCCGTCCACCACCGGGAAGGCGCCGTCCATGGCCTGCAGCAGATTCGGCACGCGGTTGTAGGCCGGGGCCACCGACCCCACCGACACACTGATCGGCACCGCCAGGTCCAGAATGCTGTCGAGGATCTTCTCCAGATCCGGGTTGTTCTGCTGCAGCAGATTCGAAAGCCCCACCAGCACCGCGTCGTTCACGCCATTGGTGGACTTGTTGGTGCGCGCCTGGTTCTCCGGATCGCCGAAGTAGGCGCTCTGCTCGAGCACGGCCAGGATGGCGTGCCCGGCCGAGGGGGTCAGGTCCCGAAACGCCCCGGTCATGTCCCCGCCGATGCGCAGGTAGTGGGCCAGGGTGTTCTGCTGACCGTCGGCCAGCAGCTTCGCGGTCGCGAAGAACGACTGCAGTACCGGGCCCATGCTCGAGGCATTGTCGAGCAGCAGGTCGAACAGCCGGTGCATCGCCGCCGAATCCAGCACCTGGGTCAGGCGCGCGGCGCGCCGGAAGACCCCGGCCACGGTGGCATTGGTGGCGTTCGCCCCGATCTGCAACACCGTGTGCTCGCGCAGCTTCCTGCCGTCGGTGCCCGGCACCAATTCGATGGCGCTGGAACCGAACACGTTCGACGAGGTGAAGCGTGCGCTGACGTCGTCGGTGAGGGCGTCGGCCTGGCGGCGCTCGATCGCGAGATCGATGCGCTGATGCCCGTAGCCGACGGTCTCGACCTTCTCGACGGTGCCGATGGCGTAGCCGCGGAACTTCACCTCCGCGCCCGGGGCCAGGCCCTCACCCAGCGTCGCGGCATCGATGGTGACCTCGAACCGGTCCGAGAAACCGCCCCGCGCATAGGAACTCACGACAATCGTCACAGTGACGAGCACGATGGCGACCACCAGGCCGCGCGCCCGCAATATCCAGGGACCGGCGCTACGGCCGGAATAGTCCTTGAACACGGCCATGTTTCACCCCGAGATCCGGATGCCGACATCCAGGCCCCAGATCACGATCGTGAGGATCATGTCCAGGATGACCACCAGCACCAGGCTGGCGCGAATGGCCCGGCCCGAGGCCCGGCCCACGCCCTCCGGGCCGCCCGAGGCGTAGAAGCCCTGGTAGCCGTGGATGAGAATGATGACGACCACGAAGATCGTCGCCTTGACCAGCGAGGCCAGCACATCGCCGGGCTGCAGGAAGGCGTCGAAATAGTGGTAGTAGGTGCCCGAGGACTGCCCGTGCAGCACGTTCACCACGGTCGCGCACGAGAGGTACGACAGGATCAGCGTGAGCAGGTGCAACGGCACGATGGTGATCACGCCCGCGATCACACGGGTGGTCACCACGAAGGGCATGGGCCGGATGCCGATGGCCTCCAGCGCGTCGATCTCCTCGGAGATGCGCATGGCCCCGATCTCGGCCGTCATGCGGCAACCCGCCTGGGCCGCAAAGCCGATGGCCGCCACCATGGGCGCCATCTCGCGGGTATTGGCATAGGCGGAGACGAACCCGGTGAGCGGGCCCATGCCGACCATGTTCAGCGCGGTGAAACCCTCCACCCCGATGGAGCCGCCGACCGCGATGCCCAGGAATGCCAGCACCGCGACGGTACCGCCGCCGACGATGATCGCCCCGGAGCCCCAGGTGATGTCGGACAGGATGAGCATGGTCTGGCGCCGGTAGATCCGCAGCGTGTGCGGGATGGCGGCGAGCACCTCGTAGACGAAAGTCGCCTGGTGGCCCAGAGATTCGAAAACGGACAGGGGCGCCTGCGCGCTCGCGCCGATGACCCGGCCCGCCGTCCCGAGCGGCGCGTATCTGGCTGGCACCTGTGTCATCAGCCCACCTGCGTCGGGATGAACATCGAAACCAGCTGGGTGATCACCAGATTCACGCCGAAGGCGGCGATCACGCCGATCACCACCGCGGCGTTCACGGCATTGGCCACCCCGCGCGGGCCGGCCGTGGCCTCGAGTCCGCGCTGACAGGACACCACCAGCACGATCACCCCGAAGACGATCGACTTCGCGATGGCCACCCACAGGTCGGTCAGCTTGGCGAAGGCCGCGAACGCGGACAGGTAGGAGCCGGGCGTCACGCCCTGGAAACCGACGGCGATCACATAGCCGGTGAACACGCCCATGAAGATGATCAGCATGCACAGCAGCGGCGTGAGTGCGATCATGGCCGCCAGCCGAGGCGCGACCAGCCGGCGCACCGGGTCGATTCCCATGACGCGCAAGGCATCCACTTCGTCGCGAATGGTGCGCGCACCCAGATCCGAGGCGATGGCCGAGCCGGCCGCGCCGCCCAGCAGCAGCGCGGTCACCATGGGCGCGCCCTGCCGGATCACGCCCAGGCCGCCGGCCGCGCCGGACACCGAACTCGCGCCCACCTGCTGGGTCAGGCTCCCCACCTGCACCGCCACGATGACGCCGAACGGAACCGACACCAGCACAGCGGGAATCGCCGTCACGCTGACGATGAACCAGCCCTGCTGTAGCGTGTCACGCCACGGATGGCGCAGTGTGACGATATCGACGACCAGAAACCGGAATGCTGCGATCGCCAGCTGAATGGTGCGTCCGAATGTCCGCAGCCCCGAGAGAACGAATTCGATTGCCTGCCGTACCAACGGTTCCGGCCCCCGAACAGCCTTGTCGACCAATGTTCACCACCCCACAGCCCCACTGTTGGTCGATGCCGACCGGTCCCTCTGCTGACCGGTTCGAACTGACCGAGACAGTAATACAGATTTCGGACTGACGTGTCAGTCTTCACGGAAATACTCGCGGGCTTGACAGGGGGCCACCGGTCGGGGAAAGATGCGCGCGCCGCGCGAATAGCATGTCCTACCAGCAGGTTTCAGCAATGAGTCGGCAAATGCGAAATGCCACTGAACCATTCGACTGGTCCAGCGGCATTTCGGATTTTGCGGGCGGTTAGCTCAACTGCGGGCGCATGCCCTCACGACTGTCCGGACAGTGCGACCGCCTCGGCCAGCGGCCGGGATTCGTCCACGCAGGCACCGGGATCCAGCACCGCGCCCCGCCCGATCAGGTCCCTTGCCGCCCGGAACTCCGCCGGCCGGGCAATGGCCACCGCACCGGTCGCGCGGCCCTCGCGCAGCGCGAGCACCGTCGCGTCCCCGGCCTCGACCCGGCCCCGCACCACCAGCTCGTCACCGGCGTGAATTACGCCCGCGAACTGCACGTTCCGGCCATACTGCATCGACCAGCCCCAGGGAACCTCGGCAGCCGCGGCGGGCAGTCCGAGCATCGATCGGGCCGCCGCCGCACCCTGGGACTGGGCGCTGTTCCAATGCTCCTCGCGTCGATACCCGCCCGACACTGGATCGAATCGGGCCACGGCGTCACCGGCCGCATAGACCCCCGGCTCGGATGTCCGATAGTGCTCGTCCACCCGAATCCCGTCACCAACCGCGAGCCCGGCAGCCTCGGCGAGCCGAGTGTCCGGGACAGATCCGATCGCGACCAGCATCGCGGCCGCTGTCCAGGTGCTGTCATCGGCGGCCACGGCGACCACCTCCGCACCGTCCTGGGCGAGATGCGTCAGCCGGACGTCGGTGTGGATCGCGACCCCGTTGTCCGCGTGCAGCTTCCGGAGATAATCGCCGATCGGGCGTGGCGCGACGCGCTCGAGCGGCACGGCCGCCGCGTCCAGCACCGTGACCTCCGCGCCGAGCCCCCGTGCGGTTGCCGCGACCTCGCACCCGATCAGCCCGGCCCCGATGATCAGCAGCGATCCACCCTGTGCGATCGCCTCCCGCAAGACCTCCGCATCCGCCCGGCCGCGCAGCGTGTGGATCCGCTCGCCCGTGTCGGGACGCCGTCCCCCGATCTCGACACCCCTGCGGTCGAGATCGGGGCGGACCGGCGTGGCAGCCGTCGACAATGCGCGCGGCCGGGCTCCGGTAGCCAGTAGAAGGGTGTCGTAGCCGATCGCCGTGCCGTCGCCCAGCCACACCAGCGCCGGGCCCGGGTCGATGGATTCGACCGTGGTGCCGGGGCGCAGGTCGATCCGGTGGGTGTGCCAGAAGTCCCTGGGCTGCAACAGGGTCCGGCGGTCCTCGACGGTTCCGGCAAGGAGTTCCTTCGACACCATGGGGCGGCGGTACGGGTGTCCGGGTTCCGCGCCGAGCAGCACGATCTCGCCGGTGTAGCCCTCGGTGCGCAGGGTGCGGGCGGCGGTGGCACCCGCGACGCCCGCGCCCACGATGACAATGCGGCCGCTCACGCGCGGCTGACCTCGACCATCTCGAAATCGCTCTTGGCAGCGCCGCAATCCGGGCAGGACCAGTCGTCGGGGATGTCGTCCCAGCGGGTGCCGGCGGCGATGCCGTCCTCGGGCCAGCCCAGGGCCTCGTCGTATTCGAAGCCGCACTGCAGGCAGCGGAAGAGTTTGTAGTCGCTCATGAGTGGTGTCCTGTCGAGGTGGAAGTGGGTTCGAAATCGACCTTTTCGCGCACCCCGCAGTCGGGGCAGCACCAGTCGTCGGGGACGGCGGACCAGGGTGTGCCGGCCGGGAAGCCTTCCCGCGGCGCGCCTTTCGCCTCGTCGTAGACGTAATCGCAGACCGGGCAACGGTAGGACGACATCACGCCACCCCGTACTTCGCCAGCACGCGCGCCCGCTTGCGGGGCTGGATGTTCACCTTGGTGATGTCGCCCGAATAGTGCTCGAGCACCCGGTGATCCATCACCCGCCGCCACAGTGGCGGGAAGTAAGCCAGCGAGATCATGCTGGCGTATCCGCTGGGCAGGTTCGGCGCGCCGTCCATACTGCGCAGTGTCTGGTAGCGGCGGGTGGGGTTCGCGTGATGATCGCTGTGCCGCTGCAGGTGGTACAGGAAGATATTCGTGACGATGTGGTCGGAGTTCCAGCTGTGCTCCGGGGTGCACCGCTCGTAGCGGCCGCTGGCGGTCTTCTGCCGCATGAGGCCGTAGTGCTCGAGGTAGTTGACGGTCTCGAGCAGGGTGAAACCGTAGATCGCCTGGATCACCAGCCAGGGCAGCACCGCCGGGCCGAAGACCGCGGCCAGCACGCCCCACAGCACCACCGACATCAGCCAGGCATTGAGCACGTCGTTGCGAATCGTCCACGGGCGCTTGCCCAGTCGCTCCAGTCGCTTGGCCTCCAGCTCCCACGACGAGCGCAGGCTGCCCCACACGCTGCGCGGCAGGAAGGACCAGAAGGTCTCGGCGAAGCGGGCGCTGGCCGGATCCTCGGGCGTGGCCACCCGCACGTGATGGCCGCGATTGTGCTCGATGTAGAAGTGGCCGTAGAAGGTCTGGGCGAGCGTGATCTTCGACAGCCAGCGCTCCAGTTCGTCCTTCTTGTGGCCGAGTTCGTGCGCGGTGTTGATGCCGACGCCGCCCATGACACCCATGCTCAGCGCCAGGCCGATCTTGGAGACCACGCCGAGGCCGCCGTCGATGCCCAGCCAGGACAGGTCGCTCGCGGTCCACAGGTAGCAGGCGACGGTCAGGCTCAGCAGCTGGAAGGGAATGTAGGTGTAGACGCAGTACCGGTAGTACTTGTCGTTCTCCAGGTACTCCATCACCTCGTCGGGCGGGTTCTGGCCGTCCGGGCCGAAGAAGCGGTCCAGCACCGGCAGCAGCCCGTACACCAGCAGCGGGCCGATCCACCACCAGACCGGGGCGACGACCGACCAGCCGAGCTCGTTGAACGCCCACACCAGCACCATCGCCACGAACAGGGCGGTCGGGGGTACGAGACCGAACAACCACAGATACCGCTTGCGGTCACGCCACTGGGGGCGGGCCGAAGCCTCCGACTCCCGGCTGCGTCCAACTCGAGAACGAGACGTCGTCATTGCCGTACTCCTTGCATTTACACTTTCCGAAGAACTGTATTCATTAGATACACTGTTATCCAGTCTGTCAACGACGGGACGAAAGTTGAGCTCATGTACCATCAGGACGTGGTTGAAGCGCCGAACTTCCAGACAGAGATGCGGCAGTTGCTGCGTGAGCGGATCATCGAGGCCGGGCGGCGCATAGTGATCACCGAGGGCTGGGGCGCGGTGAACATGTCACGGCTGGCCAAGGAGGTCGGCGTGAGCCGGCCGGTGCTCTACAAGGAATTCGCCAACAAGCACGAGCTGGCCGAAGTGGTGATCCAGCAGGAGGTCGACGTCTTCCTGGTCGGCATCGCCGAGAGCCTGGCCGCGCATCCCGCGGACGTGGCGGCCGGCATGACCCAGGCGGTCGACTACACGCTGCGCACGGGCGCCGACAACACCCTGCTCAAGGCGGTACTGGCCGGGCGGTCGGAGACCGACACCGCCCTGCTGCCGGTGCTGATGACCGAGACCGAGCCGGTCCTGGGCCGCGCGATCACCGCGGTGTCGGGCGCGCTTCGCACGCAGTACGGGCTCGACGATATGAGCGATGCCGAGCTGACCTCGATGTCGGAGGTCTTGGTCCGGCTCGCCCTGAGCCATCTGTTCCAGCCGACGGGCCCGATCGACCGGGCCGTCGGCCAGATCCATCGGGTGATCGTCGGCGCCTTCGGCGCGGCGCTGGAATAGGCTGCCGCGCAAGCGGATCGGGCTGTCTCGCCACGTCGGGAAGAAATCAGGCCAGGCGCGCGGCGAGCCTTGTGGCGTTCATGTGGGCGATGGCCTCGATGCTCACCATCGGGTTCACGCCGGAGGCGGTCGGGAAGCAGGAGCCGTCGGCCACCACGATATTCGGGACGTCCCAGGTGACACCGTCGGGATTGGTGGCCGAATCCGCGGGTGAGCCGCCCATGCGGGCCGAGCCCATGATGTGCAGCGCGCCCATCGAGCACCGGCCCGGCGCGTAGCCGGCCGCGGCGGCCTGCGCGGCGAACTCCTCGTGCGAGCCGCTCGCGCCGGGCTCGTAGCCGACGCCGGCCTGATGGCCGGAGAAGATCCGCTCCGCCCCGGCCGCCTCCAGAATGCGTGCGGCATTGACGATTCCGGTGTGCATGTGGGCGGCGTCGCGGGCGGAGATCCGGTAGCGCACCACCGCCTCACCGCGGCGGTCGGTCTCGACCGAGCCGTGGTCGCGGTCGCGGGTGATCACGCCGACGGCCACGGTATTGGCGAGCTTCAGCATGCGGTCGCGATGGGTGACCGCGCCGGTCCAGGCCTGGAAGCCGACCGACATGCCCGGGGTCATGGGGCCGGTCTCGTAGATCACGCCGTATCCGTTCCCGTCGAGGTCACGGTCCTGCTTGGAATACCGGGTCTGCATGCCGCCCTCCCAGGGGCGGATGTCCTCGTCGAAGACCCCGAAAACCGCTGTGGCCGGATGCAATCGGAGGAAGTCGCCGATATTGCGGTTGCCCAGTCCGGAACGTCGCAGCAGGGCGGGAGTCTGGATGGCCCCGGCGGCGACCACCACCGCGCGGGCCCGCACCCAGACCGAACGGCCCTCGGCCGTCACGGCTTCCACGCCGGTGGCGCTGCCATTGGCGACCACGATGCGCCGCACATCGGTGCCCACGAACAGGCGCGCACCCGCCTCGGCCGCGTCCGCCAGCCAGGTCTTGACCACCGACTGCTTCGCGCCGATCCGGCAGCCGAAACCGCAACGCCCGCATTCGATTCCGGCATCGCAGTGGGTGACATTGCGGGGCAGCGGCTCGACGTGCCAGTCCAGCTTGCGCAGGCCGCGCTCGAGAATCTCGTCGCGGTGCGAGGCGGGTGAGTGATCGAGGTTCACCCCGAGGCGCGACACCACGGCCTCCAGGGCGTCGGTGTACTCCTGCTCGGCGAATTGCCGTGCGCCCAGCTTGGCCCATTCCGCGCGGACGTCGTCCGGGGTGCGGAAGGAGGTGGTCCAGTTGACCACGGTGCCGCCGCCCAGCGCGGTCCCCGCCACCAGCCCGAGCTGACCTTCGGCGGTGGCGGCCGGGCCAGGGGCGTACAGCTTCAGGAAGCCTTCCTTCTCCCCGATGCCGAAATCCGGATCGTCGTAGTACTCACCGCGTTCCAGCACCACCACATCGAGCCCGGCCCGGGCCAGCACCGCCGCGGCCGTGCCGCCGCCCGCGCCCGACCCGATGACGACCACATCGCACACGACGGTGGTGTCGGCATCCGGACGCTGCGGGCTGAGCCCGCGCTGCGCGCCCTCGACCGGCCCGAAGGCGGGCGGAATGCCGATCCGATCCCACACCGGATTGATCCCGGAGGGCCCGGGCGTCAAGTAATAGGAGGTGACCGCCGCCCCCTTCAATGCCTGGAACAGCGCCCGCTTCTGTTCGAGCCGCGAATTGGCCATCCCCAGCAGCCATCGCTCCCGGTCCTCGGCGCTCAGCCGCGAGAACTTGCGCCAGCCCGCGCCGTTGAGCAACCCGAACAGCCGTGAATCCCATACGCGCATCAGCAGTTCGAACTGCCGACGTTCCGTGTCCCGCGGATTGCGCCCGAGTAGTTCGGTGACGGTGTCGACCACCCCCAGCTCGGAGGCCGCCGGCAGGTCACCCCCGGCCCCCGGCGCGAAGCTGTCACACACCATTCCGAGTACGGCACGCCGCGCCGCGTCTGAAGCCATGCCGCCATCATGCGCCACACCCCCGCCGCTGTCCCGGCAAATGCGGCACACCGCCCTCACTTGTCTCGCCGGAATCCGGTTACCCTCGAATCGCCCCATCCGTTCGAACCGGTCAGGACCACGCGTGACACTCGATCAGAACTGGGATCGCATCCGCGACACCGTATCCCGCGCCGGACACTGCGCGATCGCCTCGGTGAATGCGGACGGTTCGCCGAATGTCACGCCGATCGGCACGGTCTTCCTGGGCGACACCGGGACCGGGTTCTATTTCGACCAGTACACCGAGGCGCTGGCCCGCAATCTGGACGCCGATTCCCGGGTGTGCGTGCTGGCCGTGGACAGCAGTCCGCTGTTCTGGTTCCGGTCCTTGCTCACGGCGCGCTTCCCGGCCCCGCCCGGGGTCCGCCTCTACGGCACGGTGGGCGCGAAACGTCCCGCCACCGACGACGAACTGCGGCAGGTGCGGAATCGGGTGCGAATTCCCGTGCGCCTCAAAGGTGGCCGACTGCTGTGGTCGGATTTCAGCCACGTCCGGGATCTCACCTTCACCGACTATCGACCGGTTCGGTACCCGCACATGATGTCTCATCTCTGGCAGTAGTGGGGGCCGAGCCGGTTCGCCGGGTTGGCACGATTCGACACTTCTCTGCAGGCGTCGGGCGTGCGAAAGTTGCTCGGCGAGTGGTGCGGATACCGATCTCCGTGAGGTGAGGGCATGATGATCGCGTTGTGGGTGGCGCTGCCTTACGCCGCCATCCTGTCGTGCGCGGTCGGGCATGTCTGGCGGTATCGGCGCGACGGGTTCCGCGGGTATCTGTATGGGCCGCACATCGATCGAGCGCAGCGGGCCGGGATCGCGGCGGTACGCGCCGGCTTCCCGATCGTCTTCGTGGTGCGGGTCGTGGAAATGCTTGCGTCCGGGCCGCATTCGCGACCCGGCCACGGTATCCAGCTGGTGCTGGCGGCCATTCAGATCGTCGCCGTGCCGGTGACCATCGCGGGGGTGGCGCTCATCCTGATTCCGCCGCTGATCGACGCCGATGTCCGGCAGCGGGTGACACCGGTGGACCGAATCACGCTGCCGCTGCTGGCGGCGGCACTCATGTCGGCCGTGCTGGTGACCTTCGACGGCGGGTCCACCGACGGCCGATACCGCACCGCCGAAACGCTTTTCACCTGGGCACGCTCGCTGATCGCCCTGCATCCGGATCCGGCGGTCATGGACCACGCCCCGATCCTGTACCAGGCGCGCGGACTCATCGTGGTGCTGATCGTCGCGGTCTGGCCCTACACCCGCCTGGCCGGCATCCTCACCGTCCCCGCGGTGCGCGTCGTCCGCCAGGTCGCCGCCACCCCCTACCGGTCCGCGCCGTCGGTCTGATCCTCCCGGGACCGCGATTTCCGGGAGGTTGCTCCCATTCCCTGAGCAATTCGAGTAATGCGGTACTCAGGACGCGGCCGCCGGAGTTGGCAACACTCGGGCAATGGCGCGCATTTTCCTCAGCCATTCCAGCCGGGACAACCGGCAGGCTATCGCGCTGAAGGCCTGGCTCGTCGAGCAGGACCCGGCTCTGGTCGACGAGATCTTCCTCGACCTGGATCCCGACACGGGTATCGCGCCCGGGGTCCGCTGGAAGGATGCCCTGGTCCGGGCCACTTCCCGGTGCGAGGCCGTGATCTGCCTGATGTCGGAGACATGGGATTCGTCGGCGGAATGCCGCACCGAGGTCCGGACGGCGGAGAACCTCAACAAGCGAATTTTCGCCGTGCGTCTGGAACCGTTCGTGAGCCGCGAGTCCACCCGGGAGTGGCAGCAGAGCGATCTGTTCGGCCCCGGCCCCATGACAGCGATCCCGGTGCCCGGAGGTCCGCCCGTCGAATTCGCGAGCGAGGGCCTGCGGCGGCTGTGGCGCGGGTTGCGCGAAGCGGGTATCGGGGCCGAATACTTCGAGTGGCCGCCGCCGAATGATCCCGGGCGCGCGCCCTATCGCGGATGGGAGCCGTTCGAAGCGATCGACGCGGCCGTGTACTTCGGCCGGGACGCCCAGATCGTGCGCGGCCTGGACATGATGCGCGGCATGCGGGCCGCCCGCGTCGAGAACCTGTTCGTCATCCTCGGCCCTTCGGGCGCCGGCAAGTCGTCGTTCCTGCGAGCCGGACTACTCCCCCGGTTGCGCCGGGACGACCGGCATTTCCTGGTGCTCGACATCGTCCGGCCCGAACGTGCCGCGGTGACGGGTCCGATCGGCCTGGCCGCAGCACTGTTCGAGGTGCGGCAGCGGCTGGGGCTCACCCGCCCCACCCTCGGTGCGATCAAGGCGGCATGCGCGTCCGATCCGGGGCAGGTCACCACCTGGCTGCGGGAGGCGCAGGCGGCCGCGACGGACGGCCTCCCCGAGTCGAACGACATCGCGCCGCCGACCCTCGTGCTCCCGGTGGATCAGGCCGAGGAACTGTTCGGCGGTGAGGCCGGACCCGAGGCCGGGTTGTTCCAGTCGATTCTCGCCCGGCTCGTCGCCGACGGCCTGGATCTCATTGCCGCACTGACCATTCGGGCCGACCGCTACGAGCCGCTGCAGACCTCGCCCGCGCTGGCGGCCGTGAAGAGCGTGGTGTTCGACGAATTGCGGCCCTTGCGGCCCGCGCGGTTCGCCGAGGTCGTACAGGGCCCGGCGGAGCGCGCGACCGCGGCCGGCAATCCGCTCGTGGTGCGCGAGGACCTCGTGGAACGGCTGCTCGCCGACTGCGCGGACAGCGCGAATCCCCTGCCGCTGCTGTCCCTCACGCTGTGGCGGCTGTACCTCGACTACGCCGCCGCCGGAGAACTGACCGTCACCGACTACCAGGCGATGGGCGGGATGGCGCACGTGGTCGAGTCGGAGATCGATTCGATTCTCACCCAGGACGACTCGATGCGGCCGCGGCAACTGGCCGAGTTGCGCGACGCCTTCGTGCCCTGGCTGGCCACCATCGCCCCGGACCACGACCAGCCGCTGCGCCGCATCGCCCGCCTGAGCGACCTGCCCGCCACCAGCCGCCCGCTCATCGCCGCGTTCGTCGACCATCGGCTGGTGGTCCAGGACGAACGCGGCGGCGAGACCACCGTCGAGGTGGCGCTGGAAAGCCTGCTCAGCGAATGGCCCGCGCTCGCCCAATGGCTGCGTGAGGAGGCCACCGATCTGCGCACCGCCGACGGCCTCGACCGCGCCGCCGCCGAATGGGAGAACAGCGGACGCGACGACGCCTGGCTGATGGCGGGCGCCCGGCTCCACGAGGCCGAAAAAGTCGCCGCGACACCGAATTTCGCCGATCGACTGGCCTCCGCGCGCGAGTTCCTGACCGCCTCCCGGCAGCGGCAGGACGCCGAGACCGCAGCCGAACAGCGCCGCCACGACAAGGAACTGAACGACGCGCGCGCCTACGCCGACGGTCTACGCCGCCGGTCACACATCCTGCGGGCGGTGCTGGCGCTCACCGTCATCGCGGCCCTGGTGGCCGGATTCTTCGCCGTCCGAGCCACATTGGCGCAGAACGAGGCCGATCAGCGGCTCCACGAGGCGACCGCACTGCGCCTGGTCTCCGAGGGGCAGGCCATGCTCGCCGGGGCTCGGCCCGGCGGCGACACGCGAGCCATCGAGCAGATCCTCGCGGCACGCCAGATCGGCTCGCACCCCGACGAGGGCGCGGTCCTCGACGCGCTCTCGGTCACGCCCGACGAGGTGAAGATATTCGATACGCCCGCACATGATGATGTCACCGCATTCGCCGTCAGCCCCGACGGACGGCACGCGGCGGCCGCGAGCGCGGGAATCATCCAGCTGCGAGACGGCGCCACCGGTCAGTCCACCGGGGCACCGTTCAGTGCCCACAACAAGAGTGGCGTGAATGGTCTGGCATACAGCGCGGACGGCACCCGCCTCGCCTCTGCGGACAATGACGGAACGGTGCAGGTGTGGGATGCGCAGAGCGGTGCGCACGTCGCCGGTCCCTTCGACACCGGGCACGCGGCCGTCCTGTCGGTGGCGTTCAGCACGGATGGGCGACGCCTTGCCGCAAGCGTGTTCCCGGGCACGATCCAGATCTGGGATACCGTTGCCGGACAACAGCTTCGCCAGTGGCGGATCGCCGAATTGGCTTTCCAGCTCGCCTTCCTGCCCGATGGAAACCGCATCGTCGCCGCCGCGGTTTCCGGATTGCGACTCTGGGACATCGGATCCGGCGTGGCGATCGCGGAGGCCCCGGACCGGGAGTACGGAACCGCATTCGCGGTCGCGGTCGCTCCGGGCGGGGGCCTGATCGCGTCCGGTGGCTCCGACAAACTCGTGCACTTCTGGGACGCGACAACCCTGCAGTCGGCCGGGTCTGATCTCAGCGGTCACGACAGTGCCGTCGCAGCCGTCGCATTCAGCGCGGACGGGCGCGGTGTCGTGTCCGGCAGCTCGGACGGCACGATTCGGCTCTGGGATGCGGTATCCCGGCAGCCGGTCGGCAACCCGCTGATCGGGCATCACAGCGGCGTCAAAGGAGTTGGCTTCAATCCCGGCGGACGCGAGGTGCTCTCGGGCGGCGATGACACCGTGCGGGTGTGGAACGCCGACGCCGCCGGATCAGGCACGGTGATCGCCGCAGACGACTCCTCGGTCCTGTCGATTCACTACAGCGCGGACGGTACCCGCCTGGTGTCCGCCGGCGACCGGATGGATCCCACGGCGACGAGTGTGCCCGGCATCATTCGGATCTGGGATGCCACGACAGGAGCCGTCGTCTCCAGCATCCCGACGGACCCGTGGATGCCTGCCAATGCCGTGTTCAGCCCCGATGGCTCGCGCGTTATCGCCCTCGAGATGGGTTACAGGATGCCGGCCGATCGGATCGCCACATCGTTCGATGATTTGACCTTCTCCTACCGAATCGCGACTTTCGACGCGAAATCTGGTGCGCCCGAGGCCGCCTGGGATATCGAGGCGCAACCGGCGGTGAGTACCTCGGTGCTGAGCCCGGACGGAACTCGGCTGGCCACGGTCGGCGGAGTGGCACCGAAGAACTTTCCGACCGAAGGTTTCCGGGTCTACGACCCGGCGTCGCCCACGCTCGGAGTCGACTTCAGTGTGATGCTGTGGGATCCGAGCACCGGGCACCGTATCGGCACTCCGATCGACGAACACTCGGTGGTCACCGCGGTAGCGTTCAGCCCGGACGGCCGACGCATTGTCACCAACGGTGGCTTCGCCAAAGTCGAGGTCTGGGATGCGGACTCCCATCGTCAGGTCGGTGAGCCGCTCTCCGACACCGACACCTCGACCTTCCTCACGTTCAGTTCCGATGGCCGCCGATTCGCCTCGGCGAGTGCCGACTCCATCCGCATGTTCGACGTCGACTCCCGGAAGCTGATCAGTGATTCGATCCGAGATCCCATGCACGGCATCCACGCTGTCTCGTTCAGTGCTGATGGCCGCTATCTGATCGCCGCGGTCGGGAAGTCCGTTCGGATCTGGGATGCGGCATCGGGCCTCCCGGTCGGCAAACCGATGGTCGGCCCCGCCGATGACATCCACGCGTTGGCCGTCAGCCCCGACGACCACCAGATCGCGACCATCGGATCACCCTTCGGAGACGGCCGGCGCGTACCCATCCGCCTCTGGCCCGGTCCCGCCGTCTGGCCGGACCGGTTGTGCGACAAGCTCAGCGCGAATATGAGCCACAAGGAGTGGAACGAATGGGTGTCACCGAGCATCCCCTACCGCAAGGCCTGCCAGAACCTGCCGGTCGCCCCGGACGCGAGCACATGAGCACGAACGACGACGAGGTCGTCGCCGGACTCTGGGCCGAACGACTGCGCTGGTCACAGACCGCCGGGCGGCTGAAACACCGCCTCGACCGGGCGCGGATCACCGCGTTCGCGGCCGGCACCCTCGGAGCGTTGTGCACGACCACCACCGCGACCGTGCTGCATTCCGGCGGCCCGGCACGAACCTGCGCCGCGGCCCTCGGCGCGGTATTCCTGGCCCTCGCCGCCTTCGTCGGCATCCAGTTCCTCACCCCCGATACCGTCCGGGCATGGACGCGGGCGCGGGCGACATCGGAGGGCATCAAGCGGCTGATCTACGAATTTCGTGCCGGCGCCGTGATCGGCATCGACGCCCTGCGTCACAAGGCCGCCGAAATCGTCACCGCCGCGACGGATCTGCTGCCCTATGTCGACTCCGATGCGACGCCGGGGACCCCGCCGCCGGCCGCCATGACGCCGGAAACATATGTCCAGCAACGGATTCGGGGTCAAATCGATGACTACTACCGGCCGATGGCCCGCCGGTACACGCAGCGCACGGCGCGCTGGCGCCGCTTGACGATAGCCCTGGGCATGGCGACCGCGCTGATCGCGGCCGCCGCCGCCATCACCCCGGGCACCGGATCCACCGCCCTGGCGCCCTGGGTCGCGGTCCTCACCACGGCCACCGCCAATATCGCCGCCTACCTGACCACCCAGCGCTACGACTACCTGGCCATGACCTACCTGGCCGCCGCCCATCACCTCCAGAGCCTCGCCGACGACCGCGCCACGAGCGTCATCACCGACTGGCCCGCCTTCGTCTCCGCCTGCGAATCCGTCATCGCCACCGAGAACACCGCCTGGATGGCCAAGTGGTCCGAACAGGACAGCGCCCGTTGAGAATCGGCCCGCGCGGACGGTGCGATCTTCCCGGCCCGCGCACCCCGGGCCGCTAGAGTCGGGCTCGACACGGTTGCCGGTCCCGACCCACGCCCGAGGGAGCCACCGACATGCACGATGACCGCCGGTTGATCGAAGACAGGCTCGGGCGGGTGCTCGAACGCATCGTCCCCGCCGTGTATCCGGAGTCGGTGCCGCTGCGGGCCTCGATCTGGGCGGCGCCGGGCGAACCGGTGCCGGTCGCCGAGGGCCTGGCCGCGCCCCGGACGCCGACCGGGCCCGGCGCCCGCTGGGGTGCGCCGTGGGGCACCAGCTGGCTCACCGTCGAAGGGACGGTGCCGCCGAGCTGGGCGGGCCGGACCGTCGAGGCGATCATCGATCTCGGGTTCGACCAGGGCATGACCGGATTTCAATGCGAGGGCCTGGTGTATCGCGCCGACGGGACGCCGGTGAAGGGGCTGCATCCGCGGAATCGATGGGTACGCATAGCGGCGCCCGCGGCCGGGGGCGAGCAGGTGCTGCTGCACGTGGAGGCGGCGTCCAATCCGGTCATCCCGTTCTTCGGGCCGACCGCGCTCGGCGATCGGGAAACCGCCGGGACCGAGCCCCAATACCGTTTGGGCCGCATGGATCTCGCGGTGTTCGACGAGGAGGTCTGGCAGCTGGTGCAGGATCTCGAGGTGCTCGGGGAACTAATGCACGAGATGCCGGAGGATCCCGCGCGGCGCTACGACATCGTACGGGCCATCGAGCGCGCACTCGACGCCATCGACCTCCAGCACGTGAACGCGGGCGCGAGCGCCGCCCGCGCCTGCCTGGCCGAGGCGCTGGCCCAGCCCGCCATCCCCTCGGCACACCGCATCTCCGCGGTCGGGCACGCGCACATCGACACGGCCTGGCTGTGGCCGTTGCGCGAGACGGTGCGCAAGGTGGCGCGGACCGCCGCCTCCATGACCGCCCTGCTCGACGACGACCCCGACTTCATCTTCACCATGTCCCAAGCAGCGCAATACGACTTCCTCAAACAGCACCGGCCCGAGATCTACGCGCGGGTCAAGGCGGCGGTGACCGAGGGGCGGTTCGTGCCGGCCGGCGGCATGTGGGTGGAGTCGGATACCAACATGCCGGGCTCCGAGGCCATGGCGCGGCAGTTCGTGCACGGCAAACGGTTCTTCCTCGCGGAGTTCGGTATCGAGAACGAGGAGGCCTGGCTGCCCGACACCTTCGGCTTCGCGGCCGGGCTGCCGCAGATCATCAAGGCGGCGGGCTCCCGATGGCTGCTGACACAGAAGATCTCGTGGAGCCAGACCAACCAGTTCCCGCATCACACCTTCCTGTGGGAGGGCATCGACGGAACGCGCATCTTCACCCACTTCCCGCCCGTCGACACCTACAACTGCTCGATGCAGGGCCGCGAAATCGCCCATGCAGCACGGAATTTCAAGGAGAAGGGGCGGGCGACCCGGTCGCTCGCACCGACCGGGTGGGGTGACGGCGGCGGCGGAACCACCCGCGAGATGGTTGCCAAGGCCGCCCGCATGCGCGATCTCGAGGGCGCGCCCACGGTCCGGTGGGACCGGCCCGCCGACTTCTTCGCCGCGGCCGAGGCCGAATACCCGAATCCGGCGGTGTGGGTGGGCGAGCTGTACCTGGAGCTGCATCGCGCGACCCTGACCAGCCAGGCCAGGACCAAGCAGGGCAATCGGCGCAGTGAGCATCTGCTGCGCGAGGCCGAGCTGTGGGCCGCCACCGCGGCCGTGCGGACCGGGTTCGAGTACCCGGTCGCCGAGCTGGACCGGCTCTGGAAAACCGTACTGCTGCACCAGTTCCACGACATTCTGCCGGGCTCCTCGATCGCGTGGGTACATCGGGAGGCCGAGCGCACCTACACCGAGGTCGCCGCCGAGCTGTCGGCGATCATCGAACGCGCACAGTGGGCCCTGGGCGGTGAACGGTCGGGGCCGAACGTCTTCAATCCGGCGCCGCACGCCTGGCGCGGAATTCCCGCCGGTGGCGCGGCGGCCGAGGAGCCGGGCCGGGACTGCACCGTGGCCGAGCGGACCGGCGGCGGATTCGTGCTGGCGAACGGCCTGGTGCGGGCCGAGGTGGACGCGCGCGGACTGCTGGTGTCGCTGTACGACATCGAGCACGACCGAGAGACCCTGCCGCCCGGTGCGGCGGCGAATCTGCTGCAGCTGCACCAGGATTACCCCAACTCGTGGGACGCCTGGGATGTCGATCGCTTCTACCGCAACAGCGTCACCGACCTGGCCGGCATCGACTTCCTTGCGGCGGAGACGGATTCACCGGCGGCGGTCGTGATTCGCCTCGGGCGGTCCTTCGGGTCCTCGACCGTCGAGCAGACCCTCACCCTGCGATCGAACGACCCGGCCCTGGAGATCGCCACCTCCGTCGACTGGCACGAGACGGAGAAATTCCTCAAACTCGCCTTCCCCCTGGACATTCACGCCGACCGCTACGCGTCCGAAACCCAGTTCGGTCATCTCTTCCGCCCCACCCACACCAATACCAGCTGGGAGTACGCCAAGTTCGAGGCGTGCAATCACCGCTTCCTCCACCTGGCGGAACCCGGCTGGGGCGTGGCCCTGGTCAACGACTCCACCTACGGCCACGACCTCACCCGCACGGTCCGGCCGGACGGGGGCGCCACCGTCACCGTGCGCGCCTCCCTGCTGCGTGCGCCGCGGTTCCCCGACCCCCAGACCGACCAGGGCACCCACCATTTCCGGCACGCCCTGGTCCCGGGCGCCTCGATCACCGATGCGGTCCGGGCGGGATACCGAATCAACCTGCCGCCCTTCACACCCGGCGTCGCCGAGCCGGTCGCCCCGCTGGTCACCATCGACAACGACGATGTGGTGACCAGCGCCGTCAAACTCGCCGACGACGGATCCGGCGATGTGATCGTGCGCGTCTACGAGGCCGGTGGCGGCCGCGCATCGGCGCTGCTGACCCCCGAGTTCGCGACCACCGGCCACCACTGCTGCGACCTGCTGGAACGACCACTGCCCGGCGAGACAACCGCGACGCCGGAGGGCCGGGGAATTCGATTGCGACTGCGGCCTTTTCAGCTGGTGACTCTCCGCTTCGGCCGCCGGTGACGCCATTTCGTTCTCAACTCCGAAAACCCATGCCCCACAGCGGACATGACTTATTCAGGTCGATCGCACATAGTTGAATCGCCGACCGCTCTGATCGAGCGAACTGAAATTCCCGACCACAGTCCCGGGCCCCGGGCAGAGGAAGGCCGTACTCTTCACCATCGCCGTCTGATTGCCCGGCCACGCGACATCCTCGCCACTGTCGGTCAAACGTAGAGTGGCCGAGAATCCACCGGACGGAATGACCGTGTAGATGCCCTCACCGTTCCCGAGCCGGGTACTGCGGAGAGCAATGCCACCCATGCCGTCGAAACTCAGCACATTCGTGGAGTCCTCCGCCGCGGTGAACTCACCGCGATAGTCCCCGAGGCTCGCCCCGCACGATCCCGCGGCGACGCCGGAGGGCGCGGTGGCGGTCAGTGCGCCGGAAAGGGCCAGCGTGAGCGCCCCCGCGATGGCAATCCTCGAACCCGGCCCAGCGGTCATTCGGCTTCCTCCCGGTCGGACAACCCGGGTAGTGAACAATAGAATCGGGCAAATCTCCCGCAGACACGCCAGTTCGTCATCGAAACGTGCGCTGGTACAGCCCATAAACCAATAGTCTGAAAACGATCTATTCCGACCGATCAGTCTTTTTGCGCCGCAGGCGAATTCACAACCCTGAACACATGATCAGCAGGTCGGCGACATTCCGAGGCGACGTAGCCTCCCACGAATTGCATTGAGCTGGTTGTACCGTCGCATTCCATGACACGAAAGAAAGCCATCGGCCTGCTCGTGAGTGCATTCGTTTGTGCAGCCGTATTCACCATGAACCCCTCCGCGGCGTGGGGTTCGGGTGACATCGGGACCCCCGATCCCGGAGCCGGGGCTCCCCACTCCTCAGTTCCCGCCGGCAATGTCCCGGCGGCGCCGGCGCCGGAAAGGATCGTTCCGGTGCCGCCGCCCGCTGGTGGATTCCTCTGCCCGACTGCCTGACACATTCCCGCGTCCGTCCACCCGTCCACCCGTCCACTCCCGCTCGCCTCGTGCCGTAGCCACGCGAAAGGCTTCCGCCACGCGAGAAAGGCTTTCGGCACGAGCGGCATCGGCCCCGGGAATGCAGCCGCCGAGATCGAATCCGGCCGCAATCGCCCGATCAGGCCGCAATCGCCGAGGAGAGCTGCCGCAATGCGAGCTGCGGATCAGCGACATCCACGACCAGGCGGGTGATCTCCGACCCCGCCAGATCGATCAGCACGCCCTGACCGTCGAAACGCGTATCCCAGAACTCTTTCCGGCCCTTGCCCCGGAAGATGCCGGCGGCGATCACGCCCGGGAAGAACGTACCCGGCGCCCGCACCCACGGCGGGCGCAGATCCACCGGCGCGGGCGCGAGGGCGGTGACCTGCGACAGGTCGAAGCTCACGTGATCACGCAGCGCGAGCAGCCGGTGAGCGCCGGTGACCCGCACCGTCACAGTGGTTCCGGTGACCTCGATTTCGACCATTCCGCACCTCACGCGCTCGCCCGACACTGTTTCCGTCATCCACAGTGCCGGGCGATGCTGGTCGTAGCCTGAGCGTTTCCTGGCTCTTCTCTCAGGCTTTCACAGCGCGGTCGTACGCCGTCCCGGCCGGCCCGCACGCCTTTCCGGTCAGCTCCGCGACCATGCGCTTCGCCTGCGCCCGCGCCTCCGCGCGCACCTCTTTCACCTCGGACCTGCTGAACCGCGGGAACGGCTGCTGCCCGGCGCGCGCCCGGGCCACCGACGCGGCCCGCACACTCCGCTCGGCCCGGGTCCGGGCCTGGTCCAGCCGGCCGGCGATCATCTCGGCGAGGACGTTGTTATTCGACATCGTTGTTCTCCTTGTTCCGGTGCCGGAGCTGGTGTTTCCGGCTACGAGAAGAACAATGACGCCCGCCGCTGACGAGCCACCGACAGTGCGCTGACCACGCCCGCGGGGGCCGCTGTCAGTCGGTGGGGAGGATGACGCCGTCCTCGGCGGCCTTGGCGGCCACCTCCGCGGGGAAGATATTGCGGAACAGGTACAGGTCGCGGCCGAGCTTCCAGCCGGGGGCCAGGGCCACCGCGTAGCGCTCGAAGTAGCCGAGCTGCTTGCCCATCATGACCAGCTGCTGCGGGCCCGACGTGCCGCGGCGCTTGCCGAATTCCAGCAGGCGGGCCGAGACCACGCCGAGGTCGAGCTTGTCGAGGCTGCCCGAGAGCACCGGCCCCAGGGCCACGGCGAGCTGGCGGCCGATGGTGGCGTCGTCACCGCTGTCGTCGGCGACCAGATCCAGTGCGCGCAGGGCGCGGGCGACCGGACGGAAGTCGTTGTCGATGGAGCTGGCGTAGAACAGGGCGCGCACGAACTCGCGCCACTCGGACTCCATCCGGCCGACGATGCCGAAATCGAGCATGGCGACCCGGCCGTCGTCGAGCAGCCACAGGTTGCCGGCGTGCACGTCACCGTGGAAGAGACCATGCACCGCGACCGATTCCATCCACGCCTTCACCAGGCGGCGGATCAGCAGCTCCGGCTCGGGGTGCGCCGCGCGGATATCGTCGAAACGGTCCAGGGGCATGCCGCGCATGCGTTCCATGCACAGCACCCGGGGTGCGCAGTACTCCCAATACACCTCGGGCACGGCCACATTGGTGTTGTCGCCGAAGGCCGTCAGATGGTCGCGGGCGCGGGTCTGGTTGTCGGCCTCGATGAGGAAGTTCAGCTCGGCGACCGTCGCCTCGTACAGATCCCGCACCACGGCCTGGGCATTGGCGACACGGGCGTTCTCCGACCGCTTCTCCAGGGTGCGGGCCAGCCGCATGGCCGCGCGCAGATCCACGATCATGCGCCGGGCGATCTCGGGCCGCTGCACCTTCACCACGGCGGGCCGGCCATCGGCGAGCACGCACGCGTGCACCTGTGCGATGGAGGCCGCCGACAGCGGCTCGTCGTCGAACTCGCGGAACAGCTCCGAGATCGGCTTGCCCAGATCGGCCTCGATGATGGCGCGGGCATCCGCGGCCGGAAAGGGCGGGACGTCGTCGAGACAGCGTAGGCAGGCATCGGCCAGCTCGCGCGGGAACGCGCCCGGCGAGGACGCGATGAGCTGGCCCAGCTTCACGAACATCGGGCCGAGCGTCTCGAAACCGTTCACCAGGCCCTCGGCCGCGGCACGCTTGCGCTTGGCGGGCCGCAGGCCGCCGCGCAGCACGCTGCCCACGACCGAGCCGCCCAGCACCACACCGACCACGGCGGTTCGCCGCCATTCCGAGAACCCGAAGGTGTCGAGGTCGGGCCGGATCACCTCGGGCGTCCCCGCTCGCACAGTCATAGGTGAGCTCACGCGCCGCAGTGTATCGCTGACATTGCTAACACCGCGGCACAGGTTACCGACACGTTCAGTAGTTTCTGGTCCACACCGCACGGTACCGTGGTCGGTCGAGTCGCGATCCGGCTCGACACGGGCGCGATCGGGCCCACTCTGACTGTTGGCGGAAAGGCAAGACAGAGGTAATGACGGGTACAGCGGAAAAGCTGGCAGAACTGCGCAAGCTCCTGGAGATCGCCGAAGAACCCACCGGTGAGAAGGGCATCCAGAAGCGTCTTGCCAAAGGCGTCGCCAGCGCCCGAGAACGCGTCACGATGCTGCTGGACCCGGGCAGCTTCGTCGAGATGGGCGCGCTCATGCGCTCGCCCGGCCAGCCGAATGCCCTCTACGGCGACGGCGTGGTCACCGGGCGCGGCACCGTCGACGGCCGCCCGGTCGTGGTGATCTCGCACGACTCCGGAGTGCAGGGCGGCTCGGTCGGCGAGACCTTCGGCCGCCGCGTCCGGATCGCCATGGAATTCGCGTACAACAACGCGTGCCCGGTGGTCGTGATCAACGACTCCGGCGGCGCGCGCATCCAGGAGGGCGTCACGGCGCTGGCCTGGTACGCCACCATGTGCCGGCTGCAGGAGGACCTGTCCGGCTACGTGCCGATGGTCGCGGTCATGTTCGGCAAGTGCGCGGCCGGTTCGGTGTACGGGCCGGTGAACATGGACGTGCTGGTCGCCACCGACGACTCGTACATGTTCGTGACCGGGCCCGAGGTCATCAAGGGCATCACCGGCGAGGAGATCTCCGCTGAGGAGCTGGGCGGCGCGGCCGTCCAGGCCCGCAACGGACTGCTGCACCACGTGGCCAGGACCGAGGCCGACGCCCTGCAGTGGGCGCGCGAATACCTGAGCTACCTGCCGAGCAGCTGCCTCGAGCAGCCGCCGATCATCAACCCCGGCCTGGAGCCCGAGCTCACCGACTCCGATCGCGAACTGGACCGGATCATCCCGGATTCCGATCGCCAGGGCTACGACATGCACGAGGTGCTGCTGCGCATCTTCGACGACGGCGGGTTCCTCGAGATCGGCGAGGCCGCCGCGCAGAACCTCATCACCGGATTCGCCCGCGTGGACGGCCGGCCGGTCGGTGTCATCGCCAATCAGCCGATGGTGCTGGGCGGTGCGCTGGACGCGGCATGCTCGGACAAGGGCGCGTACTTCATCCGGCTGTGCGACGCCTTCAACATCCCGCTCGTCTACGTGGTCGACACCCCCGGCGTGCTGCCGGGTCTCGAGGAGGAGCGCAACGGCGTCATCAAGCGCGGCGGCCGTATGTTCCGCGCGCTCATCGAGGCCACGGTGCCGATCGTCACCATCGTGACCCGCAAGGCGTACGGCGGCGGGTACGCGGTCATGGGCTGCAAGCAGCTCGGCGTCGACATCAACCTGGCGTGGCCGACCGCCCGCATCGCGGTCATCGGCGCGGACGGCATGGTCACCGTCACCGGAAAGAAGACCCTCGCCGCCACCCCGCCCGAGCAGCGCGAGACCGTGCGCCAGCAGATGGTGGACTTCTACAACGCGCTCATCGACAACCCGTGGGTGGCGGCCGAGCGCGGCTACATCGACGCGGTCATCGAGCCGTCGGCCACCCGCCTCGAGATCCGCAAGGCGCTGCGCCTGCTGCGCGAGAAGGACGCCGTCCGCAAGCACAACCCGCGCAAGCACAACCTGTTCCCGATCTGAGAACCGTTGCCCGCGGTCAACATTCGTTGGGCGCGGGCACACCCTGCAGGCGCTGGTCCAGCCAGCTCAGCGATTCCGGATAGCCGGTGGCCCCGGCGATGAAGTGTTCGCCGAACACGCTGCGGTAGACCGCCGGCACGCCGAGTGCGCACTGTTCCTGGTAGAGGTTCTTCGCGCCCACGGCGGGTACCCAGAACTCCTGCTCGCCGTTGTAGATGAACAACGGCACAGGCGATTTCCTACCGTCCATGCGGGTGATGCTGTAGATCTCGTGCGCCAGATCGCTGTCCAGCGGGTCCGGGATGTTCGCCGCGACGTCGATGGGCAGCTGCAGCACGCCCGGCACCGCGAAGACCTCACTGCACTGGCTGTTGAGCGCCGACACCGCCGCCCACTGCCCCAGATGGTTCATGCGGGCCAGGATTTCGGGCCGCTCGCGGCCGATCCCGAAGACCGCGCTCAGGAACACCCCCGAGGCCAGATTGGCGTTCATGGAGTGCGCCAGCAGGCTGAAGTCCGCGGGCACCCCGCCCAGGGCCGCGCCGACCACCACGTCGGCCAGCTCGGGCGCGTACTCGGACATGAGCTTCACCGCGCCATTGGTGGCGATGGCCCCGCCGGAGTAGCCGATCATCCCGAACCTGCTGTCGCCCAGCTCATCCGGCAGCTGATTGCGGACCGCTCGAATGGCATCGAGGATGGCATGCCCGGCCACGATGGGCTCGGCGTAGGCCATGCGCGGGCCCTCGTGGTCGGTGATCAGCACCGCGTAGCCGCGCAGCAGCGCCAGCTGGGTGGTGGGCAGGATGTACCCGGTGAAGTTGGAGGCCCGGGAGAAGCCGTGTGCGAGCGTGTAACTGGGGTTGCAGTCGCGGCCCAGCGCGTCGATGGGCAGGTTGTTGACCACCACCGGCCGCTCCCCCGGCTCGGTCCAATCACCCACCGGCAGCACCAGACTGGCGATGCCGTAGGAGGGCTCGTCGTGAGAGTCGTTGGTGCGGTACTTCAGCTGCAGCACCTGCCGCACGGGCACGATCAGTGTGGGTGCGGCCGTGGCGGTTACGTCGCGGACCGCGACGATGCCGCCCGGGTCCATGTCGTCGAGCCCATCGGGCCAGTCGTCGACGAAGGAGTCGCCGATGGCGGCGGGCATGGCCGCGGCCCGCAGCGCCGCCAAATCCGGTGGCAGCTGGGCGGTGTCGACCAGCGGCGAGTCCGCCGGGGCCGGTGCCAGTCGCGGCGCGGGGATCACCTCGTCGATCCAGTGCTGGATGTCGGGCAGTGAGGGCAGGGCGATTCCGGGCGGACCGGGTGGGATCGCCGGTGCTCCGGTGTCGGGTGTTTGCGCGAATCCCGGTGCGGCACCGTAACCGACGATCGTGCACCATCCGATCATCAAGACACCGGCGATATTTCGCAGGCGACGCAGCACAACACCCCCACGGATCAGAACTGTCTTCGAACGGGTCGGCCCCGGGTCTCCCGCGCGCCCGAGCCTACTGGGACACTCTGATCCGCACTCCGGACTTGTCCGTTCGACGCCACATCGAGACCGGCCCGTGCCCGGAGGGTCGTGTTTCACATCCTCCGGCGCATCACCATGTCCAGCTGCGCATTGCTGATCTGGCGACCGGCATTGGACACCGAGGTGACCATGCAGCTGCCGAAGGAGCCGATCCGGTCGAACAGCGTCGCGACGCCGACCGCCAGGCCGAGCTCGCTGAAATGGCTGTCGGCCTGCACGCCGATCTCGGTGCCCTCGGGCTGACGGGAAAGGCCCAGCGTCATATCGGTATTGATGAACCCGATGCCCTTGTCACCCCAGTTGGTCATCATGCTGGTGGCCTCGGCCACCACCCCGACCCGCACGAACGGGGTCAGCTCCTCGCCGGTCACCACCCGGATCGGGTTCTGCCAGGTGCGTTTCCGGAGGTTGTTCTCATGCTCGGTGGGTATCGAGCTCCACACCGGCGAGTCCTCCCCGCTGTTGAACAGCGGCGTCTGCGGCAGCGGCGAGGGCGGCGCGATCTCCAGTGACGGCGGCTGCGGCTCCCGCTCCCGGTGCCACAGCTCCCCCGGCGGCTGCTCGGCGGGCTGCAGCAGCACCGCGGTGGCACGCGCGGCCACCGTGCCGCCCTGCACCACGCTCACGTCCGCGACCCGGATCCGGCGGCCGTCGCGCACCCGCACGGTCGGGGTGGTGGTGTGCTCGAAGCGCGCCGCGCTGAACAGGTCCACGGTCAGCCGCACCGGCACGAACCCGTCGGTGGCATGCGCGCGTTCGAGCTCGCGGGCCAGCAGGCCGGTCAGGGCCGGGCCGACCACCTGCGCCGAGGACCACTGGCTCGCCGCGAACGGCGTCGGGAAGAAACCGCCGTCCACCTCGTCGAAATACGCGGGCACATCCACCACGGCACCGGCTCCCGTCCACTCAGGTTGATCGATCCACTTCTTTTCAGAGCTAACACACGCGTGGAACCCGTATCAATCCAGGGCCCGCTGGCCGGGCCGGCGGCGGTTCCGGATTAGCCCGCGAGACCACGGGTACGCCATCGCTATGGTCCGCACCATCGACCGGCTGCTCGGCACCCTGACGCTCACCGTGCAGGTCCTGCAGGACAACGACATTCCCTGTGCGCTCACCGGCGACTGCGCGGTCTACGCGCGCGGCGGGCCGGTCACCGGCCCGCACTCCGAGATCGACGTGCTGCTGCTGCCCGCGGACGTGGCCCGCGGGCAGCGCCTGCTGGCCGCCGCGGGACTGCGGCCGCCGCTGCCGGCCGCCGACGCCGAGCGGACCACGCTGTACGACCGCGATATTCGCGTCGATCTGGTGTTCCGCCCCAACTACCGTCCCGTCACCGATGAACTGCTGGCGCGGGCGGAGCGGCTGCTCATCGGGTCGATCGCCGCGCCCGTGGTGACCGTCGCGGACTTCCTGGTGGACGAGCTCACCGTGCCCGATCCACAGCGGCTGGATTTCACCCGGCTGTTGCACATCGCGCGGGATTTGCGCGCCCAGGTCGATTGGGGGCGGGTGCGGGCCGAAACCGCGGCCTCGCCCTATGCGCGCGCGTTCCTCGGCCTGCTGGACGATCTGGGTATCACCGACGGCCGGTGTGAACACGGGTCTACAGCGGTGTGATTCGCCCGAACCGGCCCGGGTATCCAGTTGTTATCGGCTCTGCAATACCCCCGGAGAAAGGACAGTGTTGATGCCTGTCACTCCGCCCGCCTACGACGACACCCGTAATCTCCCGGGACCGATTCTGGCCGCGGCCGGAATCGTCGCGATCGCTTTGACTTTGACGACCGCCGGCTACGGTGCGCTCACCTGGAGTGCGCTGTGCGGGCTCGCCGGCGCGGTGTGTCTGCGTTTCGGAATCGGCCTGATGATCATCGAACATCGCCGGCTCAAAGCCGCGATGCGGCGAGGCGCCGCGCGTCAGGGAAGAGTTTGAGCACCTCGAGGGCCGAGTTTGATCTTCCGCTAATTCCTGGATAAATCGGAACAGTCCATTCTCGCCGGAACTTTCGATCGGAAGTACTGGAAAAGCCCTGCTCGGGGGCGATTGCAACCTTTTGCCAACCCTCGTATCGCAAACTCATAGCACACCGAAAAATGCTCTGGCGCTGCGAATTCGATGTTGCAGATGTACTTGCATCTGCGCAATGCACGGTCATAGACTCATCGTGCAAGGCACCAATAAGGGGACAACCAGAGAGCCGAGCGGTGAATCACCGGCGATTCTTCGCCCACGGTTAGCCGTCGGCCTGGCGTCAGGGGCGTTCGAATGAATCAGCCAATCAACCTCAGCCGACTCGGGTTTGCCGACAGAAGTCAGCCGGAGCAAACCTATTCACGTGAGACGGCAACCGCTTTCGTCATCCGCCAGGTCGAATCCACTGGAGCGGCCACTCGGTATGATTTCGACATCGAGCGGATCGTCACCACGGCGCACGCCATGGTGAACGACTGGGATCTGCACTGCATGCAACCGGAGGCGTTCTGGCGCATCGCCTCCAGTTTCATCAGGCAGTAATCCGAATCCGGCCGTGCCGCAGGCCGACTCGTCAGGTCGACGGCACGCTGATAGGGGCCCCGCGAGGGGCCCCTTATCCATGTGTACGGACCTTCCGTCCGCGGCTGGGGACCAGCCCGGAGCTCAGCCGAGCTCCGCAGCAATCCGCGCCAGCTCTTTGCGGGAGCGCTCCGGCGGCTCCGCCTGCACGCTCAGCTGATCCATGACCTGACGGTAGAGCTCCAGATCCTGGCGGCGATCCAGGTACAGCGCGCTGGTCAACTGCTCGAGGTAGACGATGTCGGGGAGTTCGGTCTCAGCGAAGCGGAGCATGGTGAACGAACTTCCCGCAGCCGCATGGCCACCCGCCGCGTAGGGCAGCACCTGGATGGTCACATTGGGCAATTTGGACATGTCGATGAGGTGCTCGATCTGGCCGCGCAGCACGCCGGGACCGCCCACGGGACGGTGCAGCACCGCCTCGTCCAGCACGGCCCAGAAACTCGGCGCGCCGTCGCGGGTGAGTAGCTCCTGGCGGCGCCGGCGCAGCGAGACGCGGCGCTCTCCATCCGCATCGTGCCCGAGGGCGACGATCGAGCGAGCGTAGTCCGGGGTCTGCAGCAGACCCGGGACCAGCTGACCCTCATAGGTACGAATGGATTTCGCCGCGTGCTCGAGGCCGAGATAGGTTTCGAACCAGGGCGGCAGCAGGTCGCTGTAGCGATGCCACCACCCCGGCTGATTCGCCTTACGAACCAGTTCGAGGAACTGTTCGCGCTCACCGGGATCGTCAACGCCGTACAGCGCCAACAGATCCCGGATATCGCGCTCCTTGAATCCGGTCCGCCCCAGTTCCAGACGACTGATCTTCGCGTGCGAACCGCGGATGTGGTCACCCGCGGCCTCGCGTGTAATTCCACTGAGTTCCCTCAGCTTCCGTAGCTGGCTGCCGACCGCGATACGCAGTGCAGTCGGGCCACGTTCGGCGACAGCGGAATCCGCCCGATCGTGGGCAACGGGTTCTGCGATCATGGGGTCCACTCCGATGCTCGGGTTTGCCGGCAGTGGACTCACAACCGCTTGTCGCGAACCACCGCGCCGATTGCCAATGCTACCGCTCAGCGCGCGAGGTCGTCGAATTCTCCACTCTTCGCGCCGCGCAGGAACGCGTCGATCTCGGGCCGCGTGTACACGATCAGCGAGCCCTCGGGGTCTCGGGAGTTGCGTACGGCCACTTGCCCATCGGCCATGGGAGCCATCTCCACGCAGTTTCCACTGGGATTGCTGAAGGTGCTCTTGCGCCACAACAGGTTCGAGCGATCGATCGGGGTTGCCGAGATGTCCGTCATTTCAGACTCCTTGCCAGTACCGCCCGCAGACGGTGGTCCCAGTACTTGCAAATGTTCGATCAGGTGTACTTACAGTTGCAACCGCAAACACGACGATAGCACGCAGATTGCTCGCTATCGATGCCTCGGAGCGGCACATCCTTTGCAACACAACAGGTTTGATCTTGGTTCACCGAAAAGCCGAGCGAAGTTGCGAAGGATTTCAGACAATCCCGGCTAGTTGGTCCCGTTCGTCCGATTACTCCGGGAACCATGCGTCCGAAAAGTCACGTGACGCGGACATCCTGCGAGGGCAGTGGATTATCCTGCGGGGACAGCGGATTCGAGACCCGTGGCGACATCGGGTCGCATCCGCAGAGATACCGGGTCGCGGCCGTGGAGAAACCCGGTCGCGCCCAGGGAGACACCGGATTCGAGCGTGCAGATGTGCTTGCATCTGCACGATCCGAGCTCCTAAACTCGGTGGATCATCCCCCCAATCGGCCAGAGGCATCCCATGACGCAGATGCTCGCCCGTTCCACCGATGTCGCAGCTCGCTGCGATAGTCCCGGTGATTGTGCGGTCGAACCACGCACCCTCACCTATCGTCAGGCCCGCACCATCCTGCGCGCGCACGATCAGCACTTCGCGTGCCGGCAGTATCTGGCGGCCATCGCCTATCTGTCCGCGGACAACGACGTGGACTGAGTGCGCCGGGCGCGCGCACTATTGCATTCGCGTGTCCACGCCCGATGACCGATCAGAGCGCGACTTCCCTTGCGCGGCACCGTCTCCGGCGAGTACCCCGGAGGTGGACATGCCATCACGTGGAAGAGCGCCGCGATGTTTCTTACTGCCGCCCACGAGTTGCTGACTCAGCTTCAGCACGCGCAGATCTTCGATCCGACTCCCGAGACGCCGCCGGTGGCCGACAAGCTGCTGCGCCTGGTCCGGTATTTCACCTGGTTCGTGCTGCTCTCCGGGGTGCTGGCCATCACCTACGCGGGTGGCCGCTTCGCCTGGGAGAAGTGGAGCGGCGGCGGGGTGCAGGCGCCCAAGCAGGTCGCGGGCGCGCTCATCGGCGGCATTGTCGCGACGAGCGCGGGCACCATCATGAACGCCGTGATCGGGCAATAATTTCTGCCAAGCGGGGTTGTCTGAGACGAAACCGACCCGTCGGATTTGAAACGGGCGTGATCGGGTCGGTCCAGCCCCTTCAGGCCGTCGCGGCCACCTCGCCGGCCGACTCGGCCCCGGCCGCGCCGACCAGTTCCTCGAAGCGCGCCACCACCTTCCGGTGGTACATGCCGAACAGATCCTCGAACAGCGCCAGTTGCGCCTGACTCGGCCCGCTGTCGGACTCCCACACCGCGACCAGCGCCCGCCACACCAGCACGTGCAGATCCGGCGAGACCGCGAAGTAGGCCTCGACCGCCTCCGGCACCTCCAGCACCATCTCGCCGATGGAGTTGAGCACCGCGCGCTGCACCGTGTGCCCGAGCGCGGTGAGCAGCCGGCGCAGCAGCCCGAGCTCGATGCTCAGCATGCGGTGCGGATCCGGGTCCGCGCCGCGCGCAAGGGTTTCCAGTTCGTCGATCTCGTCCTTGAGGACCGCCGGATCGAGGGCGCGCTCGCCGCCGGTGTACGTGAGCAGCGCCTCGAGCGCGATGCCGCGTTCCTCGTCGACGATATTGCCGAACATGTCGGCGGCGATCTCCGGATCCGGCATGGACAGCCGGAACAGCCGGCGATACACATCGACGCCGCCCTCGGCGCGCACATCGCGGATGACGAACCCCTTGCCGCGGTACGCGTCCACGAATCCATAGGATTCGAGGCGGCCCAGAATCAATTGCGCCGTCGCACGATTCAGGTCGAATTCGTCGGCGACCTGGCGGACGGACGGCATCAGACCACCGGGCTCGTACTCCCCGGATGCCACGCGGCGTGCCAACTCGTCGGCAACGTCGGCGACGACCGTCCGGTCTCCCATCGTGTCACCTCTCCATAAATCCTCGACTACGTCCCAGACAGTCTAGGTGGTTGTTCGATCAACTGCACAAGTCTCGAAACTCGCAAGAGAAAGCACCGGACTGTTCAGTATCTTTACGAAATCCATACGGCATGGGGTTCCGATTCATGCGGTTTTCCGCCCTAGGCTCCGAGCGTGGTTTCACCGATCGACGTAGCCAAACGACTCGTGCTCGGACGCCCGTTTCGCAGCGATCGGCTCGGGGAGACCCTGCTGCCCAAACGACTCGCGCTGCCCATTTTCGCCAGTGACCCACTGTCGTCGGTCGCCTACGCCACGCAGGAGATCCTGCTCATTCTGACCCTGGGCGGTCTGGCCTACCTCCACTTCACCCCGGTGGTGGCCGCGGGCGTGGTGGTGCTGCTGGCGGTGGTGGCGCTGTCGTATCGGCAGGTGGTGCAGGCGTATCCGTCCGGCGGCGGCTCCTACGAGGTGGTGGCCGAGAACCTGGGAGCGCTGCCCGGCCTGGTCGTGGCGGCGGCACTGCTGGTCGACTATGTCATGACCGTCGCGGTATCGGTGGCCGCCGGAGTGGACAACATCATTTCCGCCATTCCGGATCTGAATCCGTACCGGGTGGCCGTCAATCTCGCATTCATCGTTTTCCTGACCGCGATGAATCTGCGCGGCGTCCGGGAATCCGGGCGGGCTTTCGCGATTCCCACCTACGGATTCGTGCTCGGCGTGTTCGCGCTCATCGTGGTAGGGCTGGGCCAGACACTGCTCGGGCACACGCCGGTGGCGGAGAGCGCGCACTATCAGATTCACGCCGAGCAGGTCGGGCTCTCGACCGCGGGCGTGGCGTTCCTGCTGTTACGGGCGTTCTCCTCCGGATGTACCGCGCTGACCGGCGCCGAGGCCATCTCGAACGGGGTGCCCGCGTTCCGGAAGCCCAAGGCGCTCAATGCCGCCCGCACCATGACCGCCATGGGCGTCATCGCCATCGCCATGTTCTCGGGCGTCACGGCGCTGGCCATGATCACCAAGACCCGGGTGGTCGAAAATACCTGCGATCTCATCGGATTCGAGGGCGACTGCCGGACCGACGCGCAGAAGACCGTCATCGCGCAGATCTCGGCCGCGGTGTTCGGCGGGCACAGCATCGCCTTCTACTACCTGATGGTGACCACGGCGCTGATCCTGGTCCTGGCCGCCAACACCGCCTACAACGGCTTCCCGCTGCTGAATTCGATCCTGGCGCAGCGGCGCTACATGCCGCGGCAGCTGCACACCCGCGGGGACCGGCTGGCCTTCTCCAACGGCATCATTCTGCTGGCGGTGGTGGCCGGCGGGCTCATCTACGCCTTCGACGGGTCCACCACGCGACTCATCCAGCTCTACATCATGGGCGTGTTCACGTCGTTCACACTGTGCCAGACGGGCATGGTCAGGCATTGGAACAAGGAGCTGCGCACCGTCGACAGCCGGGCCGAGCGCCTGCGAATCCACCGGGCGCGCTTCATCAATGCCTTCGGCGCCTGCTTCACCGGGGTGGTGCTGGTGGTCGTCATGATCACCAAATTCACCCATGGCGCGTACCTGGTGGTCATCGCCATGCCGGTGCTGGTGGCGATCATGTGGCTGATCCACCGGCACTACTCGTCGGTGCGGGTCGAACTGGAGATCGACCGGGACGATCTGGAGACGCTGCCGGGGCGGGTGCACGCGCTGGTACTGGTGTCGGGCTGGCACAAGGCGACCCAGCGTGCGGTGCAGTTCGCGCGCGCCACCAGGCCCGACACCTTGACCGCGGTGACCGTGAACGTGGACGACGCCGACACCCGCCACCTCGCCCAGGACTGGGAGACCTACCAGGTCGGGATTCCGCTGAAGGTCATCGAATCGCCGTATCGCGAAATCACCCGGCCGGTGCTGGAAGAGATCAAACGCCAGCGGAAGTCGCGGCCACGCGATGTGGTGAGCGTGTTCATCCCCGAGTACGTGGTCGGGCGCTGGTGGGAGAACCTGCTGCACAACCAGAGTTCGCTGCGGCTCAAGGCGCGGTTGCTGTTCGAGCCGGGGGTGATGGTGACCAGTGTGCCGTGGCAGTTGCGTTCCTCGCACGCGCGGGCCATGCCGCGGGAAGCGCACACGGCCGGTGAGATCCGGCGCGGTATCACCGGATCCGGCGACGCGGCCTGAGCGCTAGCGCGCGAGCAGCTGGGAGACCGTGACGAAGCGGTAGCCCTGATCCTGCAGCGCCCGGGCGATGCGGGGAATGGCGGCGAGCGAGGGACCGCCGGTCGCATACATGGTGTGCAGCAGGATGATCGAGCCCGGGCGCACCTTCGACAGGGTCTCCGCCACGATCTGGTCGGTGGTCGGCGCCTTGCCGGAGTCGGGCTCGACGTCCCAGGTGACCGTGGTGCGATCGTGGCGGGACAGATACCAGGGCAGGGCGAAGAGCTTCTTGCCGTTGGGCGGCCGGAACGTGATCGGGCCCCGGTAGCCGGTTTTCGCGATCTCGGCGTCGGTGCGCTCCACCTCGTCGCGGACGAAGCCGGGGGTCACGAAGACCATGCGCTGGTGGTGGTAGGTGTGATTGCCGATCTCGTTGCCGGAGGCGGCGATGGCCCGGCCCTGGTCGGGATGGGCGGCCAGTTCGCCGCCGATGAGGTAGAAGGTGGCCGGAATGCCCGCGTCGGCAAGGGTTTTCAGGATCTCGGGGGTGCGCTCGCCGGGGCCGTCGTCGAGGGTGAGGGCGACGATCTTGTCGGTGGTGTCGACGCGCGGCACGATGCGGCCGGTCACCTGGTAGGTGCGTGAGTTCATCAGGGTGTACAACCCGACGGAGATCAGGGCCAGCACCACCAGCGTGAGCGCGCCGCCGATGAGCAGCCTGCGTTTCATCCCGTTCCTACGCCTCGTCCTCGCCCCCCGCGCGCTCGAGGCTACCTGCCCAGCGCTCCGACCACCGCCAAACCCGTGCCAGGGCGTCGCCCAATTCCACTCCGGCAGTGGTCAATTCGTAGGACTTGTCCGGCTTCTTGTCCACCACACCGGCTTCCACCAGCCGCTGCAGTCGCACCGACAGCATGCTCGACGAGCAGTTGCCCATGCGCCGGCGCAGTTCCAGGAAACCGAGTGGGCCGGGCTCGAGTTCCCAGATCACGCGCAGCATCCAGCGCTGGCCGAGCAGGTCCATGGCGGCCAGTAGCGGGGTCGCGGAGGCGTCTGCGCGGCTGTTGGCGGGGGGTGGCTGACTTGCGCTTCTCATTTCGAAGTACCAATCTAGTGCTTCTGGATTAGAAGCAACTCACTGGATGGAGGTCGCTGATGGCGACAACGGATACCCGGCGGCGCATCGTCCTGGTCACCGGAGCCTCCCGGGGCATCGGTGCGGAAACCGCGAGGGTGCTGGCCGCCCGAGGCGACCACGTGGTGATCAACTACCGCGAGAAGCGCAAACGCGCGGAGACCCTGGCCGCCGAGATCGCCGCCGCGGGCGGCAGCGCGTCGGTGGCAGGGGCGGATATCGCCGACCCGGACAGCGCGCGGGCCCTCATCGACGGGGTGATCGCCGAGTTCGGGCGGGTGGATGTGCTGGTGCTCAACGCCTCCGGCGGATTGGAACGCGACGCCGCCCCCGGCTACGCCATGCTCCTCAACCGCGACGCCCAGACTCGCCTGACCCGGCTTGCGCTGCCGCACCTGCCCGAGGGCGGTCGCATCGTCTTCGTCACCAGCCACCAGGCCCACTTCTCCCCCACCCGCGAGGTCCCGCCCGGCTACGAGCCCATCGCCGCGAGCAAGCGCGCCGGCGAGGACGCCCTGCGGGCCATGACCGGCGAATTCACCAGCCGCGGTATCGGTTTCACCGTGGTGTCGGGCGACATGATCGACGGCACCATCATCGTGCGCCTGCTCGAACGCCGGGACCCCGATGCCGTCACCGCACGGCGTGACCAGGGCGACCTGCCGACCGTCGAGGACTTCGCCACCGCCGTCGCCAACGCGACCACCCTCGAAACCCCATCCGGCCACACGGTGTACGTCGGCGGACAGGACTATCTCTCCGAGGCAGTCAGCGCACAGGCCACCTCGCAAGGCTGACTCTTCGTCCGCGCCGCGGCGTGGCGATCCGCCCGCGCCCGAGGCGGCACAGCAGGCCTACATGTCCCGAAGCGGCGCATCAGGCCGGATGCTCGGAGGGACGAGGTGGCGCGCACCGGAGCATGGCAGACGGCGGCGAGGGTCGGGGTCCGGCAGGGCGAATGATGGCGTGTCGTGGCGAGACTCGCCGGTTGGGGTGCGAAGTCGGCTCGTGCGGCGGAATCCGCTGGCCCGGCCGGGGCGGCGGTGACAGCATCGACGGATGCCGCATTGGATCGAAGTACTTCCCGCCTTCACGCTCGCCTGTTTGATTCTGGCTGCGCTGCCGGGTCCGGCGACCGCGCTGTTCCTGCAGCGGTCGGTGCGGGACGGCCGGGCCGCCGGGCTGGCGGCGGTGGCGGGCAATGAGATCGGCATCTTCGGCTGGACACTGGCGGGCGGCGCGGGGCTGTCGGCGCTGCTGGTGGCCAACCGGGTGCTGAATGTGGGCATCCATCTGCTCGGAGCGGTCGTGCTGGTGTGGCTCGGCATCCAGGCCTGGCGCGGATCGCGGGGGGACGACGCCTTCGGCGCCGCGCTGACCTCGGCCCTGCCCGGCGGCCGCACCCCGGCCTCCGCCTTCCGGGCATCGCTGATCTCCATTGCCGCCAACCCGAAGGCCGCGGTCTTCGGCCTGACGATCCTCCCCCAATTCCTACCCGCGAGCGGACCGGTCCTCCCCACGGTCCTGATCCTGGCCGTCATCCAGCTGGCCATCGACACCACCTGGTGCATCGGCGTCGTCCTCGCCGCCGACCGAGCCGGAACCTGGCTGCGCCGCACCGGAATCCGCCGCCGCATCGAACGCACCCTCGCCGCCATCCTCGTCGGCCTGGGTCTCGGGCTGGCCGCCGACGCCCGCTGACCACGCACCCCGCCGGCGCGGCAGCATCCGGTGGAGCTCAGGGGGGCGAATCACACGGGACGAAGAGGTGGTGTTCGGCGTGGCAGGGGGTGGCGTGCAGGACGACCATGGTGGTATCGGCGGGTGCGGATCGGGCGCTGAGCGGAGGTGGTGTGGTCATGGTGAACGATGTGGAGAAGCGGTGGAATGATCCCTCGATGTTGCGGCATGCGACCACCTATGTGCTGGCCGTGCTCGGCGGGACCGCGGTTGTCGCGGTCGTCGTGCTGGTTTGGGCGGCGGCGCGGCCTGCGTGCCTGAATGCCGGGTCGAGTCTGTGTGATGGCACCTCGCGGGTGGTGGTGGGGCTGGGGCCGGGTGGGGTTTTGCTGTTCGGGGGGATCGGGGCGTTGGTGATCGCGTTCCGGGCGTGGCGGGCGGAGCGAGCGTGGCCGATCTGGCAGGGGGCGGCGTGGTTTTTGTTCACGATCATGGTCGTGTACCTGAGCATTGCCGGGACGCAGGGTTAGGGATCAGACGGGGCAGTGGGCGGCTTCGGCAGCGGTGTCGTGGTGGTCGAAGGGCGTGCCCCGGATGCCGACGCGGGCGGCGAGGTAGCGGGCCAAGCGCCCCACGTTCGCCGGAGCATCGCGCGGACCTGGGCGTGCATGAGCCGGACCCGGACGGTGTGGTCGGCCATCATCCGGGCGCGCGGGGTGTCGGCGGGCTCGGGGCGCACGTCGATCCACGGACCCAGCATGGCCTTTCGCGGTCGGAACCACAGCTCCGAGGGCACGGCGCGCGGCGGTGGCGGGCGCAGCGGCAGACCCGGGCGGTAGTAGTAGTCGCAGGGATGCGACGGTGTCGCTTCGAGACCCTCGGTCATGGCGTCAAAACCCTGTCAGCTGGCGGAATCTGGTGATCGAGTCGGCGCCGCGGTCGGCGTGGACCGGGCAGTAGTGCTTGCGGTCTGCGCGGTGTCCGGCGGCGGGCCATAGCATTTCGGGTGCTTCGGGCGGCGGCAGCCACGCGGGACGTTTCCCGGCCACGCGGCGGCGAGCGGCGTGGATGCGGGGGAAGAAGTATTTGACCGAGTCGGGTGTCACCCGGTTCATGGCCGACAGTGTCCGGCACAGCCGGTCGAAGCGGCGCTGGTCGCGGGCGGTCCAGGTGAACCCCATGGTGTGGCGGATCTCCGGATCGCACAGGCCGATGGTGACGAATCGGTAGAACTGTCCGCCGGCCGGGCGGATCAGGTGTTCCCACAGCGGTTTCGGCAGCCGCCGGACCAGCGGGAACGGCGGCACCGGCACGGTGTCCACGAGATGGAAGACATCCCGGGCGGCCTTGGTCGGTTCCAGGGTGTCGCGGCACATGTCGCGCCAATAACGTTGGAAGGCGGGCCAGCTCGGCGGCACCACCCGCATGCTCATGCCGTACAGCTCGTACCAGCGGTAGTGCTCGCGCCAGAGTTGTTCGCGGCCGGCCTCGCTCAGCCCGCCCATGAACAGGTCTGCGGCGCGCAGGTTCTGGACGAAGAACACCGCGTGCGCCCAGTAGAAGGTGCCGGGATCCAGGGCGTGATATCGGCGCCCGTGCGCGTCGACGCCCTTGATGTCACGGTGGTATCCGACGATCTCGCGTGCCGTGTCGCGGGCGCGGTCACCGTCGAACACCACCCCGTAGATCGGGTACAGCGAGCGCAGGATCCGCTGATAGAACTCGTCGTGGATCTCGGAGTGGAATTCCACGCCGGCCCCGAGTCCGGGATGCATGTTCTGCACCATGCCGACGAACAGGGCGCTGGGCAGAAAGTACAGCGACCCGAAGGTCTGCCAGGTCAGCGTTTCCGGCCCGAGCGGCAAAGGATCGCGTCGACGAGGGTGCGCCGGTTCCTTGCCCTGGTCCGACACCGCGCTGTGTGACACCATGTTTCCACGCTGACACGACTATTCACTCGCATTCAATTCGCATTCCGAATCTCGCCCCGAACGCCATGCCATCGAAGCGCCGCACCCCGAAAACGCCCGCGCCACCGCCGCGCCGCACCCCGCAGCAGGAACGCTCACGCGCCATGGTGGCCCGCATTGTCGACGCCGGGCAGCAGGTGCTGATCATCCACGGCTACGACGGCGCCTCCACCAATCGGATTGCCGCCGCGGCGAATATCAGCCCGGGCTCGCTGTATCAGTACTTCCCGAACAAGGACGCGGTGGTGGCGGCGGTGATCGAGCGCTACACCCGCGACGTGGCCGAGCGGGTCCGGGCGCGGGTGCTGTCGAATATCGGCAGACCGCCGGAAGTGTCGGTGCCGGAGACCATTTCGTATCTGATGGACGCCCTGGGCAATGACCGCGAGCTGCTGCGCGCAGTCGTCGAGCAGACTCCACGGCTGGGTGCGGACTGGCCGGTGGTGGCGTTCGAGCAGCAGATCGGTGAGCTGGCCCGGGTGGCGCTGTCCCTGCGGCCGTATCCGATTCCGGCCGAGGTGGACGCCGATGCAGCGGCCTGGATGCTGGTGCGCACGGTCGAGCATCTGACCATCCGCTACCTGCTCGACGCTCCGCCCATTCCCCGTGAGCGGTTCCTGGCCGACATCACGCGGCTGATCCTGAACTTCTTCCGGGAGCCGCCGGTGCGAGCAGAACGCGAGTAATCAAACCGCTTGGCCGACACGGCGGGCGGCGGGCAGGGCCAGCAGCAGATCCACGGCCTTCGCCGCGCTCTGGGCGGCACTCTCCATCGTTGCCGACCAGTCGGTTCGGGTCCAATCCCCCGCCAGCACCAGCGTCGGCACCGAGGTGCGCTGCCCCGGCCGCAGCCCATCGGTCCCGACCACCTGCGAGAACGTGGCCCGTGGCATCGGAACCACCTGTGCGTGCACCACTTTCGAGTCCGCGGCGTCGGGATAGTAGCGCCGCAGCAGCGCCATCTGCTCGTCCACCACCGCGTGGTGCGGCTTGTGGATCTGCTCGTAGGCGCCGCTGGTGGTCAGGCAGTACAGCCAGCCATCGAGGGTGCCGCGTCCGTGCATGCGCTGCCGGTCGAACACCTCGTCGATGATCCCCGCCCCGCCGATGAGCGCCTCCATGGCGGCCTTGGTGCCGAGTGGGCGATCGAGGTAGAGGTTGGTGCTGACGATCGGGGTGTAGCCGAGTTTGTCGGCGGCCGAATAGATCCGGTCGTGCTCGGGTAGCTCGTCGAGCAGGCCGCCGATGTAGGAGTTGGGCACGGCGCACACCACCGCGTCGGCGGGCTGCACCTCGCCGCCGGCCAGCACCACACCGGTCACCGCGCCGTCCGCAATGCGAATGCGCCGGGCCACCGCCCGGTGTCGCACCTGCACCCCGTGCCGGTCGAACACCCGCTGCGCGCCGGAGACGAGCAGGGTGTCGAGGTCGGTGGTGGGATAGCCGATGCCGACGGGCCGCAAATGCCTGACGCCCAGCCGGATTCCGGTGGCCAGTACGTCGGCGAACACCTTGGCCGATTCCTGCCGCACCGGTTCGGCGGCGATGCCCAGCGCCAGCCAATCCCACAGCGCCTCCCGCGCGGTGGCGGGCATGCCGAGCCGCCGGAACCACTGGTCGGTGGTGAGGTCGGCCAGATCACCGGGCTGACGCAGGCATTGCCACCCCATCCGGAGGGTGGCCGTGGCCGCGCGCAGCCGGTCGCCGGTGCTCGCGTCGGGATGCGCGCCGAACAGGGCCCGCAGCGCGGGAAAACCGGTGGTGCCCATGATCGCGGTGCGCCCGCCGGGCCAGCGCAGGACGCCCTGCTGCGGGAAGGTCACGTACTGGCGGGTGCCGACGCTGGTCAGGTATCGGAAAAGATGCTCGTAGCCGCTGGCGATCACATGCTGGCCGTTGTCGGGGATGTCGCGCAGCGGTGCGACCTCCAGCGCGTGGGTGCGGCCGCCGAGGCGTCCGCGCCGTTCCAGGAGCGTGACCTGCTTGCCGGCTTCGGCCAGCCAGACCGCCGACGCCAATCCCGCCAGTCCCCCGCCGATGACCACGTAGCGCCGCGGATCGTTCATGTTCGCCCCTCGAACCATAGCCTGCACCAAGAAAGCTACGCCCGCCGTGCCCGGGGCATGCGCGAATTCGATTACCTCACACAGGGAATGCCGCCGGTATCCATCTGCGACAGGTCGGTGGCCTCGGGCGCGTTGGCGCCGGGGGCGGTGGCCGCGACCGGGACGGGCGGGGTGGTGGAGGTGGCCGGTGTCCTGGTGCGGGTGGCCGAGGTGGTCGGATCGGTCTGGTCGACCGGCACATTCGCGAGGGGTCCGCTGCGGGCGTCGCTGCCGAGGGTGAGCTGGACGGACTGGGCTTCCACGACCGCCGAACCGGTGGCGGTGAGTCCGAGTTGGGCCGCGAGGGCGGTGGCGGCGGATTCGGCGCCCGCGCCGTAGGTGAGCGTGGTGGTGTCGCGGGCCGCGCCGGTGGTCGCGGCGCCCTGCGTGAAACCCCGTGTGGCCAGGGCCTGTTCGACCTTGGCGGCCAGGCCGTTCTCACCGGAGCTGTTGACGACGTTCAGCACGATGCCGGTGGCATCCGAGATGGTGGTGGTGGCGGGCGCGGGCGTGGTGGTCGTGGTGGTGCCGGAGTCGCCCGGGGACAGCAGGTTTCGCACGATGCCCTTGATCTCGTCCGTATCCACGATATTGATCGACTCCCCCGCGTCATCGGTGCCGAAGTCCTTGACCGGCAGCGTGTACAGCGACAGCCCGTCGTCGAGCAGCGCGGAGGCGCGTTGCGCGAACGACAGTGGGTCCAGGCCGCTGTCGATGGCGGTGTTCTGCTTGGCGATATCCAGCAGCGCGCGCAGCTTGCCGGGACTGCCGAGGGTGCCGCCGTCCTGCAGCTGCCGGGCCAGGGACACGATGAAGGCCTGCTGGCGGCGGGTGCGGTCCAGGTCGGTGAACAATGGCTGATCCGGGTCGCGACGCTGGCGCACGAAGGCCATGGCCTGCGCCGCGTCGATCTGCTGCTTGCCCTTCTTGAAGTTGGCGCCCGAGTAGCCGTCGGAGGTGTCCTCGTTGAGGCACACGGTGATCGGCTGTTCGGCCTCGGCGATCTGGAAGAAGGCGGCCAGGGTGATCTCGACGAAATGGTCGACGGGCACATTGCCGAGGAACTTGCCGACCGTATTGCTCTCGGCGAGGCGGCCCGCGTCGCGGGACTTCTGATCGAGTTCCAGTGGATCCTTGACCCCGGCGGCCGCGAGCTTGTCCTTGGCCCGCGCGTAGGCGAATCCGTACGCCTGCTTGATCTTTCCCTTACACGGGGAGGTGGCGCAGGACGCGGGATCGAGGGTGACGTAGTCGTCGCGGGGAATGGAGATGGCGGTGGATTTGGAGCCGTCGCCCGGAATGTGTACCAGGATCAGCACATTCGCATTGAAGCCGCCCTCGCTGTCGTCCCCCGCGTGCAGCGCGTCGTACATGTCCTGGGGCAGTGGATTGCCGTGCTCGTCGAGGCGGCTGTCCAGGCCCATGACGAGGATGTTCTGGGTCTTGCCGCTGGATTTGGGGCCGTCCGGAGTGACACCGGAGATGGTCAGCCCGCTCAATTCCTGATGGTATCTGCGCCAGGCCGCGCCGGTGGCGGTCAGCGCCGCGACCGCCAGCAGGGCCATTGCCACCCGCCCGGCCGCCAGCGCCCGGCGTGTTCGCTCGGGGCGTCCACGAGGGCGGCGGGCGGTGGGCGGGCGGGGTCTGGACCGGCTGGGTCTCGTCGACCTGCTGGGTCTCGTCGGGCGTAGTGGCACCGTGGCGGGGTCGTACGCCGCCGATTGCCTCCCCCGACGATCTCGAGCATGCGTCATGCCCACCGAGACTAGCTGTTAAACAGCGCTCGCCGAGTGCTTGCGGGAAAGCAGGGGGTACCCGGCGCAAACCAGGACGCCCCAGACCAGGCCGACTACGAGGGCGCTGCGGCCGTCCTCGGTGAAGAACAGCAGGACGACGACCACGGCCAGGAAGGCCAGGGCGAGCACCGTGGTGACGGGTGCGCCCGGCAGGCGGTAGTCGCTGCCCGGCAGCACGCCCTGCTTGACGCGGAGGCGGTAGAGCAGGTGGCAGACCAGGATCACGCCCCACACGAAGATGATGCCCATCGTGGACACCGACGTGATGTAGCCGAATGCCTTGTCGGGCGAGAAGTAGTTCACCGCCACGCCGATCACCATGACCGCCGCCGAGACCGCGATACCGGCCGCGGGCACCGATCGGCCGCTCAGCGAGCCCAGGGCGGCCGGGGCCTCCGCGCGCTGCGACAGGCTGCGCAACATGCGGCCGGTGGAGTAGATGCCGGAGTTGCAGGACGACAGCGCCGCGGTCAGCAGCACGAAATTGATGATGCCGGCCGCGCCCGGGATACCGATCTGCTCGAAGACCTCCACGAACGGGCTGCGGCCCGCGTGGAAGGTGCGCCAGCTCGACACCGACATGATGACCACGAGCGCGCCGACATAGAACAGGCCGATGCGCAGCGGCAGGCTGTTGATCGCCTTGCGCAGCGTGCGCTTGGGGTCACGCGCCTCACCCGCGGTGACGCCCACCAGTTCCACACCGACGTAGGCGAATACCACGATCTGCAGGGCCAGCAGCGCCTGCCCGAAGCCGTTGGGGAACACGCCGCCGTCGTTCCACAGGTTGGTGACGGTCGGGTTGGTGGCGTGGCCGAAGTGGAAGATCAGCACGCCGACGCCGATCACGATCATGGCCACGATGGCGGTCACCTTGATGGCGGAGAACCAGAATTCGCCCTCGCCGAACAGCCGCACCGACACCAGGTTGGCGATGAACATGATGCCCAGCACCACCAGTGCGGTCACCCACTGCGGGATGTCGAACCAGTACTGCACGTACTTGCCGGCCACGGTGATCTCGGCCATGCAGGTGGCCACCCAGACCGCCCAGTAGGTCCAGCCGGTGGCGAAACCCGCGAAGCGGCCCAGGAACTCATTGGCGTATTCGGCGAAGCTGCCGGTGACGGGCCGGTAGGTGAGCAGTTCGCCCAGGGCCCGCATGATCACGAAGATGGCCAGACCGGCGGCCAGATAGCAGAGAATGAGCGCCGGGCCGGCCTTCTGTATCGCGCCGCCCGCGCCGTAGAACAGGCCGGTGCCGATCGCGCCGCCGATGGCGATCATCTGAATGGTGCGCGGCGACAGGCCGCGGGAATACCCCTCGTCGTCCGTGCGTGCGGTACCGATGTCCGGTAGCTGCCTTTCCGAGGCTGTCAAATGCGGTTCCTCTCGCGTGCGTGCGGCCGGAACCCGCCGTTCGTGATCGGGAGCCACCGGCCGCGCCGAGCCTGTCGGCGGTTTGCCGGGCTCGGTCCAACGGCGTGTCACGCTACCGGAGCGGTATGCGCGGGGTCACAGTCACCACCGCACGTGGCGTGTGGTCAGCTGCCCTCGTCGATCAGCTCGAGGCCGGTGACGACCTCGGCCTCGATGCGGATGACATGATCCATCGGCAGGTTGATCCAGGGGTCGAGCAGCGTCTCGTAGCGCTGCACCTGCTCGGGATCCATCACCACCCGCGCGACCCCGGTGACGATCACGCTCCAGCCCTGCCGGGTGTGCTCGTCGAACGAGTCGGCCTCGTACGCCACCACCTGGCCGTCACCCCGCAGCAGGCTGGCGCCCAGCTGTGCCCGCACCACCACCACATCCTCTTCGACGATGTGATTGACCGGCCGGATGATCGGAAGTCCACGGCGCGAGTACACAATTCGCCCGAATTGCGCGCCGGCCAGCCGTTTCAGTGACTCGGCAGCCGGGAGCTCGCGTAGCTTTCGTGCCCCAACGCCACCCATTCCTTCAATTGTGGTCGATCGCTTGCGATTACGCCAATTGCCTTGTCGCATCTCATAGTTCACTCCCAGCATCGCCGCTGCCCCGGCACCGCGCCAGCGAACCGGCGGCACCGTTCCGGCGCGGGGGGCGACATCGCCCTCGCCGGTGCACATGTCGATGCGGACTCGCTGCTCGCAGAGCGGCAGCACGGACACCAGTTCTTGGTTTGATGGATCGGAGTCTCGGATCACCGGTCGAAAGTCGAGCTGAGGGAGGTATTCGTGACCTCGCCCGTGCGGCAGTCGCCCATCGACCCATCGCGCGTCCCGTGAAATCCGGACCATCGGCGGCTCGGCGAGCATCCGCGGCGCGCGCCCGGGCCGCTATCCGCTGGTTACGCGCCACACCTGTCGGCCGGACAGCATGGCGCGTGGCCGGAACCCTCGTCGAGATCGAGCTCGTCGATCGAGCACTGGCGTTGGCAGCGCAGATCTTCACCTCGGTGCTTCCGGTGATCATCGCCGCGTCGGCGTTCAGCGGCTGGCAACCGACCACCGACACCATTCGCGATCAGTTCGGCTTCGACCCCGCCGTCTTGCACACCGGGGATGCGGCCACGTCATCGGATCGGTCACTGACCGCGTTCGGTGTGGTCGGGCTGCTGATGATCATCCTCAGTGGCACCTCGTTCGCTCGGGCCCTCGGCCGGGTCTACGGGGCGGTGTGGCGGGTGCCGTCGATGGGGCCGCGGGATGCCTGGCGGTGGTTGACCGCGCTGCTCGCGGTGGCGTTGTCGACCGCACTCGTCGAGCAGACCCGTGATCTGACCCGGATTCGGGTCGCGGGGCAGCCGCTCGCGCTGCTCGGTGAGGTCGCGGTGTGGACCCTGGTGTGGGCGTTCGCACCGTTCCTGCTCACCAAGGGCGCGCTGACCGGGCGGGTGCTCTGGACGACCGGCGTCCTGACCGCGATCGGGCTGACCGCGGTGCACGTCGTCGCTCGTATCGTGCTGCCACGGATAACGGCGCAAGCCCAGCGGCACTTCGGGCCGTGGGGGCTCGCTTTCACCTCTGTCAGTTGGCTTTTCGTGATGTCGGTGGTGATCGTGGGGGCGGCAGCGATCGTCAAGGCCGTCGCATCGGACGACACAGCTGTCGGGCATTATCTGCGGCACCGGGCCCCGGCGGCCGGCGCGTGAGATCAGCGGTGAGCTCGGTCGCGTCGAACGGGCCTCGGTCCGGCCACCAGTTCCACGGCGAGCAGAGCGGCGATGGTGACGAGCACCGTCCCGATGACGACCAGCCCCGTCGGATATCGCCAGAAGACGAGGACGATCACCGCGACGGCGATGATGCCGCCCAGCAGCGGGCCGCGAAACCGGCCCACGGCGGATTCGATCGCCTGTGGATCTCGGCCGTCTCGCCGTGACCGCACCGCGGCGAGGGCCCGGTTGTAGCCTTCTCGCACCGCGACCGCGGATCTCGAGGGCCCGCTGAGGAACCCGGCGAGCGCGATCGCCACGGCGGCCGTGAACACCGCGCGCACGGTGGTCCGCAATGGCACGAGAAAGGCATCGATCACCGTCGCGGCCGCTTGCGGGGTCATCACCTCGGCGGGCACCGCGTCCAGGTACGCCGATCGTGCGATGCCGATGGCTACCGCCAGTGCCGCCATGGCCAGCGCCAGCGCCACCCCCACCCAGGAAAACGCTTGCCGGCGTGCGCCTTTCGGTGCGACCCAGACGGCGCAGGCCGCCAGGAGCACGGTGAGCCACGGCGCCACCCGGTCGACCCGGTCCAGGAACGACACCCACCACTGCGCCTTGACCAGCTCCGGCGAACGGAACAGCACCAAGGACCGGTCGATGGCCGGCACCTGCTCGACGAAGGTGAAGCCTTCTTCGCTCAGCACGGTCCGCACCCTGTCGATGATCGGCCCGAGCGACACGCTCACGGTGCCGTCCTCGCTCATGCCCACTGCCGCATGGGCGTGGCCGGTGAGAACCGCGGCAATGCCCGTGTGCGCCTGCCGGTTCGCCTGAATCCACAGGGCCTCGAACTCATTCGACGCGAGGACGGACGTCACCGTGTCCCGCACGAAGTCTCGTGCCTGCTTGCCGACCAGCGGGGCGACCCCGACAAACGCGGCGGGCACCCGGGGGTTGTTCTCGGTGATCGCCGCCAGCGCCTGGGCTGTGATGGCCTCGACGTCGACACGATCCATGATCGCGTCGGTGATCCGGTCGGCCAGCTCGCTCTGCAGTGCCGGATCGGCCCCCAGCGGCGTGACGATCCGGACGTAGCGGTCGGTGTCGAGCACTTCGCCGTGGGCGAATCGCGCGAGAACCGAGCCGATTGCCAGGACGGAGACGAGAGCCAGCAGCACGACCGTGGCCGCCCAGCGCAGTGCGCCGCGGTGTTCCCGGCCGTTCCGCCCACCGGCCGGGTCGCCGGTGCCGGGCGCATCACGATGCGCCGCGAGTTCCCGCAACCGCGTGAGCTCCTCGCGCTCGCTCTCGCCCAGTGGGCGATCGGATTCAGCGGCCTCCATGAGAATTTCCGCCTCGGTCCTGCGCTGGTCGATCCCGCACTCGATGGCATCGGCGATGTCGTGCCCTCCCGCGATGGTAGCGATCGCCCCGGCATCACGTCAGCGCATATGGTCGATCAGATATCCGATCCATCCCCTGGTTCACGGAATTGATACAACTCGCATTCGCCGCATCTACGGTGCGAATTCTCCGAGTTCGGGAAGTGACATGCGTACCCAGTCACACGGGGCGATCACAGCGTCGATGGTTTCGTCGGAGCCGTCCCTGAACAATGGTCCGTACAGTTTCCTGATCAGGGTATGCCGACCGGACACATGGGCCGCGGTGCGGACGGCCCGGAGGGAGCTTCGCACGTCCGATACCGCCCATCGCTGCCTATTCCACTCGGGCACAGGGACTTTCGCGCAACCGGTCAGCCAGTCCGATTCGGACAACAGCACTGCTTCGGGACGACCTCGCTGCAGGATCACGAACGCCTCCGTGCCCGCGCACGCCGCTGCGAACACATCACGCCAGGAAGCGCGAAGTATCGCCGTATCAATGGTTTTCACGTGCCCTGGAATTCTATCCGCGAGTCCCTGCCGGATCGGCGACATCCAGCGAGCCTGCCTTGAGTTTCACTGCTTTTCGCGCGCCCCGCACGAACGGATTCACCGTTCTTGTTCGCCGCGAACAGCATTCGGTGTCACGCCCGGGTCAGCCCGGTGGTGACACCGCGCGATACCACCGGCAGACACCGAGGGCGAACTGCAGATCGAAGGAGTCACCGGTCAGCGCTATGCCGTATCTGCCGGTGATCTGCCGCAGGCGGTACTGCACGGTGTTGCGATGGACCAGCAACCGCTGAACTGCCATGTGAGCGCTGCCAACACCATTGACGGTGGGCTACGCTGCCGCTAATGTTAGCGGTGAATACATTAGGTGGCGGCATTCGCCGCTTCGGCGGTGCGCGTCGAGTTGATCGATGCTTTCCCGACCTCGTCCCAACCCGGCCGCCGGTGCCCTATCCGTCTGCAGAACAACGCATCAGGAGGAACAAGCGTGACGAAGGTTCTGTTCGTTATCACGGCCGCTGACCGGTGGACATTGAACGACGGAACGCCACATCCGTCGGGATACTGGGCGGAGGAGGTGGCAGTTCCGCACCGGACCTTCAGCGAGGCCGGATGGGACATCACCGTCGCGACACCGGGCGGCAAGGCCCCGACGCTCGATCGGCTGAGCATCGGAATCGCCGGTGGGATGCCATGGAAGCGCCGCGAAGTGGAGCGCTACCTCGACAGCATCGCGGATGTCCTGGCCACGCCGGAGCCCCTCGATGCCGTCGATGTGGACGACTTCGACCTGGTGTTCTACCCGGGCGGGCACGGCCCGATGGAGGATCTCGCCTACGACAAGACCTCGGGTGCACTGCTGAGTCATCGGCTGACATCCGGTAGCCCGCTCGCACTGCTGTGCCATGCCCCCGCGGCCATCCTCGCCGCGACCGAGCCGGACGGAACGTCGCCCTTCGCCGGACGCCGGATGACCGGGTTGTCCAACCGGGAGGAGCTGCTCAACCGGTTCGCCCGGAAGGCCCCGTGGCTGCTCGAGGACAAACTGAAGGAACTGGGCGTCGACTACTCCAAGGCGAGGCTGCCGCTGCGGCCGTATGTCGTGGTCGACGGGAATCTGTACACCGGGCAGAACCCGCAGTCTTCGGCCGATCTGGCACAGCGACTCGTCGCCGACATCGGTGCGACGCAATCCTCGAGATGAGCTCATGACGGGTCGATACCCGTTGCCCCCGACGCGATTTCGGCCGTGGCATGCCGTTGAGGCGTGGCGCATCCGAGAGTCGTCCGGTCATGGAACACGGGGCGACGATCGGCCGCGCCGAGATCGTCCGGAATTCCGATACCCCAGTGTTGACACTGCTAACATTCACGGTTGACGTCGGTCCGCCCACATGCCAGCGAGCGAGAGAAGTACACCGATGTCACCGACTCAACTCAGCACCGTCGAGGTCGATCTGGGTGGCCGCCTGGTCACCGTGCCCGGAGGCGGTCTGTACGACCGGTTCCGGATGGACACCGACCTGGACGAAGTGGCGCGGGATCCCCGGGTGAGCAGTGTGGATTTCTTCCGGCAGCTACCCAAGGTCAAGGTCGACTCGCGGATCGGTGAGACTTTCACCCCGAACTTCTACTACCGCATGTCGAGTGCGCGGCTGACCATGCTGGCCCCGTCGCGCGCGATCCGTTCCCGCCTGCCGGAGGAGCTGGCGCCGCTGGAGATCACGCCCGGGATCGGCCTGATCTCGGTCATGTTCTTCCGATACGACGTGTGCGACATCGACTTCTACACCGAAGCCGCCGTCGGGGTCGCCGTCCGGCCGGCCCGGCGCTGACTGTCCCGGAACGCGGTACATCCGGAACCCGAGAACACCAGACCAGAAGGAGAGTGCGATGACGGAGATCAAGCCGGTGCTCGAAAACGAGGCGGTCGAGTTCTCGAAGGCCACCGACACCCCGCCGTTTCTGTTCCAGCTACCGCCGGCCGAAGGCCGCAAGGCGGTGGACGAGGTGCAGTCCGGGGAGATCGACAAGCCGGCGATCGACGAGGAATGGATCACGGTCGAAGGCGGACCGACCGGGTCGGTGAAGGTCCGCATCGTCAAACCCGCGGGCGCGACCGGCACGCTGCCGGTCGTCTTCTACATTCACGGCGCCGGTTGGGTTTTCGGCAATGCGCACACCCATGATCGGCTGGTCCGCGAACTCGCGGTCGGCGCCGACGCCGCCGTGGTGTTTCCCGAGTACGACCTGTCGCCGGAAGCCAAGTACCCGACCGCGATCGAGCAGAACTACGTCGCCGCGCAGTGGGTGTTCGCCCACGGCGCCGAAAAAGGGCTCGACGCTTCGCGATTCGCGGCCGTCGGAGATTCGGTGGGCGGCAATATGACCGCCGTTCTCACCCTGATGGCCAAGGAGCGCGGCGACGTGCGGATCCAGCAGCAGGTGCTGTTCTATCCGGTCACCGACGCGAACTTCGACACCGCGTCCTATCACCAGTTCGCCGAGCACTACTTCCTCGCCCGCGAGGGCATGAAGTGGTTCTGGGACCAGTACACCGAGAACGACGCCCAGCGTGACGAGATCCACGCGTCCCCGCTGCGCGCGTCGATCGAGCAGCTTCGCGGCCTCCCGCCGGCGTTGGTGATCACCGGCGAAGCCGATGTGCTGCGCGACGAGGGTGAGGCCTACGCGGCCAAACTCCGCGAGGCCGGTGTGCCGGTCACCCAGGTGCGGTTCGGCGGCATCATCCACGACTTCGTGATGCTGAACGCGCTGCGCTCGACCCAGGCGGCCAACGCCGCGATCAAGCTGGCGCAGGACACCCTGCGCGCGGCATTGCACTGAATCCGGAGCCGCTATGACCATCGACCACGCCACCAGATCCACCTCGGCCCGCACCTCGGGCCTGCCCGCTGCCCTGACCCCGGCCCTGCTCGCCCGGCTCGCCGCCCGCGTCGAGGCCGGACCGGACGCCGCGCACGTCACCACCACGGCCCCCTACACCGGTGACCCGCTCGCCACCCTTCCAGTCTTGACGCCCGCGGACGTCGAGGCGGCGTTCGCCCGCGCTCGCGGCGTCCGGCCGGCCTGGGCCGCCACACCCGCGCACGAGCGGAAAGCGATCCTGCTGCGTTTCCACGACCTGCTGCTCGAGCGGCAGCACGAGGTTCTGGACCTGATGCAGGCCGAGAACGGCAAGACCCGTCGCGATGCCTTCCTCGAGGTCACCGATATCGCGATCGCGTCCCGCTACTACGCGCGCAGCGCCGCGAAACTGCTTGCGCCCAAACGCCGCCGGGGCGCGATCCCGGTGCTGACCCACACCACGGAGCTGCGGCATCCCAAAGGTGTCGTCGCGGTCATCTCGCCGTGGAACTACCCGCTGAGCATGGGCGCCGGCGACGCCATGCCGGCGCTCATGGCCGACAATGCCGTCGTGCAGAAGCCGGACACCCAGACCGCGCTGACCGCGCTGTGGGCGCTGGATCTGATGCACGAGGCCGGCCTGCCCCGCGGGGTATGGCAGATGGTGGTGGGCCGGGGCAGTTCCCTCGGCACACCGCTGATGGACAACGCCGACTACATGATGTTCACCGGGTCCACCGCCAGTGGCCGGCAGATCGCCCGCGACGCCGGGGAGCGACTGATCGGCGCCTCGCTCGAACTGGGCGGCAAGAATCCGATGATCGTCCTCGACGACGCCGATATCGACCGTGCCGCCGAAGGCGCTGTCTCCGCGTGCTTTTCGTCGACGGGACAGCTGTGCGTCTCCATCGAACGCATGAATGTCGCCGAAGCCGTCCACGATGAATTCGTCGCCGCCTTCGTCCACCGGACCGAGCGGCTGAAGATCGGTGCCGCCTACGACTACAGCACCGATGTCGGGTGCCTGACCAACCGGTTCCAGCTCGACACGGTCACCGCCCATGTCGGGGACGCGGTCGCCAAGGGCGCGACCGTGTGAGCCGGCGGCCGGGCACGCCCCGATCTAGGGCCGCTCTTCTACGAACCGACCATCCTGACCGGTGTCACCCCGGACATGACGCTCTACGACCACGAGACCTTCGGCCCGGTCGTGTCGATCTACCCCTACCGGGACGTCAACGAGGCGATCGCGCTGGCCAACGCCACCGCCTACGGTCTCAATGCCAGTGTCTGGAGTGGTGACGGTGCGAAGGGCCGCGCGGTCGCGGCTCGCATCCACACCGGCACCGTCAATGTCAACGACGCCTACGCCGCCGCCTGGGGCAGCGTCGACGCGCCGATGGGTGGCATGGGCGATTCCGGACTCGGGCGCCGCCACGGGGCCGACGGCCTGCTGAAATACACGGAGCCGCAAACGGTTGCACACCAGCGCCTCCTCGGTTTCACAGCGCCGGCCGGGATCTCGGAGCGGGTCTGGGCAGCCACACTGACCGTCGTGCTGAAGGTACTGAAAAGGGTTGGAGCCCACTGAATCCCCCGCAAAAGTGCTGGCCGAGGCGTCGATCGACGTCTCGGCCAGCACTTTTCGGACCTGAGGGCCGAACGTCTTGCCGCGCGGGCAGCGGCCAGGCCCTGGCGATCGTCCACTGGCGGGGCGGGCCCACGCAGTGATGGACAGCCCATGACGATTGACACCGTGGATCGTGATCCACGGCTCGAATGTTGACGGCGCTAATTTCGAGAGTAATGTAAGCGGTGTACACATTATGGTGAAAGGGGATGACATGTTCGCTGTGACACTCGACGGCTACGGCGGTCCGGAGGTCATGAAGTGGTCGCAGGTGGACGACCTACCGGCCCCCGGCCCGGGGGAAGTGGCAGTGGACGTGGTGGCCGCGGGAGTGAACCGCGCCGACATCATGCAGCGCTACGGCCTCTACCCGCCGCCACCCGGGGCCAGCGACATCCTCGGCCTGGAGGTGTCCGGCATCGTCGCCGAGGTCGGCGCCGACGTGCAGGACTGGAAGCCGGACGACGCGGTCTGCGCACTGCTGTCCGGCGGCGGCTATGCCGAACGGGTCAACGTCCCCGCCACGCAGTTGCTGCCCGTGCCCGACGGAGCGAGCCTCACCGCGGCTGCCGCGCTCCCCGAGGCGGCCGCCACCGTGTGGTCGAATGTGGTGATGACCGCCGGTCTTCGCGCCGGCCAGACGCTGCTCGTCCACGGCGGCGGCAGCGGCATCGGCACGCACGCGATCCAGGTGGGCCGGGCGCTGGGCGCCCACGTCGCGGTGACCGCCGGTTCGCAGTTCAAGCTGGATCGCTGCCGGGAACTCGGCGCGAACACCCTGATCAACTACCGCGATCAGGATTTCGTCACCGTCGTGACCGAGGAGTACGGCGGCGCCGACGTGATCCTCGACATCATGGGCGCCGGGTACCTCCAACGCAATGTGGACGCCCTGGCCACCGACGGCGACCTCACGATCATCGGCCTCCAGGACGGGGCGGTCGCCGAGCTGAATCTCGGTGTGATGCTGGGCAAACGGGCCTCGGTCCACGTGACGAACCTGCGCCGTCGTCCCGAATACGGCCTCGGATCCAAGGCAGAGATCATTTCCGACCTGCGCCGGCGGCTGTGGCCGCTGATTTCCGCGGGCACCGTCGCGCCGGTCGTGTCCGCCGTGGTGCCCATCCACGATGTCTCCGAAGCGCACCCGCTGCTGGATTCCGCCGATACCGTGGGCAAGGTGTTGCTGCAGGTGCGCAAACCCTGAGGCGCCCCTCCCCCACCGGTGAGCCCAGTCGCCTCGGCACACCCGCGGCCCGGATCAGGCGCCCGAGGGCTCGCTGGACGTGATCGACGCGTCGAGCGCCGCGAAAACGGCGCTCCGGACTCGGCTTTCGACGGAATCGGCGTCGAACTTGCCGTGCAGGTACAAGAAGGCCAGGCCGTGGACCAACGCCCACAGCGCCGTCGCCAGGTCTTCCTCGTCGGCCGTGGGAAAGATCTGCCGCACAATCGATTTCACGTACTCGTGGATCGCGGTGGTCGCCGCCACCCGTTCCGGGCTGGTGGGATCGCACGGCTCGGAGAACATCACCCGGAAGAGCCCGGGCCGCGTCAGAGCGAACCGCACGTAGGCGACCGCGATCTCGGCGAGGTCCGCGGCATTGGCCGGCGCGGCGGCCGCCGCGACCAGTTGCGCGGTCAGCTCGCGATAACCCACGGCGGCGACGGCGGACAACAGGGCATCGCGATCGGCGAAGTGACGGTACGGCGCGGCGGTCGACACGCCCGCCCGCCGCGCGGCGGCGCGGAGCGAAAGCTCACCCGCACCACCTTCCTCGAGGAGTTCCACAGCCGCGCGCACCAGCGCGCTGGGCAGATCGCCGTGGTGATACGGCGCGTTCGACGTTGCCATGGAACCAATTTAACAAGTGTTGACAGCGCTTACATTTCATCCTAGCGTTAGCGTCCGCACACAAAGGTAAGCAGTGCATATATCAGAGGCCGGAAGAGGTGCGGGTTGTTCCCGCCCCTGCGGCTGCGGGCCGCCGGCTCGAACCCGGCGGTCCATGTCAGCCCGACGCCGGCTTTGGTCGCCGCGGGTGAGCAGGCCGGCGCATTGCGTCGCTGCACCCGGTGGCTCGAAGCACGGCGCGAGAATCAGCCCACCGCACCCGCAACGTCGCCGGTCAGACCTCGAAGGTGACGCCGGTCAGCTGTTCGGAGACAGCCCACAGCCGCTGCTGTGCGGCCAGATCGTGAGATCGGTTGCTGGAAGCCACGACTCGCGGATATCCACGGATCTCTGCGAAGCCATCCGGGCCGTAGTACTGACCTCCGAGCACACCCGGATCGGTCGCGGCACGCAGTGTGGGCAGGGCGCCCTTCGCCGGGCTCTGTGCGACCAGCGGGGCCACCGCCGGTGCGAGCCACCGAATAACGGACGGGGAGTTGCGCATCAGTTCCGTGTTCGAACCGCCCGGATGTGCGGCGACCGCAATGGTATTGGCGCCGTGCGCGGTCAGTCGGCGCTGCAGTTCGTAGGTGAACATCAGGTTCGCCAGCTTGGACTGGCCGTAGGCGGCGACCCGGTCGTAGGACCGCTCCCACTGCAGGTCGTCGAAATGGATCTTGCCGCGGAAGCGGTGCGCGAGGCTTGCCACCGTGACCACCCGGGAGTTCGGGGTCTTCAGCAACAGGTCGAGGACCAATCCGGTCAGGGCGAAGTGCCCGAGATGGTTGGTGCCGAACTGCAGCTCGAATCCGTCCGCCGTGTTCTGCCGTGGCGGGTACATCAGGCCGGCATTGTTGATCAGGAGATCGATCCTCGGATGCGCGGTGCGCAGCTCGGCGGCGGCCGCGCGGACCGATTCGAGCGAGGCCAGGTCGAGGGCGACCACGCTCAGGCGCGCGCCGGGCGCGATCTCGGTGATCCGGGCAACGGCCTGTTTGCCCTTCTCGACGTCACGGACCGCCAGCACCACCGACGCTCCGTGCGCCGCCAGCACGCGGGCGGTTTCGAAGCCCAGTCCGGTATTGGCTCCGGTGACGACCGCGAGCCGGTCGTGCTGTTCGGGGACATCGTTCTCGGTCCACTTGTGCGCCATGGTTCCTCCGCTGCGGAATCAATCGAAATTGAGGACCACCGGTCTCTTAACCGGTTTGGACCCACAGTAAGAGACCGCCGGTCTCTAGTCAATGAACCGGCCCTCGGTACCATCGGTGCGTGGGATTCCAGAGAGCGCGCACCCAGGAGCAGCGGGAGGTGCGCCGCAGCACGATTCTGGAAGCCGCCGCGGCCATGCTCGATGACATGCCGGTCGCCGATCTGACCCTCAACGCGCTCAGCCGCCGCGTCGGGTTGGCGAAATCGAATGTGTTGCGCTACTTCGAATCTCGCGAGGAGATTCTGCTCGAACTGCTCGATCGGGGATTCCGCCAGTGGCTTGCCGAGTTGGCGGATGAATTGCCGGACGCCATCGATCCGCACTTGCCGGTGGAGGAACGGATCGATCGACTCGCGGCCGTCCTCAGTTGTTCGCTGCAGGACCACACCGCGTTCTCGGATCTGGTAAGCGCCCAGGCGGGCGTGCTCGAGCACAATGTGTCGGTCGACGTGGTCGTTCGGTACAAGCGCTCCACCCTCGAGAACCTCACCATCCTTGCCGACCGTGTCCGCCAAGCGGTGCCGGAACTCGGCGACAAGGCATTGACGATCTGTCTGATGGGCGTGGCCATGGTCGCAGGGCTGTACGCCCATGGCCGGCCGTCGGCGAGCACGGTGGCGGCCTACGATGCCGACCCCGGCCTGGCCGCACTGCGCATCGACGTGTGCGCCGCGCTCGAAGAATCCCTGGCGACACTGATGACCGGTGTTCTGCATCGTCCGAACGGCTCGAAATATCGCCCGCGCGAATCGAAATGAGGACTCCGGGCGTTATGCGCCCATGCCCGATTCGCTGTTCCGGCGGTAAGTGAGCAGCCACCAGGCCACGATCAGATCGTCGGTGCGGTCGAGGTTCAGGCCGGTGATCTCGGCGAAGCGCAGCAACCGGTTTCGGACGGTATTGCGATGGAGGTAGAGCTTGGCGGCGGTTTCGTCGATACGGCGGTCGCAGTCGAGGTACGCCTCGACCGTGGCAGCCACCTCGGCGCCGGCGCTGTGACGCAACAGCGGCGCGAGGTGCTTCGCGGCGAGGACGTCCACGGCCTCGTCGGGATACGCGAGCAACGGTAGTGGTCCCAACGTCGCCAGATCGACCAGCCCGGTCCGATCGTTGCGGGCGGCGAGGTCGAAGGCCTGGCGGGCGTGGCGATAGGACAGCGGAGCCTCGGTCAGCGGCACCGAGGGCCCCAGGGCCACGGTTCCTATCGGCGGCCGGTCGTCCGGTGTGTGCGGGAGCAGGGCGACCAGGTGGCGGTCGATGACGGTGTCGACGACCGGCAGTTTCGATGTCGATCCGCGTGCGCGCAGGTATGCGAGCAGTTCGGAGGCGGCTTTCGTCTCATCCCAGGCGACATAGGCGACGTGGTAGCGGTGATCCGGATCCACCCTGTGGTGCCCGGCCTCGGCGGCGATCGCCGCCGGGGACAGGCTGCCGTCGACCAGACGGCGTAGAAAGTCCGCGCGCCGGGTGGCACCGTCGATGGCCCGGTCCTGCAGGACCATGTGCACCGCGGTGGCCGAGGCGGTGGCCCACTCCCACATGAGGTCCTGCATGGCGTCGATCTCGGCCGCCGGTATCTCGGCGGCGACCGCGCGTTCACGGACGATCGCGAATATCCGGCGTGCCCCGATCTGGATGCTGTGTGCGACGAGTTCGAGCGGGATCTGCTGGTCGGCCCACACGCGAGCGAGGGCGGCCAGCTCATCGAAACTCGATTGCGCCAGGTCTGCGCGCAGATGACGGACCGCGATCTCGAGCACGGCACGCGTGTTCTGCTCGATCGAGTCGGGGTCGACCTGGTCATAGACGGGAAGGCTGTCGCGGTACAGGCGGGTGAGGTCCGCCGAGATCTGGCGCAGTTCCGGGTCGGCCGCGGAGATCATCGTCGCTATCCGGGCGGCGGTTTCCCTCCGGCCCGGCCCGAGCGGAACCGCCGGCCGGTCTGTGTTCGTCACCATCGTGAGTTCCTCGTCAGCTCACCCATATGCATATGCACACCCAATGGGGTTCTCATGCCCATTCAATCGATGTTCGGACCCCACCAGAATGGCATATGCACATCTTGCCTCAGGAAATCGAGGAGTCATGGACTTTGCACCCAGCGCTCGCGCTGCCGATCTTGTCGAGCGCGTACGCCGTTTCGTGGACGACGAGATCCTCCCCGTCGAACCCGGGTATCACCGGGAGCTTGCCGCGGTGCGCGACGCGGGTGGGGATCCGTGGCAGCCATTGCCGATGCTGGCCCAGTTGCGGGCCAAGGCCCGTTCGGAGGGCCTGTGGAATCTGTTCCTGCCGGCCGCGCACGCGGGTGAGTACGCCGCACGATTCGGCACCGACGGTGGGGCGGGCCTGACCAACACCGACTACGCGCCGATCGCCGAGGTCACCGGACGATCGTTCCTGGCCCCGCATGTATTCAATTGCAACGCACCCGATTCGGGAAACATGGAAGTCCTGTTGCAGTACGGGGATCAGGCTCAGCGCGATCGCTGGCTGGAGCCCCTGCTCGACGGCAGGATTCGCTCCGCGTTCGCCATGACCGAACCCGGCGTCGCGTCCTCGGACGCGACGAACATGGCGGCCACCGCGGTGCTCGACGGCGACGAGGTCGTCCTCAACGGCCGGAAATGGTGGACTACCGGCATCGGCCATCCGGACTGCGAGGTCATTCTGTTCATGGGTTTGACCGATCCGGACGCCGGCAAGCACCGCCGCCACACCATGGTGATCGTCCCCCGCGACACCCCCGGCGTCCGTGTGGAGCGGATGCTGCCCACGATGGGCCGATACGACGAGCCCTTCGGGCACGGCGAAGTCTCGTTCACCGATGTTCGTGTGCCGTCGTCCCATATCCTGCTCGGCCCCGGCCGGGCCTTCGAGATCGCGCAGGGACGGCTGGGTCCCGGCCGCGTGCACCACTGCATGCGTCTGATCGGACTCGCCGAGTACGCCCTCGAGGCGGCCTGCCGTCGAGCTCTCGATCGCACCGCATTCGGAAAGCCCTTGGCGAACCTCGGCGGCAACCGCGAGCGGATCGCCAAGGCGCGCATCGCCATCGACTCCGCGCGGCTGCTGGTGCTCAATGCCGCATGGAAGCTCGACACGGTCGGTGCGTTCGGTGCGCTCAGTGAAATCAGCCAGATCAAGGCGCATGTGCCGACGGTGGCACAGGACGTCATCGACTTCGCCATGCAAATCCACGGCGGCGCAGGCATATCCGACGATTTCCCACTCTCCGCGGCGTGGACGGCCGCGCGAGCGATCCGGCTGGCCGACGGCCCCGACGAGGTGCACCTGGACCTCGTCGGACGTGTCGAACTCGCCAAGTATGCCGAGCGCCGGTGAGAGAACCCGAGAAAGCGAGACCGCATTCCATGAGCAAGGGCACGATCATCATCACCGGAGCCAGTTCCGGTCTGGGCGAGGAGATGGCGCGACAGTTCGCCGCGCGCGGGTATGACCTCGGGCTGTGCGCACGGCGTATCGATCGGCTCACCGCACTGAAAGATGAACTCGCCGAGGCCCATCCGGGCGTCCGGGTCGAGATCGCCGCCCTCGATGTCACCGATGACGACGCCGTGCGGGCTACTTTCGGAGTCTTCCGCGCGGCCTTCGGGACCATTGATCGGGTCATCGTCAATGCCGGCAGTGGTCTGGGCGCGGCGCTGGGCACGGGCGGCGCCGCAGCCAACCGCACCACGGCGATGACCAACTTCGTCGGCGCGCTGTCGCAGAGCGAGCACGCGCTGGAGATCTTCCGTGCACAGCAGCGCGGCCATCTGGTGCTGATCTCGTCGTTCTCGGCGGTGCGGGGAATGCGGCGCTCGATGACCGTCTATGCGGCCAGCAAGGCCGGGGTGGCCGCGCTGGCCGAGGGGCTGCGTTCCGAACGCATTCCCGGCGTGGATATTTCGCTGATCCTGCCGGGATACATCCGCTCCGAGATCAATGCCGCGGCCGCGGACCGCACCAAATTCATGGTCGACACGGTGCCCGGTGTCGCGTCCATGGTCGCCGCCATCGAGGCTCGCCGAGCCGTCGCGTATGTCCCCAGCTGGCCGTGGGTTCCGCTCGCGGTGGCCATGAAGGTGCTGCCCCTGTCGATCGTGAGGAAGCTGACGTGATATCGACCCCCGGCCCGACGCGAACGGAGGCCCGGCAGGTGCGGTCCGAGGACGCCTTCGACGTGGACGCACTGGCGGCCTGGCTACGTACTCAGGTCGCCGACGAAACGCTGACCGGTATCCCCTCGGTCCGTCAGTTCTCCGGTGGCGCTTCGAATCTGACGTACCTGCTGGAGTACCCGGGCCGTGACCTCATTCTGCGGCGGCCCCCGGCCGGGCGGCACGGCGAAGGGGCGCACGACATGGCCCGGGAGTACCGCGTGCAGACCGCGCTCGGGCCGGTGTTCGACTACGCACCGTCGACCGTCGCGCTGTGCGAGGACCCCGAAATCCTCGGGGCCCCTTTCTATCTGATGGAACGGCTCGACGGCATCATCCCCCGCAAGGAGTTCCCCCCGGACCTGGAGCTCACCACGCTGCAAGTCGGCAAGCTGTGTACGAACGTTCTCGACATACTGGTCGATCTGCACACGATCGATCCCGAGGCGGCGGGGCTGAGCTGGATGTCGAAGGGGCCCGGCTATGTCGCCCGTCAGGTGGCGGGCTGGTCGAAGCGCTACCGACGGGCCAGGACCTGGAATGTGGGCTCGTTCGAATCGGTGATGGCGTGGCTGGCCGCCAATCAGCCGCCCGATCGCGGGGCCGTGCTCATCCACAACGACTTTCGTTTCGACAACATCGTCCTCGACCGCTCCGATCCGACCCGGCCCATCGGGCTGCTCGACTGGGAGATGGCCACCATCGGGGATCCGCTGATGGACCTCGGCAGCGCGCTCGCGTACTGGGTCCAGCAGGACGACGGCCGGGCGTTCAAGTTCTTCCGCCGCCAGCCCACCCACACCCCCGGCATGCTGACGCGCCGTGGGGTCGTCGAATACTACTGCCGGCGAACAGGAATCGGTCTCACCGATCGCGAATGGGCCTTCTACGAGGTCTTCGGCCTGTTCCGGCTGGCGGTCATCTGCCAGCAGATCTATTTCCGGTACCACCACAGGCAGACGACCAATCCGGCTTTCCGGTTCTTCGGGCTCGCCGTCGTCCTGCTGGAACGCCGCTGCCGCAAGATCATTCACAGGAACAGGTGACATGACCGTCGACTTTCCCGAGGCGTCCGGCGCACGCCCCACCACCCCGACCCTGACCCGGATCCTGGCCGATGCCGCGCACCCCGCCGCACCTGAGCTGGTACCGCGGATTCGTCGAAACCGGGCGTGGCGCACCGACTATGCCGCGCTGCTCGCCGAACTGACCAGTGCCTCGGCCGGAAGTACGGAGGTCGCGCATGCGGTCGCGGCACGCGGACTCACGTCGGCCCGTCGACACATGGTCTGGCGCAAGGGCACGGTCGACATTCCGCTGACCGACCTCGATCTCACGACCGGCGCGGTCTGGCAAGCCGATACGGCTACCGTCACCGGCTGCAACCGCCCGGTGACGCAGCTACAGATTCCCTACCGCGGCCGACAGCTGAGCGGGGCCGATCTGCTCGAGCAACTCGACACCTGGGTTGCCGAGGGTGTCGCCGAACCCTCGTTCCGCGCGGCCATCGGCCGGGTGGTGGCCAATCCGCAGTGGCTGTCGGTGCCCGGCCGCAGCATCGTGCTGCTGGGTGCCGGGGCCGAGCTCAGCCCGCTGACCATGCTGTCCGCGTGGGGTGCCGACATCCTCGCCGTCGATGTGGCCGGCCGCGATCTGTGGCAGCGGATCGGTGAAACCGCCCGCAGCGGCGCGGGCACGGTCCAGTGGCCGCTGCGCCCCGACGGCACACCGGGCTTGGACCTGGCCATCGAGCTGCCCGAGCTGAGCGCCTGGCTGACCGCCGAAAGCCATGAGCTGCCACTGGTTCTCGGCATGTACGCCTACGCCGATCGCGGCGCGCACGTCCGTATCACGATGGCCGCCGACCTCCTGGCCACCTATCTGTCCGGGCTCGATGCACGGACCGCGCTCGCCTACCTCGCCACCCCCACCGACGCCTTCGTCGTACCCCGCGAGGTCGTGAACGCCGGAGTAAGCGCATGGCGCGGGCGCGGGTGGCCGAAATACCTGGACAGCGTGACCCGCTCGGTATCGCGAGGCACGCTCTTCCGGCCGCCGTACACCACGACGGACGAAGACGGGACCGGCCTCGCCGATGTTCTCGTGCCCCAGCAGGGACCCAGTTATGCGCTGGCCAAACGCCTCCAGCGCTGGCGCGGCATCACCGCGGAACACGACGGTCAGCTCGTCTCGTTCAATGTCGCGCCCGCGTCGTGGACCCGTTCGGTCACCAAGAATCGCGCACTGGCTGCCGCCTACGGGGGTGCGCACCACTTCCGGGTCGAGGTATTCGAACCCGACACCTGCCGCGTACTGATGGCCGCCCTGCTGGTCCACGACCTGCACCGGCCGCCGACACCGCGGCCGCACCCGGAAGCGCTGTTCAGCGACCAGGCCCTGCACGGCGGATTGTGGCGCGCCGCCTTGAACCGAGGTCCGCACTCGGGTTCGCCGCCTTGCTGGGAATGCTGCGCCCGGGCGCGCCGCGCTGACCCCCGCGCGGCGCTACGGCTCTCGGCGGATTTCGCGGGGGTTCTTGTCGAACCGCAATCCACGCCACGATGGATGCCTGAGTCGGGCGTCGCTGGTCCAGCCGGTGAAGGTCACCTCGCCGACGAGTTCGGGTTCGACCCAAACCGCGTCGGGCACGGGAGCCGCGACTGAGGGTGTGTTGCGTTGCAGCGGTTGGAGTTTCGCACTCAGGTCGTCGAGCGTTGCCTGAGTGAAGCCCGTGCCGACGTTACCGATGTAGGTGAGTTCGCCCGTGTCGTCGTGGACTGCCATCAGTAGTGAGCCGATGTGACCGGCTCGCTGGCCGGCGCCCGGGCGCCAGCCGACGATGACGACTTCCTGATCACGGACGTTCTTGACCTTGATCCAGAGCGGGCTGCGCCGCCCGGGCAGATAGGGACCGTCGAGGCGTTTGCAGACGATGCCTTCCAGCCGTAGGCGTCGTGATTCGTCGAGCACCGCCTCACCGGGACCCTTCAGGCGGGGTGGTGTCTGCCAGTGCGGTCCGCGGAGGTCGAGTTGTTCGAGTAATTCCCGCCGCTGCCGGTAGGGCAGGTCGATCAGCGAGCGATCACCGACGTGGAGCAGGTCGAAGATCATGTAGGTGGCCGGGGTCGTGGTGGCCAGGGATCGGATCATGGCAGGGTTGCGCTGATGCATCCGCGGCTGAAGAGCTTCGAACGAGGATCGTCCGTCCTCGCCGAGCGCAACGATTTCGCCGTCCAGGACGAAGGCGGGGCTCGAGGGTCCGAGCGCGGCGAGTTCCGGCCAGGCCGCGGTGATGTTCTTGTCGTTGCGGGACATCAGCCGCAGACCATCGCTGACGTAGCAGATGGCGCGAATGCCGTCGAACTTGACCTCGTAGTTCCATTTCGCGTCGTCGTGGGGAACCACGCCGGCCGTGGCCAGCATCGGCGCGTAGCGCGGCAGCCCGGTCACATCCGTCTCACTGCCATCGCCGGTCCTCTCGCGAACTCGAACGGTGTGTCCTGACAGCTGCTCGAATAATACCGACCGGTATGCCATATCGAGGCCGCGGCGCTCATTCGAGTTCGACCACACCGCGCGTGGGTGACACCCCCGAGGCTGTCGCCGATCAGCGATCCCAATTCAGCCGGGCAGGTGCCGCCCAGCCTGCGACACACCGCGAGTGCCCCCGGCGAATCCGAAAGTGTTCTTCAGCCTGGAATACCCGAATTGCTATGCGACCGAATGTCTTCCGGCGTGCTGTGAGCCCAATGCGGGTTGTCAATTGCTGGTGGTGGCGCGGCCGATCAGCTGTCCGAACATGATGGTCTGTATGCGGCGCGGGGTGAGGTATTTGCCCATGAAGTCGCTGATCTTGTTCATGCGGCCGGGGATGAGCAGGGGTTTGCGGCCCAGGTCCCGCAGTGCCTTCGTGACGACCGCGCTGGCGGGGGCCATGGGCAGCGGCAGCTTGGTGAAGTCGATGCCTTCGGCGGTTTCCACGCCCTCGGTGTGCGTGGGGCCGGGGGCGAGGGTGAGGACGTCGACGCCGGTGCGGCGCAGTTCGTACTGCAATGCCTGGCCGAAAGAGGCGATATAGGCCTTCGCAGCCGCGTAATTGGCCAGATAGGGGGCGGGTGCGAACGCGATGGTCGAGGCGACCAGGATCAGCGCGCCGCCGCCTCGTGCACTGAACCGGCGGCCGTAGGCGTGGGCGAGTTGCATGGGGACGACCAGGTTGAGCTCTACCAGCGCGGTCTCGGCGGCGAGCGGGTTGTCCAGGAACCGGCCCGCGGTGACCACGCCGGCGGCGGCGACCACCAGGCCGACGTCGAGGGGCTGGGTGCGCCGGGTCAGCTCGTCGACGGCGCCGGGGCTGCCCAGGTCCAGCTCGATGATCTCCGCGACGGTGCCGTGCTCGGCGTGCAGGCGGTCGGCCAGCGCGGACAAGCGTTGCTTGCGGCGGGCTACCAGCACGAGATTGAACCCGGCGGCAGCGAGCTGGGCGGCGAATTCGGCGCCGATGCCCGCCGATGCTCCGGTCACCAGCGCATAGGGCCCGTACCGCGTCTGCAGGTTCTTCATGACGATCTCCCTCGATGGAAGAATTTGGCTCTATCAGGCCAATCGTGTGCTGACTAAAATGGAATGTCAATTCCAGAAATCGCGATATCGTGAAGGTTATGAGCAGCACGAAGCCGCGGCGCTTGACACCGAAGGGCGAGCAGACGCGGCAACGGATCGTGGTGGCGGCAGCGCAGTTGATGTTCGAGCACGGTGTCGCCGCGACCACCGTCGAGGACGTACGCGATGCAGCCGGGGTGAGCAACTCGCAGGTCTACCACTACTTCACCGACAAGAACGCGCTGATCCGCGCGGTGATCGCCTACCAGAGCGACACCGTCGTCGGCGGGCAGGAACCCATGTTCGCCCGACTGGACACCGTCGACGGTTTCCGGGCCTGGCGGGACTTCCTCGTCGCGCACCAGCGACGGATGCATTGCCGGGGCGGCTGCCCCCTGGGTTCGCTGGGAAGTGAACTGGCCGAGATCAATTCCACTGCCCGCGCCGATGTCGCCACCGCGTTCCGCCGCTGGGAATCCGGGGTTCGGTCCGGGCTGCGATCCATGGCCGAGGCCGGTCGCCTCGACCCCGCCGCCGACCCGGACAAACTCGCCACCACCACCCTGGCCGCGCTGCAGGGAGCGCTGCTGCTGACCCAGCTGCAACGCGACACCGCGCCACTGGAAATCGCCCTGGACACGATGATCGACCACATCACGTCCCGCACCCGGCCCGCCTCGGACAACGCCCAGAAAAGTGGCATTGATAGTCCAATTTCTTCTCGGTAGGACTGGAGTAGCGAATCCATTTTCGCCGAGCACCGGGCCGAATGGGTCGGGTGCTTGTCTCCTCACTTCCACTGCCTGGAAAGGGACGGATATGACCAGCACGAACACCACCATCGCCCAGCGCGTTGAGCTCATGCACCAGTCCATGGCCGACCAGATCCCCGAGAGCGCATTGGCCGCCTTCGGCGCCGAGCAGGCCGGCCTCGCCAGTGACGGGATCCCCGAGGGCGTCGCGCAGGCGGGAACTGCGATGCCGGACGCCGACCTCCTCGACGTGCATGGCAACCCCACCAGCCTGTACGCTGCCCTCGCCGGGAAGCCGGCGGTCCTCGTCATCTACCGCGGTGCCTGGTGCCCCTACTGCAACCTGGCGCTGCGGGCATACGAAGAGCAGCTGGCGCCGACCCTGACCGAGCGCGGCATCGGTTTGATCGCGCTCAGTCCGCAGAAGCCCGACGGCTCGCTGACCATGGCGGAGAAGAACGATCTGACCTTCACCGTGCTCTCCGATCCCGGGAACCAGATCGCCCGAGCACTCGGCGTCCTCACCGCACCCACCGACCAGGTCCGCGAAGCCCAGCGAAGCCTGGGCCTGGATCTGCCAACATTCAACGCCGACAACGGATACGGCCTGCCGATGCCAACCGTGCTGGTCATCGGCAGCGACAAAACAATTCGCTGGATCGATGTTCACCCCAACTACGCCACCCGCACCGAAACCACCGATATCCTCACCGCCGTCGACATTCTCGACTGACCGCCCGCGGGATGCCGAACCGATCCTGCGCGGGATCGGTCTGCACGCGTCAATCCCGTAGGCAGCAGACCGCAGCGGCCAGCGGCGAATCATGCTGTGGGACTTTCTCTCCGGCCGCCGTCGCTGCGCAGCCGATAGCCCGCGCCGCGTACGGTCTCCAGTGAGATCACGCCGAACGGACGGTCGATCTTTTCCCGTAGTCCGCGGATGTGGACGTCCACGACATTGGAGCGCGATTCGTATGCGAAATCCCAGCAGTGCTCGGTGAGCAGTTCCCGGGTCAGCACCGCGCCGGGCTGCCGCGCGAACATCTCCAGCAGTGCGTATTCCTTTGCAGTGAGCACGATTTCATCGTCACCGCGCCAGCATCGTCGTGCCGCGGTATCGATGCGGAGATCGCCGACCCGCAGCACGGCCGGCCGCGGGACCGGGCCGCGCCGGAGCAGAGCCCGCAACCGGACGAACAGCTCGTCGAGATGAAACGGTTTGGTGAGGAAGTCGTCGGCACCGTCGTCGAGCCCCGTGAGCCGGTCGCGCACCGCGCCGCGCGCGGTCAGCATCAGCACCGGCACCCAGACGCCCTCGTTCCGCAATCGCCGGCACACCTCGAACCCCGAGAATCCGGGCAGCATCACATCCAGCACGACCGCGTCGTATGCGCGGCTGGCGGCCGCACCGTAACCATCGGGTCCATCCGCCGCGACGTCGACGGCGTACCCCTCCGCGGTCAGCCCACGCCGCAGCAGCCGCGCCATCTTCGGCTCGTCCTCGACCACCAGCACCCGCATATGGATCAACCTCCCGCCCACACTCTCGGCATCGGCAACGCCGGGCAACCCCGACGCGAAAGTCCATCCCGTTCATGACCACACCTACGCCGCGCCTCCGGAACGCAGCGAGTTGATCTTCATGAATTCTTCATCTTCGCGGCGTACACCAAGATCGACAAGGCGTGATGTCACGCTCTGCCGGGTGACGCCACCCGGCATGCCGAAGGAGACCGGTCATGGCACGGATCCGACGCCACACATCCGCCCTCGCCGTCCAGGCCAACGCGGCCGACGAGCGCTATCGCCTCGCGGCTTTCATCAAACGGTCGATCAACAAGGTCTTCCCTACGCACTGGTCGTTCCTGCTCGGTGAGATCGCCCTCTACAGCTTCATCATCCTGGTGCTGACCGGCGTATATCTGACGCTGTACTTCGATCCGTCGATGACCGACGTGGTCTACAACGGGCCGTATCAGCCGCTGCGCGGAGTGACGATGTCCCGGGCCTACGAATCCACCCTGAACATCTCCTTCGAAGTCCGTGGCGGCCTGTTCATCCGTCAGGTCCACCACTGGGCCGCACTGCTGTTCGTCGCCTCGATGATCGTGCACCTGTTCCGCGTCTTCTTCACCGGCGGGTTCCGCAAACCACGCGAGGCCAACTGGGTGATCGGCGCCATCCTGTTGATCCTGGCCATGTTCGAGGGCTTCTTCGGCTATTCGCTGCCCGACGATCTGCTCTCGGGCACCGGGCTGCGACTGGCCTTCGGCGGCATCACGATGGGCCTGCCCGTCGTCGGCACCTGGCTGCACTGGCTGCTCTTCGGCGGCGACTTCCCCGGCGACATCATCGTGCCCCGCATGTTCATCACCCACGTGCTGCTGATCCCCGGCATCATGCTCGCCCTGATCGCCGCTCACATCGCCCTGGTCTGGTACCAGAAGCACACGCAATACCCCGGTCCGGCGCGAACCGAACGCAACGTGATCGGCACTCGGATCGTGCCGGTCTTCTCCCTGGATCAGGGCGCGTTCTTCGCGTTCACGCTGGCCGCGCTGGCGCTCATGGGCGGCCTGCTGCAGATCAATCCGATCTGGAACCTCGGCCCCTACAACCCCTCCCAGGTGTCGGCAGGATCGCAACCGGACTTCTACATGATGTGGACCGAGGGCCTGGCCCGCACCATGCCACCGTGGGAACTGTATCTGGGCCGTTACACCATTCCCGCCGCATTCTGGGTCGCCCTGATCATGGGCCTGATCTTCGCGGTGCTGATCGTCTATCCGTGGATCGAGAAGCGCCTCACCGGCGACACCGCCCGCCACAACCTGCTCCAACGTCCCCGGGATGTGCCGGTGCGCACCGGCATCGGCGCCATGTCCATCACCACCTATGTGATCCTGACCTTGATGGGCGCCAACGACATCATCGCGTACAAGTTCCACATCTCCCTCAACGCCACCACCTGGGCGGGCCGCATCGGCATCCTGCTGCTGCCGCCGCTGGCCTACTTCATCGCCTACCGGATCTGCGTCGGATTGCAGCGAGCCGACCGGACCGTACTCGAGCACGGCATCGAAACCGGCGTTATTCGTCGCCTCCCCCACGGCGAATACATCGAGCTGCACCAATCACTCGGCCCCGTCGACGACCACGGCCACCCAGTCCCATTGGACTACCAGGGCGCACCAGTGCCGAAGAAGATGAACCGACTCGGGATCGCCGGCAAACCCGGCAGCGGCAGCTTCTTCATCGCCGACCCACCCGACCAAGTCGCGGCCCTCCGCCAGGCCGACCACGCCGCCGAATCGGCCCAGCTGACAGTCCTACGGACCTACCAGCAGCGCATCACGGGACAGGAACAGTCCGCGAACGGGACACCGGATGGCCGTGAGCCGACAGACTCCGCGGACGGGACTCGCCGGACAACCCACCGGTCCGGGGTTTGACCAGCGGACGAACGGGCATTGCCCCACTATGTTCACAATCATCGGGCTCATCGCTCTGCTGGGTGCTGTGACCGTGGGCGTGGCCGGGATCCAGGCCAACAGCGGTGGCGCACATGCGCTTCCGAATGGCTTCACCGTTTTCGACCACACCTATCACGGATCCGCCGGGCTGCTGTTCGCCTACGGAATCCTGATCGGCGCGATCGGCACGGCGGGATTCATCCTCACGCTGGCCGGAATCTGGACCACGTCGCGACGCGGCACGGTCGCGCGGCGCGAGCTGCGCCAGTCGCGGCGCGAGATGGCCGCGGCGCGAAAGGAACTCGCGAAACCGGCGCCGGCGGCCACGGCGGCGCGTAACGTGGAGCAGCCCCGAAAGCAGGCGGTTCCCATGCCCAAGACGACGCCGAAACGTGTATTCGCGAAGCCGAATTGGTCGGTCAACCGCTTCCTCAACCGTCCGGGGACACCCGCGAAAACCGAATCCGCCGCCAAATAGGACTCCGGTCCGCAGAGGACAATCGAATGCTCGCCGTGCTCGGCCTCGCATTGCTCGACGCGGGCTGGCTCATCGCCACCCCGGCCCTCACCGCCCTCGGCATCATCGTGCTGACCGTGGCCCTGATCCGCTGGCTGCTGGGCGCGCCCGCCCGCTACCTCGCCCATCCCCGGTACTGATCGGAACCGACCGCGCCGACCGGGATTCGGCCGGTCGGCTAGCGTCGCTGACATGACGGTGACGGTGCTGGTTCCCGACGACCATGGTTATGCGGCGATCTCCCGGCTCGAGGGGGCGCGGCCAATGCGCTACACCCTCGGCAAGCCGCCGCCCGCCGGGGCGGATGCGGCGGAGGTGCTGGTGCCCGCCTTCCTGGCCGGCCGGCCGGAGAGCATGGCGCTGGCCCGGTCGCTGCCGAAGCTGCGGCTGGTGCAGCTGCTGACCGCGGGCGCCGAGGCCTGGGTGGGCGAGCTGCCGGATCGGGTGATGATCTCGACGGCCCGGGGTGCGCACGGGGCGAGCACCGCCGAGTGGACGATCACCGGATTGCTCACGGTCTACCGGGAATTCGTCGAATTCGCCGTTGCCCAGCGCGAGCACCGCTGGATCCAGCACCGCACGGACACCTTGCACGGCAAGCGAATCCTGATCATCGGTGCGGGTGATCTGGCGACGGAATTGCGGCGCATGCTGCTGCCGTTCGACACCACAGTCGAACTGGTCGGTACGCAGGCCCGGGAGGGCGTGCACGGCGTCGGCGAAATCCCCGACCTGCTCCCGCATTTCGATGCGGTCGTGCTCATGGTTCCGGTCACCACGGCCACCATCGGCATGGTCGACGCGGCGTTCCTGGCCCGCATGCCCGACCGCGCGATTCTCGTCAATGCCGCCCGCGGCCCCGTGGTGCGCACCGACGACCTGCTGGCCGAACTGCAATCCGGCCGGCTGCGCGCCATCCTCGACGTCACCGATCCGGAACCACTGCCCGCCGGCCACCCACTGTGGGACGCACCGGGCCTGCTGCTCACCCCGCACGTCGGTGGCAGCAGCAGCGGAAACCTGCAGCGCGGCTGGGCCATCGCCACCGCGGAGATCGCACGCTACCTGGCGGGCGAGCCACCACAGAACCTGATCGACGGCGAATACTGAACCGGCACAGACGATCCCACCCGCTACAGGGTGTCCTTCCCGATCGGCCGATTGATGCCACGCCACTCACGCTCCCAGCGCGCATAACGCCTGGCATCGAACACCGTGCCCGTGAACCACACGGTCGCGGCGGCCGCACACCACGTCTCGACCAGCACCGCGAGCCCGGTCCCGATCCCCTCGGCGGCCGCGGCTCCCGGCCGTGCGGGCGCCTGCGTCGGCTGCCCGTTCTTGATCCACACCGTCACCGTGGCCCCCGCGACCTGCGGCCCGGGCACGTCCACGGTGGCGGTCTCGGTCTTGCCGTCGCTGTTCCACTGCACGGGCGCCTGATACCGCGCCTGATTGCCCGCGTAATGATCCGAATCCGGCAACCGCACGGCATCCGCGGTCTCCGTGGCCGTCACCCTGACTTTCCCCGCATCCTGCGCCGCGATCCGATCCTGCGCGCCGGTATAGCTCACGCTCCCCACCGCCCCCGCCACCGGCACCGCCGCGACCACGACCACCACGGCCACCGCCCGCAGCACCACCTCGGCCCGATCCGAGACACGCAGCAGCGGATTCCGGTTCCACGGCCGCACCCGCCAGAGCCGAGTCGGCAACGAAGGACGCATCGACACCTGGACCGCCTCTCTCCACGCGTCGTCGTACCGCTTACATAGGTAGCTCTACCCCATTCGATACGCCACCAACCTGCCGAACGTCAAGGTCACAGCGTCGCTCCCGCTTCACGCGGCCTCCAGATTCACACTTTGCTCACGTTTTGAGGGTCGCAGCGACTCCATTGCCACCACGTTGTCCACCGCTGGACGGGTGTACCCCTCCGGGTCGATGTAGTGCACAGTCACGATCGTGGACGCCTCTCTGTGCCCCAGCTGAGCGCTGGCCCGCAGCGGATCGTTCGTCTTGCCTGTTACGTGTGTCGCGGCAGTGTCTCGCAGGTTGCCGTACTGCACCCATTCCAGGGCTGTGCCCCGAACCACCTTCTGCAGCAGTTGATCCGCGGCGGCCGTCGACACCAGGCACGCCCGCTTGCTGACCAGTACATGAGTGGTCTCATCGACATCGCCGGCCAGTCGACGCCACTCCCGCAACTCGACCGTCAGCCACATTGGCAGCGTCAGGTAATAGAAGCGCCCATTGTTCTTGCGCTTCTCCTGGCGGAAGGAACCGTGCTCGCCCTTGATGACCCTGCCGCAGAGATGGATGACAGCGCACTCGTCACCAGCCCGCAGCGATACTTCGTCTACTGCGCCCGAGCGATGAAAGGTCATACAGCGCTTCACGTTCCGCCAGCCTCAACGCCCGCTGCTGTCCCCCGCGTGCGGACGGGTTCGACACGGGCAGCATCGGGCTGTACTCGAACGGACCGCTCAGCACGAGCCGCTGGAAGATCGCCGAGAGGACTGTGTAGTGCTGGTGCGCTATCCCCGGCGCTACGGTTGCGATGTCCTCCAGATAGTCGGCGAGGTAGCCCGAATCCCCCACTTCGCGGAGAGTCAAGTCGCCCATCTCCGTTTCCAGCCGAATCGCATCGTCTTTGGATCTCGGCCCATCGGAGACGTAGATCATCCGACGATAGATGTTCACCGTTTGCGGCTTGATCTCTCCCTTCGCCACCGCTTCTCACACAGGTCGATGAACCAATCGAAGACATCGATCATCTTGTCGTCGAGCACGAACTTTCTCGACGCATTGTTGTTGCGGCGCTGGCGAACCGAACCCTTGTTTCGGTTGACCTCGAACCGTTCCTCCCAGTCCTCGAGGCACTCGTCGCGGGTGTACCCAGACCCGCCCGTGGTGGTATAGCCGCCGCCGAACGTCCGATGCCGGATGCGGTCCAATCGCCAGACACCGTCAAGTCCCTTCTTAGGGGTCAGCTGGGCCTTTGTCGGCGGTCCGCCTGGTACCAGCTTGTCCCTGGCCAAGGCAATCTCCCCTTCCTCTGCGCTACGGATCGGTTTGCGCCCGCTCCCACTCGAAGTAGTCCTCGCTGGGATATCGGACTCGTCACCTGCGAGCCGAATACACTTCGGCCCCTGGCCAATTGACGCCCAGTTTGCGAGCGTCTTCGGGGCCAGCCTCAACCGGTGCGCCACTTGCGCCCTGGTTAGATATGCATCGGTGGTGGACTCGAATCTCCTTGCCGAGGTCCGGGAGTTCAAGATCGCCAGAGTCCGCGGGCGGCAACCCCGCCGCCGTATGCCTGCACCTGCGCGAATTCGCGCACAGGTAGCGGTCAACCGGTTTCGACCGCCTCGCGCAGCGCGCGAAATTCCGAGGCGAGGGCGTCGAGTGTGTAGTGGGCGTTGAGCCCGCTGGGGTTGGGCAGAACCCAGACCGCGGTGTCACCGATCCGCTCGGGTTGGGGGCCGATCGTGGTGCGCGGACGACCGAAGGCCGTGCGGTAAGCGCCGATACCGAGTACGGCCAGTACCCGGGGTCGGTACTGCTCGACCCGATCAACCAGGGCGCGTCCGCCGGCGCGCAGTTCGTCGGCGGTCAGTTGCTCGGCTTTGGCGGTCGTGCGTGCAGCCACATTCGTGATCCCCAAGCCGAGCCCGAGCAGTTCTTGCTGCTCGTCGGGCCGCAGTTGGCGCGGCGTGAAGCCGGACCGATGCAATGCAGGCCAGAACCGATTTCCGGGACGAGCAAAGTGATTTCCGGTGGCCCCGGACCACAGGCCCGGATTGATTCCGCAGAACAGCACATGCAAGCCGAGCCCGATCACATCGGGAATGGTCTTGTCTTGCGCCGCGGCCAGATCCGCAGGCGACGGCCGAGCTGACGAACCAGAACCCATTCCCTCAGTCTGCCGGGTGCCCTGCCTCCCCACTGCGCACGGGTACCGACAGGTGCGCACCGACCCGGTCTACGACTCTGTTGACCTCGTAGGCCGCCATACCGAGGTCGGCGGTCTCGTCGGCGAGCAGGGCCAGGCAGGCGTTGGGCCCGCAGCGGTGATGAAGAGGACGGCGTGATCGAGTTCGATCATGGTCTGGCAGACGTCGCCCGCCTGGAAATGCAGACCAGCGCCGCGGGCGAGGCCGTGCACCGCGGAGGCCATGGCGCAGAAGCGTTCTGCGTCATCGCGGGTGAGAGCGGCCGAGCGGCCGAGGAGCAGGCCGCCGGTGGACAGGACTACCGAGTAGCGAACGCCGGGTAGGCGAGCGATCATGTCGTCGAGCAACCAGTCGAGGGTGTTGGCGGCGGTCATCGTCACCTTTCGTGGGGAGGCGTGTCGTGTGGGTCTGGGTCTCGCCGACCAGGAGCGGCGGCGGGCCCTGCGGCTGGCGTCCATCACTGCCGAGATTCGGTCACGTGCCTCGTCCGCGGTCCGTTGCCTCGGTGGCGCGGGCTGGTGACGGACCGGTTCGACGGGACCGGAGCGGCGGATGCGCTGCGGCAGCGGTGGGCGATGGTCGGACGGCTGTGGCGAGGCGGTTTCGAGCGGCGGCGAGCTCGAAACCGGGTGCGGGCGGGCGGATTCAGCGATCCGAGGCGAGACGGCCACGCCCAGCGTGGTTCGCGCCGCCTGCACGAGAGCGGGTTTCGCTGGAACTCGTGTCGGAACGACTGCGCCGAGATGATGCTCGTCGAAGTCGGTGATCACGCTGGACGGAATCAGCACTACAGCTCGGATGCCGCTGTAGACGGACTCGGCCAAGCGAACCTAAATCCCGTGCTTCACAGCGAGCTTCGCGACCACGAACAGTCCCAGTGCCAAATCCGTTGCCAAGAACCTCGACCAAAATTCAGGGCGGTCCCGAAACCTACTGGTCAGGACCGCCCTCGTTGGTAGCGGGGACAGAATTTGAACCTGCGACCGCTGGGTTATGAGCCAACGAGGACCCGTCCTACGCGGGCATTCTGGTCCGGCTCTTCGACCAGCACATGACCCACGCCTGCGGGGACAACTGCCCACAGTGAGCCAAGCACCGTAGGGGACGATATCCGGTCGGTCCTAGCGCGGCGGGTTCGCCATCGATGTCGATGGAACTCCCCCCGGTTTGGCGGTGCGCGCCGGGACATGGGGTCGGTGTACAACCGCCGCACCGGGGCTGACGGAATCCACGGTCTCGGTCTCGATGATGATCGCGGTCCGGTTCGCCGGTGCCGCTACCTTGTCCGTTCTCGAGTGGCGGTGAATGAGGCAACGTCCTCGGCGAATCGAGCGTGTCGGATCACTCCCATATGGGTCGCTCCGGGATAGATGATCAACCGCGCGCCGGGGATGCCCGCCGCAGTCCTGCGGAAGGTCTCGACGGGGTAGCCGGTGTCGCGGTCGCCGCCGATCACCAATGTCGGCGCGGTGATGTCACCGAGCCGGGCACCGATGTCGAATACGTCTTCCGCACGCAGAAAGGCCACGGCGTCGGCAGCGCAGGCCGGCCTCAGCAACGGGTCCGCGAGCCACATCACGACGCTCGCGAATCCGGCGAGGATTCGAGAGCCGGATACGGCGGGCGCGAGATGATGCAGTCCTCGGCGGCCTGCCGCCAGCGCTGATGCGTAGTTCATCTGGGCTGTCCGGGCGGCTTCGGACAGCGTGTCGCCGGAGGACGCAACCGTCAGCGTCCGCACCGCATCCGGGTGATCCGCGGCCATCTGGAGGGCGATCGAGCCACCCGACGAGATTCCGAGAACGTCGACGGCCGTGCCGAACTCGGCGCTGATCGCGTCGGCGTGCTCGGCCGCGATCTCGGCCATGGTGGTGCCTGCCGCCATCCCCGGTGCCCTCGACACCGCATACACCCGGAAGCACCGGGCGAGCGGCTCGAGCATCGCGGTCTCCGAGATGCGTAACAGCCCTGTGGGATTGGCGTGATCTGGAGCAAACCATCGCAGCAGCAGCAACGGCCGCCCCGACCCGAATGCGCGATACGGCAGACCGTGCGTCAGCACGCCCTCGGTCACGTCCGGTCCGGAACGCCCGTTCACGATGCCTTCTCCCCGACGACGGGCAGCGGATCAGCGTTGGGAGAGTGGATCATTCGAACTCTCCGTGGCTCGCGGCCCGTCCGGTGTTCGGGTGCGCCCGCTCACGCCAGGCGCGTTCCCATTGTCGCGTCAGTGCCGGATAGACCAGCAGATACCGAAACGGCGCGATCCCAGCCATGTACAGCCGCCCGAAGAGTCCGTTCGGTTTGACCAGGGCCGCCATGTGCAGCTCGTAATCACCCGAGTCGCCCTGGACCCACCCGAGGTGCATGATCGTGTGCACGGTTTTGTTCGCTAGTTCGTCGGCGGATTCATCGTGCAGCTCGTACACGGTAGTGAACGGGGTGTCGCCTGCCGGTCCCCCGGATTCGGCCGACCGCAGGTCATCCGGCAGGCGGTCGCGCAGCGACCCGACCCGACCCGCCAGACCGGTCTCGGCCTTGTCCCAGCCGAAGATCGCGCCGAGCTTCCATCGCACCGCGAACACCAACGCGACCAGCGGAGGATTCTGGGACAGCCCGCCGCTCGCCCGCAGCGCGGCGCGCATCACGGGGAAATCGTCCGGCCCGGCCCCGGGGGTGCGAAACGCCCACACATCCTCGATCCGGAAGTCGGGGGCGATCTCGTGGATGCGCCACGGGCGGGCGGTGTGCTCTATTTCGGGGAGTTTCCTGGACATCGGGGCCTCCTGTCCTGTTATACGGTTGCGTATAACAGGACGTTAGACCCGTTATACGAGTGCGTACAACCAATAGAGAGGCACGCCACAGGACGGTGACGTTCAGTGCGACTTGGTCGCCGACAGAATGACGTTCGTGCCGAATAACATTGTGCCCCAACTGATGTCGCGAAACCCCAGGCGCCTCAACAGATCCGCGACCTCCTGAGGCGACCCGAAAGCTCGCGTGCTGGATTCGAGATAGGCATAGGACGACCGGTCTCCGGACACGACCCGACCGAGCAGCGGGACGACCGTACGCATTCCCCATTCCACGATCGGCTCTCGGCGACTTCACGGCACCATCGGCGGTGCCGACCGAGGGTCATGATGGCATTCATCCGATCGTAGTACCCGGCGACCTTCTGGAAGATCCCGTGCACCTCAACGCTTTTGCCGTGCGGCGTTCGTTCGATTGTCATTTCACGGACCCCTTCGATCGGTTCCCACCCGCCGTGCGGTTCAGGATCAGATCACCCGCGCGGGCGATCACCTCTTCGCGAGTGCGGCCAGGATGGTCGGCGGCGAGGAAGTGGCTACCGATGGCCGTGCAGAAGGCGAGCAGACTACGAGCCTCGATCTCGTCGGGATCCGAGCAGACCGTTGCGAGCGCGTCGCGGAGCAGGTCCATGCGCCGGTTGTCCACTCGACGTAGACATTCGGCGACGGCCCCGTCGCGCCGGGCCCAGTCGCGGATGGCCAGGTCGATGGGGAGCAACCGATCGTCGGAGAAGGTGAGCCGACCGGCCAGCTGAGCCTTGTCCAATGCGCTGCCGCCGGTCTGCTCGAGCTGCTCGAGCACATTGTCGACCGCCTCGCGTTCCCAGGTATCCAGCATTGCCGCCAGGAGCGCTTCGCGGTCGGCGAAGTAGCCGTAGAACCCGCCTTTGGTCACCCCTAGCGCCTTGGCCAGTACCTCGACGCGCACGGCATCGACGCCCTTCGCGGCCAGCACCCGCAGCCCTTCGTCGATCCATGTTTCGCGTGGTGTGCGCAGCGCGCCCATGCCGTGATCCACCTCACCCGTATCCAGCGTTGTACGGAACCGTATAACTGCCCTGGCCTCCAATTATACGCAACCGTATAACCAAAGAGGACGATGCCATGCCATTCGCAGCTGTGCTGCCCAATCGACTCCCCCACGCCGAGCACACCGACCGGCCATGGAGCATCCACGAGCTCGCGCCGGACTTCCGGGTGCAGGATGTGTGGACATTTCGCGCGCCGGGCGCCGGACCGGACGACTTTCCGGTCGTCCTCGCCGCGATCCGTGCGGGCGCTGGCCCGGCGACCGCTTCCGCGCCGGTGCGATTCCTGTTCGCGGTGCGCCGGCGGCTCGGTGCCCTGCTGGGCTGGAACGAACCCGCGATGATGCGGCGGTGGGATCACGCGTGGCGCCAGCATGATTCGGTCAGGTCCGTCGGGGCCGTGCGCGAAACCGAGGAGGTCCGGTGATCGCGTGGGCAGGCCGATTGATCGTGTTGTTCGGTGCCGCACATACGATCCTGGCCCTGACCTGGATGCGCGCCGCGCGCTATGCCGGCGATTGGTTCAGTGGGGCGCTGTGGCATGACGACTTGGCCGTGATGAGCCCGGCCAACAGCGCACTGTGGCTGTCGCTGGACAGTTTCGGAATTCCGCTGGTCCTGGTCGGGCTGACCGCGCTGTGGCTGGACCGTCGCGGCATCACGCCACCGCTTTTCATCGTGTGGGTGCTGGGACTGTGGACCGTGTTCGGCGCGGTGGTCCTGGGGAGGTTTCGTCGGTATCGGTTCGCATCGACCGTCGACACATTCACGGATGACCAGCGGCGCCCGGGCCGACAGCGGTGTGTGACCCCGCGAAACATTGCTGTCGGCGAGACGTTTTCGCAGGTAGCGGTGGCGCGCGCAATGCCGATTCCGGCGTAACTCAGCATTAACTCGATACTCCGCCGCGTAACGGCGTGAGCACGCAACCTGGCGTCATGCACGATCATCGACAGCACCGGGTTCCAGGTGCGAACGTCGGCGACCGATCTGGCCGCCTGACGCTCCGCCGTCGGTTCGATCAGTTGTTGCCCGGCTCCATCCAATTGGCGGCACGGCGGGTGCGCGACCTGTTGCGGGCCGAGATTCGCCGAGGCGCTTTCGTCGATGGCCGGCTTCCGGCCGAATCCGAGCTCATGGCGCAGCATCAGGCGTCACGGGAGACGGTGCGTGAAGCGCTCGACCTGCTGCGCCGCGACGGACTCGTCGAACGACGACGGGGAGTCGGCACCATGACGATCCGCGAGGAGTACGTGGTGCCGGGTGTCCTTCCGCCACAAGGCAACTTGTTCGAGACGTATCTGGCCGACGGCCACATCACGCCGCGTCTACTGCGCTGGAACTGGATACCCGCGCCGAGCGCGGTAGCTGCTCAGCTCGACGGTGTCGCGGTCGACGACGACTGCCTGTGCATCGACTACGTGTTGCTCATCGACGACCGGCCGATGGCGGTTTTCACCAACTACCTCCGTTCCACGGAGGCGTCGCGAGTCGACCAGCAGGAGTTTCGGACCGACTTCTACTCGCTGCTGCACTCCAGCGATGTCACTGTCGCGGGCTTCGATCTGGCCGTACAGGCCGCCGCTGCCGACGATTGCTCCGCCACACTGCTCCACATCGCGCAGGGTGATCCGATCCTGCTGTGGGAACAGACGATTCGCAATCCAGACGGTGAGGCGGTCGACTACGCACTCGGCGCTCTTCGCGGTGATGTCGTCATGAAGTTCGGTGACATACCCCGCATCGATTTGACCCGCTCCCTGCCCCCGCGACCCTGCTGATGAGGACACCCGTGACCACGACCACCCGGATCACCACCGTCACCGATGCCACGGCAGCACTGCGCCATGGCGAGATCACCGCGAGTGAACTACTCGAACAATGCCTGGCCACCGCCGACGCCCTCGACGACCGCGTCGGCGTGTACCTGACCCGGTTCGACGATATCGCCCGCGAGCGGGCCGCCCGGGTCGATGCAAAGATCGCGGCCGGGCGTCCCCTGGCGCCGTTGGACGGAATCCCGTTGGGCATCAAAGATATTCTCGTCAGCCGGCACGGACCGACCACCGCACAGAGCCTGGTGCTCGACCCCGCCTGGGCCCTGGCCACCGGTGATGCCGCGGTGGTGAAGCGGCTCGAGCAAGCCGGTGCGATCATCACCGGCAAGACCACCACCATGGAATTCGCTGTCGGCGTGCCGGATCCGGACAAGCCCTTCCCGATTCCGCGCAACGCCTGGGACACCGACCGCTGGGCCGGCGGGTCGAGCTCCGGATCCGCCAGTGGCGTCGCGACCGGCATGTGCTTGGCGGCGATCGGCACCGACACCGCCGGAAGCATCCGAATCCCCGCCGCGTTCAACGGAATCACCGGACTCAAACCCACTTTCGGCCGCGTGCCCAAGTCCGGCGTGGTGCCACTGGGCTACACCCTCGATCATGTGGGGCCGGTGGCCCGCAGCGCCGCCGATTGCGCACTGCTGCTGTCGATCATCGCCGGGCACGAGCCGGCCGATTCCTACAGCGCGACAACACCTGTCGACGATTACCCGGGCGTGCTCACCGGTGATCTCGAGGGCCTCACCATCGGAGTCGACAACCTGGACCGCTACGCCGACGCGGGCATCGACCCGGCCCAGCCCGAGCGGTTCACCGCGGCACTAGATGTCCTCGCCGCGGCCGGGGCCCGCATCGTCCCCGTCGAAGTGCCGATGTATCCCGAGGTGGTGGCCATCGATGTCGTTGTCATGCTGGCCGAGGCTCATTCGTACCACCGTCCGGCATTGCGCAATCGCTGGGAGGATTACGGACAGGCCACCCGCATCATCCTGGCGTCCGGGTCGGCCGTCTCTGCATCGGATTACGTGCAGGCACAACGTGTCCGGCGGATCGCCGCGGCCCGCATGGCCGAACTGCTCACCGCCGTCGATCTGGTCGTCACTCCGACCGGGCACCTCGGCGCACCCCGGCTGGACGCCATCGATCAGTTGCAGCCGCTGAATGTGCTGGCTTCCCTGCACACCCCGTACTGGAATCCGCTCGGCAACCCCACTCTCACCCTCCCGATCGGGCTGTCGGCGGACGGCATGCCGCTGTCGATGTCGATCAGCGGCAAGCACTTCGACGAGGCCACCGTGCTGCGCGCCGGCGACGCCTACCAGCGCCGCACCATTCACCATCTGGCCACCCCCACCATCCGGTGACACACGATTCGGAGCCGACGATGACCGAGCCGACCACCTGGTCCACCGACCCCGCCGAGAACACCGCGATCGAAGCCCTCGGCGGTGCCCTGCACGCGATGACGGAACTTCTGCACAGCGTCGCCGACGCTCAATACCTCGACCCTGCGGGGAGTTTCGACAGTCTTCGCTGATAGCCGCGGTGACGCGTACTAGCTGCTCGCGGAGCCATCGGGCAGCGTGACATTTCCACCGACCGCGCCGCGGACGATCCGGTCGACAGCCTCGGCAGCGTCGGCCAGGTCGGCGTCGGCATTGCGCGCGCAGCGGCGTACGGCCGCATGAGGCAACTCGATGATCAGCAAGGCCAACCGCTGTCGGTCGGCCGGGCTGCGATAGCCCAGCCGGTCGCCGAGTTCGCGCATGGCGTCGTCCAGCCGGGCCTGCTGCGCCGCTGCCATGTCTCGGGATTCCGCGCTCCACTGTGCGAACCCGAAGGATTCGCGGCCCCAGAGCAAGACCGCCGCGTCCGTCGGATGCTGTCGCGACCAGTTGGTCACGTGATGCGCGGCCCGCATGGCGGCCTGCTGCGGCGGATCGACCCGCAGTGCCGCGAAAAACCCGCTCTGGAATCGATCAATGGTGCGCAACCACAGGGCTGCCAGCAGCGCGGCTCGATCGGGAAAGCGGTAGTAGACCGAGCCGCTCGGGGCGCCCGTGGCTGCGGCGACCGCGCTCATGGTGACCGCGGCCGCGCCGTCGGCCGCGGCGAGGTCGGCGGCCGCGTCCAGTAGCGAGTCCGGGGTGTGGGCGGGCATTCTTGACATGTATTAGAGAGTAGCCTCTAATTGAAATTAGAGATTATTCGCTAAATGAAAGGTCCAGCTCATGGTGCGCAATGTCCACAGCCGGGTGATCGCAGCCGATGCCCGGGCGGTCGGCCGACTGCTCGATACGCTGTCCACCGACGACGACCGACTGTGGCCGGTCGGACAGTGGCCCGCGATGCGGTTCGATCGGCCGCTGAGCGTCGATGCCACGGGCGGCCACGGACCGATCCGCTACACCTGCGTGAAATACGTTCCGGGACGGGAGGTCCTGTTCCGTTTCCATCGCCCGCTCGGCTTCGACGGGACACACGGATTCATCGTGGAGGAACTGGACGCCACCCATACCCGCCTGACCCACGAGCTGGTCATGCGCACACACGGCAAGGACCGCTTCACCTGGGCACTCATGTGGCGATGGCTACATGACGCCGCACTGGAGGACTCACTCGATCTCGCCGAGACAGCCCTGGTTCCGGGGACGGCCCCCAGGAGCCGCCACAGCCGATACGTGCGCTTTCTGCGCGGGCCGATTCACCGCGATCAGGTCCACAAGAACAAGGTCCACCAGTAGCGCCGCCGGTTGATTCGGCACGACTTCATGCTGCAGCAGGCACCGCGCCCGCTGTGGAGACGAAAGGCTCGATGTGAATTTCACGATGACTCGGCTGGGCAGATCGTTGACCCGCCTCGCGATCGCGGGTGCAGTAGCCGCGGTCCCGCTCGCGGCCTCGACGGTCTCGGCCGTTGCAGAACCACCGACACAGGTGGCGCCTTCCGATCCGCGGACCTACGACGTGGCCGACTGCGATCGACCAGAACTCAAAGCCGACAGAGCTTTCCAGGACTGGTGCGTCAACGTTTGCTGGGCGAACGACCCTGGCAACCCGGCCAATCCGAACAGCCCGCTCAACCCGAACAGCCCGTTGAATCAAGCACTGACGCCGAAACGCGATCGGCATGAACGTGAATGCCATTCGAATCCGAGCAGAGGAGCCCCTGTCCCCTCGAGCCAGGGCAGGGGCTCCGATCTCGCGGCAACCGACAAAGCGGCAGCACAACGACATCGCGTCTAGACCTCGATACCGTTGTGCTGCCGTCAATCCTGCGGCGGCAGCCCGATGAGTTTGCAGTAGGCATCGGCGATCGACGCGGGATCGAGCGAGCCGTCCTGCTGATACCAGCGATGGCTTTCGCTGACCATATTCAGAATCGCGAAGGTCAGCACCGACGACGGCGCGTCCGGTAGCTGTCTCAGTGCCTGCACCTTCTCGACGACACCGCGGACAGTGGCGACGAATTCGCGTTCGTGGAGTTGCACCTCCTCGGCCACCGCCGGCTCCAGCCAGCGCTGCTCGCTGCGATAAACAGCGAAGGTGAGGTGGTTCGCGATCACCGCGTGGGTGAATCGGGTGACGATGGCGCGCAGTTGGGTGACCGGGTCGCTGCCCGCCGCCAAGCCGTCGTGCAGCGCGGTCGTCATGTCCCGATCGACCTGTAATGCGATCTCGCGCAACAGATCTGCCTTCGACCCGACGTAGTGGTAGATGGACGGCTGGCTGAGGTCGAGCTGGGCCGCGATCTCCCTGGTAGTGCCCTTGCTGTACCCGCGGGACGAGAAGACGGCCGCGGCACCGTCGAGAATGCGCCGCCGCTTGTCCTCCCAGGCCGATTCCCCCTCGACCGCCGTGTGCGCAGCCACGCGTGGGCCTCCCAAGTAGTTTCGCCGAAGTAGAAAATGTCAGCTTAGCCCGTGGAAGGATCCGGGAAACCCGCTGGACCAGGTGCCCGAGGGCCGGCTCAGGTGTCTGCCGCCATCTTGCGCAGCGCGAGCCGATCTATCTTGTTCGCGGCGGTTTTCGGCAAGTGCCCCACCACCCGGATGTCCCGGGGTTGTTTGTAGTGCGCCAGATTCGTCGCGCAGTAGTCGGCCAGCGCCGCCCAATCCAGAATCGCGTCGCGGTCGATGACGATGAACGACACCGGACGCTCGCCTCGTCGTTCGTCGGGCACGCCCACGGTGGTGGCATCGACGATTCCCGGAAAGTGGCACAACGTCTCGTCGATCTCGCGCGGATAGACATTGAATCCGCCGACGATGAGCATGTCCTTCTTGCGATCGACGATGAACAGGTAGCCGTCGTCGTCGAGATAGCCGATATCCCCGGTATTGAGCCAGCCGTCGACGAAGGCCCCGTCGCCGTGCGCCGGGTCGTGGTACCCGACAGTCATGTGCGGCGCTCGAACCCGGATCTCCCCCGCCTCCCGGCTGGGAGCCGATCGGCTCGGGTCCTCGAGATCGACCACCCGGACCTCGACCGATACCGCGGGCAGACCGACCGAACCCGGCCGTGGGTCGGTATCCCACCGATTGCAGGTGATCGGCGCGAGCTCGGTCATCCCGTAGGCCTCGCGAATTTCCACGCCGGTCCGGCGCATCCAGCGCTCGTGCAGTAGGGCGGAGAACCTCGATCCGCCGCCAGGACAGACGCGAAGGGTGGACAGATTCGCGCGATTGGTGTGCTCACTCGCCAGCAGACCGGCGTAGATCTCGGCCGGACCTCCGCTGAACACGGTGACCCCGTGCTCGCGAATGGCCAAGGCGACCGCATCGGGCTTGAATCCCTGACAGATCACCACGGTGGCGTGGCCGTAGAGCGGGTTGAGGATGCCCATCAGCAATCCCCAAATATGAAACGACGGCGCCACATTCAGCCATACCTCGACGCCGAGCCGAGTCGGCCAGCACGACTCCATGCCGCCGACGGTCAGCATCAGGGTGTGGTGGGTGTGATCGACCCCTTTGGGCACACCGGTGGTACCACCGGTGAACATCATGGTGGCCAACTGATCCGGCGCGGGTAGCTGGTCGTCGGCAATAGTGAGTGTCTCGTCGCGGCACCAGGATTCGAGAGGCAGGTCGGCCCCGCCGACCACGAGGACCTCGAGACCGAACGACTCGGCCGCGGTGGCGACCGGCCCGGCGACGCCCGCCGCGGCGAGAACCACACTCGCCCCGGATCGTTCGAGCAGCAGGCGCAGCTCACGACCGGTGAAGCCGGGGTTCATCAGGGCCACCTGCGCACCCGCCAGCCAGGCGGCGAAGATCGCGGCCGACAGCTCGAGGCCATTCGGCATGACGACCGCGACCGGGCGCCCAGCCACCACCGCCCCGGATAGTCGGCGGGCCAAACCCACGGCCGCCCGGCCCAGTTCGGCGTAGGACAGTGTCCGGTCGCCGCACACGATCGCGGTCCGATCGGGCGCCTCGGCCATTGCCCGGCGCAGGCATTCGACCATGCTGGCGGACGGCTCGCGTTCCGGGCGGGCCGTCATCTCCTCGGTAGTCACAGCGGCCACCACAACCTCCAGTAGAGCGAATTCAATCTTGTCGAGTTCTTGCGGGGTGATCAATCGGCACGGTGCGCGGCGAACCGCGTGAACTCGGGAATCGAGTCCGCTCGCACGCGCGCCAGCGCCGCGTCGTATTCGGCGCTGAGTGCGGACACCACCTCGGCGATCGATTCCCGCCCGCGCACCGCGCCGACGCCTTCCCCGGCCGACCACACGTCGCGCCAGGCTTTGGAATCGGCGATGGCGCCGGAGAAGTCGATGCCGGTCGGGCCGCCGGTCCTCGACCCGTGCCGGTCCAGGCTCGCGGTGAGCCAGTTCGCGGGTACGCCGGTCACACTGTCGGAGGTGATGATGTCCGCGATCGTCGCGTCGATCACCATCCGGCGATGCCCCTCGGCCGCACGGCTCTCCGCGGTCGCGAGCAACCGCGTGCCAACGGTGACGAGGTCGGCCCCAAGGACGCGCATGGCGAGGACGCCCGCGCCCGAGGACACCGCGCCGCCGGCGATCAGCGGTCCGTCCCAGAACTCACGGATCGCGGCGATCAGCGCGAATGGACTGTACCTGCCGGTGTGTCCCCCGGCTCCCGAGCAGACGGCGGAGAGACCATCGGCGCCTGCGGCAATGGCCCGGCGGGCCTGGTCGGGTGCGCTGATATCGGCGAAAACCAATCCGCCCCAGCGATGTACGGCATCGAGCGCACGCTGGGGAGTCCCCAGCGCGGTGATCACCAGCGCGGGTGCGGCCTCGCTCAGGAGGGCGAGTTCGGCGTCGAGCCGGTCATAGGTGCGGTGCACGATGAGATTGACTCCCCACGCGCCCCCGTCGGCTCCGGCGGTGATGCCCTCGAGCATGACGCGCAGGTCGTCGATGGTGCGCGCGTTGGCGGCAGGAAAGGTGCCGATGATCCCGGATCGCGCTGCGGCAGTGACCATGTCGGTCCCCGACACCAGAAACATCGGAGCCGCCAGCACCGGAATCCGCAGCGATTCGGCGAGCTCGCCGAATCGTCGATTCGTGGATTTCATCTCCGCATCCCAATTCGTCATTGCGCCACACCGATTTCCGGTCGGCCCGCCGACTGGAGCGCGGTGCGGGCACGACGGACGAGATGTGGTGCGTCCAGGGCCAGTACGGCCGTCGGCTGTCCGCCGCGGGTCCAGGTCACCGCCCGCCCGGAGCGGGCATCCGGGCGGATCTCGGCGGTATCCGCCCGGCCGTGGCGGCCGAGGTAGTGCAGGCTGTGGCCGAGCTGGTGCGACCAGAAGTACGGCAGCGGATCGTAGGATTCGGCTGCGCCGAGGATGTTCCGGGCCGCGGTCTGGGCCGAGTCGGCCCCGTGATGCCAGTGCTCGAGATGCATGTCGCAGCCGTATCGGGCCGAGCGCCAGGCGATCGCGTCGCCCGCGGCGTAGACGCCGGGCAGACCGGTGCACAGATATTCATCCGTGCTGATGAACCCCGCCGGAGTCCGGGCTATCGGGCTGCCGTCCAGCCACGATGTCGCGGGTAACCCGCCGATCGCGGCGACCACCAGGTCGGCGGCGCGACGGCTGGAATCGCTGAGCAGCACTCCGGCGGGCGTGGTTTCGAGGACCTGAACCCCGATCGTGAGACGAATGCCGCACTCGTCGTACCACCCCCGGATCTCGTCGAGGACCGAATCGGGCACCGCGGCCAGGGCCGGGCCGAAGTCCGGTCCGACCACCGAGACCCGGCAACCGGCCGCAGCGGCGGCGGTCGCGACCTCCGCCCCGATCAGGCCCGCGCCGACGATCAGCACCCTTTGCCCCGCAGCCATTTCAGCGCGCAGCCCGACGGCGTCCTCAAGAGTTCGCAGCACCCGGGCTGGTTGCGCGCCGGTGCCGCTCCGCAGCGGCCGTGACCGCAGCCCAGGGGCCAAAACGGCGGCGTCGAACGGGAATGCCCCTGCGGTGGTGAGGATTTCACCGGGCTTGACCCCGACCGCGATGGTTTCGGTCCGCAGTTCGACCTCGAGATCGGCGAGGCCGGGGCTCAGTTGGGGCTGAATCGCGGTTCCCGCCAACAGTTCCTTCGACAGTGGTGGACGATCGTAGGGCTCGGTCGACTCCTGCGTGATCAGAGTGAGTCGCCCCTGGAAGCCGTACGAGCGCAGTGTCACCGCCGCCGTGTGCCCGGCCAGACCGCCGCCCACGACGACCACCCGTTCCGGCCGCGTCATGATTGTTCCTCGGCTCGGCCCGCGCGCGCGGCTCGCCGCCCGCGCACCTCGAGTCCCCCGTCACTGGGAAAGACCGCGCCGGTGACGAATCCGGTGTCCTCGGGGCAGGCCAGCGACACGTAAAGACCGGTGTGCTGTTCCGGCTCGCTGACGAATCCCAGCGGGATCGTCCTGGCGATGTTCTCGAGCAGTCGAGTCTCCTCGCGCAGGTGGCGGTCGCCGCCGAGTCCGCCCACGCCGGTCAGGCCGGTGCGGGTGACCCCTGGCGCTATGCCGTTGACTCGCACGTCCGGTGCGAATTCGTAGGCGAGCTGCCGTATCAGCCCCACGACAGCGTGTTTCGAGGCCACATACAGTGCGCCGCCGCCACCCGCGTAGGACCCACTCGACGAGCTGGTGAGAATGATCGAGCCCCGGCTCTTGCGCAATGCCGCGCTCGCGGCCCGGACGCCGAGCAGGTAGCCCAGCACATTGGTGGCGAACAACTCGTGGAAATTGCCGGGCAGTTCCGCGAGTTCCGCGTCGTCGAGCTTCGCGCCGTAGTCGTACACGCCGACATTACCGACGTAGATATCCACTCGGCCGAACACATCGAGACCGCACGCGGTGGCCGCGAGGTGCGCGGCGGGATCGCGGACATCACCGACGACGGCGGCGACCCGGTCGGCATGCGCCTCTTCGAGCGCGTCGGCCAGCTGCTTGTCCCGTTCCAGCACAACGACGTTCGCGCCTTCGTGCACATATCGTTCGACCACGGCGCGCCCGATGCCGTCACCGCCGCCGGTGACGAGGGCTACCCGCCCTTCCAGTCGACCCATCAGATCCGTCCCATCAGAAGAAGGTGTTGATGTTCTTGGCGGGCAGCGTCGCGTGGCTCAGCAGGACCTTTCGCGCTGCGATGCGCAGTCGCCCGTCCACGCGTCGCAAGCGGTCGACCCGCCTGCCGTACAGGACCGCGGAGTCGTTGCCGCCCTGGCCCCGGTAGTTCACGAAGACCGAGCGCACGGTCAATTCCCCTGGTATATCGCACAATTCGACTTCGATATTGGAGATGACATGCAGATGCCGAGTCGCCGGATCCTCGGCCCACGCCGTCGGCGCGGTGAATCGGTCCACCCGATGCCGGAGATCGGCGACAGTGTCGTCGAAGTACGCCATGCGGTGCGGCGCGTGGGTGCCGGAGCGGTCGTGGCGGCCACGGTTCTCGATGCCGGGCACCCAGTAGGTCGCGTCCTCGGTGAACAGCGCCAGCCATTCCGGATAGCGTTCCTCGTCGAGTAGTCGCGCTTCCCGCGCGGCGAACGCCGCGACCTCGACATAGAGGTTGATATCGATGTTTTCGATCGTTTTCGGGTCAGCGGTCGGTGTCATCGCGAGGCCCCTTGTCCAGGAGTTCGTCCCAGTCGCTCGAGGTCATCATCTTCGACCACTGGCGGTAGAACGCTCGTTGATTGGCGTCGTTGATCTGCCCGCGGTACACGTTGCCGGGCAGTTCGGGGTGGTCGACGCGACTCTCCAGGCCGAGTCCGTAGTGCAGCGGCTGTTGGCGGGTCACGAATCCACGATTGCTGTGCGTCGAACCCTCCCAGTTCTCGCCGTCGTCCATTTCGAAGACGCCGGATGGCGAGAAGGTCAGCATCGCGCCCTTCTTCCAGGCGTCCTTGACCTCTTGCGGCGCATCACGATTGACCAGTACCCAGGTGCGCAGCTCGGTCTTGTGGGGGCCGAGCGGCTGCCAGGTGCGGAAGGTGTTCTGGCCGGGCAGGAACGAGAAGTTGGGGAAAACATTCGCCGAGCTGACCGAGCCGACCATCTTGGCCCGGGTCGATCCGAGTCGGGCCTCGAACACGTCGCGTTGCTCGCGCAGATAGTCCAGGATGCGTTTGTCCCCGAGCGTGGCCGCATTACCGACGCCGTCGAGGTTGAATTCCCAGCAGTGGCCGTTGGCATTGACATGATAGCTCTCGTTGGCCTCGTCGCCGAGTGTGGCCACCGGCCCGCCGAGCATCGCCTCGGCTCCGGAGGCGTGTGTCCATCCGGCGTGCAGCGCGTCGCCGGCGAAGTTCTCGGCGGCGATCTTCCAATTGCAGCCGAGAATCGAGGAGATGCAGCCGCCGGCGAATTCGGTTCCGCCCGGATCGTTGTCGAGCATGACGTCGAGATAGAACGTGAAATCGCCGAGGAATTCGGTGAGCGGCGGCGCGCTCGGGTCGAAGGTCGCGAACAGCAGGCCCTTGTAGCCCTCGACCTGGGCCACCGGAGTCAGGCCCACCCGGGAGCGGTCGAAGCCGGGTTCACGGTCGTAGGAACCGGATTCGTGCATGCCGCGCAGCGACCCGTCCAGACCGAACGACCAGCCGTGGTAGTTGCAGACGAAGCCGCGCGCGACCCCGACCTCCGCCGAACAGACACGGTTGCCCCGGTGCGGGCAGCTGTTCAGGAACGCCCCCACCCGGCCGTCGCGGTTGCGGACGACGATCACCTCGTCCTCTCCGATCCGGGTGGTGAGGAACGAACCGGCCTGCGGCAGTTGGCTTTCGTGTGCGATGAACACCCAGGCGCGGGCGAAGATCCGCTCGAGTTCGCGCTGGTAGATCGCCTCCGACCAGAAGATGTCGCGCGGCAGCAGGCCCTCGTTCAACAGCTGGAGGTCCAAGGCCGCCGATAGCGGTTTACTCATTGTTCGTCACTTCCCTTGCTCCTACTACTGCGCACATAGATCTGGCCGTCGTCGATCGACGCCTCATAGGTGGCCAGAGCCTGGGTGGCCGGGAAACACAGCGCACGACCGGTGCGGATATCGAATTCGGCCCAGTGCACCGGGCAAACGATGGTGTGGCCCTCCAGCTCGCCCTCCGACAGCGACGCGGTGGCGTGGGTGCAGGTATCGGCGGTCACGTAGATCTCACCGTCCACGCGGTAGACGAGCAGCGGCGGCCATCCGTCCGGAGTCACACGCACCATCTCCCGGCCGTCGAGCAGACCGACCGGCCCGAGATGGCACGCGGCCGAGGTACCGGTGGTCATGACACGATCGCTTCCGCGACCCGATTCGGGATGAGTTCGGCGAACCCGAGACCGGTAATCCATTCCGGCACAGCCTCATAGGCGATGACAGTGCCCGTGCACGGGCCGAGCGCGGCCATGGCGGCCACGAAGTTCCTGATCTCCAGACCGCCGTTGCCGCCGTGGTCGAGGATGTACTCATCGCGCAGCGAGGCGAGGGTCTCCACATCGCCCGCGGCGACGAGATCCAGGACCATGCGATCGAAGGTCTCGTTCACCCGGCCCATGTCGCCGGTGCCGACCCAGTGGCTGATGCCACCGCTTCCGATGACGACCACCCGCTCGTTCCCGTCCCAACTCTCCACGGCCTCCTTCAGATTCGCCCCGATCTGCGCGGCCCGCCGCAGCGGCAGCAGCGGCTCGACCCCGCAGGCCAGATAGATCGGAATCACCGGCAACTCCGCATCGGCGCCGATGCGGAAGTACGGGATCGCGACGGAATGGTCGACGGTCAGGGAATCGGCTACGGCCCAATCGATTCCGGTGTGGTGCCCGTGACTCACCAGATGGCGCGCCAGCGCCTGGTTGTCCGGAAACTGCCGCTTGCGCATGCCCGGAAGACGTTCCAGCGGCCCGTCGACATCCCCGATGCCGATCAGCGCCTGCGGCAAGCAGCCCGGGCCGAACAGTAGATAGTGGTCAGTGCCGATAATGATCAGGGTCGTGGCGGCGAGATCCGCTACCCGCCTTGCCACCTCGGCGTACGCGTCGAAGATTCGCTCCCGGATCGCCTCGGGCGGCGCCTGCGGATCGGTGAGGACCATCGGGTCGTGCGGCACAAGGAAACCGCCCACCAGCTCAGCCATTCTTACGGTCCTTCCAGATCGAGAGGGTTTGTCCGCCTCGGAGTTCGGCCAGATAGCCGGGCAGGCTGCGATCGCCGAAGGTCATCCACAGCCCCCACAGCAACATGGGATTCGCGCCCCGGTCCTGCAACGCGGGGAGGTCGATGCCACCCACGGCCGCGCGCTCGTCCGGGTCGAGCCGGTACCTGTCGAGGAATCCACCGGTGTCCGAGACGAAACTGTCGCGCGCCTGTTTGCCCGCGACGATGTCGTAGAGCGCCTTGTCCAAACCCGATCGACTCATGACAGCCCGCCCAGGAAATCGCGGACCTCACAGAGGAATTCGTCGCGTCGCTCCAACTGCACCCAGTGGCCGCACCGCGAGAACACTTTCAGGTCGGCGTTCGGGATGTGATGCGCTGCGCGCCAGGCAAGTTCGACCGGAATGACGAGATCCTCCCGGCCATGCAGGACGAGTGTCGGCTGCGCGATGGTGCGCAGCGACTCCTCCGGCACGCCCTTGACCGGCGTTCCCTCCGGGCCGGGTTCGGGAATGAGACGGCGGTAGGCGTCCTGTGCGCCGGGACGGGCACTGGCCTCGTACCGCTCGCGAACCATCTCGTCGGTCACGAGGGCAGGATCGTGCGCGAATATCCGTAGAATCCGGCGCATTTCGGCTTCGCTCGGTTCGTAATGCCAGCCGGAGCGCAGCCCTTCGGTCATCTCGAAGGTTCCGACCGGCGTACCGAGCAGGACGAGCCCGTCGACCCGCTCCGGATGTTTCAGCGCCGCGGCGAGGGACAGGCCGCCGCCGAAACTATTGCCCAGCAGGGTCGCTGAGGGCAATTCGAGCGCGTCGAGCAACTCGACGAGTTGGCGCACCCAGAGCTTGATCCCGTACGTGGTGCCCGCGGACCCGATCGAGGCGCCGAACCCGGCGATATCGGGTGCGATCACCTGGAAGTCCCGGGCGAGCTCCGGGATCAGGCCGGACCAGTTCGCCGCCGCCGAGACCCCCGGACCGGAACCGTGCAGCAGCACGAGCGGGCGGCCCGATCCCGCGGTCAGGACCTTGGTCGGAATTCCCCCGGCCTCGACGACATGTGTTCGTGTGACGTCACGGTCGGCAACGGTTTGCGCCATCTACACAACCTCTTCCGGTCGTTCGATTGATCAATTGATTGATTGATCGAACGATAAGACCGGCTGCGGCAAGGCGTCAAGAGGCGGGGTGGGTCAGCGGGGATTCGGCCGCGACCGCCGGGCCAGGATGGCTTCCACGCCGACCGCGGCCGCGCGCACCGGACCGATATGTTCGCCGGGGCGAAAACGCGAGGTGGGACCGGTGACCGAGATCGCGGCAAGCTGGCCGCCGACGCCGCGGATGGGGGCCGCGATGCAGGCGATCCCGACCGAGGATTCTTCGTACTCGAAGGCGACGCCGTCTGCGTGCACGCGGTCGAGCTGGGCGCGCAGCAGGCCCGCTCCGACGATCGTGCGCGGGGTGCGGCGGATCAGACGGCCGGACAGGATCCGGTCGACGGTGGACGAATCACAGTGGGCCAGCAGGACCCGGCCGATCGCCGTGCAGTACAGGGGCATTCGACCGCCGACCCGCGATGGCGCGGGCGCCTGGCGGTGGCCGCCGATCTTGCTGAGGTAGACGACCTCGTCGCCGTCGAGTACGCCGAGGTGAACGGTCTCACGGGTGTGGGCGTACAAGTCCTGCATGAACGGGATCGCCACCTCGAGCAGCGCGCTCTCGACGGAGGCGCGCAGGCCGAGTTCGAACAATCCGCGCCCCAGGCCGTAGCCGTCCGAGGACGGGGTGAGCAGGCGCGCCGTGACCAGGTCCTGGCACATCCGGTGCACGGTGGCCTTCGGCAGGCCGGTTCGCCGGGCCAGCTCGGACAGGCCGATCGCATTGTCCCCGACCTCGAAAGCGTCCAGGATCAACACGATCCGCCCCAGTACCGAGCGCGGATCCAGGCTCGAAATCATGGGAATGCCTCAATTCCTGCGACCGGTCCACTCACCGGACCGGATTTACTGCGCGGGCCCCGAGGGCCGAGGTGGACTGATCGCCGCCCTCACAGTACGACACCAAGGAGGTTGTCATGTCATCGGTTGTCGACGAGGCGATCGTCGCCCGCGCGGCACGACGTCTGACGGAGGCCACCGCGACCCGCCGCCCCTGCGCGCCATTGCGCGACCTGATCGGCCCGGACGACGTGCGCACCGCCTACCGAATCCAGGAGCACTGCAACGCCATTCGGGTCGGCGCGGGAGCCGAGGTGGTCGGGCGCAAGATCGGCGCGACCTCGGCGGCGGTCCAGCGGCAGTTGGGTGTGGACCAGCCCGATTTCGGAGTCCTGTTCTCCGACATGGCCTTCGCGCATGGCGACGAAATTCCGCTCGCGCGGCTGTTGCAACCGCGGGTGGAGGCGGAGATCGCGTTCGTCCTCGCCGCGGATCTCGCCGACGGGCCGCTCGACGATGCCCAGTGCCGCCGGGCGGTCGGCGCGGCGCTCGCGGCGCTCGAGATCGTCGACAGTCGAATCATCGACTGGGACATCTCGTTCGCCGACACCGTCGCCGACAACGCCTCCAGCGGTGTCTATGTGCTCGGCGCGGAGCAGAAGACCCTCGACGAACTGGAACCGGCCACGGTGACCATGCGCATGGAGATCGACGGCGAGGTGGTGTCGACCGGCACCGGGGCCGCCTGCCTGGGCGATCCACTGCACGCGCTGTCGTGGCTCGCGCGGCAGGCACGGACCTTCGGGAATCCGCTCAGGGCCGGGCAAGTGATCTTGTCCGGCGCCCTGGGGCCGATGCGCCCCGTCCCTGCGGGCGCGGTCGTCGACGTGCACATCCACGGACTCGGCCAGGTGTCGGCGTCCTTCTCGTGAAAGGTAATCCCTTGAGTGACAGCATTGTTCGCACCAAGGTCGCGATCATCGGGTCCGGGAACATCGGCACCGACCTGATGGTCAAGATACTGCGGCGCTCCCCGGTCCTCGAGACGGCCGCCATGGTCGGCATCGACCCGGCCTCCGACGGGCTCGCGCGGGCGGCGGCCATGAACGTTGCGACGACATCCGACGGCGTGGACGGGCTGCTCCGCATGCCCGGCTTCGACGACATCGACATCGTCTTCGACGCGACATCGGCGAAGGCCCACGAGCACAACCACACTCGGCTCGCACCGCTGGGTAAACGCATGATCGATCTGACTCCGGCCGCGATCGGACCGTTCGTCGTGCCCGCGGTCAATCTCGGCGATCACCTCGACTCCCCCAACGTGAACATGGTGACCTGCGGCGGGCAGGCCACCATTCCGATCGTGGCCGCCGTCTCGCGCGTGACGCGCGTCGCCTACGCCGAGATCGTCGCCTCCATCTCGTCGCGGTCCGCGGGGCCGGGCACCCGGGCCAATATCGACGAGTTCACCGAAACCACCTCGCACGCAATCGAAAAGGTCGGCGGCGCCGAGCGCGGCAAGGCGGTCATCATTCTCAATCCGGCCGAGCCACCGCTGATCATGCGCGACACGGTCTACTGCCTGGTCGACGCCGCCGATACCGGTAGCCACGAGCGAATCCGGGCCTCGATCGAGCAGATGGTCGGCGAGGTCGCGGCCTACGTGCCCGGCTATCGCCTCAAACAACAGGTCCAGATCGACCCGATTCCGTCCGGCGAGCCGGTGCACACACTGCTGACCGACGGCGCGCGCGGCATGCCGACCCACCGTGTCTCGGTGTTCCTGGAGGTCGAGGGCGCCGCGGACTATCTGCCCGCCTACGCCGGGAACCTCGACATCATGACCTCGGCGGCCGTCCGGGTCGCGGAGCGAATCGCGCAGTCGCAGAAGGAGAACGCTCGATGAGCCCGACCAGCCTCTTCATCCAGGACGTCACCCTGCGCGACGGCATGCACGCGGTTCGCCACCGAATCACACCGGAGGACGTCGGTACGATCGTGGCCGCCCTCGACGCCGCGGGGGTGGACGCCATCGAGGTCGCCCACGGCGATGGCCTCGCGGGCGGATCGGTCAACTACGGTCCCGGTTCACACAGTGACTGGGCGTGGCTCGAGGCAGCCGCCGCCAATATCGACCGGGCCCGCCTGACCACGCTGCTGCTTCCCGGCGTGGGCACGGTCGCGGAGCTGCGCCGCGCCTACGAGCTGGGTGTCCGGTCGGTGCGCATCGCCACCCACTGCACCGAGGCCGATGTTGCCGCCCAGCATATTTCGACGGCACGTGAGATGGGCATGGACGTCGCCGGCTTCCTGATGATGAGCCATATGGCGTCGGCCCCGGATCTGGCCGCGCAGGCGAAGCTGATGGAAAGCTATGGCGCGCATTGTGTCTATGTCACGGACTCTGGCGGCCGACTCACCATGGACGATGTGCGCGAACGCATTCGGGTATACCGCGACACTCTCGACCACGGAACCGAAATAGGCATTCACGCCCACGAGAACCTCTCGTTGTCGGTGGCAAACTCCGTCACCGCCGTCGAACACGGCGCCATCCGCGTCGACGCCTCGCTGGCCGGTCACGGCGCCGGTGCCGGAAACACCCCGATCGAAGCGTTCATCGCGGTCGCGAACTTGCTGGAGTGGCGACACGGCTGCGACGTCTTCGCCCTGCAAGACGCGGCCGACGATCTCGTCCGCCCGCTGCAGGACCGGCCGGTCCGTGTCGACCGCGAAACCCTGACCCTCGGCTACTCCGGGGTGTACTCCAGCTTCCTGCGCCACGCCGAAACCGCCGGCGCGCGTTACGGCATCGACACACGCACCCTGCTAATGGAGGCCGGTCGACGTGGGCTGGTCGGCGGCCAGGAGGACATGATCGTCGACATCGCCCTGACCATCGCCGCAGCAGGGCGTCTCACCTGACGCCGGACATGGTCGGCGGCGTCCAGTAGCCGCACCCGGATCGCGATCACCGCGATATAGCAGGGTGACGATGCCCTGCCATCGCGATGGTCGCGATTGACCGATCAACCGAAAGTAAAAGCAGCGCAACATATCTGACTGACATACCCAATCACAACGTGCCAATCACCACACCCACAGCATCTATAGGGAGCCACATACACGATCGTAAGCTCGGAGTTATACGGTACCGTATAACTACCTGGAGGCGCGCGATGCAGCAACCCTGTGAGAATCAGATGATCAAGTGGGCAGGCGGCGTTCTCGCATTCATTGGCGCCGGGCACCTGACTGTCGGACTATTGCTCAGTTCGGCGCAGATCGGGAACTGGCTGTCGCTACAGCTCTGGGGCCACTGGTGGGAAGACACCGAGTCGGCCAACGCCTTCTGGGCGAACCCAGCCGGCTTCGGCCTGCCACTCACCCTCGTCGGCTTGCTCGTGATGTGGATGACCCGGCACGGAATCGTTCCACCCGCCTTCCTGGCCTGGACAGTGCTCGCCTGGGGTGTCGTGTGCGCCATCATCGCCGAGCCGACTCCGGCACCCCTGGTGGTGATCACCGCCGCCCTACTCTTGCGCGCCATCCGCAACACCACCAAGGCCGTCGAACAACACCCGATAACAGCCAGCTGAGCAGGCGGCCTCGACCTTCACGGTGTCCGCGGCCCTTGCCCCAGATCCGGCCAATGAGTTGGGAACCAACAGAACTCCACTTCCCCAGGCTGCCGCAAACTTAGCGGACCATTTCATCGAGTACCTGGCCGACATCGCGGGCGATCCACCCGGACGGGCGCGACTGCCGGAACGCGACGGGCCGCGCGGTGCGGTTCTTCCTCGAATACGACACCGGCACCGAGACCCCGTCCACCGTCGCAGCGAAACTCGCCGACTACCAGAGCTTCCCGACCGACAGGTTCGGGAACCTGTTGTTCTTGTTCTCAGATACTGCGGTCGCGCCGGTACTTGTGACGCCCCGCCTACGCCGGACAGGGTTGGCGGCGTGCAATAGCCGCAGCCGGAGAGCGATCACCGCGAATTGGCAGACGCCGACGCCTGCGATCGCGGTGGACGCGCGGCCAGATCGGTTCCAGCCCAGGCGGATTGTCGTCGATGCTGTAGATATCGGCCGCCAGGGTTCGAATCTGCGACAGGTCCATCGACCCCGCGAACCCCGGACAGCCTGCCCCTCAATCGGCTATGCATCCAGGGTCCTATCCCCCTCGGATCGCAGGGTTGGCACCCCAGCGATCTCAGCGTCCCGCTCCGTTCCGCTGGATCCACCGAAACTCACCTGGTAGCAATGCATTTCGCAGTTCTCATACACCGGGCGGACCCAGATCGATCGGCGAGTTGCCAAATCCGTTGCCAAGAACCTCGACAAAGATCGAGGGCGGTCCTGAAACCAACCGGTCAGGACCGCCCTCGTTAGTGGCCGGGACAGGATTTGAACCTGCGACCTCTGGGTTATGAGCCAACGGAAAACGGTCCAGGGCATGCCATCCCATACCGCTGCGTCCTGCCTGTACAGGTCAGCGAGATATCGATCGTCCGCGCTGTCCGCCTGATCCCAGGCTGAACCATCGGTCCCACCCTGTTGTGATGCCAAATCTGATGCCGAATCCGCGGCGGTGACCACCGATCAACTATCCGCAGCAGACAAACGACTGCACGGTCATCCCAGCGAGGGTCCCGCTGTGCAGACGCGCTCCGGACCGGTCAGCGAACCGGCGGACGATGTGGGTCAGCGGCCTACGGGGCGATCCAGGTCGGCGTCGGCGACCGGATCGCCTCCCGCGAAGCGTTCGGCCAGAAACTGTTGCGCCGGAGCCTGTCCACGCCCCGCCTCCTGCACGTGCGATCCGGTGGGCACGCGCGAGGTGACGACCGTAGCGCCGCCACGCCGCCAGGCGCTCACCAGATCGTCGGCCTGACCGACGGGCACGACGTCGTCGGCGTCGGAGTGGTAGTCGTAGATCGGCATGCGCGGCGCGGTGGCGCCGAGCGAATTGCGTTGCAGCGCTGCCATCAACGGGCTGTCGGCGCGGTAGGGGTCGATGGCGGTGCTCTCGGACAGGCGGCGGAACGGGTAGCGGATCAGCAGGTCGACCACGCAGAGATCGGCGGCCGCGACCGTGTCGGCGCGACCGCGTTCGTTGAGCATGTCGCCGATGCCGGACTCCGGGAATTCCCGCTGATACGAGACCGTCACGCCCATGAGGAATCCGGAGTACATGCCGCCGTCGACGTTTCGCATCACGACGGGCAGGTTCGCGGGCACTCCGCCCACGGCGGCACCGACGAAGACGAGTTCCGGTGCGTAGGAAGGCTGGAGCTCGGCGGCCCACGCGCTGGCCGCCGCGCCCCCGGAAAAGCCGTCCAACCCCCACGGGGTCTCCGGCCCCAACCCGGCCGCGTCGAATTGCCCAACCGCGCGGACGCTGTCGAGCACCGCGTGACCGGCCTGCGGTCCAGCCAGGAACGCCGAATTCGGGCCTTCGAAATCGGGTACCACCACCGCCCAGCCCTTTTGCAGCATCGCCGTGATCTGGTCACCCGATTGCAGGTTGCCCGTGGCGATTCCGTAGGAGGGCGCGCACCGGGTGCCGGTGGAGTCCTCGGCGATCTGCTCGGACACGGCCGGACGCGCACCGGGCCCGGTCCACGGCGCGACCGGCACCAGGACGGTGGTGACGCCGAGCACGGGGTTCCCGTGTGAATCGTTGGTGCGGAAGGCCAGTTGCCAGGCGCGCACCGCGACCGCGAGGCGGGCGCCGACCTCCCGGCTCGACACCAACTGCCCGTTCCGATAGGAACCGAGATCCGCCGGCGCACTGTAGAACGTATCCCGTTCCGGCACAACGGTTCCGGCGACCGGCGGCGCTTCATCGGCAAGCGCTGGGGCGGCGGCCGCCGCGGTGAGGGCGACGGACAGAGCGGTGAGAGCGATACGCGAGATCATGAAAGATGCTTTCTCGGTTCTGATTCGAAAGGTCGACGGACGCGGTCGGCCGCGTTCAACGGACGCCTCTGATGGGCAGGACCGCCAGCGCGCCCGCCGTCGCGACGATCGACGCCGCGAGATAGATGGCCCCGTACGTGCCGGAAAGACTCACGATGGCCGCCGCCGCGAGCGGGGCGAGGACGTTCGGCAGGGTGGCCGCGATATTGAGAACCCCGAGGTCTTTGGCGAAATCCTCTGCACTGGGCAAGATTTCGGTGACCAGCGCCTGATCGACCGCGAGATAGATCCCGAATCCGACGGTCACCACGGCCCCGGAGATCATCATGCCCGCGACGGTCGGCCACAACAGCGGCAGCAGCGGCGCGGCGGCGATCACCAATCCGCCGAGCAGCGCCAGCGGCTTGCGCCGGCCGATCCGATCCGAGATCGGTCCCGCGACCGCGATGGCGACCAGGAAGCCCGGCAGCGCGACCACCGCGATCAGTGGGACCAGCCGGGCCGCGTGGGCTTGACTCAATCCGATGTAGTTCTGTGCGAGATACAGGTGGTAGCCGAGCACCATGTAATAGCCGCCGAGGATGAGGAACCGGCCCGCGAACGCCCAGGCGAAGTCCGGATGGCGGCGCGGATCGACCCAGAATCCACGCAGAAACCCCTTCCACGAGAAGCCCGCTCGCGAACGATCGCGATTGTCAGCACCGGGATTGAGCCCCACGAACGCCACCACGATGAGCACCACCAGCCCGGCGCAGCAGGCGTAACCGAGCGGAATGCGGGTGCGGAACTGCGAGGCGAGCACCGGTCCGAGCACACCCGCGCCGATGGTGCCCAGACCGGCGAGGGTTGAGAAGCGCCCGAGTCGCTGCCTCGGGACCCGGTCGGGCAGGATCGCGGTGAGCGGGCCGTGGACCGCGTTCAAGCCGAATTGCACTGCCATGGAGGCGATCACGAGCATGGCGACGGTGTGCGACAGTCCCGCCGTGAGCAATCCGACCGCGCCCAGCAGCGCACCGGCGAGCAGCCAAGGCGGGCGGGCGCCGAGTCGTGTGCGGGTGTGGTCCGACAGCACGCCGATCAGCGGCTGGGCGAGCATGGCCGCGGTGGCACCGCAGGCGTGCACGATCGCCAGGTTGCCGACCTTCGCGGACTCGTCGATCGACTGAACCTGCAGTGCGAGAAAGTATCCCGAAACGGCGAACCCCAGTTGTGGAGCGGCGCTGGCGAAGGGCAGCGTGATCGCCAGCCGTCGCAGGCGCGGAGCGAGCGGCAGGCCGCTGGCCTGTCCGACGTCACCAGCGCCGCTCCCAACCCCGGGTCCGGGCGCGGACCCGGTCACCGCCGAACCACCGGATGTGAAGGATTCATCCATGATGGTCCGGCAGGCTCACGGTGGGACTCACCGAGACGAGTGCGTCGTCGGCGAGCCGCCACATCTCCTCCACCTGTGCACGGAAGATCTCCCGCCGGTCTTCCGGCACCGCGAAGACCAGCGGATCTCCCTGCAGCACAGCGTCCGCGGCCCGGCGAGCGACCTCCTCGGGCGCGATCGCCATCGGAATGACGCCGGTCCCGAACGGTTCGGCGGCGCGCGGGCCGAACGCCTCGGGACGGTTGCGCTGCGAATCGAGGATCCGGGTGGCGGACTGGCCCGGGCACAGCAGCGTGACGCCGATACCCTCGTCGGCCAGCTCCGAACGCAGCCCGAGCGTGATCCCGACGATGGCGTGCTTGGTACCGCTGTAGAGCCCCGTCATCCGGGTATCGGGCAGGAAGGCGTGGGTGGAGGCGGTGGTCATGATGTGCCGCCAGCCGCTCGCGGCCCGCATCCTGGGCAGAAAGGCGTGCAGGCAGTTGAGCATTCCTTCCACATTCACCGCCGACAACCAGCGCCAGTCCTCGACGCCCGCCTCGGCGACCGGGCCGAACAGCAGCACTCCCGCATTGCTGCACAGCAATTCGACCGAGCCGAACTCGGCGTAGCTGGCATCGGCCAGCGCGGCAACGGATTCCGGGTCGGTGACATCGACTCGGACGCCCAGTGCACCGATTCCCTTGTTCCGCAGTCCCGCCGCGACGGATTCGGCCCCCGTGCCGTCGATGTCCGCCACCACGACGGACATCCCCCGCGAGCCGAGTTCCGTGGCCAGAGCCGCGCCGATACCGCTCGCGGCACCGGTGATGACCGCGGTGCGGCCGGAGAGGGAATCGATGACAGGCATGAATATCCTTCCTTTTCTGTGTGTTTCGGGAACGTCAGTGTTTGCCGGAGCCGCTGCTGCTGGCGCTGCTGCTGCCGGAGCCGAGTCCACTGGGCAGTCGTAGAACCGCGTCGGGGACGCCGGTACCGTCCGGGTTCAGCACGCCACCCCGGTCGGCATAGGCGCTCTCCCCCGGCGCGGCCTGCACCGTGGTGAGGTATTTCCACAACCCGTCGGCCAGCGCCGTACCGCCGGCGAGGATGGTCCCGGCGACACCTCCCGCACCGGCGAACACCGCGATGGCGGCGGGCGCGGTGGCCAGGCACGCGGGCCCGACCACCAGGCACGAGCCGAGCCCGATGACGGCCCCGACGAGTGCGCCGATGACCGCGCCCGCGAGAGTGCCCAGCGGCGCCTTGGCCATGTCCGAGGCGAAATCGTTGAGCGCCAGCTGGTTTTCCATCGGCGAGGCGACCGGCCGCAACCCGGTGTCGGGGGTCAACGCGAGCGCCCGCCCGGCGTCCATAATCTGATACCGCATGGGGTGGCGCTGGCCGTCGAGCAGGAATTCCGCCGGCAGGCTCAGCACGGGCTCCCCGTCCAGGCCGCGAATGTCCACGGTGCGACCGTCCGCGGTGGCGGTGACATGAGCATGGTCGAGTACGGCGACGACGGAGTCGCCGACGATCTTGGCGGCGAAAGCCGGTGCGGTGTCCGTGTCCCCGGCATCAGCGGTGGCCGAGCCCGCCGCCACGGTGACCGCGCACAGCGTCAACGACATCACCGAAAGTGTTGAGCGAAGCTTCATCTCGTCAGTCCTCGTACCGCGTCAGTTCCCGGCCGGGGCCGGGACACCGGGCTTGCCCTGCAGGTTCTGGGCGTAGATGCTCTGCCCCGGAGAGGCGTTTAGCGCGGTGATGTACTGGTAGATGGCGTAGGCGGTGGTCGGGCCACCACCCACGACCAGACCGGTCAGGCCGCCGACCCCGCCGACCAAGCTGACGATCGGCAACACCGCCACCACACAGCCCAGGCTCAGTACGAGGCAGGACGCGCCCGCAAGGGCGAACCCGACGCCGACCCCGACGACCGCGCCGATGGTGGTACCGATGAGGCTGCCCACCGATGTCGAGATGCTGACCGTGTTGATCAGGTCGTTCATGGCCAGCTGGTTCTCGAGTGGGGAGGCGACCGGCTTCAGCGCCGCTCGATCCAGCCCGGATGTGTCGGGTGTCAGCCGCAGGGTGCGGCCGTCGGCGGAGATCTGATCCTTGATCGGCAGTCGCTGCTCGTCGAGTGCGAAAACCAGTGGCAGTGAGTCCAGTACGGTCCCGGCGGCGTCGCGGATCCGCACGGCGTCGGTGGTCTCGACAAAGGTGCCGCTGTCCAGGCTGACCACGACGCCCCCGTCGGCCAGGTTCGCGTGGTAGCTCACCGGCGACGGGGAAGCGGGCTGTTCGGGGGCGGCATTGGCGGTGGCGGCGGTGACCGCGACACCGGCGGCGGCCCAGGCCGCGATCAGGCCCGCGCGACGACTCTTCATGGGGTTCCTCATCTTTCGTGCTGCGCCGACGGCTCCGGCGGCGGCTGACCCGACGGTGCGGGTGACTCGCGGGCCCAGCGACTGCAATCCGCGGAGATGTTCCGTGGCGGACTGACCGAGCTAACCGCGATGACCGTCAACGTACCGACTGATGAGTCAGTCTGCTAGGGAATTCGTCAAAGTTTCTTCCGGCAATCCAGACGCGAGCCTCGAGCCACGTCACGATCGGGAGCTAGCAGACTGACTAAACGGTCAGCTAGTATCGCGCGCAACTCGCCGCCCCAGGCGGCGCAGATCGAAGCGAGGAGTGTGGATGCGCGCCAGAATCGGGATCGCCGCGGTGGCGGCGGGGCTGGTACTGCTCTCGATAGCTCCGGCGACCGCGGAACCGGACGGCGACTCGTCCGCGGGCCCACTGCCCGCCGGATTCCTCTGGGGCGTCTCAGGCTCGGGCTTCCAGTCCGAGGGCGACTCCCCCGACAGCAACTGGTCGCGCTACGCGGCCTCGGGAAAGGCACACGACCCCGTCGGCACCTCGGTCGACTTCCTGCACAGATATCGGGACGACATCGAGCGCGCCCGCGACCTCGGGGTGCGCGTGTTCCGCCTCAGCGTCGAATGGGCACGATTGGAACCCGCTCCGGGCCAATACGATCCGGCGGCCTGGGCCTACTACGACGACGTGATCGCCGCCGTCCACGCCGCCGGCATGCGGCCGATGATCACCCTCGACCACTGGGTGTACCCCGGCTGGGAATTCGACCGTGGCGGCTGGCGGCACGACGAGATGACCGCCGACTGGCTGGCCAACGCCCGCCGGGTGGTCGACCGCTATGCCCGCTTCGACCCGCTCTGGATCACCATCAACGAGCCGTCCGCCTACGCCTTCCAGGAGATGCAGGTCGGCGGGCTCGGCCCGGCGGAGTTGCCCACCGCCGTAGACCGGTGGGTCCGCGTGCACCGGGAGATCTACGACTACATCCACAGCGTGCAGCCCGGCGCGCAGGTGTCGTCGAACATCGCGTACTTCCCGTTCGCGGAGGCCGCGGTGGACACCACGTTCCTCGATCGGGTCGCCGACAAACTCGACTTCATCGGCCTGGACTACTACTACTCGATGTCGCCGACGGATCTGAGCTACTCCAACGTCTTCTCCGAACCGTGGAAGGCGAGCCCCGCACCCGACGGCCTGTACTACGCGCTTCGGCACTACGCCGAAACCTATCCCGGGCGACCGCTCTATGTCGTCGAGAACGGCATGCCGACTCAGGACGCCGCGCCACGTGCCGACGGCTACCTGCGCGCCGAGCATCTCGCCGACAGCGTCTACTGGGTCGAACGCGCGGTCCACGACGGTATGAAAGTCATCGGCTACAACTACTGGAGCCTCACCGACAACTACGAATGGGGCAGCTACACACCGCGTTTCGGGCTCTACACCGTGAACGTCGAGACCGACCCGACCCTCACGCGTACACCCACCGCGGCCGTCGACACCTATCGGTCGATCATCACACACGGCGGCGTCCCCGACGACTACCACCCCGCACACCCCGCCACCGCCTGCTCACTCGTCGACGCGCCGGGCAGCTGCCTGCGCCCGGCGCGCTGATCCGGGCCGGGCGGTTCGACTACGAGGAACGCAATTGTCGATCGAGGAAGTCGAGCGTCGGTCCGATAGCGTGGTCGCCGTAGGCCACCGCGTGCCGCTTGCCCGGCAGCATCTGGGTCCGCACGGGGACGCCATTGCCGCGCAGGCGGTCGGCGAAGGTCGTCATCTGATCGAGCGGCATCAGTTCATCACTGGAATTGAACAGCAGGACAGGTGGATTCGATCCGGAGGTGTGCAGTGCGGGCGAGGCGGACGCGGCCCGGTCGGCGCAATCCGGCACCAGCGGCACGCATTGCAGAAACGCCACCGCCGCCATGGTCGACAGCATCGCGTCCTCGGGCGTCGCCCTGACGGTCAAATCGTAGGGACCGGACCAGCCCACCACGGCGGCCAGGGGCGCGCCATCGGTCACCACCGCCTGCATGAGCAGATGCGCACCGGCCGAAGTGCCCAGGCCGCCAAGGCGGTCCGGGCCCACCCCGAGCTCGCCGGCGTGATCGCGGACGTAGGCGATCGCGGCCTCCACATCCCGGTACTGCCGGGGGTCGCGGGGAGCTGCCAGGTCGTAATCGATGTCGAAGACGACGAACCCGCGGCTCGCCGCCTCCCGCGCCTCACTGTCGAGCAGTTGCCGCTTGCCGCCGATCCACGCACCGACGTGCACGAACACCAAACCCGTACTCGGCATGTCGGTCCGCGCTTCCGCCGGACGGTAGACAGTCATCGGCTCGGGCCCGTCCGCGGTGGGATAGGCGGTCTCCTCGATCCGGATCGGCGCCGGGTCCGCGGGCTGCGCGGACGCGGGAACGTGTGTGGCACAGGCCAATACCACCGACGCGGCGGCGAGCCATCCGACCTTGGACAACGTGCTCATCTCGACTCCTGTCTGTTCTGGGCTCGGGCAGGACGTTCACGGCGGGCGAGCTCGCCCGGTCCGTCCGAGCTCGATTTCGGGACGCGGGCGAGAGCCGGGGCGGTCAGCTGCCCACCCCGCTTCCCACCGCTAGTGCGAAAGCGGCCGCCACCAGCGCGCTCGCGACCGCGACGATCGGGATCACAACCGTGGCAGGTCGCCGGAACCCTTTGCGCAGCAGGTGATTTCGCCGCCAGGCCGCGATCGACAACGCCAGGCCCAGACTCGCCGCCACCAGCGCCGCAACCGCATCTGGAATCCTGTGCACGACCAGGGCGTAGTGCGCGAGCAGCGCCGCCACCGCGCACGCCGAGGCCGCGGTGCGCCGCCAGGCCAGTGCGGTGCGCTCGGCGGCCAGCCCGTCGAGGGACCGGTTACCGTCGGCCATCTCCAGGTGCACGCTCAGCGCGCCCAGGCGGCGCTGGCCTCGGAACCGCTGCCCAGGCCCGAGGAGTTCCCGGCCGGCGAATTCTCGGTGCTGTCACCGATTTCCCGACTGCTGGTCGACCGGCGATCGGCGGAGATCGTGCACCGGCACCTGCCGGCGCTGACCCACACGGAAATGTTGCAGGCCCTGGGCTCGGCCTCGCTGCTCGATATCGCCGCTGTGTCACGCGCGTTGCTGACACCCGAGAAACTGCGCCAGATCGCTACCGAACTCTCGGATCTATGTACATCAACACATAGCTAATAGCCTGTTGACATCCAAAAGGAACAGTGTGATCCTAACCATATAACTTCCTGTGAATATAGGAGATCGATGCAGCTCGACTACGTCATCCTCGGTGTACTGGCGCTGGGCCGCCATTCCGGCTACGACTTGCGTCGCTGGATGGAGGGCCCGGGCCGTTTCATCGGCTATGGCGTCCAGCTACCCCAGATCTACCGGCGACTCAGCGCCCTGGTGGATCGGGGCCTGGTCGAGTTCGAGGTCGATCCGCGCGAGGGCCGCCCGGACGCGAAGGTGTACCACCTGACCGCGTCCGGTCGCGACGCGCTGCTGGAGTGGGCCCGCTCGCCGTTCGAGCCGGCGAGTCGGCCCATGGATCCCGATTTCAAGTTGCGCTTCATCTTCGCCGGGCAGCTCGATCGCGAGATCGCCATCGAAGTCGTGCGCACCGAGTTGAACTATCGGCTCGAGCACGACAATCGTTCGGCCGGTTCGCCTTTCCCGGCGTCCTATGAGCCGCAGATTCCCGAGCTGGACGGGGAGTGGGCCCGCGAGGTCCACACCCTGGCGCATGAGCACGGCTACATGTCGACCGCGACCTATATCGCCTGGCTGCAGCTCACCCTGGCTCGGCTCGAATCCGGACGCGCCGACTGAGATCCGCGGCGCGGCAATCGCTTCCGTTCCCATCGACCCCGTGAGGGTTTGCTTTGCGCATCATCTATGTCGATGTCGACACCCTGCGTGCCGACCACACCACCCCGTACGGCTACCACCGCCCGACCACGCCGAATCTGCAACGGCTGGCCGACAAATCGGTGGTCTTCGATCGCTACTACTGCTCCGACTCCCCCTGTATGCCCTCGCGCACCGCGCTGACCAGTGGTCAGTTCGGCATCACCAACGGCGTCATCGGGCACTTCGGCCCTGCGGCCCAGTTCCGGCTCGACGCCGGGCACGGCCCGGAACCCGACCGCCCGTTGCTGGGGCAGCTGCTGCAGTTCGGCGGCTACCACACCGCGGCGGTCTCGGTCTTCGCCGAACGGCACCGGGCCTACTACTTCCACGGCAATTTCCGCGAATCCATTCGCGCGAGCGCGAATTGGGGCGACGAGGACGCCGCCGACGTCAACCGCGCCGCCATCGACTGGATCCGCCGCCACGCCGACCAGGACAACTGGTATCTGCACCTGACCTACTGGGAACCGCACACCAACTACACCCAGCCGGTCGAATGGACCGACAAGATGGCCGAATCCGGCCCCGTGCAGGAATGGCCTGACGCCGACACCATCGCCGCACACGCCGAAATCTACGGTCCCCGAAGCGCACTGGACCTCAACTACGCGCTCGCCAGTGACGGCCGCTCCCCCGTACCGCACAATATGCCCGACGCCATCACCAACCGCGCCGACTTCGAGCACTTGATCAACGGCTTCGACGGCGCGATCGCGTACTGGGACCATCACTTCGGACAGCTGATGGCAGTCCTCGAGGAACTCGGCATCACCGAGGAGACCGCGATCATCGTCAGCGCCGATCACGGAGAATCTCTGGGCGAGAACGGATCCTACGCCGAACACGGCCTGGCCAACGAGCCCACCCACCGGTTGCCGCTGGTGTTCTACTGGCCCGGCGTCACCGACGACGTGCCCGCCGAGCGCCGCCGCAACGACGCCCTGCTCTACAACATCGACTACGCGCCGACGCTGTGCGAGCTACTCGGACTACCGAAACCCGCGGGCTGGCAAGGTGAATCGTTCGCCGACGCGGTACGCGGCGAACACATCGACTCCCGCGAATACCTCGTACTCGGCCACGGCGCGCACACCTATCAACGTGCCGTGCGCACCCGTGACCACCTCTATATCCGCACGTACCATCCCGGCTGTTTTCGCGCCGAATGGGAACAGCTCTTCGATGTCACCAAAGATCCTTATCTGACAACGGATCTGCTGGAGAACGAGACAGAACTCGCCACCGCCATGCGTTCGCGACTGGCCGAATGGTGGAACACCTACGCCGGACGTCCCGGCGCACTACCCGACCCGATGCAGATCACCCTGCAGACCGGGCCGACCTACTACAACGACCCCGTCACCTACGCGCAGCATCTGCGCGCCACCGGACGTGCGCATCTGGCCGAGGATCTCGAACAGCGCTTGCGGGCGCTCACCCTACCGGTTTCGTGGCACGCACCGGACCGGCCGCGCACGGCCGAACTCGCGGCCCGCTGGAGACGGTTCGCCGAGAACCAGGGAATGAACTGACCCCACTGAATCGGACGGCCCCGCCGCTACCCGTGTGCATGTCCCCTATGGACCTCGCGAGAACCTCGGCGGTGGCCGTCACGTCCATATCCCGAAAGAAAGGACGGACGCGACGACGCACCCATGAAAGCCCGGCGGACGCCATCCGCCTTATGGACCAACACTTTTCTTACTGCCAGGACGTCCTGCCAGACGCCTGGTTTCCAGAATAGCGCCCATCGCGGAGTTATTGGAAACGGAAGAACTCCAAATGAGAAAGATCACTACCACGGCCACACTGGTGGCCGCGGCGCTCAGCATTGCCGCTGGAACATCCAGTGCCACAACGGATTCAGACGCACCCGAGGTCAAATACACCGCGACGCCCGCCGAATCCTCGACCATCATCACGACCGACCGCGGCTCGCTGGCCGTCGAGGATGGGGTCTTCGAAATCAAGGCCGCCAATGGCGCGGTGCTCGCGGGCACCGAATTGTCCTTTCGCGTAGACGACTTCGTCTTCCCGATCAAGGCCGATATCAAAGACCACACCGCCATCCTCACCCCGCAATTCGACACCGAACACGCCGCCTACACACCGGTCGCCCTGCCCTACGAGGATCAGGCCCCCTGGCGCACCGAATACGATCGCGAGCAGGCCGCGTGGGCGCGCATGGGCTCCACCATCCAGCTGGGCGCGGGCATCGGCACCATCGTCGGCAGCCTCGGCGGCGCGGCCGTGGGCTGCCTGCTCGGCGGAATCGCCGGGGCCACCGTCGCCGCCGCCGTCATCATCGGCCTCTTCGGGGCCTTCCTACCCGCCGCCGCCATCGGCTGCATCGGCGGCATGATGGCCGTCGGCGCACTCGGCACCCTCGCGGGCACCCTGCTGGTCACCGCTCCGGTCGCCGTCATGGCGGCAGTCCAGTACTTCACCACCATCAACCAGCCCGCTCCGAAACCGCAACCGGCCAAGTAACAATCACGGCACCAGGCTCCCTCCGTGCGGTGCCCACCAGCATGGGCACCGCACGGACCCGACCGGTTGCAGGAGCTTTCGGTTTCGGTCAGCGGCAGGCCGGGGACGTTTGGCCGACCAGCGACAGCGTGTTGCAGGTCCAGTCCTTCTGGACCTTCCATTTCCCGTCCTCGGCCACGAGCGACACCACCATGGGGTTGGGCGCTCCGCCGCTGATCGACACCTGGGCCTCGGCATCGATCACGCCATTGCCCCGGTCGGACACCTTGATGACCGTGAGGGTGACGTTGTTCTGCTTGTAGGCATCGGCAAGCCGCTGCGGCAGCGTCGGATCGGCCTGAACGCCCTGCACCAGGTCCAGCTTCTGATCGCTGGCGACGGTGGGATCCATGAGCTTTCTCAGCTCGGCGTCGATGTCCGCCACGCTCGGGGCGGGCGGATAGTTGCCCTGCGCCGCAGCGGCTTTCGAGGTAGCGGCAGCGGCAGGTTTGGCCGTGTCCTGGTGGCCGCCACAGGCGGACAACCCGAGTGCCATCACGACCGCCACCATGGTGATCACCATGCGGCCACCCTTGGGAACCATCAACTGGCCCTCCTTACATTCGAGATGATGCGTCGCACTCCGCGACAGGCCCGAACGCGAGACTGTGCGGCGACGTTAGCGAGGAGCTTACAGACTGACCAGTCAGCCTGCTTGAATTCATCGAAACCCGCAACCACCGCCCCGTCCATCGAGCAGGGTGACTGGACAGTAGGCTGGCTACGACGGAGCGATCCGGCGAATCCGGTTCAGCGAGTGAAAGGTCGGGCAGATGGCGCGGACACGCGACGCCGAGCAGTCGGGAGCGGCGCGGCGCGGTCAAATCCTTGCCGCCGCGATGACTTTGTTCGCCGAAAAGGGGTATCGCGGCACCTCATTGGCGGCGGTCGCGGCAGCGGCGGGCATCACCCGATCTGGCGTGCTGCACCACTTTTCGAGCAAGGAAGCGTTGCTGTCGGCGGTGCTGGCCGAACGCGACCAGCAGGCTTTCGACGCGGTCGAGGTCGGTCGGGAGTACGAGGGTCCCGCGGTCCTGCGGGCGCTGGATATCGTCGACGATCTGGCGGAACGCAACCGGGCCGTTCCCGAGCTGACCCGGATGAGTCATCTCGCGCTTTTCGGCTCGGCCGATGCCCCGGATGTGGCGCACGAGTGGTCGAACGAGCGCATCCGAACCTATCGCGACAACCTGGCCACGGTCATCGAACAGAGCGCCGCCGCCGGCGAGATTCGCGCCGACGTGGATGCCGGGGCCATCGCACTGCTGCTGGTGGGCGCGGTCACCGGTTTGACCGAACTCTGGCTGCGCGACGACTCGCTGGACATGGTCGCCGCGGTCCGCATGCTCACCGGCCTATTACGGCGGGATCTGACCCAGTAGGCCGGGCGAGGTTACCCGCACCGCCGCTACCCCACCCGGCGCTGCGGGCGATTCGGCCCCGCATCACCGAGCATACCGACCGATGAGTCAGTCTGCTATAACTCGGGAGACAACATAGACATCGTCCGCGCGGAGAGGATTCCCGACCATGCAGCGACGCAATGGGGTGGCCAGAGCATGAACTCGACTCTGCCCACCGAATTCCTGTGGGGCGCGGTCACTTCCCCGCATCAAACCGAGGGCAACAACGTAACCAGCGATTGGTGGGCGCTGGAGAACGGCGCACATCCGCTGCTGTCCGAGCGCAGCGGCGACGCGGTCGACAGCTATCACCGCTACCCCGAGGACATGGCGCTGCTCGCGGACGCCGGTTTGAACGCGTACCGCTTCGGCGTCGAGTGGGCCCGCATCGAACCCGAGCACGGACACGTCTCCCGCGCGGCGCTCGCCCACTACCGCCGCATGATCGATACCGCACTCGAACACGGTGTGACACCGGTGATCACGCTGCACCACTTCATGGGTCCGCGCTGGTTCGCCGAGCTGGGCGGCTGGACCAACCGGCACGCGGTCGGCCACTTCGCGCGGTTCGTGACCACCGTGGCGCCCATCCTCGGCGAGGTGAACTGGGTCTGCACGATCAACGAGCCGAACATGGTCGCCACCATGGCCGGCGCGCAGCGCGCGGTACCGGATCAGCATGCGGTGCAAGCATTCACGGCCGGAGCACTACCCGACCCGGACCCGGAGGCGGAGCGCATCCTGATCGAGGCCCACCACCTCGCGAGCCAGATTCTGAAGGCCGAAACCGACGCCGCGGTCGGGTGGAGCGTCGCGCAGCAGGCGTTCGAGGCCGCCCCCGGCTGCGAAGACCAACTGGCCGAGGCGAATCGGCTGTGGGAAGACCCGTATCTGGCGGCCGCGCGCGAGGACGACTTCGTCGGCACACAGGCGTATACCAGCCGGTTGGTGGGACCGGATGGCCCGATCCCCCACCCGGATGACCCGGGCAACACCCTCACCGGCTGGGCGTATCGCCCCGACGCGCTGGGCATCGCCGTCCGCCACGCGTGGCAGGTGACCGGCGGCACGCCGATCCTGGTCACCGAGAACGGTATCGCCACCGACGACGACACCCGCCGCATCGCCTACACCGCCGAGGCGCTCGGTCATCTCGGGCGCGCCATGGCCGACGACATCGATGTGCGCGGTTACCTGCACTGGTCGGCGCTGGACAACTACGAATGGGGCCACTGGCGGCCGACTTTCGGACTGATCGGGGTCGACCCCACATCCTTCGCCCGCTCCCCCAAACCCAGCCTGGCCTGGTTGGGCTCGATCGCCCGCGCCAACACCCTGCCCGCCGTCGAGGGTCGGCCGTGCTGACCTATCGACTGGGTCGCGGCTACATGCTGCGGACCTCCATCGCCATGCGAGCCTCCCAGTTCGCGCTATTGCCCACTCCTGCCGGGCGCGTGGTGTTCTTCGGCGACAGCATCACCGAGGGCGGCCTGTGGGACGAATGGTTCCCGCAAGTGCGGCCGATCAATCGCGGCATCAGCGGCAATACCATCGATGATCTGCGCGCCCGGCTGGACACCGCGATCGACGCGCCCGCGGCGGTCTTCCTGCTCATCGGCACCAACGATCTCAGCCTCGGCCGGTCCCCCGGCCGGGTCGGTGAGAACCTGCGCGAGCTGGTCACCGAGATTCGCGAATGCGCCCCGCACGCGCCCCTGCACGTGCAGAGCGTCATGCCGCGAAAAGCGAAGTTCGCGGACCGGATTCACACCTTGAACGCCGCCGTATGGAAGGTCGCCGCCGAGGCCGACGCCGCGTACATCGACCTGTGGCCCGCGCTCGCCGACGCGAACGGCGCGCTGCGACCCGAATTCACCCGTGACGGACTGCATCTGTCGGGCGCGGGCTACGCCGCGTGGATCGAGGTGCTGCGACCACACGTCGCCGCGCTGGGCATCGAACACTGAGTTGTTACCCGCGAAATGGCTGTGGCCGGAACGGATTCCGCTCCGGCCACAGCCATTTCGCGCAGCGGTCAGTTCACCTCGCGCAGGCGGCCGCTATCGGGCGCGGCCGCGTCGATGCTCACCTGCTCGATGGTGCGGGGCACCAGCAGCGCGAACACCAGCCCGGCGACGGCGATCGCCGCGGCGATCAGGAATCCGAGCTGAATGCCCCGTACTGTGTAGACAATCGCACCGTTGAGCATCCGGACGATGAACGGCGGCAGCGCGGCGATGTGGGAGCCGTTCATGACCGAGAACGCGATGATCGGCCCGATCGCCGGAACCACGGTCTGCGCCACGCTCACCAGCGCGGCGGTGGACGCCTGGACGCCGGGCGGCACGGCGGCGATCAGCAGATTAGGGGTCGCCGCGTAGGCCAGCCCGGTGCCGAACCCGACCAGACCGGCGAACAGCAGCAGGAGATCCTTGTCGTCGTGGTGGTACGCGGTGAGCGCCGCGCCGAGTCCGGTCGACAGCAGGCCGAGAGCCAGCAGCCATCGCGCCCGCAGCATGCCGCGACCGACCAGCACGCCGACCACGATGCCGCCGACCACGCTCGACAGCCCGATGGGCACCAGATACTCCGCCACGCCCGTCGGGGTGACGCCGAAGCCGTAACCCAGGCCCAGCATGGCCGGGGTCCGGGTCAGCATCGGCAGCACGATCGTGTACAAACCCGTTGCGGCATAGACGCATCCAGCCGCTAGGGCGGTGCACGCCACGGCACGGCCGCGCCACAGGCGGAGGTCCAATTCCGCGTCCCCGGTCCGCACCGCGGTCAGACGCCAGGCCACGAGCAGTGCGGCGCCACCACCGATCCAACCGAGGGTGGCCGGTGCACCCCACCCCCAGGTCGGCCCTTGCGAGACCCCGATCAGCACGGCACCGATACCCGCGCCCAACACGACGGAACCGCGCACGCCGACCCGAAGTGCGAGCCGCACAGTCGATTCCCGGGTGATGAGCGCCACCGCCACGGCCGCGGCGACGGTCGCCAGGCCGAGGAATCCGAACACGGTCCGGTAGCCGTGATCGTCGAGCAGTCGTTCGGTCAGGTACGGCCCCGGAATGGCCGCCAGCCCCACCGCCGCGGTCACGATCGACACCGCGAGCGCAACGGTCCTGGGTGGGAACACATCTCGGGCCAGCGAGTAGCTCAGGAACAGGCACGGCACCAGCAGACCGAACAGGCAACGACCGACCAGGAGCGTCCCGATATTCGGCGCGAACGCCGAGACGAACGCACCCGCCGCCGATACTCCCAAGCAGCTCAACAGGATTCGCCGCTTGCCGTACAGATCGGCCAGCTTCCCGACCGCGGGCGCGACGGCCGCGCCGACGATCAGGAACGACATCATGACCCATCCGGCGGAGCCGGTGTGGAAGTGCGCCGTGATGGCGGGCTCGGTCATCGGGGCCAGCGGGTAGCTCAGCGCGAGGGTCTCGACGACGGCGACCAGCGCGGCCAGCGAGCAGACCGACCGCCAGGACCAACCCGACTGCGGCGGGCCCGGCGGTTCCGCCCGCTGGTCGGGTTCGGTGGCGTCGAAGGAGGCGTAGGAAGCCATGGTGGATCCGTTCGGGAGTTGCGGTGAAGAAGATGAAGCGGGCGCCGGGCGTCTCAGCGGACGCTCTTGATCGGCAGTACCGCCAGTGCGCCCAGGGCTGACACCAGCGCGGCGGTCAGATAGACCGCGCCGTAACTGTCCGAGAGCTGCACGACGGCGGCCGCGATCGCCGGGGCCAACACGCCCGGCAGGGTGGCGGCGATATTGAGGATGCCGAGATCCTTCGCGAAATCGTCTCTGCCGGGCAGCACCTCGGAGACCAGCGCGATATCGACAGCAGTGAAGATGCCGAAGCCGACGGTCGTCACCGCGCCGGAGGCGAGCAGCCCCGCCATGGTCGGAACGGCGAGCGGGATCAGCGTCGAGGCCGCGACGATGAGACCGCCGACCAGCACCAGGGGTTTGCGGCGACCGATGCGATCGGAGTACGGCCCGGCCACCGCGATCGCCACCAGGAATCCCGGAAGTCCGATGACACCGACCAGCGGGACCACGTGGGCAGCCTCGGACTTACTGAGACCGATGAAGCCCTGCGCCAAATAGAGCTGATAGGTCAGCACCATGAAGTAGCCGCCGAAGATGAACAGCCGCCCGAGGAAGGCCCAGCCGAAATCGGGATGCCGACGTGGATCGACCCAGAACGCGGAGAGGAAGTCGCGCACCGAGAATCCCGGTCGGGGGACGGCACGATTGTCGGGTTCGGGATTCACCGCGAGAAACGCCACGACGATCGCCGTGATCAACCCGGCCGCACCGAGATATCCGGCAGGAATTCGGTCGGCGAACAGCGAGGCGACCACCGGTCCGAGCATCGCGGAGGCGATCGAACCCAAACCCGACAAGGTCGAGTAGCGCCCACGGACGTCGGTCGGAATCCGGTCGGGAAGGATCGCCGACAACGGCCCCGCCAAGGTGTTGAAGCCGAATTGAATGATCATGGCCGCCACCGTCAGCAGCGCGATGGTGTGGGACTGGCCCGCGGTAATCAGCCCCACCGCGCCGATCAGCGCGCCCAGCAGAATCCACGGGGAGCGCCCGCCCGCACGGGTTCGGGTCCGGTCGGACAGCACGCCGATCAATGGCTGGGCGATCATGGCCACCGCCGCGCCGCCCGCCTGCACCAGGGCCAGGTTGGTGACCTTGGCGTCGGCGTCCACGGCCTGCACCTGAAGTGCCAGAAAGTATCCCGACACCGCGAACCCGAGTTGCGGTGCGGCGGTGGCGAACGGGATCGAAGCCATCAGGCGTTTCACCGCTGGGTCGGCGCGCGCGGTCGGATCGGCGGCGGTCATCGTGGACGTGAGTTCCTCTCCCATTCGGATTCCCGCCTAATCACCGACCGGACAAGGGGTTTCGACACGATCGTCGAGCGCGTCGTCGGCCAGCCGCCACATCTCCTCGACCTGACCGCGGAAGGTCTCGCGGGTGAACTCGGGAAGCGCGAAAACCAACGGGTCACCGCGCCGGATTCCGTCGACCGCCGCCCGTGCAACCTCGTGCGGCTCGATCGCGAACGGAATCACGCCGGTGCCGAACGGCTCCCCCGCTCGACGTCCGAAACCATCCGGCCGATTGCGCTGCGAATCGAGAATGCGGGTAGCCGCTTGGCCGGGGCACAGCAGGGTGACACCGATCCCGTGCTCGGACAGTTCGCCGCGCAGTCCCAGCGTGACACCGACGATCGCGTGCTTGGTGGCGCTGTAGAGCGCCGTGTTGGCGGTGTCCGGCAGAAACGCATGCGTGGAGGCGGTATTCATGACATGCCGCCACCCTCCGGCCGCAATCATGCGCGGCAGGAAGGCGTTCAGGCAGTTCAGCATTCCCTCGACATTCACCGACGACAACCAGCGCCAGTCGCCGATCGACGAGTCGGCCACGGTGCCGAACAGCAGGACCCCCGCGTTGTTGCACAGCAATTCGACCGATCCGAACTCCGCGTAGCTCGCTTCGGCCAGCGCCGCGACCGACTCCGGATCCGACACGTCCACGCCGATCCCGAGCGCCCGCACGCCCGATTCCCGCAACTCCGCGGCGTTCCGACGCACGCCGACCTCGTCGATATCGGCCAGCACGACCGACATCCCCCGCGCGCCGAGCTCCGCTGCGAGCGCCGCACCGATTCCACCCGCCGCCCCGGTGACCACGGCGGTACGACCGGCGAAGGGGTCTGGTTCAGACATTGAGATCCTTCCAAGAATTGGCTTGTTCCCGTCGGCGGAAACCAGCCGACTGACTCATAAGTCGGTCAGCTTAGCGCGTTACCCCGCTCACGTCGAGGGCAGCGACGACATGCCGATCACGATCCGCCGACAGCCCCACTCCTAGGCCCCAAACCGGTTGAAGATCCAAAGAGCATGGACACGAAGGGAGCCTCAGATCGAGTTGAGGTCAGCCCAGAACCGGCCGTGCCACGATCACGCGGATCAAGCGGGCGGCGTCTGCACAGAGTTCCAGGGTCTGGAGATCAAGCCCCCGCCGCGGCACCGACCTTCGACCACCACGGACGGCTGCGTCGATCGGCCCGAAGCAAATACCGCACCCGGGTATGCGCGAACACTGGGCCGACAACCCAACGATCACAGTCCCACACGTTCCGCCACATCCACCGAATACCAGCTGGTAGCAGCAGATTTCATCGCACCCAGGGCGCTGACCGACACACGCGATTCGGGATGATGCCAAATCAGTTGCCAAGAACCTTGGCAATCCCTGTTCGCACCGCAGCTGCGAGGGCGAGCGAATCCGCCAACGGACTACGCAGCCCGCTCTCATGGCCCTCGGCGATGATATCGCCGCCGACGTCCACCATCACCAGCTCATCAGCGTCGAATGTTATTGCCGCACAACGCATCAGGTCGGCCATCGCGGTAGCACCGCCCGCAGCGTCCAGCAACACGAGCGGGTAGGAGATACAGCCCGCGAGCCGGGGCAGCGTCGAGGTGCCCCGCAGCAAAGCCGCTGTCTCCGGGACTTCCGCGACGCCGCCGCGATCGATGAGACCCTCGAAGTCGGCGCGCTCCCGGGGCCCAGGCGCGGGGTCGATCATGAACCAGTCCCACGAGTAGCTCATGATCGCCGCAATTCCCAGCTCCGGCATGGCGGCCGCGAGCATGGCGGCAGTGATGGCATCACCGCCGCCACCGGCGGCAATCGCGATCGCAGTGCGCATGACCTCCCGCCAACTGTTCGACGGTCCCTGTCTACAGCCGTTAGCCTTGCACGAATTCGTACGTGTTGAGCACCAGGCCGTCACCGATCTTTCGTGTGCTGACCAGGTGCAGCGGCTTCTTGTCGCTGGTCTCGTCGAAGATACGCAGGCCGGTTCCCAGCACAGCCGGGAAGACTACCAGCCGCAGTTCATCGGCCAGATTCTGTGCTATCAGTGTGCGCACGAGCTGATAGCTGCCGTAGACCAGGATTTGCCCGTCCACTTGCCGCTTCAGCTCCGAAATCTCTTTTACCGCATCGCCGTTGAGGACCGTGGTGTTGCTCCACTGAGGATGTTCGAGAGTCGACGACACGACGTACTTGGGGATGCTGTTCATTTTGTCCGCCCACTCGCGGCTTACGCGGACCTCCGCGCCATCGCGCATCCGGGACTCGAACCACTCACTGCTCCGCCTGCCCAGCAGTAGCGCCTCGGCACCCAGCAGTTCCTCCGTCTCGTTGGCGGCCCAGCCTTCGAGGTCCTTGACCGCCACGAACTGGTGGAACCAGCCGCCCAGTTCGAATCCTTCCTGGCCGTCCGGGTCTTGGACCACTCCATCGAGTGTGGCGTTGGTGCTGATGATGATCTTTCCCATTTCCGTGCTCCTTCGACAATGTTGTGGGCTATCACTGGTCCAGACGCCGCAGCATCGGAAAAGGAGGCGCTCCGCGACCGCCCCGTTCGTGCCTCGGCCGGCGTCCATACGGTGTGGAACTGCACACGAGGAATGAGGTGGCGGGAGTGGAGTTGGCGAGAACGGACCTGATGTCGAGGGCGCAGGGCGGCGACGGCGAGGCATTCCGAGCGCTGACCGAGCCACACCGTCGCGAGCTACAGGTGCACTGCTACCGGATGCTCGGATCGTTTCAGGATGCCGAGGACGCTCTCCAGGACACGATGCTCGCCGCTTGGCGAGGTCTCGAACGATTCGACGGGCGCGCCTCATTTCGCACCTGGCTCTACCGCATCGCCACCAACCGGTGCCTCGACGCGCTGCGCTCTGCTCGCCGACGTCCCGCAAAGCAGTGGGACATCCCGGGAATCGAACTACCGGAACCCACTGGACTCGGCGAAATCCACTGGCTCGAGCCCTATCCCGACGCCCTTCTGGACGGTGCGATCAGTGTGCCGCTCGGTCCGGAGGCGCGCTACGAGCAGACCGAATCCATTTCCCTGGCCTTTGTGACCGCCCTGCAGATCTTGCCGCCTCGCCAGCTCGCCGTCCTCATCCTGCGCGACGTCCTCGGATTCCACGCGAACGAAGTAGCCGACATGCTGGACACAACCGTCGAATCGGTCAAAAGCGCCCTCAAACGCGCGCGTGCGGGAATGCAGCGCCGACTGCCGGTGACTACTGCCCGAGAGCAGCGGCCCGCTAGCGACTCACCTGCAGAGGACGCCATCGTGGCGAAGTTCGTCAGCGCCTACGAATCTGCCGACATCGACGCGTTGGTGGCTCTGTTGACCGACGACGTCTTCATGTCGATGCCACCGATGCCGCTGGAATACCAGGGCCGAGACATCGTCGCCCGCTTTTTCGCACTCATTTTCGGCTCGGCACAGAGATTCGAACTGGTCCCGACGCGAGCCAACGGTCAGCCGGCCTTCGGGGTCTACCGACACCCCTCCATCGGCATCCACGGATCCGGCCTCTTCGTCCTCACTCTCGCGGGCGACCGAATCGGCGCCATGACCCGCTTCGAAAACACTGTCCTCCCCATATTCGGCCTGCCACAATCCCTCCCGAGTGCACAGTAGACGCTGATTTGAGCCCGCTCGAGCCGTGGCGCGATGGTCATGCTTGGTGGGGAGGAGCGTTCGGAGCGGGTTGTTGTGTGAAATCGGTTTGGTGACAGTGAAATTCGATACGGGTCAAGGGTGGGTACCGGCTTCGGGCCGGCCGGCCGTGACGTCGCTGGTCGGGTGGGGGGTGAGGAGATGTCGGTGCAGGAAGGACAGTTCTGCTTCGACGGTCTCGTCGTGGGCTTCCAGATAGGTTGCGTAGTGACCGCCGGGTACGCGAACGAGCTCTGACTTCGGGGCTTGGGCGGCGACGCGGAGTGCGGGGGCGGTGAGGGCGGATTGGTCCTGGTTGCAGGCGATGACCAGGAGGGGGCGGTGGATGCGGGAGGCGTGGCGGCCGGGGCGGTAGAGGGCGGTGCGGAGAGCCGAGCGGGCGGCTACGGATTGTTGCCAGGTCGGGTATTTGCCGTGGGGGTCGAGGGCATGCGGCATGTTCGGGGCGTCCGGTGTCGTGAGGGCCGCGACGGTTCCCGGGGCGCCGACCAGGGGAATCAGCAGGGGTGGCCTGCCGACCAGGCCGGCGGCGCTGTCGAGGAGGGCGCGGCCGGTGAAGCACAGCAGGGCGACGGGTTTCTGGTGGCGAGAGGCGTTGCGGGAGATCGCGGGTCCGTCGGCGTGAGGGGATTGGGCGATCGCGGCCGCCACGCCCGGGTGATGCGCTGCGATGTTCAGGACGTGGCCGCCGGACAGCGAGTGGCCCCAGAGGGCGAGCTTCGCGGGGTCGACTTCCGGTAGGGCTGAGGCGAATTCGATGGCGGCCCGCCAGTCGTCGAGTTGCTCACGGATGCGGACGACCTGACGGGGCATGCCGCCGCTTTCGCCGAGGTGCCGATAGTCGAAGGCGAGGACGGTGAATCCGGCTTGATGGAATCGTTCGGCGAAACGGTCGGTGCCGGGTTCCTTGGTGACCGCGATGGCTCCGGCCATGATCACGCAGGCGCCGTTGGTTCCTGGATAGTGCCAGGCCACGCATTCGTCACTGCCGCTGGTGAAGCGACTCTTTTCACGTTCGATGGACATTCGCACACCGGCCTTTCGGTGGGTCCTCTGACACCATCAAGTGAACCACCTGGTTCACTTGATGTCAACGGCGCAGGCACCCGCTGTAATACCTTGCGGGACAGAGCTATTCGACGGCCGCTTCTTCCCGGTCCAGGGCGCGGGACAGCGCCTCGAGCCCGGCCTCGGCACCGGCGGTATCCCCGCTGGTCAGCCAGTCGATCAGGAAGCCACGCAGGGCCGCCAGGATCAGCTCGGCCACCTCCCGCTTCCGCCGCTCCGGCCAGGCCACCGGGCACAGCGAAAGCAACAGCGGCAGATACTGTTTCGAGGCCTCCCGGCCCAGTGCGGCATGCCGCTGCGGGTCGTACATCGCCAGCCCGATGGCCTGATCGAGAACTCGCAGCCCGGTTTCCGCGTCGACGAGCACCGGCCACAGCGCCCGCACCCGCCCCGACAGCGTCGGTTGCTGCCGGTCGAGTATCGCGAAGGCGGCGCCGATCCGCCTGTCCCGCAATCGCACAATCGCCTGCGCGAGCAGGTCGTCAACGCCGTCGAAGTGGTAGAGCAGCACCTTGTGGGTGGTGCCGGCCGCCCGCGCCGCCCGCCGCAGCGAGAAATCCACCAGGCCGTTGGCCGCAAGGTCGTCGGTGACGCGGTCGAGCAGGTCGTCGCGCCGGGCCGTACCGCGGGCCGAACCCGTGGATCGCCGGTAGCCCGCGGGCCCCGGAGTGCCGGGCTCGGTGTCCGCTTCCTCGGGCTGGGACGGTGTCGTACGGGCCATGCGGATGAACCTACCCGCGGCGGGGCGGCGGGCTCAGCGCACGTAGGACAGGATGCTCATCATGCCCGCTTCTCCGTGGTAGGCGTTGTGGCAGTGCAGCATCCACTGGCCGGGGTTGTCGGCGTCGAGGTCGACTTCGACCGTCTGCATGGGCAGCACGATGGAGGTGTCCTTGCGCGGCCCGGATCCAGCCCGATTGACGAGCTGGAAGGTGTGGCCGTGCAGGTGCATCGGGTGGTACATCATGGACTGGTTACGGAAGCGCAGGCGGATCCGTTGCCCCTGGGAGACATTCAGTGCGGTGTGGTCGGGATAGACCTTGCCGTTGATGGTCCAGACGTATTTCTTCATATCGGAGCCGAGGGTGACGTCGAGGGTCTGATCGGGCCGCTTCGCCTGCAGGCGAACCGGTTCCGCGGCAGTGAGGCGATCGGCCATCAGCGGAGCCACCGCGAGTTCGGCGGGTTGCACGTCGGCCGGGGGTGGCGTGCCGCCGCCGGTGCGGATCAGCGCGAAGCCGCGGCCGGTCTTGCCCTCCGCCGCGGCGACCAGCGGGAAGACGCCGTCCGCCAGTTCGACGATGACGTCGAAGCGTTCGCCCATGCTGATGAGCAGGCTGGAGGTCGTGATGGGCTGCACCGGGAAACCGTCAGTGTGGGTGACCCGCAGTTGATGTCCGCCGACGGCGACCCGGAACGCCGTGTCCGCGGCGGCATTGATGATCCGCAGCCGGATGCGCTGCCCCGGTCGCGCGGTGACGACGGCGGGGTCGCTGCTCAGGCGGCCGTTGATCAGGAAGTACGGGTAGGTGACGTCTCCGGCGTCGGAGCCGAGCGGCGCGTTCGGGTCGGCGGGCGTGGCCATTCCGCCCGATCCCATGGTCATGCCGTCGTGGTTCATGCCCGGCATCCCGCCCATGGCCATGCCCGCCATGCCCTTGTCCCGCAGCGCCTGCAACTCCTTGTCCGGGTCACGCCCGTTCACGCCGTCGAGCCAATCGTCCAGCACCACAACGGCTTCGGTGTCGTAGTCGCGGCCGTCGGCCGGGTCCTCGACGATGAGCGGCGCGTACAGGCCCCGGTCGAGCTGCACCCCGACGTGCGGGTGGAAGAAGTAGGTGCCCGAGTCCGGCGCGGTGAACTCGTAACCGAAGCTGCCGCCGGCCGCGATCGGCGCCTGGGTGACGTCGGGGACGCCGTCCATATCGTTGCGCAGGGCGATGCCGTGCCAGTGCACCGTGGTCGGCGCCGGGAGCGCGTTGATCACGGTGGCGCGCACCACCTCACCTTTGGCGATGCGGATTTCCGGGCCGGGCACCGTGCCCCCGAAGGCCCAGGTCGGCACCTGGACGCCACCGAGGTCGACGGTGGTCGGCTCGGCGCGCAGCGTCACATCGCGGACGGTGGCGCCGGCCGTGCGACGCGCGGCCTCCGCGGCCCGGACCGCCTCGGAATCGGGCTGCACGAGGCTGGGCGCGGCTGTCGTGTTCTTCGTGCACGCGGCCAGTGTCGCGGCCGCCGCGGCACCCGCTCCGAGCACTAGGAATCCGCGCCGGTTCAGTGGCGCCGCGAGCGGAAATCGATTGGAGGACATGGCTTCTCCCTGGTTGGTCGAATGTGGGGCACGCTGCGCCGTCGTCGGCGGCGGCCGGGATCACGAAGTCGGCCGCGACCGGTGGGCGCGGCGGACCTGTCAGATCCGCAGAATCGACAGTTCGGCCAGGGTGGGGACCGTCCACGGCGGTGGGCGGGCTCGATGGATTCGCAGGGTCGGGAAGTTCGGTGGGCGGGCGTCACGGGGCCGGTCTCCGGCCCAGTGCAGCAGCACGAGGCCGATCGCGACCGTCACCGCGGAGAGGACGAAGAATTCGCAGGCGTGGGTGAGCCCGTGCCCGCCGGGCTTGTCGCCGTGCATCCCCGCGTCGTGTCCCGGCTGCGGGACGGAGGGCATCGCCATCGTCGCCGAGGACATCTCGGAAGCCGGCGTGCTGTGGTGCGCCGAGAACACACCCGCGTGCATGGCGGCGATCCCGAGCAGGAGCGCCAGCACTCCGAGCAGCCGGACGTATCCGGTCACTCGCGGCGCAACGCGCTGATCAGCCACGTCAGCCAGCATAGCCCGACTCGGCCTGCCACCCCCTGGGGGTATATGCCACGAACCTGACGCGCAGTGGCCCGCATCACAGCACACATACTTGAACATACCCCCATGGGGTATTAACTTCTCCCAGGTCGAACCACCCACCCACCGAGGAGCCACGAGATGTGCGAATGCGACTGTCCCCGCCCCGCGACCCACCCCAGCCCGTCTCCAGGAAGTGATTCCGATGCGTTCCGCGCCCATGCTCACCTCGCTTCTCCGCAACCGCGACTACCTGCGACTGTTCACCGCCCAGGTCTCCGGGCTCTTCGGTACCGGATTGACCACCGTCGCACTGGGATTGCTCGCCTACGACCTCGCCGGCGGTGCTGCCGCCGCGGTCCTCGGCACCGCGCTCACCATCAAGATGCTCGTCTACGTCACGGTCGCGCCGATCGTGGCCGCGTATGCCGATCGCTTTCCCCGCCGGGCCTTCCTGACGGCCCTGCACCTCACGCGCGCCGCCGTCGTCCTGGCGCTGCCGTTCATCGACCAGATCTGGCAGATCTTCGTGCTCATCGCGGTCCTCCAAACCGCTTCCGCCGCATACACACCCACCTATCAGGCGGTCATCCCCGACATCCTGCCCGATGAGCGGGAATACACCCGGGCGCTCTCGGCCGCGCAGCTCGCCGCCACCGTGGAGACCCTGCTCAGCCCGATGCTCGCCGCCGCCGCGCTGACGATCATGAGCTTCCACTGGCTGTTCGTCGGCACCGCAATCGGATTCGCCGTCTCGGCCGCACTGGTCATCGCGACCCGGATCCCGAACGCGACCGCCACCAGCGGAGACTCGTTCCGGGAGCGGATCACGGTGGGCCTGCGGATCTTCGCCGCGACGCCGCGCCTGCGCGGGCTGCTCGGCCTCAACCTGGTGGTGGCCGCCGCGGGCTCGATCATCATGGTCAACACGGTCAACTATGTCCGCGACACCCTCGGCGGCACTCAGACCGGAGTGGCAATGCTGCTGGCGGCCAATGGATTCGGCACCATGCTCGTGGCGCTGTCGCTCCCCCGGGTGCTCGACCGCATCGGCGCTCGCCCGGTCATGCTCACGGGCGCGGCCATCCTGCTGGGCGGTCTCGGCGCGGCCATCGCCCTGTCGCTCGCCAGCTCGGGTGACTGGCGGTGGGGCGCGGCCATCGCGGTGTGGGCGACCGTCGGCGCGGGCACCGCCGCGATCCTGACCCCGACCGGCCAGGTGCTGCGCAGCTCCTCGCAACCCGCCGACCGCCCCGCCGTCTTCGCCGCCCAGTTCTCGCTCTCGCACCTGGCCTGGCTACTCACCTACCCGGTCACCGGATGGCTCACCACCACAACCGGATTCACCACCACCTGGGTGACGCTGGCGGTATTCGCGACCGTGGGAATCACGGTCGCCCACCGGATGTGGCCTCGCCACGACCCGGAGCAGGCAATTCAACCGCACATCGAGCCTCACCCTCAGGCCACTGCGGACCAACGACCCGAACTCGCCGCAGCCTGACCATCCCGCTCGCCGCGCCGCCCTGCTTCCGGGCGGCGCGGCGGCGTGCATCCATCGACCGCTACTTCCAGGTCAGCAACTCACCGACCGAGAGCCTGCCGTTCGGAATCGCATTCGGCGCACCCGCCGGCAGCGTATCCGGGTACCCGAGCGCGATGGCATGCCGCGGTAGCCATCCCGGCGCGAGCTCTAGCAATTCGGCTGCGCGAGAAACATTCTCGGCGGGATACAGCGTGGTCGGGCAACTGCCGAGTCCCTGTTCGGCGGCGGCCAGACACAGCGACTGGGTCAGCCGGCCCATGTCGAACTCGGTATCGGCGAAGCCGTTGTCCCGCGAGGCCAGGACCAGCACCAGGGGCGCGGCGGCGAGATGGACGGCATAGCCGCCGAGCCGGGACAGCTCACTCCGCGCCGCCGAATCGGTGACGGCGACGAAGCGCCAGGGCTGCCGATTACGCGCGGAGCCGGTCCAGCGGGCCGTGTCGATGATGCGCTCGACCACGGGGATCGATACGGGATCCGCCCGGAAATGTCGCACCGCCCGCAGTCCCCGGATCGCTTCATCCACCCGGCAACCCTATAGCCATCCCGCGACCGCCCGTGATCCGCTCTGCCACCCGAAAGCGGGCCGACGCTCCGCCTCAGCGATCGCGTTCTGCTCGCCCAACTAGTCGTTGCGGTACCGTCACCGTTGACGGTGCGTCTCATACCGACCCCGACTACCACCCTGGAAGCAACGCACCGCCAGATCACCGGATCTGGTGATCCTTCGCAATACCTCGCATCTGCAAACTGCTAGCGCCCGGTCAATCCACCACCGCTCAGGAGGCTGCCATGGAAGACGAAGGTGTCTATCGAGTGCGGTTCAGCGAGTCGTGCAGCGCGACCGCCGCGGAGGCCGCGAAATTCCACGAACTGCTCAGGGCGCTGGGTGGGATGGTCGTGTACGGGGCCTATCCCGGCCCGCTGGTGATCGGTATCGCAGCGGACGCTGCCGGGCACGTCGCGTCCTTCCCGTTCGTCGAATCCGTGGTGTCGGTTACCGACAACTCGGTGGTGAGTGGTTAGCCGACCGCCGCACTAGGGTGTACCGGTGTCCTTCGCACCCGTGTCGATGCACAGCCCCTCGGACTATCTCGCCGGCGATCCGATCATCGAGGTCGATCACCCGGCGGTCCGGGCACTCGCCCGCGAGATCCGATCGCAGTCCGACAGCGATATCGACTGCGCCCGAAGGGCATTCGAGTGGGTACGGGATGAGGTCGCGCACTCATACGACGCGCAGGACTCCCGTGTGACCCTGCGCGCTTCGGAAGTGCTCGATCAGCGTGTCGGCCTCTGCTACGCGAAGTCCCACCTGCTCGCTGCGATCCTGCGCGGGCAGGGCATCCCCACCGCGCTGTGCTATCAGCGGCTCACCCACGGCGACGGGCACGTCCTGCACGGCCTCGTGGCGGTTCATCTCGACGGCGCCTGGCATCGTCAGGACCCGCGCGGGAACCGGGCGGACATCGACGCCGAATTCTCGCTCGGCACAGAACGACTCGCCTTCCCGGTCGACCCGCAGTTGGGCGAGATCGACTACCCGCACCTGCACCGCACACCGGCAGACGTCGTCGTCGATGCTCTGCGGCAGGCGACCGACATACTCGCCGTGTACGACGCCGGATTGCCGTCGCAACTCACCTGAATCGGCGTCGTCTCCACTCACGCGGCATACAAACCAAGTGGTCTGTATAGGCTGAAGCCCGGCTCCTGGACGACTGTCCCAACCGGCCCGAAACGGGGAGGTGCGGCGTGTCACGCGAGGTCGACGATTCCAACGACGCATTCGATCTCACCGTCGCGGCCGCCGACGCACCGGTATGGATCGTCACCACCCTCGCCGACGGCCACCGCGCCGGCTGCCTCGTGGGGTTCTCCACACAGGTCAGCATCGAGCCGCGGCGATTCCTCGTCTGCCTGTCGAAACGGAACCACACCTATCGTGTCGCAGCCCGAGCAGGCCACCTGGCAGTCCACCTACTGTCGCAGGAGTCCCTCGCACTGGCACAACTCTTCGGCTCCGAGACCGGACTCGAGCTCGACAAGTTCGAACACTGCGACTGGCAGGAAGGTCCGCACGCGCCGCCGATCCTGACGGCCACGGCCGGCTGGTTCGTCGGCGAGATCCTCGACCATGCCGATTTCGGCGACCACGTCGGCTTCCTTCTCGCCCCCACCTCTGCCCGACCACCCACGCCGGATATTCCCCCGCTCCGCTACGCCGCGGTCGCCGACCTCATCCCCGGCAACCAGCCCTGACACCGCATCGACACGTTCGGCGATCGCGCGGCCGGAGTGGACCGGCGGTTCACCGCTGCGCGCGGTGCTCGGCGCGATCGGGATGTCCGAACCCTGCAGGCGGGTGGCCAACAATTGTTTGCCCAGCTCGTCGCCCGTGCGGCTCTCGGTCTGGGCGCGGCGGAAGTGGTTCCGTTCCGCCGAGTGTTCGTTTCGTCTCCCCGCTTGCCGCTTACCGTTGCCCGCGCCGGGTAAGCGGGCGGTATGGAACTTGTACATCTCGATCTCCGTGCCGGACCGTACGCTGTTCCGGTTCCGCCGATCCGGCCGTCGGAACCGATCCCGCCGGTGGAGCCGGGGCAGCCCATTCCGGAACCCGCGCCGCCCGTGCCCTTCCCTGCACCCGGACCACCGATTCCCGCGCCGCCGGATCCGCTTCCGGAGCCCGGGCCATCGGAACCTATTCCGCAGCTGCGCCCGCGGCTGCGGTCGGGTTGGGCAGCTCTACCGGGCTGTCGGTCAGGGTGATACGCCGGCCGTGGTGGGTCAGGGTGACGCTGTCGCCGGATTCGAGTCGGTAGGTGGTCGATTCGGCGGTGATGTGGACGGATATCCGGCTGCCGTGCCACAGGATTCGGAAGCACAGCCGATTCAGCTGCTCCGGGAGGCGCGGGGCGAAGCCGAGGTCGCCGTCCTGGTCGCGCAGGCCGCCGAAGCCGCCGACGCAGCTGATCCAGGTACCTGCGACCGAGGCGATGTGGATGCCCGCGGCGACATCGTGGTGCAGGTCGTGCAGGTCGGTCAGCGCGGCCTCGCGGAAATAGTCGTAGGCAAGCGGGAGGTGACCGATCTCGGCGGCGAGGACGGCTTGGGTGCACGCCGACAGTGAGGAATCGCGGACGGTCAGCGGGTCGTAGTACTCGAAGTTGCGGATCTTCTGATCTCGACTGAAGGCGTTGGAGCACAGGTACATTGCCAACACGAGGTCGGCTTGTTTGACCACCTGCTGGCGATACAGATCGAAATACGGGTAGTGCAGCAGCAGCGGATAGTTCTCCGGCGGGGTGGCGGCGAAATCCCATGGGGCGTACCGGGTGAACCCTTCGGACTGTTCGTGTACCCCGAGTTCGTCGTTGTAGGGCAGATACATGGAGTCGGCACAGTGACGCCAGCGGGTGAGTTCCGCTGGCTCCACACCGAGTCGTTCGGCCAGATCGGGCTGCCGCGTACAGGATTCGGCGGCCTCGCGCAGGTTCCGGGCCGCCATCAGATTGGTGTAGATGTTGTTGTCGGCCAGGGCGGAGTACTCGTCGGGACCGGTCACGCCGTCGATGCGGAAGTCCCCGGCCGAGTCCTCGTGGCCCAGGCTCACCCACAGCCGCGCCGTCTCGACCAGCAGCTCGACACCACACTCGGTCTCGAACTGCTCGTCGCCGGTCGCGGCCAGGTAGCGGGCGGTCGCGTCGGCGATATCGGCATTCACGTGGACGGCCGCGGTGGCGGTCGGCCAGTACCCGGACGCCTCCTCACCGTTGATCGACCGCCACGGGAACATCGCCCCGGCCTGCCCCAACTCCCGGGCCCGCTGCCGCGCCTGCCCGAGGGTCGAGTGCCGCCAGCGCAGCGCGTCACCCGCCGCCATCGGCATCGTGTACGTGAGCACCGGCAACACATAGGTTTCGGTGTCCCAGAATGCGTGGCCGTCGTAACCGGGACCGGTGAGGCCCTTCGCGGGAATCGCCCGCGCCTCACCGCGCGCGCCCGCCTGAAGCACATGGAACAGCGCGAATCGCACCGCCTGCTGCAGTTCGGGGCTGCCGTCCAGTTCGATGTCGGCCTGCGCCCAGAAGTCGTCGAGATAGCCGCGCTGACGGTCGAGCAGCTGGTGCCAGCCGATCTCCAGCCCGGCCGCGAGCGCGGCCTCCACCTGGGCCCGCAGCGCGGATGCCGAGCGCCGCGCCGACCACCCGTAAGCCAGAAACTTGGTGAGGCACAAGCGATCCCCCGCGGGTACGCCCGCGGCGATCGTCATCCGGGCGAGGTCGTCCTCGGCGTGCACGTCGCAGCGGGTGGCCACCCTGACATCGAACTCGTGGTCCATCGCGGCCGCCATGCGCAGCTGCGACCGCCGGGTGTGATGGACCAGCACCGCGGAGAGGTCGCGCGCCACGGCGCAATCTCCCACGAGCGGGTGATCGAGCGCCGCGGCCAAGCGGGGATCGTCCGGTTTCGCCGGATCCGGTTCATTGGCGAGCAGATCCGACTGCACGACCACCTCGAGATCGCCATCGAGCGGCTCGACCTCGTAGCGGATCGCCGCCAGCGCCCGCTCGGTGAACGACACCAGGCGCTCCGAACGAACCCGCACGCGGCGGCCGGTCGGCGAGGTCCACACGGTGGAGCGGCGCAGGGTGCCGGACCGGAAATCCAGGACGCGGTCGTGCTCGACCGTATTGCCGTAGCGCAGATCCATCGGTTCGTCCTCGACGAGCAATCGGATGATCTTGCCGTCGGTCACATTGACGACCGTCTGGCCCTCCGCTGGATAGCCGTATCCGGCTTCGGCGTACGGCATCTTCCGGGATTCGTAGAAGCCGTTGAGGTAGGTGCCCGGTTTGCCGATCGGTTCGCCCTCGTCGAGGGTGCCGCGCAGCCCGATGTGCCCGTTGGACAGCGCGAAGATCGATTCGGTGCGCTGCAGCGCATCGAGATCGAGCCCGCACCAACGCAATTCCCAGGGCGCTACCTCGAATCTCGCATCGCTCATGAGGATTCCTGCAAGTCGGCCAGGTCGTGGACGACGACGTCGGCTCCGGCCCGGTACAGCTGATCGGTATGGTCCGGGTCGCCGGTGCGGTCGACGCCGACGACGAATCCGAACGCGCCCGCGCGGCCGGCCTCCACTCCGGCGACCGCGTCCTCGAACACCGCCGTGGCCCGGGGATCGACGCCCAGGGCGTCCGCGCCTGCCAGGAACCCATCGGGTGCGGGTTTGCCGGGCAGCTCACGCTCCTCGAACGTGTTCCCGTCGATGCGGATCTCGGCGTAGCGATCCAGGCCGGTGGCGGCCAGCACCGCGGCTGCGTTCGCCGACGAGGATACGATGCCGATCCGCAGACCGGCCTGCTGCACAGCGGTAAGATAGTCCACCGACCCGGGGAAGGCGTGGACGCCTTCTCGTTCGATCAGCGTGTGCACGAGCTCGTTCTTCTTCTCACCGATGCCATGCACGGTCTGCGCGTCGGGACCGTCTTCGTCGGAGCCCTCGGGCAGCTCTATATCCCGCGACTTCAGAAATTCGCGCACTCCGTCCAATCGAGGTCTCCCATCCACGTACAGTTCGTAGTCCCGCTCCGAGAAGGGCTGGAATCCAGCGCCGCAGCGCTGGTGCAGAAAGCCGTCGAAAGCGCTCTTCCACGCCTGCTCGTGCACCCCGGCGGAGTCGGTCAGCACCCCGTCCATGTCGAACAACACCCCGCTGATCGCACCCGGCAGCCCCAGGCGGGTCCCGGTGTCCCGGTCGTCGTCGTCCATACCGGTGCCGTACCCGCGGCAACCCCGAACAAACGCGATTCCCCCGGCGCGAGATGTTTCGCGGTGATTCTTCCGGTTACTCGACCGACTGCCGGCAGTCCGGCCGGCGCTCACGACAGCGGAAAGGCAAAAACCATGCTGATGCTCACCCCCACTGCCGTCGAGGCAGTCCGCGATATCACCTCCGGAGACGGCGCGCCCCAGGACGCCGGACTGCGGATCTCCACCCCCGATGACGCCCAGAGCTTCCACCTGGCCGTCGCCGCCGAGCCGTCGCAGGACGACGAGGTGCTGACCGCCGAGGGAGCCCGCGTCTTCATGGACCGCAAGGCCGCCGAATTCTTCGACGACAAGATTCTCGACGCCGGCCTCGACGCGAAGGGCAATGCCACCTTCGTGGTCGGACCGCAGGCCGCCGGCAACTAGACTCGTCCGCGACCATGTCGGCGAATCTGGCTCGGAAACTGATCGAGTCGCACCTGGTGTCTGGTGCGATGACGCCGGGTGCGGAGATCGCTGTCAGGATCGACCAGACACTGACCCAGGACGCCACCGGCACCCTGGTGATGCAGGAACTCGAGGCCTTGAACCTCGAGCGGGCGCGCACCGAGGTCAGCGTTCAGTACGTCGACCACAATCTGCTGCAGACCGATGAGAAGAACGCCGAGGACCACGAGTATCTCCGCACGGCCGCCCAGCACTTCGGCCTGTGGTTCTCCAAAGCGGGCAACGGTGTATCGCACCCGACGCACATGCAGCGGTTCGGTATACCGGGCAAAACTCTCGCGGGTTCGGATTCGCACACTCCGGCGGCCGGTGCGCTGGGCATGCTGGCCATCGGGGTGGGCGGATTGGAAGTGGCGCTGGCGATTTCGGGTCGGCCGCTGCACCTGAGGATGCCCGAGGTGTGGGGTGTCCGGCTGGAAGGCGAACTGCCGCAGTGGTGTTCGGCCAAGGATGTCATTCTCGAGATGCTGCGCCGTCACGGCGTGAGCGGCGGGATCAACCGCATCATCGAGTATCACGGCCCGGGCCTGTCGAGTCTGTCGGCGATGGATCGCCATGTGATCGCGAACATGGGCGCCGAACTCGGGGCCACCACAACGGTATTCCCGAGCGACGCGGCCGTGCAGGCCTTCCTCCGCGAGGAGGGACGCGAGAACGATTGGGTGGAGCTGGCCGCGGATGCCGACGCCGGTTACGACCTCGAGGACTCGATCGACCTGTCCACCCTCGAGCCCCTCATCGCGAAGCCGTCCTCGCCCGGCAACGTGGTGCCGGTGCGCGAGGTCGCGGGCACCGATATCGCGCAGGCGGTGATCGGCTCCAGCGCCAATCCCGGCCTGCGCGATTTCGCGATCGTGGCGGCCATGGTGGCCGGGCGGCAGACCGTACCCCAGGTCAGTTTCGACGTGAACCCCACCTCGCGGGAGATCCTCACCGATCTGACCGCGATGGGGGCCGTCACCGACCTGGTGGCCGCCGGGGCCCGCATCCATCAGGCCGGATGCCTGGGCTGCATCGGCATGGGCCAGGCGCCGGCCGTGGGTCGCAACTCACTGCGCACCATGCCGCGCAACTTCCCCGGCCGCTCGGGCACCAAGGAGGACTCGGTCTGGTTGTGCTCGCCGGAAACCGCCGCGGCGTCGGCGCTCACCGGCGTGATCACCGATCCGCGGGAGTGGGCGCGCACCGTGCGCATGGACTATCCGAAGCTCGACCTGCCCGCACGCGCCGCGATCAACACCATGATGCTGGTCGCCCCACTGGATCCGGAACAGGCCCGGCAGGTGCGGCCGGTGAAAGGGCCCAATATCTCCAGCCTGCCGCCCCTGGCCCCGCTGCCCGAACGGATCGAGGCGCCGGTGCTGCTGAAGGTCGGCGACAATATCTCGACGGACGAGATCTCTCCCGCCGGAGCACGGGCCCTGCCCTTCCGATCCAACATCCCCAAGCTGGCGATGTTCACCTTCACCCAGATCGACGAGACCTATCCGGAACGGGCACAACGGGTTTCCGAATCCGGCCATCTGATCGTCGGCGGCGAGAACTACGGTCAGGGCTCCTCCCGCGAGCACGCCGCGATCACCCCTCGCTACCTCGGGCTGCGAGCGGTCATCGCCAAATCCTTCGCCCGCATCCACTGGCAGAACCTGGCCAACTTCGGTGTCCTGGCACTCGAATTCGTCGATCCCGCCGACTACGACGGCATCGACCGTGACGACTTCCTGCGCATCGACGATCCGGGCGAGATCGCGCACAGGACGACATTGCAGGTGCTCAATATGAGCAAGGAAACGACTTTCACCGTCCGGCATCGTCTTTCGCCACGACAGGTACAGGACATCCTGGCCGGCGGCCTGATACCCCGCCTGGCGCAACGCGCATGACCGACACGGAAGGGAGGTGTGCCGGGAACAGCGACAACGTCGAGCCCACGTAAGGCAAGTCTTCCGGAAAGGAGTCCACCATGCTGCGGCGAATTGCCCACCCCATGCTCGCGACCGTCTTCGTCGTCGACGGAATCGACACTCTCACCAATCCGGATCCCCGGGTCAAGACCGCGACCGCCGCGGTGCAGAAGGGCGAGCAGAAGCTCCCGCCACAGCTGGCGAAGTACCTGCCCGACGATCCGGGGCGCGTGGTCCGGATCAATGCGGCGGTCCGCATCGGCGGCGGTGTGCTGCTGGCGCTCGGGAAGCTGCCGCGGCTGTCCACCGCGGTGCTCGCCGCGACCGTGGTCCCCGCGGCGCTGTCCGAACCGGGATACTGGACCGAGGAGGACCCGGAGCGGCGCGCGGCGAAACGCACTGCGCTGCTGAAGGATGTGAGCCTGCTGGGCGGCCTGCTCATCGCCTCCACCGATCGGCAGGGCAAGCCCTCGCTCGGCTGGCGCGGCCGTCGCGCTCTCGACAAGCTCCACTCGGAAACCGGCCCGGCCCATGATCGCGTCGCCCAGCTCGCCGATGCCGCGAAGGAACACGGACCGGAACTGGCCGCGACGCTCCGGGAGCAGGGCGAACGCCTCGCCGAGTCCGCCCGCGAGCATGGTCCCGAACTCGTTGCGGCAGTGCGTGATCGGGGTGAACGCCTCGCCGAGGCGGCACAGCACCGCGGCGAACAGCTCGCGGAGACCACCCGTGATGTCGGCGCCCAGTGGGGCAGGACCGCCTCCGATCGCGGTGGCCAACTTCTCGAGGCGGCGCGTGAGCACGGCGGCCACCTCGCCGAGAGCGCACGGGAACACGGCGGGCCGCTCGCGGAGACCGTGCGGGAGCAGGGGGCACAGCTCGCCGAAACAGCGCGGGAGCAGGGTGCACAGCTCGCCACCACCGCGCGCAAGCGCGGCGGGCGGCTCGCACGGGCCGCGCGGGAACGCGGCGAGCAGGCCGCGGACGCGGCTCGCGACGCCGCCGGCCGGACACGATGACAGGAGCCGACGTCATGACGTCTCAGCACGTCGTATCCCGAACGGCCCGAACGGGTTTGTGGCTGTGCGCGGCGGCGACGGCGGTCGCCGTCGCCGCCGGCTGCGCGAACAGCACCGCGCCGGACGTTCCGGGAACCGGTGCGCCGCAGCCCTCCGGGCAGTCGTCCGGCGGGCCCACCATCACCGCGGATGCCGCGAAGGAGCTCTGCGACATGATCCGGTCCGAGGTCGACAAGTGGCGCGCCGACGGCCCCACCGAGGCACGGCTGAAATTCAATGCCACCGTTCAGGATTGGGCGTTGCGCAACAACGGCGTGAATTTCGCGGTGATGCGCAATCGTTCCGTCATCGACCAGACCACCACCGCCACCTGCCCGGACGTCCGCGACGCGGCCGTGCAGGCGATCCAATTCCCGGACCTGGCTTCGGGATTGGTCGGCTTCTGACATCCGCCGGGGGGATTGGTCGGCTTCTGACATCCGCCGGGGCGACGCGCGCCACCCCGGCGAGGTCGGTCACCAGCTCAATTCGCGAGGGATTCGGCGCGGAGCTGCCCGAGGGTCCGGGTCAGAATGCGCGATACCTGCATCTGCGAGACGCCGAGGCGTGCGGCTATCTGATTCTGAGTCATCGACTCGAAGAATCGCATCACCAGGACCTGGCGCTCCCGATCCGGCAGCTCGGCGATGAGCGGACGGACCGCGAGCAGCTGGTCCACGTGTTCGTAGCCGGTCTCTTCGGCCCCCAGCGCGTCCAACATCGCCAGTGGAGTGTTCTCCCCGTCATCCGGGCAGGCCGCTTCCAATGAGGCGCTCTGGTAGGCGTTGGACGCCAGCAGCGCCTGTGTCAGCTCTTCCGGATCGACCTCCAGCTCGGCGGCCAGTTCGCGGGCCTTCGGCATCCGGCCCAGGCGCTGCGCCAAGGTCTCGATGGCGGTGCCCAGCCGGACCTGGGTCTCCTTGATTCGCCGCGGCACCCGCACGGCCCAGGTGCTGTCACGGAAGTAGCGGCGGACTTCACCCATGATGGTCGGGACCGCGAAGGACAGGAAGCGGGAGCCGCGATACACATCGAAACGATCGATGGATTGGATCAGCCCGAGCCGTGCGACCTGGAGCAGGTCTTCGAATGCCTCGCCGCGGCCGGAAAACTTGCGTGCGATGTGATCGGCCAGCGGCAGGCAGCGATCTATCGCTTCCTCTCGCAGGGCATTTCGCTCGGGAGCATCGGTTTCGACGGCGACGGTCAGTTGTTTGAGCAGCGGCTCGATATCGTCGTAGCTGTCACCCGTCATCGGAATCACCCCATATTCGGCTGAACTGCATGAAGAAGGGGTACCCAGTCCACGCACCATTGAACGCCTTCTTCGCAATTGGCCGCAAATTACCAGGTCAGGCGCTTTTGCCACGGTGCTGATGCCAGGGATGCACCACCCATATCGCCGCGAACAGCGAGCCGAAAACAATTCCTGCCACAATCCCCGCCCAGGTACCACCGACGGTGTCGAAAATGAGCACGGCCACCCCGGTGAGCGCGATACCGAACAGCCCCAGCCCCACGATGGCGTAACGGTGAGCGGCATTCACGACATTCTCGATCCGATGTCGCCGGAACAGCATCCGATGCGCGGCGACCGGCGCCACCAGGCAGATGGTGGCACCGATCGAAGCGGCGACGATCACCAGATACAGCACACGCAGTGGCTCGGACAGCGTTCCGAACCGATTCTGAAACGGGATCGTCAGCAGGAATCCGGTCAGCAACTGCACGCCCGTCTGCACCACGCGCAACTCCTGCATCAGGCTGTTCCAGTTCCGATCCAGCTGCTCGGTAGCGGTTTCATTCCGGCCGCCTCTCATTGGACCCGATTACCCGCGACCACCGAGATCAAGCGCTGCGGCAGCAGATATTTCGCCGCTCAGCAAAATTTCGGTAACCCGAGTTTGAGCGCCCGTGCGCCGGGAACAGCATGAATGCATCAATCGCCCAACAAAGGAATAATCATGATCATCCTGGGCCTTATTCTGCTGATCGTGGGAATTGTCTTCGGCCTCTCGATCCTGACGACCATCGGCGTCATCCTGATGCTCGTCGGCGCAGCGGCCTGGCTGCTCGGCATGGCCGGCCGCCCGATCGGCGGGCGCTCCCACTATTGGTGATCCACCGTTCGCCGCAGGACATTTCGTAAAGACAGACGAACACATGCGGCCGACGATCGACCACATCAGCGCAACACCCGGCATCCCCTGATCTCTTCGATTTCGCTTGCAGGTCAGGGGATACCGCTCGTCCTGCGAGGCAGGAAACACCGTGGAATCAACAGCCTTCGACGAATGGCGTGGATCGAACACGTTCGTGGAGCGTCAGCAGTAGATGGTCGAACCTCGTCCGCAGCCCGACACTCGAATCGGTGATCGAAGGCAGATCCGCGACCAGCTGGGTCGCGAGCAGACGCAATTTTATGTTGGTTTCCGCCGGCGGTGTCGATGATGCGGTGACGACTGCAGAACGGCTCCGCGTTCTCGACCGAACGGGCGATGATGCCGGCGACCTGTTCCCGGTCTTCCGAATGCTTGTGCGCAAGAAGCAGTTCCGTGGTCGGCTGCACGCTTCCGGGTGCATTGTCGGCCCGCGCGATGATGCCGACCCGGCGCCATAATTTCGCGCGCGATGTCATCGCTGTCCCCTCGATTTCTCGCGGAACAGGTCCGGCGAGCGTCAATTCGCCGCCACACCGGCCTGACGGGGTTACTCATTGACTGGGCTGCGGCACATTGACATGGCAATTGGCGATCTTCGGGTTCACACCGAGGTAGTTCAGCGGGCCCGCGATGATGGTCACCGCGATTGTTCCGGCGTTTGCGCAGTTGGATGGCGCGCTGTCGTAATAGTGCCGTTGACCTGCGGCCACGGCACCGATGACCAGCCACGCGAGCACCAGCACCATGATGAGGCTGCCCGCACTCGTGCGTCGTCCCCCACGCCACAGCCGGCGGTCGTTTGCGTACGTTCTCACTTCGCATCTCCTTGTTCGACCACCCCACTGCCGACGTAGGTTCCAGATTCGGGCAGTCGCGATATTTCCTTCTCTCTCGACGACCGGATACCCCGCCGAGTACAGGCCTAACAGGGCCGTTCCATGGTGTTCCGGACGAGCGACACGGGACCCGCGAGTAACCTCATGGCAATGGACGCGGCACAGTCGACCGTCGGCGTTGAGGAAGAATTCCTGCTTGCGGACCCTGTGACGGGTGCGCCCGCCGCGAACAACGCAGAGGTGGCACGGACCGCCGCCGAGAGCGGGATCGACCTGAAGCTGGAACTCACCCGATGCCAGGTGGAGACCAATACCCGCGTGCACTCCAGCACTGCCGAGTTGATTCAGGAATTGCGCGCGTTACGTCTCGGTGTGACATCCTGCGCCGAGCAGAACGGCGCTCGCCTGCTCGCGGTGGCCATTCCGCCGACCGTTCCGCACCAGTTCCCGTTCACCGACACACCCCGCTACCGGCGCATCGAGCAACATTTCGGCCTGCTCGCCCACGAGCAGGGGCTCTGCGGCTGCCATGTCCACGTCGCGGTACCGGATCGAGAAACAGCCCTCCAGGTCAGCAACTTCGTGCGCCCCTGGTTGCCGCTGTTCCTGGCACTGACGGCGAATTCCGCCATCTACCGCAGCGTCGACAGCGGGTTCGCCAGTTGGCGAAACATTCTGTGGCAACGCTGGCCCAGCGCCGGACCTCCACCCTATTTCGCGTCGACGGCGGATTACGACGCCCTGGTCGCCATGATGATTTCGAGCGGCTCCATTCTCGACGAGACGATGGTGTACTGGGACGTCCGTCCGTCCTTGAACTATCCGACCGTCGAGATCCGGGTCAGCGACATCCCCGCCACGGTCGAGGAGACCGCCCTGCTCGCCACTCTGGTGCGAGCCACGGTGATGACCGCGCGAAATTCATTGGAGCAAGGGATCATCGCACCCCCGGTCCAGCATGAATTGCTGCGCGCGGCGTACTGGAAGGCTGCTCGTACCGGCATCGACGGCAACGGTGTCTACCCTATGAACGGCAGTGTCATGCCGGTTCGCGCGCTACTCGCCGAACTCGTCGATCACGTCGGGCCGGCACTCGAGGAGTTGGGTGACCGCGACTTCGTCACCAGCACCCTCCGAACCGTTCTCGCCCGCGGCAATGGCGCGCGACGCCAACTCGGCGCCTTCCGGATGCGTCGAGACGTCGGCGATGTCGTCACCGAGTTGGCGAATGCCACCCTGGAGGGCTGCCACCGGCACCCCGTCAACCTGCCTACCTGAGGAAGATCAGGTCGCCGGAGGTCGCTATCACTACGAAGTCCCCCGGCCTGTTCGGTTGCAGGCCAGGGGATTTCGGTGCGGATCCCGCGAGACGCGGCGGGCTGGGCGTTGCTGCTCTGCCGACACGGCCGGATGCACGACCTCTTTCTCTGCGCACTCGTGCACGGGAAGTAGCCGCACCAGATCATCGAAGGCCTGCAGTTGGGATCAGCCACGACCGACCGCACCGCCGAGGAATTGGCGGTCGAGCAGTGATTGATCGAGGCCGCAGTGGGTACCGCGCCACTATGGCGACCTCCGTCGACAAACTGCTGCACGCGCTGACCAGGGCGGTGAACACGCTCGCGCAGACCGATATCCGATTCGCGGTGGCCGGCGGGTGCGCGGCGTACGCCCGCGGCGGTCCGGCATCCGAACACGATGTGGACCTGTTCATCAAGCCCGCCGATGTCTCCCGGGCCCGCAGCGCCCTGGTCGCGGGCGGTTTGCGCATCGCCGACGCCCCGGAGGACTGGCTCACCAAGGCATACGACGGGGACGTCCTGATCGATCTGATCTACCGCCCCAGCGATCGCGAGGTCACCGACGAGATGCTGGATCGCGCCGAGGTCATGCGCGTCGGGCCCGCGGTGGCGCCGGTCATCAGCGGAACCGATCTGATGATCGACAAGATGCTGGTGTTCGACGCGCACCGGCTGGATCTGGCGCCGCTGCTCCGGATCGCCCGGGACCTGCGTGAGCAGGTCGACTGGACCGAGGTGCGCACACAGACCCGGCACTCGCCCTACGCCCGCGCATTCCTCGGCCTGCTGGCCGATCTCGAGGTGATCGGAGTGCCGTCATGAGCGAATTCCCGCAATATGACACGGCGCACGTCCATCGAGCGCTGGCCGAGGATCCCCGGACCTCCGAGCTCGGCGTCCAGGTGCGGCTCAAGGCCGGCATCGTGGTGCTGACCGGCGTGGTGACCACCGAGGAGCGCCGACGGCAGGTGGAACTCGTTGTACGCGAACAACTTCCCGAATCCCGAATCCGCAACGAGGTCCGCGTGACCCCGCCGAGGACACCCGGGACCATCGAAACGCTCGGGACGTGACCCGGGAAAGGACAGTGGCACATGCGGATAGCGGCCGTTGGTGATGTACACATTGGCACCGATTCCCAGGGCCTGTACCGTCCCGCGCTCGAGGACCTGCACCGGCACGCGGATGTCCTGCTCCTCGCCGGGGATCTGACGAAGTGCGGCACCGTGGCCGAGGCCCAGGTCGCCGCGCGCGAGCTCTCCGGGCTCGGCATCCCGGTTGCGGCAGTACTCGGCAACCACGACTATCACGGGGATGCGGCGGAGGAGGTCGCCGCCGTCCTCGCGGATGCCGGAATCGTGGTGCTCGAGGGCACGGGCGTCGCTTTCAGCATCGACGGGACAGTGCTCGGCATCGCCGGTACGAAAGGCTTCGGCGGCGGCTTCGCGGGCCGGTGCGCGAGCGTCTTCGGCGAACCCCTGATGCGGGAATTCGCCTCGCACACCGTTGATCTCGCCAACGCACTGCACACGGCGCTGAGTGCGCTCGACACCGATATCCGCATCGCCCTGACCCACTACTCGCCCATCGAGGCCACCCTCGCCGGCGAGCCCCGCGAGATCTATCCCTTCCTCGGTTCCTACCTGCTCGGTGAGGCCATGGACACGGCCGGCGCCGACCTCGCCCTGCACGGCCACGCCCACGCGGGCACCGAGCACGGCGAAACGCCCGGTGGGATACCGGTCCGCAATGTGGCCCAGCCCGTGCTGGGCACCGCATACGCGGTCTACGAGCTCCATCCGGCCCCGCCCGTGCCCGCCACCCGTTCCCGCGCATCCAGCTGACCCCAACGCCCAGCCCCGCGGAAGGGCCGCGCGGCGGCGAACCGCGCTGCCCGAGCCTCAGCGGACGCTGATCCGCGGCGTCACACCTCGATCCGCTCGCCCAGGACCACCGTGCGGTGGCGGGGCAGTCGGAAGTAGTCGGCGACGTCGGCCGAGATATAACTGATGGCGATGAAAAGCCTGGTGCGCCATCGGGACATGACGGGTTCGGCCGCGGCGCGCAACTCGATCTCGGACAGGAAGTAGGACGCTCGGTCGAGGTCGAGTTCGCCTTCTGTCTCGTCCGGATCCAGCCCGGCCAGCGCTGCCGGGACATCGGGGTGTTCCATATAGCCGACCCGCACGGTCACGTGGACGATGCCGTCGTCGCGGTAGCCGAGGTGATCGATCCGCACGCGGTCGTTCGGCGAAACCCGTGGCACCGGCTCGGTGTCGACCGACGCGATGACGGTCTGGCGATGGCGGACACCGTTGTGCTCGACATTGGCGCGCAAGGCCAGCGGCACGGTTTCCTTGCCGCGGTTGAGGAATACCGCCGTCCGGTCGACGATCATCAACCGCGACCGGTCGTGCCACAGCTCGTCGACGAACTCGCGCAGCGAGCCTTCCAGCCGGTCCCGCTGGTCGGCGACCACCTCGCGCCCGCGCTGCCAGGTCGTCATGACCGTGAACGCGGCGAGTCCGATCAGCAGGGGCAGCCAGGCCCCGTGCACCAGCTTGGTGAGATTGGCCGCGACGAACAGCAGGTCCACCGCGAGCAGCGGCGTCCAGACCGCGACGACCAGCCACAGCGGCAGTCGCCATTTCGCGTGCGCGAGGTAACCGAGCAGCAGGGTCGTGATGGTGATCGTGCAGGTCACCGCCATGCCGAACGCGAAGGCCAGCGCGGTCGAACTGCGGAAGGCGAAAACCAGCGTGAGCACCGAGACCAGCAGCAGCCAATTGATCCACGGCACGTAGATCTGCCCGGGCGTCGACTCCGAGGTATGCGCGATGCGCAGCCGCGGCAGATACCCTATCCGGGCGGCCTGCGAGGCCACCGAGTACGCGCCCGTGATCACCGCCTGGGAGGCGATCACCGTCGCTGCGGTGGCCAGCGCGACCATCGGCAATCGCCCCCAGCCCGGGACCAGCAGGAAGAATGGGCTCACGACGTGCCCGCGGGTCCCGAGCACCAGGGCGGCCTGCCCGAAGTAGCTGAGCAGACAGGCGGGCAGCACCAGGAAAAGCCAAGCGGTAGTGATGGATCGGCGACCGAAGTGCCCCAGATCCGCATACAGCGCCTCCGCCCCGGTGACCGCCAGCACGATGGCGGCCAGTGCGAAGAAGGCGATGGCGAAGTGCCCGGCGAGGAAGCCGAGCGCATAGCCCGGCCACAACGCCTTCAGGATCCCCGGCTGCTGCCGGATCCCGCCGATGCCGCACGCTCCGATCGCGAGGAACCACACCACCATCATCGGACCGAACAGCCGGCCCACCGACGCCGTCCCACGATGCTGAAACACGAACAGCAGCACGATGATCAGCGCGGTGATCGGTACGACGGCCTTCGCCAGCGGCGGTTCCACCACCTCGAGTCCCTCGACCGCGGACAGCACCGAGATGGCCGGGGTGATCATGCTGTCGCCGAAGAACAGTGCCGCGCCGAAGATTCCGAGCGCCGCCAGGACGGCCGCCGGGCGCCGGCCGCGCGCGGCCCAACGCCGCACCAGCGTGATCAGCGCCATGATCCCGCCCTCGCCGTCATTGTCGGCTCGCATCGCCAGCAGCACATAGGTCACCGTCACGATGATCAGCACCGACCAGAACACCAGTGACACAACGCCGTACACATTGACAGGATCCACCGGGACCGGGTGCGGATCCGACGGATCGAACACCGTTCGCAGGGTATAGATCGGGCTGGTTCCGATGTCGCCGAACACCACCCCCAGCGCACCGATCACCAGACCCGGACGGACGACGTCCCGCGCGCTGAAACCGTTGTCGGTCGGCGCGCCGGACTGCCCGGCTGACCCTTCGTCATCCGAGATCGTCGAATCGTGACGCTGGGACACCGAACGAATTCCTGCCCCGGTCAGCCCGGGAGAGTTTCCCCACGGAGCCGGGTGAGCTCCACGACGACCGGGTACCCGCACTGCATCCCGTCGAATTCCGCACTGTTCACCGCGATCGAATCGGTCAGTGTCTCCACGAAATGCCAGCCGAAGCTGTGCTCGATCAATCCGGCATCGCTCTCGGTCACCGCGCCCACGCGCACCCGGATCCGCTGTTCGTCGAACCGGAATTCACACTCGACCGAGGCGTCCGGCACGGCGGCCGCGATCAACGTCGTCGCCACCTCGTCCAGTGCGACCCGCACATCGGTCACCACGTCGATCGTGAAATCGGCTGTGAGCATGATGGTTTCGGCGAGCGCGCGCAGCATCGCCAGTTGCCCGGCGTCGGCCGGGATCCGCAGCGCCACCCGACCGGTCAGCGCGGGCGACGCCAGCGCCGCGGAGTCGATGAACCGGTGCGCGTTACCGTTGTTCTGCTGGTCGGTGAATACCGGGCTCGGCGCTCGGCCCTCGCCGAGCCTGTCACCCTGCGGCGATTCACTCATCGGTCACCACCCCATCGAATCAATCCCGTTTGCGGTCGGTCCCCGTTTTCATTCATCGCGTACCCCGCGAAGCGGTCGGGAAACCGGCGGAACTCATCGATCGGGTATTTGCTCGTGCACGGTCGACAGCAGGCCCGCGCCGGATCTGCCGATCAGTTGCTCGACAGGTCCTGCTCGCGATGGACCAGGGTCCTTACCCCGGTCACGTCGAGTACTCGTTCGACGGCGCGCGGCGCGTTCGGTACGAGAATGCCGACACCACACCGGGTGGCACGCTGAACAGCATCGAGCAGCACGACCGCACTGCGCACACTCAGAAATCGCGTACGACGCAGATCCACGATCACCGTGGGCGGCGCGGCATCGACGGCGACGGACAGCGCGGTCCGGAACGCGGGCAACCCGTTCATGTCGAGTTCGCCCGTGACCGTAATGATGAGGCAATCGGTGGATCCGGTCCCAGCGGTCGGCCGTCCGTTCCCATTGGGCGTGCGGCGCGAGCGGCGGCCGGGTATCTCATTCGCAACGTGGCTATGTGCGAGGGACACCGTTGACATGACATACCTCCCAGCAGGGAGTGGCCGATCCGCCTCGACGACAGACTCCGAGCTCGGGTCGTATCGACGACACGCTCGAACTGTGAGAAGGCATGGGGGATCGGGATCGGCTGGAGTCTCAACCTGCATTCAGTGTGCCATCTGACCGCCGCGGCGGCTACTTCCAGCCCGTTTCGCCACGCCCTCTCCGGGTATCGCGGCATCGAAGGGACATAAGAAGCCGATGGCACCCCCTCCCCTGACCGAAAGGCGCGATCATGCCCAAGGAATGGACCGACAAAGAGGAACGTCAGTACGAACACATCCGCGATTCCGCTGAGGACCGCGGCGCATCCCCGAAGCGCGCCAGGGAGATCGGTTCTCGCACGGTGAACAAGAACCGGGCCCGCGCCGGTGAGACCAGGACCGCCAGCCGGACCTCGCTCGAGGGCAAGTCACCGCAGCAGCGCGGTGGCCAGCGCTCCGGGCGCCGGGGTCCCAGGGGCCTCACCCGGGACCAGCTCTACAACGAGGCCAAGCAGCGTAATATCAAGGGCCGCTCCAGCATGTCCAAGGCTCAGCTCGCGCATGCTCTCGGCCGCGATTGATCCATCGAGGCAGGAGGCGAACGACGATGCCGCGCTCGGCGTCGCTACCCATTCGGATCCACCGGCCCGCTCCGTGGAGCCGCAATCGGCTGATGCGCTCCTCGGACCGTCTGCAGGCGGCCTGGCGGATGGTCGCGGTGCTCGTGGCCGTGGCATCCATTCCGCTGGCGGTCGTCGTGGGAATCTCGGCCGCCGCCACCACCGGCGCGCACATCCGCGCCGAGAACGCCGCCAAAACCGCGGTGACGGCCACGGTCGTCTCCGATCCCCTCCGCATCGCGGTTCCGGTCGGCCCGGGGGTGGTGGCGTCCGGACCGCCGCAGGCCACCGTGGCGTGGAATTTCCACGGCCGCAACGATATCGCCGTGGTCGTCGTCCCGAACTCGGCGAAGCGGGGCAGCACCGTGACCCAGTGGCTGGACTCCTCGGGCCGGGCCACCACCGCGCCGCGCCCCACGTCCGACGCGGTGGTCCAGGGCATCGACACCGCCGTCCTGACAGTGATCGCAACCTGCTGCGGCGCAACCGTTCTGGTCTGGTGTGCCGACCGCATCCTTCTGCACCGCCACCACGCCGCCTGGGCGCGCGAATGGCGAGACGTCGCCCCGGGGATCGGACACAACAAACCGTCCTGACTCCGGCACTCCCGCGAGCCGACGCCGAGCCAATCGCACACGCCAGGCCAACGCCATGATCCTCGAAGCCCTCTGACCGTTCGGAGCGTCGCAGTCAGGCGGCCGCACCCGGGAGGCACAGTGCTGCAACGGGAATGAAGCCACCCGCACCAGTACCCGTGCCACGGGCGGGCGTCAGCCCAGAGCGGCGGTGCGGAGGGCGGCAGCGAGACGGGCGGCCGGGTCGGGCATGGGTGTGGGCAGGCGGGCCAGCAGCAGTCGGCGGGTTTCGGTGGGGCCGCCCCGGACCGGGAGGGCCCGGACGCCCGCGGGCAGGGCCGGGCGCGCGGAGGCGGGGATGGTGGTGATCCCGGCGCCGGAGGCGACGAGCTGCAGTTTGGCGAGCCAGTCGTGGGCGGTGTGGACGATCTCGGGGCGTTCGCCGAGCCCGGGCCAGACGCCCATGGCGTGCTCACCGTGCGAGCCCGCGATCCAGTGCCGGCCGTGCAGGTCGTGCACGTCGATGTAGTCGCCCCGCGCGAGCGGGTGGTCCGCCGGAACCGCCACCAGCAGTGGGCGTTCCGCGAGGACCTGCGTCAGCAGAGCGGGAATCTCGCCGTCCAGCGGGCGGAACGGCGGCGCCGAGGACACCAGCGCGAGATCGATCGTGCCCGCGCGCAGCGCTCGGACCAGCGCGGGCGTGCGGCCCTCTCGGGTGATCACGATGATCCCCGGATGTGTACGCCGCAACTCGGTCAGCGCGTGCGGCACCAGCCAGGCCCCGGCCGTCGGGAACCAGCCCAACCGCACGCTGGCCCGATCCTCCGGCAGTCCGGCCAATTCCCTTGCGGTGGCGTCCATCTGGTCGATCACCGCGGCCGCGCGCCGCGCCACCACCTGCCCGGCGGGCGTCAGCCGCACCCCGTCGTGGCGCCGCTGCAGCAGCGCGGTGCCCGCCGCCCGCTCCAGCGCAGCGATCTGCCGCGATACCGCCGACTGGGTGTACCCGAGCGCGGTCGCCGCGGCGGTGAGCGTTCCGCGTTCGGCCACCTCCCGGAAGACACGCAGCGCGGTCAGGGACGCATCACCGAAGGCCATGACATTTACGCATACCACGTCTGAGAGATTCTCGCTGGCCACATGCCCGGGCCCTTTCTAGCGTGGTTGACATGAGCCGGATACGCACGATCGGAGGATCCGAATGACAAGCCCTGCAATCGCTCTCGTCACGGGCGCCACCCAGGGCCTCGGGCTGGCGCTGGCCGAAGGGCTCGCTCAGCGGCTGAGCCCGGCGGACACCGTCTATCTCACCGGCCGGAACCTGGACCGGGTGATGCACGCCGTGGAGAGCGTGCCCGCGGGCGACGCCCAGGTCCGGGGCGAACTCCTCGACGTTGCCGACCCGTACGCGGCCGACCGCCTCGCCGCCGAACTGCGAAACCGCCACGGCGGCATCGACATCGTGTTCGGCAATGCCGTCATGCGGGTCGGACCCGACGACGACCCGCGCCGGATCGTCGCCGACTACGCGGAGGTCAACAACTTCGGCACCACCCGGCTGCTGCGCGCCTTCGCCCCGCTGCTGCGCGCGGGCGGCCGCCTGTTCGTGGTCGCCAGCCGGCTGGGCACCCTGCACCATCTCGCCCCGGTCCTGCACGACCGCTTCGACGGCCTGACCTCGCTCGACGAGGTGGATGCCCAGGTCGCCGCGTGGCGCGACGCCGTGGCCGACGGCAGTGCGCGCGGCGAGGCCTGGCCCGGTTTCGTGAACATCCCGTCCAAGATCGGGCAGGTGGCCGCGGTCCGTGCCCTCGCCGGCACCCGCCGCGACAGTGACCTCGCCCGCGACATCCTGATCGCCGCCGTGTGCCCGGGGATGATGAACACACCCACCTCGGCGCTGTGGTGGGATGTCACCCGCGCAGCCACTCCGGCGCAGGCCGCAGCACAGCTACTCGACCTCGCATGGAAACCGGCCGAGCCGCAGCACTACGGGCAATTGATCCGCTATGGCAGCGTCGTGCCGTGGTCTCCCAGTGAGAGCGGATAATCCTGCCGATACCGGTCCCGAGCGGGTGATCCTCTTCGGGCCTTCACCATTGCACCTGGCCACAAAGCCAACCGGTCGGTGAATTCGAAGTGTACAACAGATGAACGACCGCCGGTCGAGCCGAGAAGGCTTCAGCTATCATTTGGCAAATTCCTACATTTTCCTGGCATAACGGACCGGCAACGAGATAGCGTCGGGTTCCGTCGATTGCACAAAGGGCAAAGTCGGAACGAATTGCCCACGTGGTGATGTTTCGCTCGACGGTTGACGGCATGGGTCGGGGGATCCCGCCGAGCGGAGGACCGCAATCATGAACAGAGTCCAGAAATCGACAACAACGGCACACGCGCGCTCACCACAGGGTGAGCGGGCCACCGCGCCGGCGAAGATCCTGGTGGTCGAGAGCAATCCGGCCGTCGCCGAGATGACGGTGCTGGTGCTCGCCGCGGCGGGCTACCACACCTTCCAGACCGCCAGCGGACGGCAGGCCCTGCGCACCCAGGACCGCCTGAAACCCGATGTCATCCTGCTGGACCGGGCGGTGCCCGATGTCGCGGCGGCCGAGCTGTGCCGCGAGCTGCGCGCGCGGACCACCGCGCCCATCATCGCGCTCAGCACCGACCACAATCCCGAATCCCTGGAAACGATCCTGGCCGCGGGTGCTTCGGAATGCCTGCTCCTGCCGGTGCACACCCGCGAACTGCTGGAATGCATCGCCTTCCGGCTGCGCGCCCAGCGGGCGCCGGGCGCGAGCGCCGACGCCAAGCACGAAACCACTCCGGATCCGAGGCCCCGCGCCGCCTGAACCGCGGCCGGCGAAACCGACAGACCCCTGCCCGGCGATGCCGCCGGAGCAGGGGATGGGTTTCCGGCGGCATCGACTATTCGGGGACCATGCCTCGGGATACCGACGAGACCCACCCGGGCAGTACCGGACGGGCACCCGGTGTCACTGCCGATGGGCAGAGTAGTCCCCAAAACGGCTGTGCGCGTTGATATCCGCCGTCCGGGACCTGACATCTTCGTGAACTGAATCCGCCTGTGCCCCTTCCGCTCCGCTCCGCCGCGGCCCGGCGGATCCGAACCGGTGCGCGGCCGGGCCGGCCGGCCGCCGAGCCGCGAGCTGTGGTCGCTCTCGGCCGGAGTCGATAGGGTGCGGCGGTGAATACAGCGGAATTCGTTCAGCGGGGCAGCACGGTCGTGGATCGGCTGTCCACCACACAGTCACCGCCGCCGTGGCAGCTGGTGGTCGGGACCGGTGTGGTGGCGCTGCTGCTGGTGGCGTTCCGGCCGACGTGGCGGATTCTGCGCAATGCGGTGACCATCGCCCACGAGGGCGGGCACGCGTTCACGGCGCTGCTCACCGGGCGGCGACTCAACGGCATCCGATTGCATTCGGACACTTCCGGACTCACGGTGTCGAGCGGGAAACCCTATGGACTCGGCATGATCCTGACGACCGCGGCCGGCTACCCTGCGCCCGCGCTGCTGGGACTGGCCTACGCGGCGCTGCTGGGCGCGCATCGCCTCACGCTCATGCTGTGGCTGACCATCGCGCTGCTGCTGGTGCTGCTGGTGAAGGTGCGCAACTGGTACGGCCTGCTGTCGATCCTGGTGACCGGCGGCGTGGTGTTCGCGGTGTCCTGGTTCGGCAGCGACACCACCCAGGCGGCGCTGGCGTATCTGGCGGCCTGGTTCCTGCTGCTGGCGGCGGTGCGGCCGGTGATCGAGCTGCAGCGCAATCGCGCCCACGAGCCGAACTCCGACGCCGACCAGCTGGCCCACCTGACCCGGATCCCGGGCCTGCTGTGGGTGCTGGCCTTCGGCGCGATCGCGCTGTGCTCACTGGCCTTCGGCGCGCGGCTGCTGCTCGCGGATGTGACCGGGGTCTGCGTGCCCCCGCTCACGCACAGCACCTGCGCGGCGTCAACCGCCGGGTGAGCATTCTCCCACCTCAGGGCGAGAGTGGTATCGCTGCAAGGTTTCTGGTGAACGGGGACTAACATTCGCGTAACACCGTCCGGGTGATCCCGAACACCGGATTTGCCCGGATCTTGACCCGCTCGCACCGCCGGCGGGGCTCGACCGTTGCGGCAAGGAGGGATTCGGGATGGAACGACCGGAATGGGCCCCGGAGGGCGTGGACATGACCCGGCCCAGCCCCGCGCGCATGTACGACGCGCTACTGGGCGGCTCGCACAATTTCGAGATCGATCGGCAGGCCGCCGCGGCGGGCAAGTCGCTGGTCCCCGACCTGCCGCGGCTGGCGCTGAGCAATCGGGCCTTCCTGCGGCGCGCGGTGCGCTTCCTGATGGATTCGGGAGTGCGGCAGTTCCTCGACATCGGTTCCGGCATTCCGACCGCGGGCAATGTGCACGAGGTGGCGCAGGCCATCGATCCGGAGTGCCGGGTGCTCTACGTCGATATCGATCCGGTGGCCGTCGCCCACTCCCGCGCCATCCTGCGGGGCAATGACCGGGCCGGGGCTATCGAGGCCGACCTACGCGAGCCCGCGGCGCTGCTGGAGCAGGCGCGGGGCACCGGCATCATTGATTTCGACCAGCCTGTCGGCATCCTTCTCATTGCGGTCCTGCACCTGATGAGCGATGACTACGCCCCCATCGACAAGGTCAACGCACTCCACGACGCCGTGCCCGTCGGCAGTTACGTCGCGATTTCGCATCTCACCTCGGCCACGCGGCCGGACGACGCGGCGAAGCTGGTGGAGAACTCGCACAATGTCAGCAAGATAGGACTGCAGTTCCGCAGCCGCGACGAGATCGCCGCGTTGTTCGGCAAGTGGGAGCCGGTCGAGCCCGGTGTGGTGGAATTGCCGCTGTGGCGGCCGGAATCCGAGCGTGACCAGCATGAGGCGCCGGGCCGTTCGCTAGGACTGGCGGGTGTGGGCCGCAAGGCCTGAGTGGTTCGGACGAGTCAGGGGCAGGGGGTCACCGGTGGCAGCACACGAGTTGGCGGTCCGATGGGCCGACGCTCTCGATGGCGCGGTCGCGCCGACGCTCACCCGGGCCCAGGTGGAGGACCTGCTCGACGGTTTCGGTGACCGCCTGATCGCGGCCGTGCGCGGCACCGGGGACATGTCGGTGGCACGGGAGGCGGCGGTCGCCCTGGTGGCCGCCAACTACCGCGACCCGCTGGCCGTGCACCGGTCGGTACTGGTGCTGTGCAAGGACCTGGTGACCGACGCCTGCCCCGACCCCGGCTGCGCGGATTACGGGCCGGTCCGCGATCGCGCCATCGAGCTGGCCGCGGAATTCGCCGCCGAGTTCACCGCCGGGCTGCGCAATGTGGCGCTGGCCGAACAGGAGACGACACTCGGCGCCGCCCTCACCGCGGTCCAGGAGGCCGAGGCACGCCGGCAGCTGTCGGAGGCGCGGTTCCAGGCCATCTTCGCGGGGGCGTCGGTGGGCATCGGCACCGTCGATGCCGCCACCGGCAAGGTGGTCGACGTCAACAATGCCTTCGCCGAAACCCTGGGCGTCCCCGCCGAGTCCATGCCCGGCCGCACCGTGGCCGACATTCTCGGCCCCGAGAACATCGGTGAGGCGTTCTCCCTGTTCCAGCGCCTGCTCTCCGGTGAGATCGACCGCTTCCGCTTCGAGACCCGGCACACCAAGCCGGACGGCACGCACACCATCATCGACCTGTCCATGACGGTGGTCCGCGACAGCGAAGGTAAGCCGCGCTTCCTGATCGGCGTCACCGTCGACGTCACCGACCGCAAGCAGCTCGCCGATCAGCTCTGGTACGACGCCCACCACGATTCGCTCACCGGCCTGCCCAACCGCCTGCTGTTCTTCGACCGTCTCGCCGCGGCCACGGGCCAGGTCGGGGTCTGCTACCTGGATCTGGACGGCTTCAAGGAGATCAACGACCGCCGCGGCCACACCGCCGGCGACCGGGTGCTGTGCGAGGTGGGCCAGCGGCTGCGCCGGGCCCTGCCGCCGAACGGGGTGGCGGCGCGGCTGGGCGGTGACGAGTTCATCGTCCTGGTCGAAAACTGCTCAGGTCAGGACGAATTGGACACCGTCGCGGACGGCCTGCTGGCCGCGCTGCGCGATCCGTTCGACGTGGCGGGGCTGCTGGTGCAGGTGGGCGCGAGCATCGGCACCGCGCTGGTGGACACCGATTCCACCGCCATCGACGAGCTCATGCACGCCGTGGACGTCGCCATGTACCGCGACAAGGCGCTGCGCCACGGCGCGCTCGGCGACCCTAGATGACGAACGGCACCAGCGCTTTTCGCTCCGCCGGGTAGTCCTCGAACTTCTCCCGGTACCAGGTGTGGGTGGCGAAGGCGCGCGGCACCAGGTTGCCGAAGGTGATCAGGAAGATGACCACGCCGGGCAGCGCCCAGGTGAGAATGGCGAATCCGGCCCAGGCGACCAGTTCGCCGAGATAGGTGGGGCTGGTGACGAATCGGAATCCCAGACCGTACGGGATCTTGTATTCCGTTGCCCCCGGGTTGTTCTTGTCGCGAAGATTCCGGACGATCCCCTCCGAGCTCACCAGTAGCGCGAAACCGCAGAGGTAGACGATCAGCCCGATGATGAAGCGCGGGTCGGTCAGCCAGTCCGTGCCGTACTGCCCGAGATAATCGTGGCTGAAGAGCGCACCATTGAGGTAGCCGTGCAACGCGGTCACGAACATGCCCATGCCGAGCACGGAAACATTGAAACTGCTGGTCTTGCCGGGCACTTGGCGAATGGAGAGGGGGAAGAACCAGCCGCGGTTGCCGTAGTGCAGAATCCAGATGGCCGCCAGCACCAGGGAAGTCGGCTCGAAGCGGCGCGGACCGCTGAGGTACGCGACGGCGAAGACCACGGTGGCCGGAATCTCCATCAACCACCAGCCGAGCTTCGGATTGAGATTGAGTCCGAGTTTGGCGGTGGCGAAGCGGCCGTAGGGACTCTGCCCGAAGAGGCCGCCGATCAGCACGAAAGCTGCGAACGCGAAAGCGATCGTGAGCACGGTGTCGTAGACGGTATTGCCGGTGTACCAGTTCATTCGCGGTCCTTCAGGTGGAAAAACTAGAACAGGTTCTACCACAGTGCACTGCCTGGCCGGTACCCACCGGCGGGCACGAAAGGTGGCCGGGGGGTAGTTTGGCGAGAACCCGGAGGGAGGCAAGGTGGGTTCGCAGGGATGGGATGTGCTGCTCGAATGGATGCCGTTTTTTCTCGAGGAGGACGAGGACGCCGACGAGTCCGGACTCGGATGGAACCCACGTTTCGTTCAGATTCGTGACGAACTCACCGGCCGCCGTGTGCATTTCGCGCAGCAGGGCACCGAGATCGAGGTGCTGATCGCCGTCCCCGACGACGCCGCCGAGGCCGAGGCGCTGCTGACCGTGCTGCGCGCCCAGCCCGACGGCACCTGGGATCCGGTGCCGCTGCCCTCGGAATCCGATGCCACCGCACCGGATCCGCAGTGGCGGGCCATGCAGCGGGTGCACCAGCAGCCGCGGCTGGCACGCGAATGGAGCACTGGATGGCAGCGCGGGGAGTCGGTCGATCATCGGCGCGGGGTGGCCGAATCCGTGGTGGCGGTGTTGCGCGACGGGCTCGACATGGACGGGGACCGGCTGCGTTTCGCCACCTGGAGCATGGACGCGCCCGGCAGCGGCAGCTACGGCCTGCCCGCCGACCGCCCCAGCGAGCGCGAGGCGCCGGTGGTGTGTTCGAACTGGGCCGACTTCGAGGACAGGCTGGACTGGGCGCTGACCACGCTGCCGTGGGACGGGGTGATCAACCTCAGCACCCCGCACCCCGGCCCGGATCCCTGCTTCGTCCAATTCCTGCACGGCAGGCAGCTTTTCAACGAGGCCAGCGGCTGGGATGTGGCCGGCCTGGGCGCGGGCGAGTTCGACCGGCGCATGCGCGAGCTGGGCTGGAGTTTCGCCCCGCACAGCGTGCCCGGCGGGGCGGCGCTCATCTGGGAGGGGCCGCTCGCCAAGGCCGGGTTCAATCCCAGCCTGGAGGGCGCGCCGCGGCGGACGGTGGCCACCTTCACCGAGGTGTTCACCGTCGGGCATCCGCAGGATCTGGTGTTCCGGGCGTTCCGCAACGGCCGCCGCCGCGATCCGGAATTGCGCTATCTGGATATCGAACTCGGGATTCCGCGCGACGTCCGGTGAGCCGCCATTCGGCGGTCGCCGGGGGCGGGTGAGGTTCAGAGCCGGCGCAGGCGGATCGGCAGGCCGTCCGCCGGCGTCGGGCCGGTACCGGCGACCAGGGGCACCTGATAGCCGTCCGGCACACTCCAGCGGTAGTTCAGCAGCATGCGGTGCATGGTGGCCTTGACGGTCATGCCGCCGAAGTACCGGCCGATGCACTTGTGCGCGCCGCCACCGAAGGGCGGCCAGGCGAAGCGGTGCGACTTGTCCTCGGCGCGTGCGGGATCGAAGCGTTCCGGATCGAACACGTCCGGGTCGTGCCAGTACTCCTCGCTGCGCATCATCGAATACGAGCCGACCATGATCAGCGCGCCCTTGGGGATGAAGTACCCGGCGATCTCGGTGTCCTCCAGCGCTTCTCGCACCATCTGGCCGACCGGGGCGTACATGCGCAGGGTCTCACGGAAGGCCATCTCCAGGGCGGGCAGCCGGTCCAGGTCGGCGTAGTCGAGGGTGGGCTTGCCCAGCGCCTCCGATTCCTCGCGCAGCCGCTGCTGCCATTCCGGGTGCCGGGCCAGCTCGTAGGCCAGCATGGAGATGGCCAGGGTGCTGGTGTCGTGGGCGGCCATCATGACGAAGATCATGTGGTCGACGATGTCGGCGTCGGTGAAGGATTCGCCGTCCTCGGTCTCGGCGTGGCAGAGCACGCTGAACAGGTCCTCGCCGTCGCCGGCGCGCTTGGCGGGCAGTTCCCGGCGGAAGTAGTCCTCGAGCAGCCGGCGGCCGCGCAGGCCCCGATTCCACACGCCGCCGGGCATATTGGTGCGGATGATGGCCTTGCCGCCGTGCACGGCGTCCTCGAAGGCCTGGGACAGGCGGGTGCCCTCGGGACCGAGTTCCGCGCCCGCGAAGACCACGGTGGCCTGTTCCAGCAGCATGCGCTTGACGTGGTCGTAGAGCGGGAAATCGGGGGCGGGTTGCCAGGAGTCGACGCCGCGCACAATGCGCGGGGTGGTGAGGTTGAGGTAGCCGATGAGCCGCGGGCGGGTGAAGGCCTGCTGCAGGATACGGCGGTGGTAGGCGTGATCGTCGAAGTCGCGCAGCAGGATTCCGCCGCGGAAGAACGGGCCGATGAGGAATTCCCAGCCCTGTTGCGCGGAGAGCACGTGCTTGCGGTCCAGCAGCACCTCCTCCACGGCGGCCGGGCTGCCGATGCCCACCACCTGCCGCCCGAAGACGCCCATCCACTGCACGGGGCCGTAGCGGCGCATGCGGTCGCGGCCGAAGGTGAGGGGGTCGGCGAGGGTGCTCACCACGTGGCCGATGCCGGGTGGGCCGTAGTCACCCATCACCGGCTCGAGCCCGCTGCCCGGCGGCGGTGTCGCGAGTGCCCGCGGCACGCTGGGATAGCGCTCCAGCACCCCGGCGGCGCGGCACTGAATTCGGTGGTTCACCACGGCTTTTCGCACAGCCATGCCTCAACGGTAGCGGAAACGATAGTTTCCGTAAACGGTCGTTTCCCGATTTCTGTGCCAAGCTGTCAGGGTGACGCGAGCTTTCAACGGGACCTATCGCGGCACCACGACCGACGAGCGTCGGGAGCAGCGCCGGCGACGGCTGCTGGACGCGGCCCTCGAGATCGTCGGCACGCAGGGGCTGGCCGCGCTCACCGTGCGCGGGGTGTGCGAGCAGGCGAAGGTGGGGCCGCGCTTCTTCTACGAATCCTTCACCGGTCTGGACGCGCTGGCCTCCGCGCTGCTGGACGAGGTGCAGGGCGCGGCCCTCGAGCAGGCTCGCACGGCCATGACCGAGACCCCCGGCGGGCCCGAGGAGAAGCTGCGGGCCGGGGTGGCGGCGCTCATCGTCACGGTGACCGACGATCCGCGTCGGGCGAACATCGCCTTCGCGCAGGCCTACGGCAGCGAGATGCTCATGCGCCGCCGCTTCGAGGGCATGCGCCGGGTGGCGCAGCTGCTCATCGAGCAGACGCGGGTGCTGCTCGACATTCCCGAGGGCGACGACACCGCCCTGACCGCACTGGCTCAGCTGATCACCGGTGGCGCGGCCGAGCTGATCCTGGTGTGGCTCGACGGCGGCCTGAAGGTGGAGCGGCCCGTCCTGATCGGGATCGTCGCGGATTACGTTGTGGCCATGGTGGACCGGCTCCCCGGAATTACCGAGCAGCTCGGCTGAGCGGGTCCGGCGAACTCAGGACGCGCGGCGTCCGATGCCGCTGGCGATGATCTCGTCGACGACGATCTTCGCGGTCTCGGTGCAGGCGGTGATGCCGCCGTTGGCGTACTCCTTGACCGCGTCGCCGACGTTCCAGAGATTCGCGATCGGGGTGTCGTGGGGTAGGTCGTAGCCGGCGACCGTGCGCTGGGGTGGCCAGTCGTCGCGGGTGACGGCGATGGACAGGATGCGGGCCGTGTCGAAGCCCGGGATCTCCTCGCGCAGATCCTGGAGCACGAGCGCGGTTTCGGCCTCGGAGTCGAAGTCGCCCACCGATGGCTTGGGCACCCCGGTGCCGACGTAGAGGTGCCAGCCCTCGGGGGCCATCTCCGGGCAGGTGGCGGTGAAGTTGGCGACGTAGCACAGCCGCCTGGTGCGGGCGAAGCTGAGCAGGCCGGGCGCGTCGATGAGCGGTTCCCGGCTGGCGAAGTTGACCGAGATCATGGCGCAGGGCAGATCGCGTTGCAGCACCGAGCCGACATAGTCGGACGGAAAGTGTTCGGGGCCAACGAGATCCAGTGTGGCCGACGGGCCGATGTCGCTGACCGCGAAAGCGCAGGAGACATCGGAGGTTTCACCCTCGTGCCGGATGCGCGCCCCGACGACGCGATCGTCCTCGACGAGCAGCTGCTGCACCTCGCTGCCCAGACGCACCTGTCCCCCATTGCGTTCCACCACCTCCGCCAAGGCCTTCCAGATGCCGATGGTGCCCTCCGGGCAGAAACCGAGCTTCTTGAACGCGGACGCGCGGGTGAAGTAGGTGAGGAATACGCGCGCGGGGAGCTCCTCGGAACCGACGGCGAAGATCGAGCCGCACATATTGCGGAAGATGCCTTGCACCGCATCATTTTTGGTGTATCGCCGCACCCAGTCGGCGGTGGACAGTTCCCGGTCGGGCAGCCCGCCGTCGGCGCGGGCCGCGCCGATTCCGGTGAGCAGCTTGGCCCCCTGGCGGGTCAGCTGGGAGATGAGCAGCCCCCAGCCGCCGCTGGTGACATCCACGTCACGGCCGTTGATGCGGTACAGGATCGGCGGATCCGCCGGGCGCACTTCGAATTTCGCGCCCACCTCCTCGAAGGTCCGTTCGGTGATGCCGCCGAGTTCGACGACCACCGCGCCGGTGTTGACGATGAAACCGTCGAGTTCGGTGGTGGAGGCTCGTCCGCCGATCCGGTCCAGGCGTTCGACCACCAGGGTGCGGTAGCCGTGGTGCGAGAGCCGGGCGGCCGCGCACAGCCCGCCCGCTCCGGCTCCGACAATCAGTGCGTCCCACGTGTTCTCGCTCATGGCGAGGCTCCTCGGGCAGGCTCAGCCCGCTGGGTTCACCCCGGGCCGAGCGTCGGACATATCGGTAATACGGCTCCAATTCTCCCGCACCTGGTCCACCGTCGGGACCTCACTGAAGAACACGGGCTGGTTGGCGAACAGCTGGGCGCGCTGCACCGAGCCGCCGCCGACCACCAGCACCATGCCGGAGTCGGTGCAGTCCTCGCTCATCAGGTGGCCGACGATGGGCGCGACCTGGGCCGGCGGCAGCTTCTCGAGCATCTCGGCCGAGGCGATGTCGGCGGTCATGCGGGTGGCGGCCATGGGCGCGACGGCATTGACGGTGATGTCGTACTTGCGGCCTTCGATGGCGAGGGTGTTCATCATGCCGACCAGGCCGAGTTTGGCTGCGCCGTAATTCGCCTGGCCGAAGTTGCCGTACAGGCCGGAGGTGGAGGTGGCCATGACGACGCGACCGAAACCCTGTTCGCGGAAGTGCGGCCAGGCGGCGTGGGTGACGTAGAACGAGCCGAACAGGTGCACGCGCTGCACGGCCTCGAAGGCCTCGGGGGTCATCTTCACGAAGCTCGTGTCGCGCAGGATGCCCGCGTTGTTGACCACGCCGTGCACCGCACCGAAGCTGTCGATCGCGGTCTGGACCAGTGCCTTCGCACCCTCCTCGGTGGCGACGCTGTCGTAGTTGGCGACCGCGGTGCCGCCGGCCGCACGGATCTCCTCGACCACGGCGTCGGCCATATTGTGCCCGGATCCGGAGCCGTCGCGCGCACCGCCGAGGTCGTTGACGACGACCAGCGCGCCCTCGCGGGCGAGCAACAACGCGTACTCCCGGCCCAGTCCGCCACCGGCTCCGGTGACAATGACGACGCGATCGGTTACACCAGGCATGAAATCTCCTTGCCGAAGTTAATGACAGTTCGGAACGTAGCAGGAGCGAATTCGGCGCCCGTGTGCTGCCCGCCACACTCGTCGAAAAACTGGACAGTCGATAGGGTTGGCGTGATGACCCCGCACCTGCACCGCCGCTACCCCGAGCTCCAGCGGACCCTGCCCCACGTGAGGCTGGGGACCGGCCCGACGCCGGTGCGGAGACTGGAGGCGCTCGACACGGCGGGCGCGGACATCTGGCTCAAGGACGACAGCGCTTTCGGTGACGGCGGCTGGGGCGGCAACAAGGTCCGCAAGCTGGAATGGCTGCTGCCCGACGCACTGCACCGGCGGCGGACCACCATCGTGACGGTGGGCGGACTGGGCACCAACTGGGGACTGGCAACCGCGCTGTACGGGCGCGAACACGGGCTGAAAACCGTACTGGCGCTGGTGGATCAGCCGGTCGACGAGCATGTGCGGGCGCAACTCGAGCGATTGCGGGCCTCGGGAGCCGAGCTGCACTTCACCCACACCAAGGCGCGCACCATCCTGAGTGCTCCGTATCTGCTGGCCCGGCATTTCACCGGCCTGCGACCGCCCTACTTCCTGCCCGCGGGCGGGTCGTCCCCGGTGGGCGCGCTCGGATATGTCGAGGCCGCACTGGAATTGGCGGATCAGGTGCGCACCGGGGAGCTCCCGGAGCCGGGCCACATCGTGATCCCGGTCGGGTCGGGCGGGACGGCGGCGGGGCTGTCACTCGGATTGCGGCTGGCCGGACTGCGGACGCGGGTCGTGGGTGTGGTCGTGAACGACACGCTGCGCCTCGACGAACCGGCGCTCGCCAAGCTGGCGGGCCGTACCGAGCGGCTGCTGCGGGCCCGCGGGGCACGGTTACCCGAGAACCTCTCCCCCACCGGCAATCTGGATATCGTCACCGATTACCTCGGTCCGGGATACGGCTATCCGATGCCGGAAGCAGCTACGGCACAGGCGCTTTCGGAGGATCGGGAGCACATGCGGCTGGAGCCGGTCTACACCGCGAAGGCCATGGCCGCACTGCTGGACATGAACGCGCACGGCCGGTTCGACGGTCCGGTGGTGTACTTGAACACCAACGGACCGCGCTGACACCGGTTTCCGCATGTCGTCCGCTCACGCGGCCGCGAGCTTGGCGGCCAGGAATTCCTCCCAGGTGCGGCCGCCGACGGCGTGCTCGGGGGTGAGGTTGCCGCCCGCGGCGTAGGCGCGGGCCGCCTTGCCCGGGACCTTCATGGTGAGGACCGGGCGGTGGCGGCCGGTGGCCTCCAGGTAGCTGCGCTCGAGTTCCTTCATGGTGTAGATGCGCGGGCCGCCGATCTCGTCGACCAGGCCCGCGGGCTCGCCCAGGGCCAGTTCCACCAATCGCGCTGCCACCTCGGCGGTTTCGATGGGCTGGAAGCGGAAGTCGAAGACCGGCACCAGGGGCATCCTGCCCAGCGCCGAGACCATGGCGAAGAGCAGGTCGTGGAACTGGGTGGCGCGCAGAGTGGTCCACGGCAGGCCCGAATTCTCCACCACCAGTTCGGCTTCCCGCTTCGATGCCATGTAGGCCATGGTCTGGCGGTCGATGGCGCTCTCAACGGGGATCCGGTCCGCGCCGACCACCGAGATGTAGATCAGGTGCGGGAACACGCCCGCGGCCTGGATGGCCTCGACCAGGGTGCGCGCCTTCTCACCGTCGCCCTTGGTGGTGCCCGCCAGATGCAGGACGGTGTCGACGCCGGCGACCGCCTCGGCAATGCCCGCGCCGGTCTGCAGGTCGCCGGCCACGTACTCGATGCCGTCCTGCGCCGCCCGCGCGGTGCGGCTCAGCACGCGCAGGTGCACGCCGGCCTCCCGCAGCAGCGGGGTGACCAGGCTGCCCAGGGTGCCGGTGCCGCCGGTGACCAGAACCGTCTTCGCCATGACGACCATCTCCTTCGTCTCGCGCCGCCGCTGTGGTGGCGTCCTGCCAAGGAGACGACGCAGGGCCGGCGGGTGTGACACGACGTGACCGGCGGCACCCGGCGGATGCGTCGTAGGCTGGCCGCATGCCCGATTCCGGTTCCACGCAGCAGCTCGATCGCCTGCTGGACCTGGTCTCCGGGCGCCGGGTCGCGGTGCTCACCGGTGCGGGCATCTCCACCGACAGCGGCATCCCCGACTACCGCAGCCCCGGCGCACCGCCTCGGACGCCGATGACGTATCAGCAGTTCGTCGGCGATCCCGTATTCCGCCAACGCTATTGGGCCCGCAATCATGTGGGCTGGCGGCGGATGGACGCGGCCCGGCCGAATCCGTCGCATCGCGCGCTGGCCCGCCTGGAACGGGCGGGCATCGTCACCGGGTTGCTCACCCAGAACGTGGATCTGCTGCACACCAAGGCCGGTCATCGCCGGGTGATCGACCTGCACGGCGTCTACGCCCGGGTCCGGTGCCTCACCTGCGACGCGCTCACCTCCCGCATGGCATTGGCCGAGCGGCTCGAGGCCGCCAATCCCGGCTTCGCCGAATCGGTTCCCCTCGACGGTCTCGAGATCGCGCCCGACGCCGACGCGGTCGTGGCCGACACCGGCTCATTCAGGATGGTCGACTGCCTGCACTGCGGCGGCCTCCTCAAACCGGACATCGTCTACTTCGGGGAGTCCGTCCCCAAGCCCCGCGTCGCCGCCGCCTTCGACCTGGTCGACGCTGCCGGCGTCCTGCTGGTCGTCGGCTCCTCGCTGACGGTCATGTCGGGCCTGCGCTTCGCCCGCCGCACCGCCAAGTCGGGACGTCCGGTCGTCATCGTCAACCGCGGCCGCACCCGCGCCCACGATCTCGCCGCCCTCACCCTCGATACCGGCTGCGCGCCGGTCCTCACCGCCCTCGCGGATGCGCTCGCCCCCGGCGAGGCCGGGGCCCGAAGAGAATTGGCGCGGCGCTAGTCCCGTACCTCGAGTCGGCGCACCAGGGTGACCAGGGCTGCTCGCAGGGCGTCGGGGTCATCGGTGTCCGCGCCGAGGATCATCCGGACCACCTGCGGGGCGGCGAACCACCAGGCGGCCAGGGCCGCGACCGCGTACAGCAGGTAGCCGGGCGCGACGTCGCCGGGGAGGGTCCCGGCCCGCTGGGCGGCCGCCAGCGCGGCGACCTTGTCCGCGTAGTGCGAGGCGCGGGCGGACTCGCCCGGCAGCTGACCGTCCTGCGGTTGCAGCCCTTCCCAGTACATGAGGCGCAGGAACTGCGGGTGGGTGCGGTGGAAGTCGAAAACGTGCCCGGCGTACTCGGCCAGGTCGCCGGCCTTGTCGGCGGTCAGCGGGCTGGCGGCGGCAAGCTGCTCGAGCTGATCGGTGAGCACGGCCTCGAACAGGCCCCGCTTGTCGCCGAAGTACTGGTAGATGCGTTCCTTGTTGATCCCGGCGCGGGCCGCGATGGCGTTCACCCGGGCGCCGTCGGGTCCGCGTTCGGCGAACTCGAGTACCGCCGCCTCGAGCAGCAGCCGTCTGGTCCTCTCGGTATCCCACGCCATGGCGTCCATCCAACCATCTCCAACCACACGGTTGCGGTTGGGCCCACGGTCGTGGCAAAATCCAACCACACGGTTGCAACCATCTGGTTGCAGATTGAGGAGGAGGTGGCATCGTGCCCGAGTTGCGCTCCCGCACGGTTACGCACGGACGGAACATGGCCGGGGCCCGCGCCCTCATGCGGGCCAGCGGCGTGCCCTCGGCGGATATCGGCCGCAAGCCCGTCATCGCGATCGCGAACAGCTTCACGGAGTTCGTGCCGGGCCACACCCACCTCCAGCCGGTCGGCCGCATGGTCTCCGACGCGGTGCGGGCGGCGGGCGGTATCGCGCGGGAGTTCAACACCATCGCGGTCGATGACGGAATCGCCATGGGGCACAGCGGCATGCTGTACTCGCTGCCGTCCCGGGACCTGATCGCGGATTCGATCGAGTACATGGTGAACGCGCACTGCGCCGACGCGCTGGTGTGCATCTCCAACTGCGACAAGATCACCCCGGGCATGCTCATGGCGGCCCTGCGACTGAACATCCCGACGGTGTTCGTCTCCGGCGGACCGATGGAGGGCGGTACCGCGGTGCTGGTCGACGGCACGGTGCGCAGCCGGCTCGACCTCATCGTCACCATGGCCGAGGCGGTCTCGCCCGAGGTGTCCGACGCGGATCTGGAGCGCATCGAGGAGAACGCCTGCCCGACCTGCGGCTCGTGCGCGGGCATGTTCACCGCCAACTCCATGAACTGCCTCACCGAGGCGCTGGGCCTGGCGCTGCCGGGCAACGGCACCACGCTGGCCACCCACACCGCGCGGGCCGAGCTGTACCGGGCGGCGGGACGCACGATCATGGACCTGGCGCGCCGCTACTACGACGAGGACGATGCCTCGGTCCTGCCCCGGAATATCGCCTCCCACAAGGCCTTCGACAATGCGATCGCCTTGGACCTGGCCATGGGCGGATCCACCAACACGGTGCTGCACCTGCTCGCGGCGGCGCAGGAGGCCGGGCTGGACTACACGCTCACCGATATCGAGAAGATGTCGTTGCAGGTGCCGTGCCTGTGCAAGGTGGCGCCCAATGGCGACTATCTGATCGAGGACGTGCACCGCGCGGGCGGCATCCCGGCGCTGCTCGGCGAGCTGAACCGGGCCGGACTGCTGCACCGCGATGTGCATGCGGTGCACGCGGATTCACTCGACGCGTGGCTGGCCGAGTGGGACGTGCGCGCCGAGCGCCCCTCCGCGGCGGCGCGGGAGCTGTTCCACGCCGCTCCCGGCGGCAAGCGGTCGGCCAGCGCCTTCTCCCAGTCCGAGCGCTGGCACACCCTCGATCTGGATGCCGCGGCGGGCTGCATTCGCGATGTCGCCCATGCCCATTCGCGCGACGGCGGCCTCGCGGTGTTGCGCGGCAACCTGTCTCCCGACGGTGCGGTGGTGAAGTCCGCGGGCGTGGCCGCGCACATGCACACCTTCACCGGTCCCGCTGTGGTGGTGGAGTCGCAGGAGGATGCGGTCGAGGCGATCCTGTCGGGCCGGATCAAGGCCGGTGACGTGCTGGTCATCCGCTACGAGGGTCCGCGCGGCGGGCCGGGCATGCAGGAAATGCTGTATCCGACTTCGTATCTCAAGGGCCTGGGCCTGGCCCAGAAGTGCGCGCTGATCACCGACGGCCGCTTCTCGGGCGGTTCCTCCGGCTGCTCCATCGGCCACATCTCCCCCGAGGCGGCGGCCGGTGGCCCGCTGGCGCTGGTCGAGGACGGCGACACCATCACCATCGACATCCCGTCGCGCTCCCTCACCCTCCACGTCGACGACGCCGAATTGGCCACCCGCCGCGAGGAATTGGAGATGAACAGCGGCTACCGGCCGCGCAACCGCCAGCGTGAGATCTCGCTGGCATTGAAAACCTATGCCCTGCTGGCCACCTCGGCCGACCGGGGCGCAGTGCGCGACCCCGCCAAACTCGCCGGGTGAGAGCCGAACTCGCCACGCGAAAGATGACCCCGGTGCGCAGCGCTCGCGTCCGGCGCGGCGGCAGCTCCGTGCCCTACCGGGGTCAGTCGGCCACGGATTCGACGATGAAGCTCGCGACCGTGGTGGTGCTGCCCCCGATGTTCACGGTGCCGTAGCGGGTGACGCCGGGGAGCTGGCAGTCGCCTGCCCGGCCGGTGACCTGCTGGTACGCGTCGAGAAGCATGCGGACGCCGGTCGCGCCGACCGGGTGGCCGATGCCGATCAGCCCGCCGCCCGGGTTGATCGGCAGGCTGCCGGTGCGGGTGATGTCGCCGGATTCCACGGCCTTCCAGCTCTCGCCGGGTGCGGTGAGGCCGAGGTGGTCGATGGCCACGTACTCCGACATGGAGAAGCAGTCGTGGACCTCGAGGCCGCCGAGCTGGTGGATATCGGCCAGACCGGCGCGGGACAGCGCGTCGAGGACCGCGGTGCGCAGGTGCGGGAAGACATAGGGTTCGGCGGCGGAGGCGCGGAACTTCGCGTCGAGCGAAAGGCCGACGGTGCGGTGGCCCCAGCCCGAGATCAGCGCGGTGGTGCCGGGGCGGATGGTGCTGTGCCGCTGCAGGAACCGGTCCGAGACGAGTATCACGGCTGCCGCGCCGTCGGTCATCTGGCTGCAGTCCTGGCGGCGCAGGACGCCGGCCACCGGCGGGTTGGCGGTGTCGTCGGCGGTGAAGCTCGCGTCGGTGTAGGACCAATTCCTGGTCTGGGCACGGGGATTCGAGCGGGCATTCGCGACATTGAGCGCGCTGATGGCGCGCAGGTGCGCGGGGTCGAGGCCGTAGCGCCGGTCGTATTCGACCGCGATGGCGGCGAACTGGGTCGGCCAGACCAGGTCGGTGTCCTGCGTCTCGTGGCCCGCCCAGGCCGCCGCGCCCATGTAGGCGGCCGCCTGCCCGCCCGGGACGGTCTTCTCCAGCTCGGCGCCGATCACGAGTGCGCAGTCGTAGCGGCCGGATTCGAGATCGGCCATGGCGGCGAGGGCGGCCATGCTGCCGGAGGCGCAGGCGGCCTCGTGGCGGGCGGCCGGAATGCCCCACAGCTCCGGATGGATGGTGGCGGGCATGCCGCCGAGCTGGCCTTGCCCGGTGAACAGTTGACCGAAGGCATTGCCGACGTGGATCACCTCGATCGCGGTGGCGTCGAGGCGGACGGCGGCGAGCGTCTCGTCCAGAACGGTGCGGATCAGGGCGTCGAAGCCGAGGCCGACGCGGTGCCAGTTGACGGCGAAATCGGTTTGGCCGCCGCCCAGAATGTGCACGGACACGGGTCCTCCTGCGATCGAAGAGTGGTCAGAGCCGGGCGCGTAGTTCCCGGCGCAGCAGTTTGCCGACCGGATTGCGCGGGAGCGTGTCGGTGAGCTCCAGGCGCTCGGGCAGTTTGAACGAGGCGACCTCGCGGGCCTGCAGATGCTCGACCAGGTCGGTGAGGGTCACGGTGGCGCCGGGCGCGGGAACGACCACGGCACAGCATTTTTCGCCGAGCACCGCGTCGGGGTAGCCGACCACGGCGACATCCGCGATCGCGGGATGGTCGATGAGCAGGCCCTCGATCTCGGCGGGCGCGATGTTCATGCCGCCGCGGATGATGATCTCCTTCACCCGGTCGACGAAGCGCAGGTACCGGCCGCCGTCGCCGCATCGTTCGAAAACGTCACCGCTGCACAGGTATCCCTCGTCGTCGAAGGGTTCGGCGGTGGCGGTGCCGGGCAGGTAGCCGGCGAAGACGGCCGGGCCGCGCAGGCGCAGTTCGCCGCGTCCGCCGATCTCGGTGACCGTCGCCCCGGTGGTGACGTCGACCAGTTTCACCGCCGTCCGTTCCGCCAGTCTGGTGGACCAGCGCACCCCGGCCGCACCGTAATACGGCAGATGCTGGGCGCGCAGAGTGGGATCCGGTAGATCGGCCGGTGCGCCCAGCAGGCTCACTCCCTCGTTGGATCCGAAGAAGTTGATCACCTGGATACCCAGTTCCTCCTGCCAGCGGCGCACCACCGGCGGCGGCAGCGGCGCTCCGCCCGAGCCGACCGTGCGCAGCGAGGACAGGTCGGCCCGGGCACGCAGGGCGTCGTTCTGCAGCAGCATGGTGAGCAGGGCGGGCGGCATGCTCGTGTGGGTGACCCGGTGCTCGGCGAGCTGCCGGAAGAACACGGGCAGATCCAATGGGTGATGCTGGACCAGATGCCCGCCCGCCAGCAGCCACGGTAGGAACGAGCCCGCGAATCCGGCCATGTTCACCATGGGAAAGGGGTTGAGCACCACCGAATCCGGGGTCATGCCGAGCCCGTCCTGGACGCCGCCCGCCACCGCGAGCCAGTCGCCGTGGCAGCGCGGAATGCCCTTGGGCGCGGCTTCGGTGCCGCTGGTCCAGCAGATGGTGATGCGATCGTTGACGGTGACGGTGAGCGCACAGGTGTAGTCGCGCACCCGCTTGCGGGCAGCTGCGCCGACCGGGCCATCGAGGGCGATCGCCTGCTCCGGCACTCCCGGCCCGAAGGCGAAGACAGCGCCCTGCCCGCCGATAACGGTCAGGGCCTCCGCCGCGAGTGCCCGATCTCCCAGCGCCCCAACGGTAATGACGGCCTCGGCCGCGGTCGCCGCGACAATGCCCGACAGCTCGTGCCGCCGGAAGGACGCCGGCATCGTCGTGGCCACCGCGCCCAGCCGCCACAGTGCGAGGTATACAGCGGTCAGGGCGATCGAGTTGGGCAGTTGGATCGCGACGGTGGAGCCCTGGCGAATCCCGTTGGCCAGCAGGACCGCCGCGATATCGGTGACGTGGTCGTCGAGTTCGCGCCAGGTGAGAGTGCGCGGGTGCGCGCCGGTCAGGTCCGCCAGGTTGGCCGGGTCGGTGATGGCGGGCGCGTCGGGGGCCTCGGTGACGCGGTGGCGGAAGACGTCGGGAATCGTCTCGGGCTGCCACCAGCCGCGCTCGAGGTAGGTGCGCACGGTGTCCGCCGGATGGCAGGCGTGCACCGGGCGGGCGGGGGACGTCGTTGCGGAGGAGGAGATTTCGACCATCGGAGTTCCCTGGTGATGAGTTGGTCCGGTGACGGCGCAGCTGGTCCGGTGACGGCGCGGGCCGCGGGTCAGGTCATGCGGCGCAGCACCACGGCCGAGCCGAGCCCGAGCGCGGCGGGAATGGCGACCAGCGCGTGCTCGCCGTCGCGGCGGCGCAGCTCGTCCAGCGCCTGGGCGATGAGGATCCCGCCGGTCGCACCGAGCGGATGCCCGACCGCCACCGCACCGCCGGACGGATTCACCCGGGCCGCGTCCACTCCGAGCTCACGCATGAGCACCAGCGGTGTGACGGCGAAGGATTCGTTCACCTCGATCACATCCAGCTGCGCGGGCGAGATGCCCGCCCGCTGCAGGGCCACCCGGGCCGCACTGGTCGGCGCGGTCAGCAGCGGTGAGCGGACGGCCGTCTGGGCCGTGCCCACGATCTGCGCCACCGGCGGCCGCCCGAGCATGTGCTCGGCGCGCCGATTGCCCAGCAGCAGCGCCGAAGCCCCGTCGGCCAGTTGCGGCGCGGTGGCAATGGTGTGCAGCCCGGCGACGGGACGCCGCGCCTGCGGCGTCCGGCGGGCCACCCGCTCCCACGACGGATCGGCTCCGAACAGGGTGGGCAGCGCGGCGAAGGCCGACGCGCACGCGTCCGGCCGCGCGCCCTCGTCGGCGGCGAGGAGCACGGTGCCGCCCTTGCGTGCCGGGATCACCGACGCCGATGTGGCTGCGCCGCTGGCCTTTCGATGCGACCGCACCGCGAAGGCGTCCAGCTCCGGCCGGGTGATGCCGTACTCGGCCGCCGTGAGATCCGCCGACACCCCGATGGTGACGAACCCGGTCCGCTCCCCGAGATCGGCGTCCCCGGCGATGGCCGGCCGATCCGCCAGCATCGGCACCCGCGACATCGACTCCACCCCGCCCGCGACGATCACATCCGCGAACCCGGCCGCCACCCGTGCCGCCGCGCCCTCCACCGCGTCCAGACCGGAACAGCAGAGCCGCGAAACCACGGCCCCCGGCACGGAATCCGGCCATCCCGCCCACAACACCGCGGCCCGGGCCACATTCGCGCCCTGCTCCCCCACCGCGGTACTCACCCCGACCAGCACGTCGTCGACCGCTGCCGGCGGACAGCCCCGCTCCTCCAGCGCCGCTAGCAACTGCCCGAACAACTCGTACGGCGGAACCTCTGCCAAGGTGCCCCCACCCTTGCGCACCCGCCCCCGCGGCAGCCGCACCGCGTCATAGACGAACGCCTCACTCATCGATATGCCTCCGCTGTTCTGCCGACTCCGGGTCGGACTCTTCTCCGCCAGTCTCCGGCACTCCGGGGCCCGAACCCGTAACGATCCCGGTGAGCGCGTCGAGGGTCCGATATCCGGCCGGGTCGTCGGCCGTCGTCACCGGGACGATGACCACCTCGTCGGCCCCCGCGGCCCCGTACTCGCCCAGGCGGGCCGCCACTGTTCGGGTATCGCCGAACATGCCTACGGCTGCGGGCAATTCATCCGGAATGGCCGCCAGCACCGCACGCGGATGAGCTCCGCCGTGCGCCAGCCGGACCACGTCCCCGAATCCGGCCTCGGTGAACATGGCGTCATACCCGGGGGCGCGCAGGTATCCGACGACACCCTGCCGGACGGTCGTGTACATGTCGGGGTCGGGATCCGCGGCCGCGATCACCCACACGGAGACCGGCGGTGCCGCGCGCCCGGCCCGCGCGGCGAATTCGCCTATCGCGGTGACACATCGGGCAACCTGGGCCGGGGTCACCAGATTCAGCACCACCCGATCGGCCCAGCGCGCCGCGACCTCCAGCGCCCGCTCGCCGAAGGCCGCGACAATGATCTCGCCGCCGGTCGACGTGCCGACAGCGGGGAGCCGCGACCAATGTTCTCGGCCATGGCCGTTCGAGGACGTCCGGCCGTGCTCGGATCCCACACTGGGCCGGCCGATCTCGGCGGACCCATCCGGTCCGTACACGCTGCGGGCCAGGGTCTGGCGCAGGGCGGGCAGGCGGAGGCGGAATCCTCGTATGCGTTCGATCAGGCCGTCGTATTCGGCCTTATCCCCGGCGAGCAGGGCCCGCACGATGCGGGTCGTCTCCTCCAGATGCCGTGCGGTGCGGTGCCTTCGGCGGCCGTGCCAGTCGCGAACCACCACCGTGCTGGAGGTGCCGAGGGCGATGTCGACCGGGCGGCCGGTGAGGGCGGCGACGGAGGCCGTCCCCATGGCGATGGTCGCGGGGCTGCGGACGCCGACGGCGAGCGGGCCGAGGCACAGCGGGATCCGGCCGGGGGCCCGTCCGATGGCGGTGGCCAGGGCGAAAGCGTCGAAGGTCGCCATCTCGCCGACCCAGAGACGGTGGAAGCCGAGCTTGTCGGCGGCCTCGGCCACCAGCAGGGCGTCCAGGGGTTCGCGGTTCTGCCAGTACGGGAGGCTGACACTCAGATGTGGAAGGGGCACGCGGGCAACCTTTTTCAGGAGAGCGGGCGGGCGGCGGCGCGCATGCGCTCCCCGCTGACCCAGGTGGCGTGGAAGCCGAGCGGGACCCGGACCGGCAGGCCGAGGCGGCACACGGGGCCCGCGGTGAGGTCGGCGGCGTCGTAGATCCACACCTCGCCGAGGCCGGTGTGGTTGTTGTGGGCGAACATGGTGAGCCAGGCGTCGTCCTCGGCGGTGCCGCCGGGGCGCGGGACCACGGTGAGCTCACTGCCGAAGATACCGTCGCCGAAGGGCGCGGTCTGCTTTGCGCCCGTGCGGATGTCGTACTTGATGACGGCGTCGAAGATCATGGTGCGATCGACCGACAGCCGCATCTGATACGAGTAGCGGCCCGCGCGGCCGGTACGGCCCTGATCGATGGCGGGGAACTCGGTGTTGACGTCGTCCATGACCTCCTCGCTGGTGGCGCCCGTGCGGAGGTTGAAGCGGTACCTGTGCAGCTTGGCCTCCGGCCGCAGATAGGCCAGCAGCTGGGCCAGGGGGTGAGCGCGGTCGGACACCGGGCTGGGTTCGGAGACCCGGCAGACCACCAGGACGATCTCCTCGCCCTCCTCCCAGGAATTGACGGTGTGGTAGATGTAGCCGGATTCGGCCTCGAACCACTTCGCCTGCGCCCCTTCGCCATACCGCGGCAGCACCGCGAACCGGCTGGGCAGCGTGCGGTCGAAGAAGATCTTGAAGCGGCCGGCCGCGGCCGCGCGTGGATCGTTGTAGAGCGGCAGATCCATGAGGATCGAATGGTTCTCGGTGATCGCCATGTCGTGCGGCAGACGCGGGCCGGGTAGTTCCAGCCCGGTGAAATGCGTGACGGTGCCGCCCGGGTCGGCCACCCCGTAGCGCAGATACGGCGAATGGATGCCGTAATCGAAGAACAGCAGTTCCTCGGTGCGCTCGTCCACCTTGGCGTGCGCCGACACCTCGCCGCGCAGGGTGCCCTGGAAGGTGTCGACGCCACGGGTCTCGAGGCTGACAGGGTCGAGCGCGTAGGGCTTGCCCGCCCGGTACCACAGGGCCAGCAGATTGCCGTGGTGGTAGACGACATCGGTATTGGCCGCATTGCGTTCGCGGCGATCACCGGGCGGATTGCGGTCCCAGGGTTCGATCACGCCGCGCCACAACGCGGTTCCCGCCGCGTGCTCGGCATCGAACTCACCCGTGCGGATGAAGCGGTTGCGGTAGGTGGCCCGGCCGTTCTCGAAGTGGACCGCGTGCAGCATGCCGTCGCCGTCGAACCAGTGGTAGCGGCCGATCGGGGCGAACTGCGGATTGGGGCCGTTGCGGACGTAGACGCCGTCGAGGTCGGCCGGCAGTTCTCCGTGCAGCACAGTCAGATTCGTGGCAGTGGTCTCCTGCGCGCAGGGCGCGTACGGGCCTTCCAGATACGGGTTGGTGAGCGCCTCGGCGGCGGGAGCGATGAGTTCTTCGTTGAGCGGCATACGAGGCCTCCAGCGACCGGGAGTCGACACCCGGCGAGATTCACTACAGTTAATGAAGTGATACGCGTCTCACTGTGGGCTGTCAAGGGCCGGGCGCGCGGCCGGCGGCTCGAAGCGCACGTCCCGCCGGCCGAGCACGGCCGCGCAGCCCCGGCAGCGCAGCGCGGGGCCCAGCGCCGCGCCGCATTCCTTGTGCCGGAGGCTCAGACCGGGTTCCGGGGTCTCGGGATGTGCGCGCTGGGACCAGGCCAGCAGGAAGGCGAAGACCCCGAACAGCGCCCGCCCGCGCGGGGTCAGCCGATAGTCGCGCCCGTCCGGCTCGGGCCGCTGCAGGATGCCCACGTCCACCAGGCGCGCCAGCCGCTCGGTGAGCGTGGTCGGCGAGATGCCCAGTGCCGCACGGAAATCCGAGAACCGCCGCACCCCGGCCAGGGCCAGCCCGGTGACGGCCGCGCTCCACCGGTCGCCGATGGCCTCCATGATCTCGTCGAAACGCGCGTCGCCGCGGGCGAGCGTGGCCGCCCGCACCGAGCGCCGGCGGCCGGAGGTGAGGCGCCACAGCGCATCCCGATCCAGTTCCACCTCGGTGTCGTGGGCGGTGACGTCGCGGCCGCAGCCCCGGCACATGACGACCGGCGGGCCGCGATGCCCGCACCGGGTGTGCGTGAACTCCGGCAGCAGCGCCCACTCGGCCGTCCACTCCCGCTGCCAGGACCAGACGCACACCAGGATCTCCCAGGTCGCCAAACCCAGGTCGGTGAGCCGGTATTCGTAGCGATCGGCCGAGCCCGGCCGGGGCGTGCGCACCAGCACCCCGGCATCGACGAGCGCCGCCAGCCGGGCGGTGAGCACGGCGGGCGGCGCTGCGGTGCGATCGGCCCACTGGGTGAACCGGCGCGCGTGGTCGACGAAAGCGTGCCGCAGGATCGTCAGCGTCAGGCGATCGCCGAGCAGATCGAACGTCGCGGCTACCGGATTCGTCACTTCAATAACTGTACTTCATGGGCGGGGACCTGTACGGTTTCTGCCTACTCGGTCATGGTCGCCAGCTCACGCTCCACGGCCACGTCGTGCTCGGCCGCCTCCTCGGCCGCCTTCTTCGGGCTCCAGTGTCCGGCCATGATGAACACGAACGGGATGAAGCAGATCTGCGCGACCAGGCAGATCCACCACCAGCGCTTCCACTGCTTGGGCGAGTCGATCTGGGCCTGCTTCACGTCCTGGCCGTGCGCGGACAGATAGGCGAGATCGTCGGCGGGTATGGCGCTCACGGCCTTGAGCTTGGCGCTCGCCGCCGTCAGGCCCGGTCCGGTCTGGGACGCCACCGCGAGCTGATCGACCGGAACCTTCTGCGCGGCGGTGATCCGGGCGATGGCCTGATCCGGCGGGATGTTGAACTTCTTCGCGACCTGACCGACCGCGGTCGCCGCGCTGGCCTGATCGTTCGGGTTCGTCATCAGCTTCACCAGGACCTGCGTGTCGATGGCCTGGAGCGTGGCCAGCTCGTCCGGGTACTTGGCATTGAGTTCGACGGTGGTCTTCACATCCGAGGCGGAGTCGCCGGTCAGCTTCACCAGTGCGGCGACCTGTGCCGCTTCGTCATTCGGATTCTTACCCAGGGCCGTGAGCGTATCCGCGCCGACGGTCTGGATGGTGGCGATCTCCTCGTGGTACTTGGCATTGATCGTCTGCAGCCGCGGACCGTAGTTCACCAGCGTGCCCGCGGCGGTGACCACGAACAGCAGACCCAGCAGCACGAACGTCACCACGGTCCGCAGCACGCCGCCCCAGACCGCGAGCCCGACCGCCGTCGCCGCCGGATTCCGCTTCTCCACCGTCTCGGTGAAACTCGCCATCCAGGTGGAGTAGGCGATGCCGGTGCCGACGGCGGTGAAGCTCATGACTGCCGCGAAGGTGTAGTAGTCGGTTCCCGGTTTGTCGGTGTAGCTGAGGAACAGGTAGCAGCCGATGATGCTGATGATCGCGCCGAAGACCATGAACGGTTTGCGCACCTTCATCGCGTCGGACACGATGCCGGTCAGCACCAGTGAGATGGCGGAGGCGATCCAGTACCAGTTGCCCAGCGAATTGGCCTGTGCGGCGGTGAAGCCGAAGTTGGTCGCCATGTAGACCGGCAGGAACGAGACGATGGTGTAGAAGAACGCCAGGAAGATCGAGATGGCCAGCGCCGAGCCGACGATGTCGAGATGCATCATCTGCTTCCACTGATTGCGTTCCAGCGCCTCGACATCCAGTCCGCGCGCCCGTGCCTCGATCAGCGCCTTGTCGCGTAGCGACACCATGATCTGGTCGCGCAGTCTCGGACTGAGCTCACGCAACCCGATCAGGCCGAACACCGAGATCACGGTGCAGATCACGCCGGCCAGCCGGTAGTGGAACTGCCAGTCCGGGTGGGCGTCGAGGGTGTGCGTGGAGATCTCGGTGGTGACCAGCGCGCCCAGCACCGGGCCGAGGGTCCAGAACCCCATGGCGGAGGCGCGATCCAGCTGCGGCGAGAAGTCGCGCACCAGCGCGGGCGTGGCCACCAGCACCGCGCCCTCGACGATGCTGATCATGCAGTAAACGGCCAGGTACGCCTCTTTGGTCGTGCACTGCGGTTGCGCGAACAGCGTGAGCAGCGAGGTGATCACCGTGCCGTAGGCGACGATATTGGCCCGCCCCCACCGGTCGAGCAACCCGGTCACCACCGAGGCCACGGCCCCGAAGGCCGCGCCGATGATGAAGATGCCGACGAAGTACCGGAAGCTCAGATTGAAGTAGGCGATCAGCTGATTACCGACCGCGCCCGACACGAACAGCTGATAGTACAGCGCGACCGACACGACGACAACGAGGAACAGATACCAGGATCGGGCGGGCGTTTCCGGATAGTGCGGCAGCTTGCGCCGCCACAGCCCGGTGACCAGCGTCGGCGGGGGAAAGTCCGCGGCCGGGTGTACCGCGGTCGGTGTGCTACTCATGTTCGAGACGCCTTTCTCTCCACGGCGTTTCGCGCAGCCGAAAAGCCCTTCGCGACGCAGCACGAGCAGCCGGGTGACAACAGGGTAGCGGTCATGAGTGACTTGAATCACTGTTACCGAAATCCGCACTGGACAGTTGTGACAAATTGCGTGTTCCAGACACTCGCAGCGAGGTTGCCGAATGGCCCGGAAACGCACCCCCGAACTCACCGCCGTAGGTATTTCCCGATGACCTCGGCGGATTCGCTGATCGCGCCGACATAGCCGTCGGGGCGGACCAGGACGTAGGTGCCCGGGGCCACGTCGTAGCACTCGCCTACCGGCACAGCGATCGCGGGAACGCCGAGGTCGGGTGTGGGGGCGTCGAAGGCCAGCAGGGTGTGATGCGGTCCGCGGAAGGCATCGAAAAGCCTTGTGCCGGAGGAGGAAAGTCCGTCGGGGGCACGGTCCCCGGCGCGGAGCTCGCCCGGTTCGCCGCGGTCGTCGAGCGCCAGCGGACCGTTGCGGTAGGTGATGTCGAGCTGGTGGATGGCCGGTGCCCCGCCACCGTGGAAGTCCTGCCGGTGCAGCTGTGTGGTCAGGCCCAGCACAGCCGACGCGACCGGCATTCGTTCGGCCGTATAGGTGTCCAGCAGTTGCGGGTCCGCACCGGCCTGCACGGCCGCGAGTTTCCAGCCGAGGTTGTAGGCGTCCTGCACCCCGGTGTTGAGGCCCTGTCCCCCGGCCGAGGAATGCACGTGGGCGGCGTCGCCCGCCAGCAGCACCCGGCCCACCCTATACCGGTCGACCATGCGGACGCTCACCCGGTACAGCGAGATCCATCGCAGATCGTGCAGGTGGATGTCGGTGCGGCCGGAGCGGTCCGCGCACAGCCGGCGCACCCCGTCCAGGGTCAGGTCCGGCACCTGGTCGGCGGGCATCGAGGCGACGAACTGGCAGTGGTCGCTGTCCGGCAGGTTCCACAGCGAGAAGCGGTCGCCCACAGCGCCGTTCCCGGTCAGGATGTGACAGAACCGGCCGTCCAGACCGTCGGCGCGCACGTCACCGATCAGGGTGCGTTCGGTCTCGAAGGTGTCGCCCGCGAAACCGACGCCGAGCGCCTTCCGTACGGTGCTGTGTCCGCCGTCCGCGGCGACGAGATAGTCGGCGCGAATCTCACCGTCTGCAGTGTGCGCTGTGACGCCGGTGGAATCCTGTGTGACACCGATGATTTCGGTGTTCCACTCGACCTGCCCGCCGAGTTCGGTCAGGTGGGCGTGCAGGATTTCCTCGGTCCGCCATTGCGGAACGAGCCAGGTGTCGGGATAGGGCACCGCCGGTGAGGCAGTGAGGCCCGGAGCGCCGAGCATCTCGGAGACCGTGCGCTCCCACACCACCTCCCGCCCGTGGTACAGGCGGAATTTCGGGAAGGGCTCGCCGCCGGCCTGGATGGCGTCGAGCACGCCGAGGTCCTCGAACACCTCGAGGGTGCGCGGTTGCAGACCCTTGGCCCGCGAACCCGGGAAGACTCCGGCGGCCTTGTCGACGATGCGGAACGGGACGTGATGGCGGGCCAGGTCGCAGGCCAGGGTGAGCCCGGTCGGGCCGGCGCCGACGATCAGAACGGTCACTGCGTGGTTCCTCGATGCTGGAGTAGGACGAGTAGGACGTCGTCGACGAGGCGGTCGATGAAGGCGGTATCGAAGGGGGCGCCGATCTGCAACTGGCGCATGATCATTGCCTCGGCCACGTCGTGGATGAGTTCGGTATCGGTGTCCCCGGGTAGCTCGCCACGGACGATCGCGCGGTGCAGCGCGTCGTGGAACGGGGACAGCTCCTCGTTCTCCGTGTGCTCCCGCAGCGCGGCGGCCAGCTCCGGATCATGACGCATGGCGGCGATCAGGCCTTCGATCATCGCGGCGATCTGGTCGGACGCCTTGTCGCGCAATGTTTCCAGCACCGCCACCAGATCGCCGCGCAAGCTGCCGGTATCCGGGATGTCGGCATTCTGCTGGGCGTCGTGGGCGTCCAGCGCCGCCTTGATCAGCTCGGCCTTGTTGCGCCAGCGGCGATAGATGGTCGCCTTGCTGGCATTGGCACGCGCGGCCACCGCGTCCATGGTCAATGCCGGGTAGCCGCGCTCGGCGACCAGGTCCACCGTTGCCGCCAAGATCGCGTCGACACGCTGTTGTCCTCTAACCACGACTGAAGAGTACGACACGGTTTCGTTCACCCCGCTGATCCCGGTACTCGCGACAGGCCCCGATCGATCCCGCCGACACCGACGACGAAGGCGGCGATCTCGTCGAGTGCGCGCCGCGCCTCGGGAATCGGGAACAGCGGCCAGACGTGCGGCATCCCCGGATACTCGCGCCAGGTCAGCGGAAAGCCCAACGCTGTCGCCTTCGACCAGAGCCGATGGGCGTCGGCACCGAGGATCTCGCGCGTCCCACTGAAGAGGGCGATCGGCGGCAGCCCGTCGAGACTCCCGAACAGCGGGCTGACCACGGGGTCACTCAGGTCGAGATCACCGGCGAACATCCGGGTCAGCACTCGTAGCCCGCGGGCGGGGATGATCGGGTCGATCCGGTCGAGTTCGTCGATCACCGGATCGCTGACGGTCGCATCCACCAGCGGCGAGAGCAGGACCAGCCGCGCAGGCGCGGGGAGTCCGCGGTCGCGGGCCTGCATCGCCAGGGACAGCGCGAGGTTGCCGCCCGAGGAATCACCCATGAGCGTCAACTCGTCGCCGGATGCCCGGTCGGCATAGAGAGATATCAGCCACGCGAAGATCTCCCGGGCGGTGTGCTCGGGTGCCAGCGGATACATCGGAACAGTCACCGAACAGTCCAGCAGCTCCACCAGTTTCGCGATCGTCTCCCAGTGCGGGTCGGTGATGGGCCGCACCCAGCCGCCCCCGTGCAGGTACAGCACTCGCCGCCGAGGCTGCCCGGATCGCGGACCCAGGACATGGACGCCGTGTCCCTCGAACTCCTCCTCCCGCACGTCCAGCCGCGCCCGGAGCGCGGCCGATGGCACGGCGGGACCCTTCCGCCGATCCGCCGCGATCGACCGCCGAATCCGCTCGTCTCCGTCGAGACCACGCCGAACACACAGCACTCGCATCGCGCACATCATCAGATGCGCTCTAACACTGGACATTTCAATCCTCCCCGCACGCCGATCATCAGGACTCCTGAAGTGTACGAAACCGTTTCGTACACTTCAATCCTCGTAGCGCACTTTGCAGCTCAGCCGGCACTCGGCGCGCATCGAGACTTCCTGACGGAGTGGCCGGACCGCGCCGCATACAGGGGTGCCGGATGGTTACGCCATCCGACATCCGGGCCTCCCGGTTACAGGGCGCTGTAGGTGGCGGCGACCAGGTCGTGGGCGCGGCGATCACCGGAGAGCCAGTCGCGGCGCAGGTTCGGAGTAAAGGCGATCGCGACACGGTTGCCGAGGTCGCCGAGGCCGAGTGCACCGCCCGCGCCCGGGTGGCCGAACGCCGAGGACCGGGCAGGCTCGGGGAGGATGAAGTTCTCACACGGGAGCATGTATCCGAGCCCGAAGGCGCTCTCCAGCAACAACACCGAGTCGGGACCGCGCACCTGCTCACGCACCGCGTCGCGCAACACGGCCATGGGCAGCAGGGCGCCGCTCACCAGGTCGCTGTAGAAGCGGGCCAGCGCGCGAGCGGTGGTGACCAGGCCGGAGGCAGGCCAGCCGCCCGCCAGGACCTCCGGCTTGTTGTACGAGCCAACGGGATTCGTGGAGGCGCGCATCGCGAGTGAGCCGGGGTCGCGGTACGCGGCGGCCATCCTGGTGACGGTATCCGCGAGAATCGGCCCGGGGTCGGTCCAGGCCATCTCCCGAGCGGGCGGGAAGGCGGTGCGCGCGGACTGTCGCGCGACGTAGGGCGGCGCGCCGATCCACAGCTCCTCGCCGAAACGGCGGCGCACGTAGTCGCCGACCGTGGATTCCGTGTGCCTGCGGACGAATTCGCCGACCAGCCACCCGAAGGTCAGCGCGTGATAGCCGTGTTCGGCGCCGGGCGACCAGATCGGCTGCTGCGCCGCCAGCAGCGCTGCCATGGCCGCCGGATCCGCGGCCTCCTCGACCGAGACCGGGCGGTCGAAGGCCGGCAGCCCGGCGCGGTGGGCCAGCAGGTCGGCGAGCGTCGTCGATTCCTTGCCCGCCGCACCGTATTCCGGCCACCAGGTCGTCACCGGTTCACCCCAGCCGATTCCCCGGTCGTGGGCCACGGCGAGGGCGGCCGTGGCGGTGAGGGCCTTGGTGCAGGAGAAGGTCACCACGGGGGTGTCCCGCTCCCAGAGCCTGTTCGCCCGCGCATCCGCCACGCCGCCCCACAGATCGACGACCGCCCGCCCGTCCACGAAAACGGCGACCGCCGCCCCCGCGTTCCGCCCGTCGGCGAAGCTCGATTCGAACACCTCGCGCACAGCCCGGAAGGCGGGATCGACCTCGCCCTTCACGAATCCGTTCACGACCGAATTAGAACACGTTCTAGTTTTCTAGGCCAGTGCCCAGCACGACATGCGCCGACACCGGATACCTCGTGGAGATATCCGGTGGGGCAGCGAACAGCTCGCCGACTACTCGTCGACGCCGCGGAAATACAGGATGTTGGAGCCGTGCGACGCAAGCGGCCCGGCCTCGGCGGCCTGGCGAATACCACTGCCGGGCAGGCAGGTGAGCTTGGTGAACATGGTGGTATTGCCGAACGCGGAGCGGACCTGCGTCTCGGAGGCGTAGTCCGCGCCGTAGTCGGACAGGGCCTTGAAATCCAACGGTGCCAGCGGCTTTTCGAGCGGCGTCTGGGCCGCGGGAAGACCGAGGGCCGCGTACTGGGTGGCGGCGCCGCCTTCGTACCAGCACAGCTCGTAGGACATCTGCTCGGTGGTGGTGACGCTGACGACCGGCCACTCCTGCGACAGGCGCAGCGCCAGCGGGTGCCGGCCGACAGGAGCCACCTCCCAGTTCAGGCTCTTCACCGAGACCCAGTGCTCGGAGACCTTCTCGATCAGGACCACGTCCCCGCCGAGTCGTTCGGCGCGGTTGGGCTCGGGTTCGGGTGTGCTCCAGTGCTTTTCGTCGACGCCGAGATACGCCGAGCTGGGCACGGGTTGCGCGCCGTCCGCGGTGTAGGCGGCGAGGATGGCCGCGCGCACCAGGGTGACGGCATTGCGCGAGGAGCAGCGCACGCTCAGCGCGCCGAAGGAGGTGCTGATCTCCACCGGTTTGGACGGCTGGTCCGGCAGCGCGCCCGCGGCGATCGGCTTGAGGCCGACCAGCGCCAGCTGCCAGTTGATCTCCTCGATGGTGGCCAGGTCACCGGCCGTCTGATAGAGGATCTGCTGCTGGGTCAGGTAGCCCGCGCGTTCGAGGGTGGCGCATTCCAGCTTGCGCAGGGCGGTGACGGTCTTGCTGGTGAATCCGATGTCCTCGACCCGGATTTCGCGCAGCCGCTGCGTCATGGCCGGGGTGGTGACACCCGCGTAGCACTCGCGGTACATGGCCAGCGCCTGCTTGCGCTGGCGGCCCACCATGAGGGTGCGCAGCAGGGTGTTCAGCGAGGCGAGGTAGCGGTTGGCCTGATCCGGGTCGGCGGCGAAGAGCCCGGCACGGATACGCACCGCGTCCTCCCCCGCCGCGACCGCGGCCTTGGGGTCCAGCCGGCACAGCCACACGCTGCACTTGGACAGCGCGTCCGCGGACGCGCCCGCCGCGAGCGGATAGTTCTGCGCCACATGCCGATACGCCTGGCAGGCATTGCGGATGGTGGAGGTGGCCAGCTCTCGGTGCCCGATGGTGCGGGCGGCCTGTTCGAACAACCGCAGCGCCTCGGTCATCTCGGCGGCGAAGGGCGCGGTGACATGCCCGGCGGTGAGCCAGCGCAGCCGGATGAGCACCGCCTCCTGCGCGGGCTCCAGGGCCGAGGCCGACCGATCCCGCTGGGCCGGGTCGTTCTTGGTGGCCATGAGCGCGCGGGCGAGCTCGCACAGCGAGGTGGCCAGTGCCAGCTCGGTTTCGGGCGTCCGGTCCCGCGCGGCCCCGCGATCCGCGGCCACCTGGCGCTCGATGGCGCTGAGATCCATTGCGACCTTCAAACTCCCGTAACCCGTGCACGCGCCTTCCCGATCGGCGACCGTCCGCGTGTTTGCGCCGAGTCTGCCATATATTCGGCGCGCGGGTCGCCCAACCGGCGGGATGCCCGGATTTCCGAGCACCAGCGCGTGGCGGCGTCGATCATTCGGAACGCGTGTAGCGCAGTTGCCCGGGCTTGTTCCGGTCGTATTCGGCGCGTCCCGAGAGATGCTGCGGCACACCGACTTCCCACCAGGCGCCGGCCTCGGTCCAGGTCGACGGGCGGGTGCGCACCACCACGACCGCGGGCCGCTGCCCGGTGCGGGCGGCGTCGCGGGCGCCGGTGTAGGCGTCGCGGAACTCGCCGAGTTCGCTCGCGGTGAACACCGCGCAACCCAATGCCCGCGCGTGCGCGGCGAAGTCGACCCGGGGCGGGGTGGCGTGATTGGTGCGGCAATCCGCGTAGAAGTTGTTGAAGGGCTCGGCCCCCTGTCCCTGCTGCAGTCGCGCGATGACCGCGTACCCGTCGTTGTCACAGACCACCGCGACCAGCGGATGCCCGGCGAAGGCGGCGGAGAAGAGCTCGGAGTTGAGCATGAGGTAGGAACCGTCCCCGAGCAGGGTGGTGACCAGGCCCTCCGGTTCCGCGGCGCCGGATTGCGCCCGGGCCAGCGCCGCGCCCCAGGCTCCGGCGAGCTCGTATCCCATACAGGAGAAGCCGTATTCGACATCCATGGTCGGTACGCCACCGGCCGCGCGCCAGCCGCCCACCAGTTCGCCGGGCAGCCCGCCGGAGGCGGTCACGACGTAGTCGGAGGCGCCGCTGAGATCGTTCACGGCGCCGACGATCTGCGCATAGCTGGGCGTCCCCGGCGTCGGCGCGCGCAGTTTGTCGATGTGCGCGTCCCAGTCCGCCCGGACCGCGGCGGCCCGTGCCGTCCAGTCCGGGTCGGCGAGCCACTCGCCGACTTCGGGTTCCAGATCGCGCAGCGTGGCGTCGGCATCGCCGACCACGGCCAGCGCGCCGTGCTTCACGGCGTCGAAGCGGGCGGTATTGATATGGACCAGACGGACTTCCGGCGCGAAGACGGTCCAGGACGCGGTGGTGAAGTCCTGCAGGCGGGTGCCGACCGCCAGCACCACGTCCGCCGCCGCCGCGAGGGTATTGGCCGACGCCGCACCGGTGATGCCCAGCGGTCCCGCGTACAACGGATGGTCGTGCGGGACCAGCGTGCGGCCCGCGGTCGTCTCGGTCACCGGAATCCCGTGGCGCTGAGCGAATTCCAGCGCCTGCCCGCCCGCACCCGAGTACCGGACGCCACCGCCGAGGACGAGCAGGGGACGCTTCGTGTCGCGCAGGACGCGGGCGGCCTCGGTGATGCCGCGCCGGTCCGGCCGTGGGCGCGGCACGTGATGGACGACCGGCACGAACAGGGCGTCCGGAAAGTCGTAGGTCTCGGCCTGCACGTCCTGCGGCAGGGCCAGCACCACGGGGCCGGCCTCGGCGGGGTCGGTGAGGATCCGCGCCGCCTGCGGCAGGGTCGCGAGCAGTTGCTCGGGCCGGGTGATCCGGTCGAAATAGCGGCTCACCGGACGAAACGCGTCGTTGACCGTGACGGTGGGGTCGCCGAAATGCTCGACCTGCTGCAGCACCGGATCGGGCGCGCGACTGACGAAGGTGTCCCCGGGGAGCAGCAGCACGGGCAGCCGATTCGCGTGTGCCACACCGGCGGCCGTCACCATGTTCAGCGCGCCCGGCCCGATCGAGGAGGTGGCGATCCCGACCTGCCGCCGCTGCGTGGCCTTGGCCAGCCCGACCGCCGCCAGGGCCATGCCCTCCTCGGTGTGCCCGCGCCACAGCGGCAGCTCGTCGCGATGCTCGGCCAGCGCGGTCCCGAGGCCGAGCACATTGCCGTGCCCGAAGATGCCGAAAGCCGCGGGGAACAGCGGCACTTCGTCGCCCTCGAGGGTTTCCGAGCGCTGGGCGATCAGCCAGGTCACCATGGCCTGCGCAGTCGTGAGCCTCATGCGAGCCGTCCTTCGTGGGAGGTGACCGGGCACCGGTGATCCGCTGCCTGGCTCGCCCATGCCGCCCGTATCCAGGCGTGCGCGGGGTCGTCGCAGAAGGCCATGGATCGCTCGGGCGCGGGCCCGGCCAGCACGTTCAGGTAGTACATGGGGTACCCGGGCGCGGCCGTGCACGGACCGTGATAGCCGTGCGGCACCAGGAACACATCGCCGTCCCGGACCGCCACGGTCTCGTCGAGCGATCCATCGGCGGTGTAGATGTGGTGCATCCCGAAACCCTCGGGCCCCGTACTGATTCCGTCACGCCCGGCAATGCGGAAGTAATAGATCTCCTCGTTGACGACCTCGCACTCGGAGGCCTCGTCATGCTTGTGCGGCGGATACGAGGACCAGTTCCCGTCGGGCGTGAGCAGCTCGCACGCGTTGAGCTTCTCGGCGTGCGTCCACGCGCCCGGCGTCCCGAAGTTGGTGACCTGCCGCGTCGCCCGCCCCGCCCCGCGCACCTCGACCGGAACCCGTTCGGCCGGACCGTATTTCGGGTCCAGCCGTTTCGTGCAGCGCGCCATCGGCAGCGCCACCTCGATCCCGTCCACCGTCGTCAGCTCCACCTCCGCGTCGCGCGGCACATAGGCGAAGTCGGTCACGCGGGTGAAAACCGAATCCCGCCCGGCGAGTTCGAACACCAGCCCGTCCACCCGCACGGTGCACGCCCCGGCCAACGGCAGCACGAACGCCTCGAACTCCCCGGTGCTCACCACTCGCCGCTCCCCCGCCGCCAACCGCAGCACCCGCAACCCGGCGTAGGCCCAGCCCGCGTCCTCCGGAGTCAGCAGCACGGGATCGCCCGAATCCGCCAGCGTTCCAGCCGGTCGATGCAGGTCCTTCATCACCGAGCTCATCGCGCCGCCTCCAGCACCTGGGCGGCGGCCTGCACCGCGCCGGCGACATCCCCGTCCGGTGGGTAGAGCAGGCTGCGGCCCACCACCAGGCCGCGCGCGACATCGTGGCGCAGCGCGGCGCCCCAGGAGGCGAGATCGGATTCCGGGTCGCCGGAGGGCGCACCGCCGAGGATGACGACGGGAAGTGTGGTGGCATCGAGCACCGAGACATCCTCGGGCGCAGGGATTTTCAGCCACGTGTAGGCGGAGGTGACCCCTAGACCGGAGGCGACGGTAATGGCTCGCTGCAGTGAGGCGGAGTCCTTGTGCATGGTCAGCGCACCGTCGGCGTCGCGGGCGTAGGGCAAGGGTTCCACCATGGCCATGAGCCCGTGTTCGGCCAGTTCGGAGACCGCGCGGGCGCAGGCCTCCAGGGTCGGGATGGTGCCGGGATCCGAATCGACCAGGCGCAGCAGCATTTTCCCGCCGTCGAGGCGGTACTTCACCAGCGCTTCGGCGTCGTAGCCGGTGAAGCGGTCGTCGATCTCCCAGTCGGCGCCCGCCAGCCCGCCGCGGTTCATGGAGCCGATGACGATCTTCTCGTGCACGGCGTCCAGCAGCAGCAACTCCTCCACGATGTCGGGCGAGCCGAGCACGCCGTCGACGGCGGGGTTGGCCAGCGCGATGAGCAGCCGTTCCAGCAGGGTGCGGCGGTCGGCCATGGCGGTGCGGTCGGTGCCGACGCCGAGCGCGCCGCGGGCCGGGTGGTCGGCGGCCACCAGGAACAGGGTGCCCCGGTCCGACAGCAGGTTCGCGCGTCGCCGCCGGTCGGCGTAGGCGCGCCGGACGGCCTCGGGGTCCGTGGCGCGGGTGTGCAGCAGTTCGTACCACCGCGCATCGTTCAGGTGCACAGCATCTCCTCGATCTCGGCATCGGTCGGCATGGCATCGGCGCAGGCCAGCCGCGATGCCACCAGCGCGCCGGCGGCATTGGCGTAGGCGGCCAGGCGATGCGGAGCCCAGCCGGACAGCAGCCCGTGGATGAGCGCGCCCCCGAATCCGTCGCCCGCGCCCAGCCCGCACAGCACCTCCACCCGGCAGGGCGGCACCGTCCAGCGCTCGGACTCGGTGGCGATGAGCACGCCCTCCGCGCCGCGTTTGACCACGGCCAGCCGGACTCCGCGGGCCAGCAGCCGGTCCGCGGCCGCGTCGGGGTCGGCGGTGCCGACCGCCACCTCCACCTCGGTCCGGTTGCCCACCACCACATTCACGTGATCGACCATCCAGCCGATCTCGGCGCGCGCGGTCGCCGCATCGGGCCAGAACATGGGCCGGTAGTCCAGATCCAGCACGGTGTGCCCGCGCCGGGCCCGGCGTTCCAGGATGGCCCGCTGGGTGGTGCGGCCGGGTTCGGCGCTCACCCCGGTCCCGGTCACCCACAGCAGGGGCACGGAATCGACCACGTCCCAGGGGATCTCGTCCTCGGTGAGGGTGAGGTCCGGCGCGATGGGCGCGCGATAGAACAGCAGCGGCGGGTCCGCGGGCGGCTTCAGTTCGCAGAACACCACCGGCGTCTGCAGTCCCGCCGCCGTCCCCACGTACCGTGCCGACACCCCGAACCCTTCGAGGGCGTCGCGCACGAAATCCCCGAACCCGTCCGGCCCGACCTTGGTGAGCACCGCAGTGCGGCGGCCCAGCCGCGCCGCCGCCACCGCCACATTGGTGGCCGTGCCGCCGAGGAACTTCGCGAAGGTCGTCACCTCGGCGAGCGGCACCCCGCTCTGCTCGGGGTAGAGGTCGACACCCACCCGGCCGATCGTCAGCACCTCCAGCTCGGTCACGGCACCACCCGCTCCAATTCGTGTTGCAGCGCCTCGAGTTCGGCGCCGCCGGCCATCTGCCGGGTCAGCTCGGTGAGATCGATCGCGGACTTCTCGTAGCTGCCGAGTGTGGCGCCCCGTTTGAGGAGCAGGAAGCGGTCGCCGACCGGGTAGGCGTGATGCGGGTTGTGCGTGATGAGCACGACGCCCAGTCCGCGATCGCGCGCCTGCACGACATATCGCAGCACCACACCGGCCTGCTTCACGCCCAGGGCCGCGGTCGGCTCGTCGAGGATGAGGACCTTGGCCCCGTAGTGCACCGCCCGCGCGATGGCCACGCACTGGCGCTGACCGCCGGACAGCGTGCCGACCGGCTGCTCCAGATCGGGGATGTCGATCCCCATGTCCGCCAGACCTTTTCGCGCGATGTCCTGCGCCTGCCCGCGGTCCAGCAGCTCGAGCGGGCCATAGCGCTTGACCGGCTCGGAGCCGAGCACGAAGTTGCGCCACACGCTCATCAGCGGCACCACCGCCAGATCCTGGTAGACGGTGGCGATGCCGAGATCCAGCGCCGCACGCGGCGAGGACAACCGCATCGATTGCCCCTCGATGCGCAGCTCCCCGGCGTCGTGCTGGTGCACGCCCGCCAGGATCTTGATCAGCGTCGATTTGCCCGCGCCGTTGTCGCCCAGCACGCAGGTGACCTCACCGGCTCTCACCACCGTCGACACGTCGCGCAGCGCCACCACGCCGCCGTAACTCTTTCCGATACCGACCGTTTCGATGAGCGGCACCGCGGTCCCGGCGCTGTCGTTGTCCGTCGCGGTCATCGGCGTACCCTTTCCGCCCGCTTCTTGAATGCGTTGTTGACCAGCACGGCCGAGAACAGCAGCACGCCGAGGAACAGCATGAACCAGTCGCTGTTCCAGCCCGCCAGTACGATGCCCTGCCGCGCCATGCCGAAGATGAGCGCCCCGATGGCCGCGCCCACCACCGAACCGAACCCGCCGGTGAGCAGGCAGCCGCCGATCACCGCGGCGATGATGTACTGGAATTCCAGTCCCACACCCTGATTGGCCTGCACACTGGCGAACCGCAGGAGGTTGCACGCGCCCACGATCCAGCCCGCGAACGCGGTGGTCATGAACAGCAGGATCTTGGTGCGGGTGGCCGGCACGCCCACCGCGCGGGCGGTGGGCAGCGAGCCGCCGACCGCGAAGATCCAGTTGCCGAACCGGGTGCGCGCCAACACGATCGCCGCGATGGCGGTGACCACGATCCACCACACCACCGACGCCTGGATGCTGGCATTGCCGATCTTGGTGGTGGAGGCGAAAACCCAACCGGCGGACTGATATCCGTCCGCGCCGCGCACGCCCGACACCTGTACGGTGCCGGTGGCCCAGCGTGTCACACCGAGATTCAGGCCCTGCAATGCCAGGAAGGTGCCCAGCGTGACGATGAAGCTCGGCAACCCGGTGCGCATCACCACCCACCCGTTGAGCGCACCCACCATGAGCGCGAACGCCAGCGAAACCACCAGCGCGAGCCACACATTCCAGCCTGCGTGCACCGCCAGCAGCCCGGTGATCAGTGCGGTGGAGGCGGTCATCACGCCGGTGGACAGGTCGAATTCGCCGCCGATCATGAGCATGGCGACCGCCACCGCCATGATGCCGAGCGTGGAGGCATCGTCCAGCCAGGTCGAAATGCCCAGTGGCTTCAGGAATTTCGTGGTGACGAGACCGAAGAACACGAAGACCACCGCCGCGCCCAGCAGCGCGCCCACCTCGGGGCGGGCCACCAGCCGGTTGAGGATGGCCAGCCGATCCGGCGGCGGCGAGACCGTCGTGGTCTCGGATGTCGTTGTCGTCGTTGTCATCTCATCGTCTCCCGCCGGTTCACCGCGTGCCCTGGCCGACCAGCGCGGCGACGGCATCGACATTGCTCTTGTCCACGAACGCGGGGCCGGTCTGCACCGGATGGCCGCCGCCCACGGTGTTCAGGTTCGATTTGTAGAGCTTCAGCATCACCACCGGCAGATAGCCCTGCTCGTACTGCTGCTGATCGACCGCGAACAACAGCGTCCCGGCCCGGATCGCGCTCACCACATCGGAATTCAGGTCGAAGGTGGCCACCGTCGCCTTCGATGCCGATTCCCGCACCGCGTCCACCGCGCGGGCGGCGATCTGCGAATTCAGCGTCAGCACCGCGTCGATGGAGCGATCGGCCTCCAGCGCGCCCTTGATGCGCGACTGCACATCGGTCGGGTTGTTGATGTCCACCTGCAGCGTGGTCGCGGCCCCGAAGCCCTGGGTGGCGCCGGCGCAGCGTTCGTTCGCGCCGACATTCCCGGCCTCGTGGATCACGCACAGCATCTTGTGTTTTCCGGCGTCGGCCAGCCGCTTCCCGGCGGATTCACCGGCCAGGCGCTCGCTCTGGCCGACGTGGCCGATGGCCCCGAACTGAACGCTCTCGGCCTCGCCGGAGTTGATGGTCACCACGGGAATCCCGGCGGCGACGGCCTTCTCGACCGACGGCTTCAGCGCGTCCGGGTTGGCCATGGACACCACCAGACCGTCCACGCCCTGGGCCACGGCATTGTCGATGAGCTTGGCCTGCTGGGTCGGATCGCCCGAGGAGTTGTACTCGACCCGGACGCCGAGGTCCTTCCCGGCGGCTTCCGCACCGTTCTTGACCACGTTCCAGAAGGCGTCACCGGGCGAGCCGTGGGTCACCACGGCCACCGACTTCAGGGTGCCCACCACGACCGGGGCCTGGGCGGGTCCGGTGACATCGGCGCCGGGGCCGCTGCAGGCGGCGAGCACGGCCGCCGCCGCGAGCCAGGGCGACAGGCGCAGCCAACGGGGGCGGCGCGATCGGGAGATTGCGGACATCGTCGTCGTCACCTCCCACTAGATCCGAGCCGAGGCGAGACCAGCGCCGATCTCGGCCAGGTGTCGCAGACTTCGCCGAGCGTCACCCGTCGGGCCCTCGGCGGTAGCGCCGGGACGCAATGCGGTGTCCTGCTCGATCACGTACCAGCCCCGGTATCCCCCCGCGTGCGCCGCGCGGACCAGGGCCGCGATATCGACATCTCCGGCACCCAGCGGAACGTAGAGCCCCTGCCGGACGGCCTCGCTGTATTCGATACTGCCGCTGCGCACTTCGGCGGCCACGGCCTCGCGGACATCCTTGAGGTGGATGTGCCCGACGCGATCCGCGTGACGGCGGACCAGATCGACCGGGTCGGTGCCGCCGATGAGCAGGTGCCCGGTGTCCACACACAGGTCCAGCCCCGAGTCGGCGAGAAAGCGATCGACCTCGGCGGCCGTCTCGACGTGGGTGCCCACATGCGGGTGCAGGGCGACGTGCAGGCCGTGTGCGGCGGCGATCTCGCCGACCGCGGCCGCGGTGTCGATGAGTGTCCGCCATTCACCATCACCGAGGGATGTCCGGGTGTCGTACCCGTCCTGCCCGGTGGCGGCGGCCAGCACCAGGATCTCGGCGCCGGCGGCCGCGAACCGCTCGGCCGCGGCACGGGCGGCGGTGACGGCCCGGTCGGGTTCGCGGTGCAGCGCCAGGGCGAGGAAGCCGCCGATCGGCGCAATACCGTAGGTGCTCAGCGTCTTTCGTAGCTCGACGGGGTCGTCGGGTAGGTAGCCGGGCGGGCCGAACTCGGTGGCGGTGATGCCGAGCCCGGCCATCTCGGCCAGGACGATGTCCGGTTCCAGGACATGCCCCCAGCCGGGGACCTCGCAGACTCCCCAGGAGATCGGCGCGGCGGCGACGCGCAAGGGGGTGATACGCAGTGGATGGAGCGGTTCGGTCATCGGCACTTCCCAGACCCGTCGTTGGCCATCGGTGAGGCTCGTTGGAGCGCTCCAACAATGTAACCTGGCTCACTCCGGTGTCAAGGGTTCGACATGTGCCGAAAAGTAGTGCCTAGACACGGAAAACACTGTCTTCCAGGCGAAATGGCGCCGGATACCGATGTCCGGAATATCCGATTAGAGCGCTCCATTGCCTCGGGCCACGGCAACGCTGTACCGTGCGACACACATCGATACCGACGGGAGGCGACCATGACCAGACCGACCATGGAGGACGTCGCCGCCCGCGCCGGCGTCTCCCGGGCGCTGGTCTCGCTGGTCATGCGGAACTCCCCCAAGGTCAGCGAGCACCGCCGCCGCGCAGTGCTCACCGCGGCCGCCGAACTCGGCTACCAGCCGCACGCCATGGCGCGGTCGCTGGCCAGCCGCACCTCCAATATCGTCGGAGTCATGGTGTCCGACCTGCGCAATCCCTTCTTCGCCGATGTGGTCGAGGGCATGGACGAGGCGGCGCGGCAGGCCGGGCTGGAGCTCATCCTCAATACCGGCCGCCGCAGCGCGACACGGGAACGGACCGCGCTGGAGAGCCTGCTCGGCTTCCGCCCGGGCGGCGTCATCCTGCTCTCCCCGGTGCTGCCGGCCTCCGCCATTCGCGACGCGGCGGCACGCTGCCCGGTCGTCCTGGTCTCGCGCACCTCCACCAGCCCGGCCGTGGACACCGTCAACGACGACGGCGAGCTCGGCGCGGCACTGGCCGTGAATCACCTTGTCGCCCTGGGGCATCGGCGCATCGTGCACCTCGACGGCGGCGCGGCCTTCGCGGCGCCCCCGCGGCGCAAGGGCTACACCGCCGCCATGGCCCGCTACCACCTCGAACCCATGGTGATCCCCAGCGAGCACACCGACGAGGCGGGCGCGGCCGCCGTCCGCACTCTGCTGAACATCTTCTCCCCCAGTACTTTTCCCACCGCACTGGTGTGCGGCAACGATTTCAACGCCGTGGGCGCGATGGCCGCGCTCGAACAGGCGGGACTGCGTGTGCCCGAGGACGTTTCGGTCGTCGGGTACGACAACACCTCGCTGGCGGCGCTGCGGCACGTCGCGCTCACCACCATCGACCAGCCGCGCACCCGCATCGGCGGGCTGGCCGTGGAGGCCCTCACCGAGCGACTTCGCGCCGACCGCACCGACCCGGTGCGCAAACGCCTGGAGCCGTCACTGGTCGTCCGCTCGACCACCGCCCCACCCCGCGACTGACAGGAGCCATCGCCATGTCCCCGATCACAGTGGGCCTCGCCGGCACCGGCCGCATCGGCACCTCCCACGCCGAAACCCTCAGGGCCCTACCGGGTGTGGGCGCGGTCATCGTCACCGACACCGATGCCGAACGCGCCCGCGCCGCCGCCGACAAGCTCGAGGTGGAGTACGCGCCCGATATCGAGGCGCTCTTCGCCGCCGGTATCGACGGCCTGGTCATCACCACCGCCACCGATTCCCATCCGGCCCTCATCACCGCCGCCGTCGACCGCGGCATCCCGGTCTTCTGCGAAAAGCCCATCGCCGCGGACATTCTGGGCACGCTGCAGGTGGTCGAGCGCGTGGAGCGCTCGACCGTGCCGGTCCAGATCGGCTTCCAGCGCCGCTTCGACGCCGGGTACCGGGCCGCGCGCGCCGCCGTCGCCGCCGGGGATCTGGGCTGGATCCACACCCTGCGTGCCACCACCCTCGACCCCGCGCCACCGCCCGCCGAGTACATTCCGCGCTCCGGCGGCCTGTTCCGCGATTGCGGCGTCCACGATTTCGACATCATCCGCTGGGTCAGCGGCCGCGAGGTGGTGGAGGTCTACGCCACCGGATCCAATCGCGGAGACCGGTTCTTCGCCGACGCGGGCGATGTCGACACCGCCGCGGTGGTGCTGCGCCTCGACGACGGCTCACTGGCCAATGTCGCGCTCAGCCGCTACAACGGCGCGGGCTACGACGTGCGGCTGGAAGTGCTGGGCTCCAAGGGCAATGCCATCGTCGGGCTCGACGAGCGCGCCCCGCTGCACTCGGTCGAACCCGGCCAATCGCCGTCGGGCCTGCCCGCCTATCCGGGCTTCATGGACCGTTTCCACGCCGCCTACACCGAGGAGCTGGCCACCTTCCTGGGCGTGATCACCGGCCGGCTGGCCAATCCGTGCCCGCCCGCCGACGCCCTGGAGGCCTTCTACATCGCCGAGGCCTGCGAGCTGTCCCGGCATCAGGGCAGGCCGGTGCGGCTGGCCGACATCCGCCGCTGAAACTTCGGCTACCGCAGCGCGGCCTCCCCGTTTACCCTTCGGTGTGCCCGGTGATCACAGCGGGACCACCGAGACGAGAGCTATTGGGATGAGCGGCAATTCGATACCACCGGGCTATCATCCGCAGGACGAGCTGTGGACGCAGGACACCGTCGTGTTCGACGCGGTGCGCGACGACCACGACGGGCGGCAGGCCGGGCCCGGCGGCGGCCGGCCGCGGAATTCGCAGGCCAGCCGGTACCTGATCATCGGTCTCACGGCCACGATCGTCGTAGCGCTGCTGGCCATCGGCGGCCTGCTCCTGTCCGGCCACGGCGGCTGGAACGCGGCCCCGAACGCCACGAAGGGCCCCGCGCCGACGCGAATCGTGCTCACGACCACCACACCCGCGTCACCCACGACGACCGCACAGGCGGCCGAGGTGACCACGGCGCCCGACACGACCACTGCCACGACGACGACCACCACCACCACCACGACGGCCACGACGACCAGCGCGGCCGCGGTCAGCGGGACCTGCACCCAGGCCGGTCAGACCGCTGTCGCGGGCGACGGATCGGTCCTGACCTGCAATGTGGCCGGAGACGACACGCTCCGCTGGCTGTCGGTCAGCACGCCCTCGCTCGGATTCCCGTGCAACGCGACCGAGGCCGGGACCTTCGGCTACGCCCCGAACGGCACCCAGCTGCTGTGCTCCCGCCGCGCGGGATCGACCACCCCGACCTATGTGTGGGACAGCCCGGGCCCCGTGACCAGCGGAACGCACGAGCCCGGCACGATCTGCAATCTCAAGAAGGACGTGGTGGCCAAGTCGTCCAGCGGCCGCGCCGTCACCTGCCTGCCCACCAACGGAAACAACAACGGCAACTACGTCGGCGCGTGGAAACCCGTGTCCTGAGACCGATTTCCTACAGGGTGACGACGCCCAGCTGGATCAGCTGGGTGAGGGTGTCGGCCACGCCCCACACCTCGGCGATCCGGCCGTCGGTGAAACGCATGATGAAGATCTCGTTGTACCGCACGGCTTTCCCGGTCGCCGGGCGGCCCAGGAACGCGCCGTCGTTGGTGCCGGTGACGACGGTCCGGCCGACCACCTTGTCGCCCTCGGCGATCATGTCCACGACGTCCAGCTTGATGTCGGGATAGCCGGTCACGAAAGCACGCATGATCTGGTCGAGCCCCGCCGCGCCCGGATGGTCCACCGGGAACGGAACATTGAGGATGGCGTCCGGCTGGGTGATCTCGTGGATGGTCTTCGAGATCAGTTCGGTGTCACCGGTACCCACCACGTCGTGCAGGAGTTTGAAGGTCGCCTTGTTCTGTTCTTGCTCCATGCCCCATGAGACACCGGCGGGCGCCGGCCCGTGACAGGCCCTACTGTGACCGCCATCACCGCCGGTCAGGGTGTCAGCTCACCAGCAAACCGACAGCGAGACCCGTCATGATGAGGGCGATCACCGAATCCAGCACCCGCCACGCGCGCGGTTTCGCGAAGACCGGGGCCAGCAGCCGGGCGCCGAAACCGAGCGAGACGAACCAGATCAGGCTGCCCGCGACGGCTCCCGCGGTGAGGAACCAGCGATCCGGGGTGGCGTAGGTATTGGCGAAGGATCCCAGCAGCACGACGGTGTCCAAATAGGCGTGCGGGTTGAGCCAGGTGACGGCCAGGCAGGTGGCCACGGCCGCGCCCAGCGCGATGGGCGCGCCGCCGCCCGCGGACAGGGCCGAGGCGGAGAACGCGCGCTTGGCGGCGAGGGCGGCGTAGCCCAGCAGGAAGGCCGCCCCCGCGTACCTGGCGATGGTCATGATCATCGGGGCCGTGTTCACGATCGCCCCGAAGCCCGCGACACCCAGGGTCATGAGGATCACGTCGGAGCCGATGCACACCGCGACCACCGGCAGGACATGCTCGCGCCGGATCCCCTGACGCAGTACGAAGGCGTTCTGCGCGCCGATCGCCACGATGAGCGACAGGCCGAATCCGAGTCCCGAGATGGCCGCCAGGGCCGCCGATGATGCGTTCACACGCTCGAAAGTAGGGCAGGCGTCCAGCACCAGACCAGCTAAAGATTCTGAGGCACCATTACGATTTCTTACTATGGATCTGCAGCTCGACCAACTGCGCGCCCTCGACGCCGTCATCAGCGAGGGCACCTTCGACGCCGCCGCCCGCAGGCTCAGCGTGACGCCCTCGGCAATCAGCCAGCGCATCAAAGCGCTGGAGGACGCCGCGGGCCGCATCCTGGTGCAGCGCACCAAACCGGTGCAGCCCACCGAATCCGGGCTGACGATGCTGCGGCTGGCCCGCCAGATCCAGCTGCTCACCAGCGATACCGCGCGCGAACTCGGCGACGTGCACCAGCCCGGCGCCGCCCGGGTGGTCATTCCCATCGCCGTCAACGCCGATTCACTGCAGACGTGGGTCATTTCCGCGCTCGGCCGCGCCGCCGCCGGGGTGTCGTTCGACATCCATCGCGAGGACGAGGAACACACCACCCGCCTGCTGCGCGACGGCACCGTCATGGCGGCCATCACCTCCACCGCCGCACCGGTGCAGGGCTGCACGGTGCGGCGGCTGGGGGCCATGCGCTATCGGCCCATGGCACAGCCCGCCTTCGCCCGCACCTGGTTTCCCGACGGCGCGAATGCGAAATCGTTCGCACACGCGCCCGTGGTGCTGTTCGACCGCAAGGACGATCTGCAGTTCCGGCTCCTGCGCCATTACACCCGCAAGCCCGTGGATCCGCCCCGGCATTACATCCCATCCTCGGCCGGATTCAATGACGCGGTATGCGCCGGTATGGGCTGGGGCATGATCCCCGACCTCATGATCCGCCCCGAGGACGAGCTGATTCCGCTGGATGAGAAGGTATTCGTAGATGTCCCGCTCTACTGGCAGCAATGGCGGCTCGATTCCCCGGCACTGACCCTCGTGGCCGCTACGATCGCCGAGGCGGCCGGGCAATCCCTGTTGTGAAAGGCCACAGGTTGCGATCGGCCACAAGGAGATTCGTTTTCCGTCACCCGGGGTAATAGATGACGTGGGCGGGGTCGGATGCGATAGTCGAAGGCATTGCGGTTTGCCAGGAAGGAATTTCGTTGTCCCAAACTGTGCGCGGCGTCATTGCACGCTCGAAGAACGCCCCGGTGGAAGTCACCGACATCGTCATCCCGGACCCGGGTCCGGGCGAGGCGGTGGTGCGGGTGCAGGCCTGCGGGGTGTGCCACACCGACCTGCACTACCGCGAGGGCGGCATCAACGACGAATTCCCGTTCCTGCTCGGGCACGAGGCCGCCGGCATCGTGGAATCGGTGGGCGAGGCCGTCACCGATGTGCAGCCCGGGGATTTCGTCATCCTGAACTGGCGGGCGGTGTGCGGTTCGTGTCGCGCCTGCCGCAAGGGCAAGCCCTGGTACTGCTTCTCGACCTTCAACGCCTCCCAGCCCATGACACTCACCGACGGGACCCCGCTCACCCCCGCGCTGGGCATCGGCGCCTTCGCGGAGAAGACCCTGGTCCACGCCGGGCAGTGCACCAAGGTCGACCCGAGCGTGTCCCCCGCCGCGGTCGGGCTGCTGGGCTGCGGTGTCATGGCCGGGCTGGGCGCGGCCATCAATACCGGCGGGGTCAGCCGCGGTGACTCGGTCGCGGTCATCGGCTGCGGCGGGGTCGGCAACGCGGCCATCGCGGGTGCCAAGCTGGCGGGCGCGACCACCGTGATCGCGGTCGACATCGACGAGCGGAAGCTGGAGTGGGCCACCGGATTCGGGGCCACCCACACCGTCAACGCCGCCAAAGACGATGCGGTGCAACGGGTTCAGGAACTCACCGACGGCTTCGGCGCAGACGTGGTCATCGATGCCGTGGGCCGCCCCGAGACCTGGAAACAGGCGTTCTACGCGCGCGATCTGGCCGGCACCGTGGTGCTGGTGGGCGTGCCGACACCGGAGATGACCCTCGAGATGCCGCTCATCGACTTCTTCTCCCGCGGTGGATCGTTGAAGTCCTCGTGGTACGGCGACTGCCTGCCCTCACGCGACTTCCCCTACCTCGTCGAACTCTACAAGCAGGGCCGGCTGGACCTGGACGGGTTCGTCTCCGAGACCATCGCGCTGGACGAGGTCGAGGCGGCCTTCACCAATATGCATCACGGCGACGTACTGCGCTCGGTGGTGGTGTTCTGATGGCGCACATCGACCACGCCGTCACCATCGGCACCTTCAGCCTCGACAACGAGACCTTCGACGTCGACAACAATGTCTGGGTGGTCGGCGACGACCTGGAGTGCGTCGTCATCGACGCGCCCCACAATGTCGAGGCGATCCTGGATGTCATCGGCACCCGCAAGGTCAAGGCCATCCTGGTCACCCACGCGCACGACGACCACATTCGCGTCGCGCCCGAATTGTCCAGGGCCACCGGCGCTCCCGTGCTCATGCATCCCGACGACCTGGTGCTGTGGCAGCACACGCATCCGGAGACCAGCCCCGACGGCGAGCTGTCCGACGAACAGGTGATCGAGGTCGGCGGGACCGAACTGCACGTGCTGCACACCCCGGGGCACGCCCCGGGCGCGGTCTGCTTCCACTCCCCCGACCTGGGCGTGGTGTTCACCGGTGACACCCTGTTCCACGGCGGGCCGGGTGCGACCGGTCGGTCCTACTCGGACTTCGGCACCATCGTCGACTCGATCGCCGACCGCCTGCTCACCCTGCCGCCGGAGACCCTGGTGCACACCGGGCACGGCGAATCCACCACCATCGGCGCGGAATCCCCACAGCTCGAGGAGTGGCGCGCCCGCGTGAACTGACCCATCGCGGCAGCAGGACCGGTCCGGCGCAGGTCGCCGGACCGGTCCTCTGTCAAGGTCCCCAACCCGCCCCGCACTGCGGCGCGCCAGCCCCGGACACGCCGGATTCGCCTGTTTCGCAAGCTCATTCTCAAGATTTTCCCGGTGAACCGGCGCCTAAAGTTGTCCATGAGAAAACTGACAGCCGCTCTGGCCTTGACGTTCGTGCCGCTTCTCGCCGTGGGGTGCTCATCAGGTTCGGACTCCGTGAGCAAGAGTGACGTGCAGACGAAGGCCACCAGCTTCTACAAGGACAAGTCGCACGAGGACGCGAAAACCGTGACCTGCGACGGCAGTCTGCCCGCCAAGGTGGACGCCACCCAGACCTGCACCGCCACCTCCGCCGACGGGCAGACCTGGGCGATCAATGCGAAGGTCACCAAGGTCGACGGCAAGGACGTCTACTACGACCTGAACCTGACCGACGCCTTCGTCGCGCCGGACGACGTGGCTTCCAGTGTCTCGAACTTCTACCAGTCGAAGGTGGGCGCCGCCCCGCAGTCCTCCACCTGCAACGGCCTGCTGCGCGGCGCCACCGGCTCGACCATCCGGTGCGTGGTGACCGAATCCAACGGCACCCGTTGGGGCGTCACCGCCAAGACCACCAACGTGGAGGGCTCGAAGGTCAACTACGACATGATCGTCGACGACCAGCCGATGCCCTGACACCGGGGACTATCGGCACGTATAGAGCGTGGCCTCGGCCAGTTCACCCACCACGTCCGAGAGCTGGCCGCGGATTCGGAAGGCATTGAGCTGACGCCGCGCCCCGTTGCCGCGCGCCAGGAGCGCGGCCACGGTGTCGGTGACGAAGGTGAGGTCGTCCAACTGGTCCAGGGCGGGCCGGATGCGGTCGATGAGCCGGGTCAGCAGGTCCTCCACCGGGACGGTGCGCCCGTCGAGCGGATCGATGGCGGCCCCGTCGATGCCCTCGTGCGCCGCCTTCCAATATGCCGCGCGCAGTGTGTCTTCCGCGACGACGGGCACGGAATCGGTTGCGCGGGCTGTCATTGCGCAGGCGCGCACCAGGCTGGCCAGCAGCGCCGACTCCTCCACGGTGGCGGGCACATCGCTGACCCGCACCTCCACCGTCGGAAAGGTGCTGGAGGGCCGCACATCCCAGTAGACCATCTTGCGATCCAGGATGACGCCCAGCGACAGCATGGACTCCACGGCCCCCTCGAACTCCGCGACCGAGCCGAAGTAGGGCGGCGGACCGGCGCTGGGCCAGCGCCGCCACAGGATGTGGCGCCAGCTGTGGTAGCCGGTTTCGACGCCGCGGTAGATCGCCGAGTTGGCGGTCAGCGCCAGCAGCAGGGGCAGCCAGGGCCGCAGGAAGTTGCTCACCTGCAGCGCGGCGGCTCGGTCCGGCACCGCGACGTGCACGTGGCAGCCGCACAGGCTCTGTTCGTGCGCCAGCCGGCCGAAGCTCGCGGCGATCCGGCGGTAGCGCGCGGTGGCGGTGACGGCGAGTTCGTCGGGAATCGTCGGCGGTACGGCCGCGGCGAGCAGCAGCGCATCGTTCTTCTCGGCGCAGGCCGCGGCGCCGCGCCGCAATTCCCGCAGTTCCCGAAGCAGTTCACCGGTATTCGTGTGCACGCGGGTACTGGTCTCCACCTGACACCGCATGATTTCCAATTGCAGGTGCATGCCGAAATCCGCGGCGGTCCGGGCGACGTCGGCATTTCTGCCGACCGGCGCGCCACTGCGCGGATCCACGAGGAGGAACTCCTCTTCGACACCCACTGTCGGCGGGGCTTCCACCAATCAGGTGTACCTCACCGGGGACGTGCCGACACCTGCCGGAATGGTCTCTCCGGTCCGCGGCCGGCCGGGCCCCGAGCGCGCCGCGGCCCAGAACTGTCGGTCAGGTGGGTCACAATGCCGGGTATGGCATACGACGAGGAGCTGGCCGACCGGATTCGGGACGCGCTCGGGCCGGAACTGGTCAATGTGGTCGAGAAGAAGATGTTCGGCGGCCTGGCGTTTCTGGTGGGCGGCAATATGGCCGTCGCGGCCAGCGGCAAGGGCGGGCTGATGGTGCGCACCGATCCGGACACCTCCGCGGCGCTGCTGCGGGCGGGGTCGGTCGAGCCGATGGAGATGGGCGGCAAGAAGATGCACGGGTGGCTGCGCGTTACCACCGCGACCGTCGCCGACGACGATGTGCTCGACGAGTGGGTGCGGCGCGGGGTCGACTTCGCCAAGTCGCTACCGCGAAAATAGGGGCAATCGATGTGTGCCGGGGCACAGCTCCGGCGCGACTGTGGCCGGTTTCACCGAATGGCCAGCTGCCGCAAGAGGTTTGCCGGGTTCCGTCACCCCTTCTTTACACCGCACCACAGTCGGGGAAACCTGCGTCCAGCACTGTGGTGAACATGAGGCAAACCGAGATTCATACGCTGGCCTGCGAAGTCTGCGGTCGTCTGCCTCATCCGAAACGAACCCGCATGGCGCTGGCCAAACTCGCCGCGGTCTTCCCGGTCGAGCTCGCCCTGCACGCCCTGGTCGTCCATCTCGAACTGCCCTATCTGGCAACGGTTTCCGTGCTCGCCGTCGCCGCCACCATCCTCGTCATCTGGGTGGTCGAACCCGGCGCCATGCGCTATTTCGGCCGCTGGCTGCACGCCCCGGAACTGCGCCACCGCCACCGTCTCGACAGCGCCGAACGGCTCTGGCGCATCCGGGTGCACCTGGACAACAAGCCCGGGCGGCTGGAACTGCTGGCCAAGCAGCTCGCCGACCGGCGGGCCAACATCCTCGCCGTGCACGTGCATCACCTGGAGAACGGCGTGCTCGACGAGCTGGTGGTCTCCACACCGGCCGAGATCGGCCCGCAGCGGCTCACCCAGGCCATCGCCCGCGCGGGCGGGGTCGCCGCCGGCATCTGGCCCGCGTCGGCGCTCACCCTGGTCGACGGCCAGACGCGCGCACTGGGACTGGCCGCGCGGGTGGCCGCCGACCCCGCGGAACTGCCGCTGGTGATCGCCGAACTGCTGGGCGCACAATACGTTCCGGATCCGGACCCGGGCCGCGTACCCGGCAGCACCCTGCTCGAGATCGGTCCGCACGACGATCTCGCGGCCATGACGTTCCTGCGTACCGGGGAGCCGTTCACGCCCGCCGAGGTCGCCCGCGCACACCGGCTCACCGATCTGGCCCTGGTCACCGCCCAGCACTGACCTGTCACCAGCGGATTCCCTTCGCGCATCCCACCATTCAGGACGCGGTACCGAGGCGTACAGGTTTTCGTACCGCATAGTTTCACTTCGTGGCAGACTCCCTGATGCGCATTCGATCGAAACGCGCGCGAGGGGTTGGTTGATCGATGAGTTTGCGGCGAAGCGGTGCGCGACGGGGGGATGCGGACATCGGCGGGAATCCGCCTGCCCGCACAGTGATTCGTACCGCGAAGCTGGCCGCGGTGCCGCTGGCCTACGCCGGGCGGCAGGCGGCCGGGGCCGGCAAGCGGGCACTGGGCCGGCCGGCGGGTGAGATCGATCGGGAGATCCAGCTGCGCACCGCCGAGCACATGGCCGAGGTGCTGGGCGAATTGAAGGGCTGCGCCGCCAAACTGGGCCAGGTCCTGGGAATCTACGAGCTGGCCCTGCCGCCGGAGCTGGCCGAGCCCTATCGGATCGCGCTGGCCCGGCTGCAGGATGCCGCGCCACCCATGCTGCCGCGTACCGTGCACACTGTGCTGGCGGCGTCCTTCGGCCCGGATTGGCGGGACAACTTCCGGGAATTCGACGATCGCCGGGCCGCCTCGGCCACCATCGGCCAGGTGCATCGCGCGATCTGGCACGACGGCCGGGCGGTGGCGGTCAAGGTCATGTACCCCGGCGCCCGCGCGGCCGTGGACAGCGATCTGCAGAGGCTGCGCGGATTGGCCTGGCTGACACCGGTTTTCGCGCCGCACGCCGACGGTCGCGCGGTGGTGGACGAGCTGGCCGAATGCCTGCGCATGGAACTGGATTTCGCGGCCGAGGCACAGAGCCAGCGCCGCTTCGCGGAAGCCTACGCCGGGGATCCGGATTTCCGGGTGCCGCAGGTGGTGGCGCAGTGCGGCGATGTGATCGTCAGCGAGTGGCTGGACGGAATTCCGCTGTCCCGCTTGATCACCGCGGGTGCGCAGGCCGAGCGCGACCGGGTGGGCATGCTGGCGGTCCGGTTCTTCTGGTCATCCGCTCCGCGCTCGGGGCTGCTCTACGGCGATCCGCATCCGGGCAATTTCCGGGTGCTACCCGACGGCCGCCTGGGCGTGGTGGACTTCGGGGCCTGCCCGCCGTGGCCGCCGGCCCAGTTCCCGGCGCTGGTGCACGACCTGGCCGACGCGCTCATCAATGGCGGGCCGGCCGAGCTGGACCGGGCCACGCGCAGCCACGGGTTCACCGACGAGCAGCGCGGTCTGGACAGCGCGGGGCTGGCCGAGAAGCTGCTGCCGTTCACCGAACTGCTGCGGCACGAGACGTCCCGGGTCGATACCGAGTGGCTGCGCGGCCGCACCCGCGACGCCATGAGCCCCAGGCTGGACAATGTGTACCGCCAGCTCGGGATACCCGCGTATCTGATGCCGTTCCAGCGCGGGCTGGTCACCCTGCTGGGGCTGGTCGCGCAGCTCGGGACGAGCGGGCCGATGCGCGCCGAGATCCTGCGCTGGTCACCGGAATTGAGCGCGGTCATGGACCGGCATCGGGCGCGCGGCGGGCAGCCGGCCGATCTCGGGGCCGTGCGGCTGCGCCGGGCGGGCGCGGCGGCAACCGGGTTCGCGGCGGGCTGAGCCGCACCGGACCGGCTTGCGGGCTCACCGTCACCCCAAGGTCTTGATCACTGTCCCAGACAGAACTACCCTGGGGTGACAGGCGCAACGTAGCGCCGGAGTCTGTCCGGAAGGTCCCCGTCGTGACCACTGCATCCAAAGACATCCGCCCTCCTGAGCTTTCGGCTCCGGACCACGAGGTCGCCGTCATCGGCGCGGGGCCCGGCGGCATTGCCGCGGGGGTCAAGCTGAAGCGGGCCGGGGTGCGCGACTTCGTTCTGCTGGAACGGGCCGACGAGGTCGGCGGCAGCTGGCACGAAAACCATTACCCGGGGCTGGAGGTCGATATCCCGTCCCTGGCGTATCAGTACTCGTTCGCGCGAAACCCCAACTGGAGCAGGCTGTTCGCCTCCGGCGCGGAGGTGAAGCGCTATCACATGGCGGTGGCGCGGCGGTTCCGGGCTGTATCCGCACATCCGGTTCGGGACCACCGTGGTCAGCGAGAAGTGGGACGAGGACCGGCACTGCTGGACGCTGCACCTCGACAATGGCGACGTGACGACCGCACGGTTCGTCATCAGCGCGGTCGGCGCGTTCATCAGCCCGAAGACCGATCCCGGAATTCCCGGATTGACGCTGTACCAGGGCACGATTCAGCGCCCCTCGGACTGGGACGACGACTACGACCTCACCGGCAAGCGGGTCGCGATCATCGGCACCGGCGCGAGCTCGGTGCAGATCACGCCGTCGATCGCGGGCGCGGTGGGCAGCCTCGCCGTCTTCCAGCGCACGCCGGTGTGGTGCCTGCCCAAACCCAATCCGCGGATTCCGCGCGCGGTGCAGCTGGCCCTGCAGGTCCCCGGGCTGCAGGCGACGCTGCACGGCGCGGTGCTGGTGGTGGTCGACGCCGCCCTGCGCGGTATGTCGAACGCACCGCTGCCGGTGGTGCGGCCGGCTATGCGGGCCTTCGACGCGACCGCCATTCGCGGCTATCGCGGTCTGCTGCGACTCATGGTGCGCGATCCCGGGATTCGGGCGGGCCTCGCCCCGGACTACGGGCCGATCGCCAAGCGGCCGACCTTGAACACCGGGTATCTGCTGGCGTTCAACCGGGACAATGTCGACCTGGTGGCCACGCCCATCGAACGATTCACCGCGCACGGCATCCGCACCACCGACGGCGTCGAGCGCGAATTCGACATGATCGTGCTGGCCACCGGCTATCACGTGTTCTCCGACCCGGAGACCTACACGCCCGGGATGGTGGTCGGCCGCAACGGTGTCGATCTCGGAAAGTATTTCACCGAGCAGGGATTGCAGGCCTACGAAAGCGTCTCGCTGCCCGCGCTGCCCAATCGGTGGACGCTGGTCGGACCGTATTCGTGGACCGGCAGCGGCTGGCACGCCTTCGTGGAGATGACCGCCGACCATGCGGTGCGCGCCATTTCGGAGGCGCGGCGACGCGGGGCGACGTTCGTGGCCATCCGCCAGGACGTGCACGACGCCTATCACCGCCGCATCTACCGGCAGGGCGCGGCCATGCGCTACTACCTGGCCGAATTGAATGCGCACGTGCCCACCTACTACCGCAATTCGCAGGGCGACAGCACCTATATCCGGCCCACCGGATTCTTCTCGGCGCAGCGGGCGCATCGTCACTTCCCGTTCGCCGACTACGAATTCGAGCGGTTGCCCGCCTGACCCCGCCGTTCGACAAGGAAGTCGAGCCATGATGGAACTGCCGAAATCGGTCCGGATCGCACTGGGCGCGGCCGGATACGGCATCAGCGACCGCCGCCTGGCACCGGCCGTGACGGGCCGGGTGATCCTGGTGACGGGTGCGTCCTCGGGCGTCGGACGGGCCACCGCGCGCCGCCTGGCCGCCAATGGCGCGACCGTGCTCGCGGTCGCCCGCCGCGAGTCACTGCTGGCGGAATTACGTTCGGAGACCACGGAATTCCCGGGAACCGTCCACCCCTATCCGGCGGACCTCTCGGATACCGAGGCCTGCGCGGCACTCATCACGCGTGTGCTGGCCGAGCACGGGCACGTGGATGTCTTCGTCAACAATGCCGGTCGATCGATCCGCCGCTGGCTGTCGGATTCGCTGGACCGTTGGGACAATTTCGACGACACCACGCGTATCAACTTCCTCGGCCCCATGCGCCTGGTGCTGAGCCTGCTGCCGTCCATGCGGGCGCGCCGGCAGGGGCACATCGTCACTATCAGTACCGCCGGTGTGCACGGCCCGGGCGTCGGCTGGACGGCCTATATCGCCTCCAAGTCCGCGTTCAATTCCTGGATGCGCGGCGCCGCACCGGAATTGCGGGCGGACGGCATCGACGTCACGACCGTTCACCTGCAGCTGGTGCGCTCGGAGATGCTGGGTCCGTACCGGATCTATCGCTACACCCCGAGCATGTCGACCGAGGAGGCGGCGAGCATGGTGTGCCGGGCGATCGTGGACCGTCCCCTGGCCATCCGGCCGTGGTGGGAGCGGGCGGGCGCGCCCCTGTCCTATGCAATGGACAATTCCCGTGCGGCGCAACGGCTGCTGACCACGTACGCGAAGGCCGGGAACTGGAACAATCGGCCGGTCGACTGGGCCGGGCCGATCGGGCGGGTCGAGCGGGCCGCCAATCTGCTCGACGACGCGGTGACGGTGGCCGGGCGGATTCCGGCCAGCGGCGCGCTGAACCTGGTGCCGCCCACCCGGATTCCCCAGCTGGCCCGGGCATTACGCGGTGGGATCGGACTGGCCACGGCGCTGTCGGTGTGCGCCGCACGGTTCCCGGATCGGCCCGCCATGATCGACGACGACGGCCCGATCACTGCGGCCGAGCTGGATCGGCAGGTGCAGCGGCTGGCGGCGGCGCTGCGAGCGCGCTGGGATGTTCGGCGCGGGCAGCGGGTGGGGGTGCTGTGCCGCAATCACCGGGGATTCGTGATCGCGGCCTATGCGGCGGCGCGGCTCTCGGCGGATCTGGTGCCGTTGAACTACGGCTTCGCCGGGCCGCAGATCGGTGAGGTGCTCGACCGCGAACGCGTGGAATTGCTGATGTACGACGGCGAATTCCATACCGCGATCGACAAATCCGGCTATCGGGGTCGGCGGGTGGTGGTGCGAGGCGCCGCGGTCGGCTTGCCGACCGTCGCGGACCTGGTCGCCGCGGGTGGGCCGCCGGTGCGCGAACCCGCGGGCGGGGGCTCGATCATTCTGCTCACCGGCGGCACCACCGGAGTGCCCAAGGGCGCGCCCCGCACACTCGGCGCGCGGTCCGTGCTGGCCGGGCTGAGCCCGCGCATGGTGCTCGCGCTCGGCGACCTGGCCCGGATCGAAACGATTCCGCGGCTCGGACGGCCCATGGTGATCGCGCCGCCGCTGCATCACACCTACGGGTTCCTGGCGCTCGCCGCGGCGTTCCTGCTCGGGTCGACTGCCATCGTGCACGACCGGTTCGACGCCGAAACCGTGCTCGCCGATATCGAGCGGCACAGTGTGCAGATCGCCTGCCTGGTGCCGACCATGATCAAGCGGATCATGGATCTTCCGGCGGCGGACTGCCGCGGCCATCACCTCGAGAGCCTGCGGATGGTGGTGTGCGGCGCCGCTCCCCTGCCGGCCTGGCTGGCCACCGCCTTCATGGACGAGTTCGGCGAGGTGCTGTTCAACGCGTACGCCTCCACCGAGACCGGCGCGGGGACCTTCGCCACGCCCGCGGATCTGCGGGCCGCGCCCGGGACCGTGGGCCGGCCGCTGACCGGGATCGTGGACATCCGCATCGTCGACGGCGACGGCCGCGAGGTGCCCGCCGGTGTCACCGGCCGCATCGTCAACAAGAACCCGAGCGTGTTCGCCGGCTACAGCGACGGCCGGACCAAGACGATGGTCGGACAGCACATGGACTCCGGTGACCTCGGGCATGTCGATGCCGAAGGCAGGCTGTTCGTGGACGGCCGCTCCGACGACATGATCGTCTCCGGCGGCGAGAACGTCTTTCCGCAGGAGGTCGAGGAGGCACTGCTGGCGCATCCGGCGGTGGCCGACGCCGGAGCCGTCGGGGTGCCCGACGACGATTTCGGGCAGCGGCTGGCGGCTGCCGTGGTGCTCCGGGCCGGGGCGCGGGCCGGGGCACGCACTCTGCAACGGCACATCAAGGCCACGCTGGCCGGCTACAAGGTGCCGCGCGACATCGTGTTCGTGCCCGAACTGCCGCGCACGACCGCGGGCAAGCTACGGCGGCAACAGCTTCCGGAGGTCATCGCGCGGGCGCGCGCGGCGGCCGAGTCCGGCGTCGCTCTCGAATCCGATCCATCCAGGACGTGAGGTCTCAGTCATGAGCGCTACCAATGGTTCCCAGCCCCGGCCCACCCATGAGGTCGTGATCGTCGGCGCGGGCCTGGGCGGGATCGGCGCGGGTGTCGCACTGCGCCGCATCGGGGTCGAGAACTTCGTCCTGGTCGACAAGTGGCCGAAGGTCGGCGGCACCTGGCTGGCCAATACCTATCCCGGTGTGGCCGTGGACATTCCGTCGCCGGTGTACAACTTCTCGTTTCAGCCGCGGTCGCACTGGTCGCGGTTCTTCGCGCCCGGCGCGGAATTGCAGCGGTACGCGGAGGAGGTCGTCGATCGGCAGGGGCTGCGCGGCAACCTGCGGCTCGGATCGGGCGTCGTACTCGGGGTTTTCGACGAGGAGCGGGATCTGTGGCGGATCACTCTCGAGGACGGTACGGAGATCACGTCACGCTATGTGATCGGCGCGGTCGGCGGGCTGGAGCAGCCGCACAATCCGGATATTCCGGGGATCGGCGACTACACCGGCAAGATCATGCACAGTTCCCGGTGGGACCACGACTACGACTACCGGGGTAAGCGGGTGGCGGTGATCGGCACCGGAGCCACGGCGCTGCAGGTGATTCCCGAACTGGCCAAGGAGGTCGCGCAGCTGACCGTGTATCAGCGGCGGGCCATCTGGATCGGGCCCAAGGTCGACTTCCCCATGGGGCCGGTCGCGAACGCGGTGCTGAACTTCGCGCCGCTGCAGCGGACGGTGCGCTTGCTCGGCAATGTGGGCGTGAACGCGGGGCTGGGGGCGGGGCTGGCCATCTCCAACTATCCGCGGCTGACCTCGATGGGTATGACGGCGGCCGAAACCGCCATGAAGGCCTTTCTTTTCAGTCAGGTGCGCGATCCCGAGCTGCGCCGCAAGCTGACGCCGGACTACCGGTTCGGGTGCAAGCGGCCGTCGATCTCGAACTCGTACTTCAAGACGTTCACGCTCCCGCATGTCGATCTGGTCACCGAGGCCATCGAGCATTTCACGCCTACCGGCATCGTCAGCGCCGACGGGCGGGAGCGGGAATTCGATATGGTGCTGTGCGCCACCGGATTCAAGGTGATGGAGAAGGGGTACACGCCGCCCTATCCGATCTACGGTCGCGACGGCCTCGAACTGGGCGAGTTCTGGGACGAGCACCGCTTCCAGGCCTATCAGGGGGTGTCGGTGCCCAGGTTCCCCAATGCCTTCCTGATCGTCGGGCCCTACGCCTACGCGCCCGGTTCGTATATTCCGCTGATCGAATCGACCTCGGCGCATGCGGCCCGGGTCATCGGGGAGGCTCGCCGACGCGGCGCGACCCGGGTGGAGGTGCGGCAGCAACCGCACGACGAGTACTTCGCGCGGATGGACAGGCGGGCCAAGCGGACCCACCTGTTCACCCAGGGCTGTATCACCTCGAACACCTACTACATCAACTACCAGGGCGACGGCGCGGCCTTCCGGCCTTCGACCCAGCTGGAAATGTATTGGGAGAACCGGCATTTCCCGCTCGACGACTACCGCTACAGCACCGCCGCGGTGCGCGAGCCCCAGGAAGCGGTCTCCTGAGAGCCCCGGGCGCCCGGCCGGGCGATCACTCCTCTTCGGCCAGCGCCGCCAGCCGATCCACCGATCCCCGCAGCATCTCCGAGGTGGTGGCGCGCGCCCGGACCAAGCGCCTCTCATCGGACAGATCGGTCCAGTCGAAGGTGTGTGTCACGCGGGTCCGGTTGTCGCCCAACGGCTCCAGCTCCCACCGCCACAGGTGCCCGATCGGCTGCGCCCCGGTTTCCGAAGGCATCCAGGCGATTCGGCGCGCCTCCTCGAATTCGACGATCAGGTTCTTCCGGACCGCTCCATGGGTGAGCGTCATCTCGAAGACGTCACCGACCGACCGCACCCGCTGCCCGGGCTCAGCGTGTGCGAGGTTGTCGTTCGCATCCCAGCGGGGCTGCTGCGCCGGATCGGCGATCAATTCGAATATCCGCGCGGCCCCCGCGGCTACCTCACGCTCTGCGGACACAACTCGCCTGGCTTCTCCACCGTCGCTCATACCCCCGATCGAACCACCCTCGGGCAGTCCACCGCGATCGGGGGGCCGGACCGGCTAGGCGGTGGCGAGCCGGGGAGTCCGGGCTCGGCCGCCGAGGATCAGCAGGGCGGCCAGGATCGAACCGCCGCCGAGCCAGAGGACGCTGAGCGGGCCCGCGTGGTCGACCGCGATGCCGCCGGCCAGCGCGCCCAGGGCGATCGAGAAATTGAAGGTCGCGACGAACAGGGACGACGCCGCTTCGGTGGTGTCCGGGGCGGCCCGCAGGATGCGGGTCTGGAAGGTGACGGGGACGGCGCCGTAGCCGAGGCCCCAGAGCATCAGGATCGCCCCGGCGGCAACGACATTCGTGTCGAAGAGCGCGAGCGCGGCCATGGCCGCGACCAGCAGCACCCCGATGCCGGGGGTGGTGCGCCGCAGGCTCTTCGCGACCAGGGCGCCCGCGAGGAAGTTGCCGCAGATGCCGGCGATGCCGAACACCAGCAGCAGCACCCCGGTCGCGCGATCGTCGACGCCGTGCTCGTGCAGGATCGGGCGCACGAAGGTGTAGGCCAGGAAGTGGCCGGTGATCACCAGGAAGGTCAGGGTCAGCGCGAGGCGCAGGGCCGCATTGGCTTTGAACACCGCCGGCAGGTCCCGCAGGTGGACCGACTGCTCGGCCGGCAGGCTCGGCATCAGGAAGACCATGCACACCACCGAGGTCAGGCCGAGCACGCCGACCGCGGCGAAGGCGGTGCGCCAGCCGCTCAGGTCGCCGAGGAACGTGCCGGTGGGAACGCCCAGCACCGAGGCGGTTTCGACACCGCCGAAGATGACCGCGGTGGCGCGGGCGACCTGATGCTCGGGCACCAGCCGCAGCGCGATGCCGCCCGCGATGGACCAGAAGCCACCGACGGCGATGCCGACCAGGAATCGGGCGATGAGCACGACCGCGAAACTCGTTGCGAGACTGGAGGCCAGGTTGGCCGCGCCCATCAGGCCGATGAGGGCCGCCAGCACGATGCGGCGGTCGACGCGCCCGGTGAGCACGGTGATGATCGGCGCGGACAGGGCCGGGAACGGTGACCCGCGCACCGACTGGGCGGCCTCGACCCGCCGGTCGCTGGCGGCCGCACCCAATGACGCGTTCGGCGTGGGGGATCCGCGCGGGCGGGTGGAATTGCGGCGCACGGTGGCGGAGTATCTGAGCCGGGCGCGGGGCGTGCGCGCCGAACCCGAGCGGATCGTCATCTGTTCCGGGTTCGCGCACGGGCTGCAGCTGCTGTGCGATGTGCTGGACGGGCCGATGGCCATGGAGGCGTACGGACTCAGTACCCCACGGGCGGCCCGCTGCATCCGGAACGCCGGGCGGCCGTGCTGGATTGGATACGCGCGTCCGGTGCGGTGCTGCTCGAGGACGACTACGACGGCGAGTTCCGTTACGACCGGCAGCCGGTCGGCGCGCTGCAGGGCCTGGACCCGGATCGGATCGTCTACCTGGGTTCGGTCAGCAAGAACCTGTCCCCCGCGCTGCGGCTGGGCTGGATGGTGCTTCCCAACTCGCTGATCGATGATGTCCTGTCCGCCAAGGGAAGTCGTGAAATGTGGGCCAGCGTGGTCACCCAGCTGACCCTCGCCGACTTCCTCTCCTCCGGCGCATACGACCGCCACCTCCGCCGCACCCGCTCCACCTATCGCCGCCGGCGCGATCTCCTGGTTCGCACCCTGGCCCAGCGGGCCCCGCACATCCGGGTCAGCGGCATCGCCGCCGGACTGCACGCGGTCCTCGAATTGCCGGGCGGCACAGAGGATTCCACCCCGCATGCCGCCCGACGCCGCGGTCTGGCCCTCGACGGCCTGCGCCGCTACCGTCACCCCGCCGCCTCCATGCCGCACCGCGACGGTCTGGTCATCGGCTACGGCACTCCCTCCGACCACGGTTTCGGCCCCGCACTCGAAGCCCTGTGCCAGGCCCTGCCTGACCGATGACGCACCACTTCCGCAACGGCGTCGGCCTGTAGCGCGGAGGTAGCTCCGGTCTGCTGCACACTCCCGGCAGTGTGCAGAATAGGACGATGACCGTTCGACAGCTTGTTTCCTCAGGTGCCCAATGGGAGCCGATCGTCGGCTATTCGCGCGCGGTCCGCGTCGGCCAATGGATCGCGGTGGCCGGCACCACCGCCGCCACCCCCGACGGCCCGCCCGTGGGCGGCGACGATATCGCCGAACAAACCCGCGAGGCTCTCCGCCGAATTGCCGCCGCCCTCACCGAAGTCGGCGCCTCCCTCGAAAACGTCATCCGCACCCGAATCTATGTCACCGACATCTCCCGCTGGGAAGAAGTGGGCAAGGCCCACGGCGAAGTCTTCGCGCACATCCGCCCCGCCGCCACCATGCTCCAAATATCCCAGCTGATCGACCCGGAACTCCTGGTCGAAATAGAAGCCGACGCGATACTCCCGTAGCCGCGTTCTTCCTGCACGCGTCGGAAATCTCAGTCGGCCCTTGGAGTTCGGATCCAGGGGCTGCCCGGTGCCGTACGAGTGGAGTGGGAGCCCGGCTCGAGGTTCAGGACATCCATGAGAGACGGGTCCTCGTCGATCGCGTGGTAGAGGTGCCCGGCGGGGCCGTCGACGGTTGCGGCTGTGCTCCCGGTCAGGTGCCAGAGGTTATCCGCGGCGCCATTGGTGACCGAAAGAATGGGCTCTTGCTTTTCGAAGACCTCGGTGGATTCGATGCACTGCGTCCCGAGGAGCCAGTGACGCATCCACCAGGCCCTGGGGTCCCGGTCCATGACATTGTCGACCACCCACCAGACGAATGGGAGGTCGCCGTGGGCACGGGCCTGGTCGGCGGTCAGGTCGGGGCCGCCCTCGGGAACATTCTCGAACGGGTCGTCGACGAGGGCGAAGGCATGCGTGTTGTCGTGCACGAAAACCACCGCATGAAAGGTCCCACCGCCAGGATTCCCCGCCCCGATGCCGACGGTGAACCGGGCGGCGTGCGGGTCGGCTCCAACCGTCCAGCCGAACGCGTAGGACGCGAGTTCGCCTCGGGGACCGATGAATTCGCCGAAGGCCCGGCGGTCCATCCCGGTCGCCCCGGGTGTCGGTGCTTCGAGCAGTCGGCCTGGGATCACTTGCACAGTCACGCGGCGACCTTAGCCGGAGTCAAGGGGTTTGGAGAGCTTCGATTTGGTGGCGGAGGTGGTCCAGGAGTTTTTCGGGATTGTCGAAGTCGGCGGGGTTGATGGGCGTGCCGAAGTGGATGGTTACCGGGTGGCGGCGGTTGAAGGGGCGGGCGGGGGTGGCGGCGCGGCGGATGGGGAGGACATTGTCGGTGCCGGTGGTGGCTACCGGGATGATGGGGACGCCGGTTGTCAAGGCCAGATTGGCTACGCCGGGTTTGTAGGGTTCGTGGTCGCCGGGCGGGACCAGGCGGCCTTCCGGGTAGATGATGAGCACACCGCCGTGGTGGAGAATTTGCTCTGCTTGGGCCATGGCATTGCGGCCGGAGTCGGAGTCGCGGCGAATGACGGGAATCTGGCCCAGGCGGCGGACAAGCCAGCCGATAACCGGCCAGGACCACAGTTCGGCCATGGCAATGGCGATGGCGCGGCGGCGGAGCGCTCCCCAGAGGAAAGCCGCGTCGAGCATCGAGATGTGGTTGCTCGCGATGATGACCGGGCCGGTTTTCGGAATCCGGTCGCGGCCGATCACGGTGACGTGGACGAAGTTCGACCACGCCAGCGTGCGGAGAATGCGTCGGACCAGGTGCGTTGTCAGCCAGGCTCGTTTGCCCAGCCCTTTGGGGCGTCGTGCATCGGTGTTCATCGCTCTCCCACATGGATAGTCCGGCAATGGTTTTCATACTCGCCGGGCGGCGGGGTGCGCGCCACCGCAGAACTACTCAGTGGCCGAGCGGAAATCGTGCAATAGCAGATTGCTATGGCGATTTTTCGGGCGTAGCCTGGAGATTGCTGTACTCACGGCAGTATCCCAACAGAATTCAGCAAGGGGCGAGTGCTGCCATGACTGGAAACTGGTGGCGTCACACCGTTTTGTCCCAATTGTCCCGATCGCCGGGGAATGCCGCGGTGCTCTTCCTCGTCGTCGAAGACGGTACCAAGGTCATCACCTTCCCGAGACTCAACTGGGGATTCGTGGCGGTCGCGTCCGCCTTGGTGCTCGTATTCGCCATCGCAGTCCTGCTGCTGGTGAATTCCGCGCACTTCGACGAACCACAGACCCCGGCACCGGCACCAGCATCACCCGCATCATGCGAACCGTTCTGTCTCACGCCTAACTGAGCGCTGTTCACCGATCGCGAAGATGAGGATGAAAACCATTACGCCGGAATCCGATTCGACCTCCGGCATGACTTCATGGAGCGCCGCGGCCTGGGACACGATGGACAGTCCCAGGCCGTGGCCCTATGGCGTGGGCCGCGACGACAATTTTCCCGCCGCAATGAACCGTGACCAACCGCACATTTCGGTTATAGCCTGTAAAAAGCCCTCAACGGCGAGCTGAGGAACAGGGTGATGGCGATGGCTCGGTGCGACTTGGTGATACGCGGTGGCACGGTGTTCGACGGCACCGGGAAGCCGCCGGTCCGCGCGGATGTCGGGGTGACCGACGGCAAGGTCACGGTCATCGGCGGCGAGATTCCGGACGGGGAGCGCACAGTCGACGCCACCGGCAGATGGGTGATGCCCGGCATGCTCGATGTGCACACCCACTACGACGCCGAGGTGCTCGGGAATCCCGGATTGGGGGAATCGGTCCGGCACGGGGTCACCTCGGTCGTGCTCGGAAACTGCTCGCTGTCCACCGTGTATTCGGAGGCCGAGGACTGCGCCGACCTGTTCGCTCGCGTCGAGGCACTGCCGTGGGACGCGGTGCATTCGGCCGTCAAGGAGCACAAGGACTGGGACGGCCCGCACTCCTACGCGAAGGCCATCGCCGACCGCCCGCTCGGCGCGAATGTCGCTGCGTTCCTGGGACATTCGGATATGCGTGTCACGGTGATGGGCCTGGCCCGCGCGGTGGATGCCGCCGCACGGCCGACGGAGGCCGAGCTGACCCGCATGTGCGCCATGCTCGACGACGCCCTCGACGCCGGTTTCCTGGGGCTGTCCACGATTCGCAGCTCGTTCTCCAAGCTGGAGGGCGTCCGATTCCCCACCCGGCAGCTGCCGTCCACGTATGCCACCTGGCGGGAGTACCACGCCCTCAATACGATCCTGCGCCGCCGCGGCCGCGTGCATCAGAGCACGCCCAACCTCACCGCCCGCGCCGAGATCGCCCGCTACTTCGCCGAGAGCGCGGGCCGTTTCCGCAAGCCGCTCAAGACCACCCTCATCGCGGGCATGGACGTCAAGGCCGACCGTACCGTCGCCCGTGCCGCCACCACCGCGGCGTGGATCGTGAATACCGTTGGCGGAGCACGCTTCCGCTGGCAGCACCTGCCGGTCCCGTTCGAGGTGTACGCCGACGGAGTGGATCTGGTGGTGTTCGAGGAGTTCGGTTCCGGGGTCGCCGCACTCAATATCCGCGATGTCATGAAGCGCGGCGAACTACTGGCAGACGAATCCTATCGCCGCGATTTCCGCAAGGACCTGGCCAAGAAGTACGGCCCGCGCGTGTGGAATCGCGACCTGTACGACGCGGTGATCGTGTCCTGCCCCGAGCCCGAGGTCGTCGGCAAGCCCTTCGGCGCGGTAGCGGACGAACGCGGCATCCATCCCGCCGACGCCCTGCTGGATCTGGCGGTCACGCACGGCCCGAAGCTCCGGTGGCGCACCGTCATCGCCAATGACCGCGAGGAGGTGCTGGACCGGCTGCAGCGCTCGCCCATGATGCAGGTGGGTTTCGCCGATTCCGGTGCGCACCTGCGCAATATGGCCTTCTACAACTTCGGGCTGCGCCTGCTCGAACGCGCGCACCAGCGCGGATTCCTGCCGCTCGAGACCGCGATCCACCGGGTCACGGGCGAGTTGGCGGACTGGTACGGCCTGGACGCCGGCCATCTGCGAGTCGGCGCCCGCGCCGATATCGCCGTCATCGACCCCGCCGGTTTCGACGGCTCCAGCAGCGCCTACGCCGAGGCGCCGTTCCCCGGCGTCGCGGGCCTGCAGCGCATGGTCAACCGCAACGACCGTGCGGTGGCCGCCACCGTGGTCGGCGGCCACCTGGTCTACGAGTACGGTGAGTTCGCGCCCGGTTTCGGCACCACGCTGCACGCGGGCACCTTCCTGACCGCGCAGCACTGATACCGAGCGCCGCGGCTACACCAGCTCGGGCATCCTCCCGCGCGCGCGATACTCCTGGGGCGGACAACCCTGCCATCGCCGGAAGGCCCGGATGAAGGAGGCGGCCTCGGCGTAGCCCAGCCGCCCCGCCACCTGCTCGGTGGTCATATCGGTCCGGTCGAGCAGTTCCTCCGACAGCGCCTGCCGCACCTCGTCGAGCAGTGTGCGGAAGGAGGTGCCCTCCTCGTGCAGCCGCCGCGACAGCGTGCGCGCACTGACATACATCTCGGCCGCCACCGCCGACTGATCCGGAAGCACCCCCGGATTGCGGATCAGCAGATCCCGCACCGCGCCCGCGACGCCGGTACGAGCGTGGCGGCGGGCCAGCAGGTCCCGGCACATCTGCTCGCACCGACTGCGCGCCCACTCGTTGGCCTGCGGCAGCGCCACATCCAGGTGGGCGGCGTCGAATGCGAGCTCGGTGCCGGCCGCGCCGAAGTCCGGCTCCACCCCGAAGACCGACCGATATCGCGCGGTATCGGCGGGCGCGCCGTGCCGGAAACTCAAGCGCCGCACCGGAACTCCCACCGAGAACAATTCCCGAGCGATCACCTGAACACCGGTCATGACCCGCTCGCCCAGAAAGGCGCGGACCTCCTCGGGAAACTCCCAGTCATCGAACCGCAGCCGCCCTTCGCCGTCCGCCTCCTCGAAGCTCAACCGCCCGAAGGCGAAGGCCGGCTCCACACAGTGCAGGGCAACCTGCACGGCGTCCCGCAGCGTGCGGCTGGCCAGCAGCGCCAGCCCCCACGGTCCATGCAGCGAGACGCGATAGCGGAGCCCTGCCTCCACGCCCAGCCCCGATTCGTCTCCGAATCGGGCGAGCAGATTGCGCACCACCGTAAGTTCCTGCCGCGCAGACAGTTCCGCGTATCTATCGATCACCGCCTCGGGCGGCACTCCCGTGCCGACCAGGCACTCCCCCACCGGCATCCCCCGTTCCTCCGCAAGCCGCGCCACGATGTGCACGCCGGAGGTGTTCCTGACTAGATCCCAGTCGAACATGTACGCGTCGTCCTCTTCGACTACTCCCGACCAAATGTCTGTTCCCCATCGGGTTGGCGAAACATATCAACGAGAGACCGTCCGGTGTGGCGCAACCGACAGATTCGAATACGACACATGATGCGTTTCGGTCGACACGCGATTCGTCACGTAACAGCCGGTGCCCCCGTGCGATTCATCCACATCCGGTCCGGACGACGACCAGCAATCGAGGCCTGCCCACCATGAGCTTCACCGCCATCCTGCTAGTTCCCGCGCTGGCGGCACCCGCCTTCGGCATCGGCGTTTGGCTCGGCATCCGGTCGGTTACCAGCGAGTCGGCTGCGGAACGCCGCCAGGCCCACTGCATCGAGGTCCTGCGTTCATGGCCCGAGGTCCAAACGCAACGCCGACCCACTACCTGGCCGGAGTCCCGCCGAGCCCGATAACGTCTGCCGTATGAGCAGCAACACGACCCGTACCGTGGTGGTCACCGGCGCGTCCTCCGGCATCGGCAAGGCCACCGCCGCTGCCTTCGCGGCCCGCGGCCACAAGGTGATCGGCACCAGCCGCAACCCCGACTCCATCGCCGCCGCCGACCGCGTGGCCGGAGTCGAATACCGCGCACTGGACATCACCGACCTCGACTCGATCGACCGTTTCACCACCGAACTCGGCGCGATCGACATACTGATCAACAATGCCGGAGAGAGCCAGGCCGGACCGCTCGCCGAACTGCCCCGGGAAGCGATCGAAAGGCTGTTCCAGCTCAACGTGTTCGGTGCGGTATCCCTGACACAGGCGGTGCTGCCCGGAATGCGCGAACGAGGCTACGGGCGGGTTGTCATGGTCGGTTCCATGCTGGGCAGCTTCCCCATGCCCTACCGCTCCTCGTACGTGGCGACCAAAGCGGCACTGCGCGGGTTCGCGACCGCCGCTCGGTTCGAAGAGTCGCCGTACGGGGTGTGGATCACCACCGTGGAACCCGGCCAGATCGACACCGGCCTGAGCGAGCGACGGATGAAGTACATCGCTGAAGGCTCTCCGCACGCCGCAGAGTTCACCAAGTTCATGGCCAAGCTCGACAGCCAGATGAGCAAGGGGATCCCACCCGAGAAAGTCGCGGAAACCATTGTGGCAGCAGCCGACTCGGACCGGCCGAAGCCGCTGTATGCGGTAGGAAGCAATGCCCCGCTGATGTTCACGATTCGCCGCATCCTGCCCCGCACTGCGATGGAGCGGCTGATCGCTACCGCCCAAGGGCTCAAACGATAAGAACGAAAAGCCCACAGAGACAAAGGATTAAAAGATAAAAGATGCCTGGAGGAGAGAGGGGCCGAGCTTGCGAGGCCGATCTCACCTTCCGGCCCTCACCATTTTGAACCTTGACGTCGGTGTGTCTGTAGAAGGTGGTCCGTGCAGTCTGTCGGCCGGGATCGGCGGGTAGCGGCTCCCAAACCCGGCGTCAGCCCCAGTCCGGTAGGGCGGGCAACGCAACCATGCCTCCCGTCCCTGCGCACGCCGGCCGAGCATGAGCAGCCGGGGGTGCAGGCAGCCCGAAGGGCCGCACCTTCGGTGAGGCTCGACGGGTGTTAGGGGCGTGACCACCACCGCACGGGTGGGCGGGTGCGTTCGCGGATCTGGGCCAGTTTGGCGGCCATCAGCTCACCGGCGTGGTGGCGGTCGTTGACCTGCGGGGTACGGGATCGGTCGATATGCGCTGGTGCGATCCACCCCGTCCGGCCCGCGTGTTCGGAATCGGGGGGCATCACAATGGTTTTCCAGCCGCCCGGCCCGTCGTGGATCATCGCGTGGCAAGCATGGCAAGCCAGGGTCGGGTTACTCGTCCTGTCCGAACCCCGCCCGCCTGCCAACGCTGCGCAATGGGCCAGCCGACAGGGATGGGCTTGCGCGGCTTCGGGGGCACGGGACTGCATGGTCATGCCACTTCAAACAGCGGCGTCCAGTGGTTGCCGTCCCACTCGTACAGCTGGCGCGGGCCGACCGACCAAAGCGCCTGGTCACCGGCAGCCGACAAATGGCCGGAGCCAGTGGGCAGGATCAAATCGGACGCTTCCAGCGGGACGAGCTGGCGCCCATCCAGGACCAATTCGTAAATGAGATGGGAAGATGCGCAGTACAAGCGTCCCTGGAAGCGGCAGATCGACCACAAATCTTCGAAAACATCCACATTCTCCAGCACCTCCAGCGTATCGCGCGAGGCCAGGACCACCGTTCCAGCCTGACCGCAAATCGCCAACTGGCCGCCAACGCCGGTACTGCAGCCATCTAACAAGTCGACGGAAGTCGGTGAATCGGCTTGTGTCCATTGTCCCTCGGCAGAGCTCCAGATTTCACCGTCCCAGCCAAAAGTAAGCATGTGCGAGTCGCTCACCCGTGCGGCATGTTCGAATGCGCGCCTGGCCAATTCCATCTTGCCGGCACTTGCCACCACGGGCGATCGGCACGACCATTCGCCATTTTGGAAGGCAAATACCTGAAGCAGCGTTCCGACCGCGCATACGTCCCTTCCTGTGTCCGCCATCAGCCCGCGCAGCGGGCCTGCCAGCTTCATATCGATATTCTTCTCGAGCACAAGGGTCGTGCCAGCGTAGATTCTGAATTCGCCTCGGTCGCCGAGCACTGCTGCGGTCCCGTCGGGCATGCGCTTGATGTCACACACATTCCAGGTCAGGTTGTCGGAATAGACGTCGCCGCCTTGCACAAACACCAGGATCGTGTGGGGAATGCGGTCAGCGAGCAGTTCATCGACCTGTGCGCCGAAGTAGCCGTGTCCGGGTCCCAGGACCGCGCCCTTTGTGAAAGTCACGTCGCTAAGATCAAGAGTCGATTTCTGCACGATTTTCCTTTAACTCTGATTAAGTAAAGATTGCATGGCTTTCCATTTTATGACCTCTTCTGCCTCACGCCTCCGCGCTTTGTCTGCGGTTTAGGGATACTCCCCTCACGTTACCCAACAAGTATTGCGCAGCGTTCACGGCGACGCGCAGAGCTGCGGCGAACCTTGGGCCAGGGGTGTTGCTTGCGAGATGCGACCTTCTCGATGTCGGTGCCGCGGCCGTGGGCCCATTCGGTGATGTGATGCACGGCGGTGATGGTGGCGGGGGCGTTGCAGCCGGGCGGGTGCAGCCGCGTTCGGTGGCGATCAACGCCAACCGCTGCGCCGAGTTCGCCAGCCGCTCACTGCGTCCCAGGTGCAGGGGCATGCCCGCGTGGTCGAAGATCGCGAGGAACGGCTTGGACCGCTGCGCCAACCGCAACGCTTCTGTCAGCGGGACGGTGCCGCCGGAGGCGGTGGTGGCGACCCCGGCGGCGGCTTCGACCTCGGCCAACGACATGGTGATGATCGTCGAGACCGGCAGCCCGCGGTGCTTGCCGAGCTTGGCCGGGCCCATTTCCGGGCGCAGGAACGCCACCAACGCGTCGTGGTTGCGTTGCGCGGGGGTGCGGATGTCACGCTTGGCGGCCGCTTCCAACGCGTCGGGGTCGAGTCCTTCGACGCTCCAGGGGCTTTCGGGGTCGGCGGGGTCGCACATGCCGGGCCGGGCCAGGTCGGCGAAGATCGGATCCAACAGCGCTCGTGCGGTGGGGGTGAGGTCGGCGGTCATCGTGGACATGCCGTCCACACCCTGCTTGGTCAGGGTGATGCCGCGGCGGCGTTGCCGGTCCACGTGTTTGGTGAGGGTGCCGTCGGGGTCGAGGTAGCCCAGGATCCGATCCCCGACCTTGGGCAGATCATCCACGGTGGATTGGGTCGCGAAGTGCGCCAGCTGGAACTCGGCGCGGTCGCGCAGGTCGGCGTCGACGCTCTCGGGGATCCGGTCCATGATCTTGCCGATCATGCGTGCCGAATCCACTGACACCAAACCGATTTCCTGCATGGCGGCGGTCCAGGTCAGCCACGGCTCCAACACCCGGCCCGCTTCCTGACGCACACCCAGCAACTGCGCGGCGTTGCACCGCGCGCGTGCTTCGGCGTGTCCCAGGCGCAAGGTTTGAGCGAGGAATGTCGAAGTCTGCCTCACCCCGGCTTTTTCGGGCAGGTTCCGGTTCTCGACCTCACGAATCAGTTTGTGCTCGAACGCGGCCATGCGACGGCGGTGGCTTTCCCATTCCCGCATCACATCCAGCAGGTCGTCATCACCGATCGGCCCCAGCGAATCCTGAATCAGCACATCGAGCGCGTCACCCACCACAATTCATACCCCCATTCTACCGCTCGAAGATCATCCACGGAATCCGAATTGTCCAGTATCGCAATACAATTCGCCACCTTCAACCCCGAGACCGATCGGTCAAATGCAGGTCGCGGCCGATTATCTCGCGCATGATTTCGGAGGTCCCGCCATACACGCGAGTAATACGCGCATCAGCCGCCGCCCGCGCAATCGGATACTCGCGCACATACCCATACCCACCGAACAACTGCTGACACCGATCGATACACCGGAATTCCATCTCCGAAGCCCATAGCTTGGCTTTGGCCGCATCGGCCGGCGTGAGCCGACCGGAGTTCAGCTCGAGAACGCACTTGTCGATGAACGCCTCGGCAACCGAGACTTCGGTGGCAACATCGGCGAGGGTGAACTTGGTGTTCTGAAAGCCCCCGATCGGCTGCCCGAAAGCCTCACGGCCGCTGACATATTCGATGGTCATGCGCAGTGCGACCCGCGCCCGCGCCAGACAGGCCACCGAGATCTGCATGCGCTCCTGAGCCAGATTGCGCATCAGGTATTCGAAGCCGCGTCCCACCTCACCCAGCACGTTCTCTTTGGGCACGCGAACGTCGGTGAAGCTCAACTCGGCCGTGTCCTGCGAGTGCAGCCCGAGTTTGTCGAGGTTGCGGCCCCGTTCGAAGCCCGCCATCCCGCGTTCCAGCACCATCAGCGTCACCCCCTTGTGCCGCTCGGCGGAGGTCCGCACCGCCGTGATCACCAGATCGGCATTGATCCCATTGGTAATGAACGTCTTCGCACCGTTCACCAGAAAGTGATCGCCCATATCCACCGCGGCCGTCCGGATTCCGGCGACATCCGACCCCGCGCCCGGCTCGGTCATGCCGATGGCGGCGATCAGCGTCCCCGCCACGAATCCCGGCAGCCACTGCTGCCGCTGCTCCTCGGTGGTCAGTTCCACCAGATACGGCGTGCAGATGTCATTGTGCAGCGCGAAATTCAGCCCGACTCCCGCGCCGTTGCCCTCCATGAATTCCTCGATGAGGATCTGATTGAAGCGGAAGTCCGCCACCCCCAGACCGCCATAGGTCTGCGGTACCGCGAATCCGAGCAGTCCCAGCTCGCCCGCCCGCGCGAAGACCGAGCGCGGCACGATCCCCGCCTCTTCCCACTCCAGATAGTGCGGCGCGACCTCCTTGCGCACGAAACCCCGTGCCAGTTCGGCGAATGCCCGATGGTCGTCCCCATAGTGCGCACGTTCCATGGACCCCATCGTCGAGGACGATTCGCACGCCGGATGAGAGAATCCCGGCCACACTGGGTGGCCGGGATTCGTTCACCACTAGCTGTCGACGGTGAGGACCGTGCCCGCGGCGACCGTCAGGTTGCCCTCACGGACCGCGAAGCCGAGCCCAGGCTCCAGCGGGATCGCGCGGTCGAGCGTGATCGCCACCTCGACGGTCTCGCCCGGCATCGCGCGGCCCTCCGGCACCGCCACCTGACCGGAGACGTCACCGGTGCGGACGAAGAACTGCGGCCGGTATCCGGTGACGATCGGCGTGCGCCGACCGCCCTGGGACGCCGTCAGCAGCCGCACCCGCGCGGTGAACCCGGTGTGCACCGCGATACTGCCGACCGCCGCGACCACCTGGCCGCGCGCCACCTGACCGCGTTGCACGCCGCGCAGCAGCAGCGCCACATTGTCGCCCGCCTCGGCCGATTCCATGGTCCGGCCGAAGGTTTCGAGGCTGGTGACCACCGACTCGATCGTGCCGCCGAAGCCGAGCACCGCGACGCGGTCGCCCACCTGAACGCGCCCGCGCTCCACCGCACCGGTCACGACGGTGCCGCGACCGGTGATGGTGAGCACGTTCTCCACCGGCATGAGGAACGGCGCGTCGAGGTACCGCACCGGCATCGGCACGTAGTCGTCGACAGCGTCGAGCAGACGCAGCAGCTGCACCGACCAGTGCTCGTCGCCCTGCAGCGCCCGCAGCCCCGACACCGGCACCACGGGAGCGCCGTCGCCGTCGTATCCGTTGGCGGACAACAGCTCTCGCACCTCGAGCTCGATCAGCTCCAGCAGCTCGCCGTCGGCGATATCGGCCTTGTTGAGTGCGACCACGATGTGCTCGACACCCACCTGCCGGGCCAGCAGCACGTGCTCGGCGGTCTGCGGCATGACGCCGTCGTCCGCCGACACCACCAGGATGGCCCCGTCCAGCTGGGCCGCGCCGGTGATCATGTTCTTCACGAAGTCGGCGTGCCCCGGCATGTCCACGTGCGCGTAATGCCGTGTGGCCGTCTCGTATTCGACGTGCGCGATATTGATGGTGATGCCGCGCTCGATCTCCTCCGGCGCCCGGTCGATGCGGTCGAACGGTACGAAGGCGGTGCCGCCGCGCTCGGCCAGCACCTTGGTGATGGCGGCGGTCAGTGTGGTCTTGCCGTGGTCGACATGCCCCATGGTGCCGATGTTGAGGTGCGGCTTGGTGCGGACATAAGCCTGCTTGGCCATGATTGGTTCTCCAACCGGGAGTCAAGGTTTCGAGGGGACCTCAGCAGCGAGCCGACCTTCCCCGTCTGAGGTCCCGGGACGTCCCGGAGAAGGTCAGCGTCGTGCGCCGTCGAATGCGAAGACCACCAGGGCAGCAGCCATCGCGCCCGCGACTGCGGGGAATGCGGCGATGGACTGTGCGAACATGCCGACGATCGTGCCGGGCGGATCGGTTCGGGCGCAATCGGTTTTCCCGATCACCATCCGGCACACCGTCACTCAGAGATCCGACGCCCCGGTGAGCTGAGTGGGCTCGGTACGGCCGGGCCGGCGGGTCGCGGCGAGTTCCGCCGCGACGAGCAGCCAGACGACGATCGCCACCACGAGCAGCACACGGCCGAGGGTCCGCGCCCAGGACAGCGACAGTCCAGCGCCGGTCGAGAGCGCCGCGACCGACGTCATACCGAGCGGGAACACCGTCGCCCACCGCCGCACGTTGTATCCAGGGCGGAAGCGCATCACCTCGGCCCCGACCAGAATCGCGTAGCAGCCGAGGGTCACGACGAGCAGCGCCAGCGTCACTGCCCCGAGCACTGTGTGCGGGGTTCCCGTCCACTGCTGCCACGCGGTGAGTTTCGAGGCGGCCAGGGTCGAGATCGCGAGGGCACCGGTCATGACCCACTGGTCGCCCGCACCCCGCCAGGTCTCTGCGATGTCGAAATGCGCGAATGCCACCGGATACAACAGCAATCCGAGCATGAAGCACACCAGTGCCGCGGCGGCGAGCCAGTCGCCGGCGCCGTCCTGCGCCAGGGTGGCCGCCAGCACCGACAAACCCTCGGTCGACACGCAGACCAGGAACACCGCGCCGGGCATCCGCCGGTTCCAGTGCCGGATCACCATGACCAGCAGCACCGGCCACACCACCGTCGCGACCACGAGCAGGGCGATGGCCACCACCTGCCAGCCGAGCAGGCACAGCCGGGTCCCCAGTACGGTCGTCGCGGCCACCGCGGTCAGGGCCGCCGGGGTGTCGGCGTCGGATACCCAGCGGTCGTGATCCCACAGCTGCCGGGAGACGAAATCGGCGGCCAGCACCAGCCAGATGATGCCCGCGAGCGCCAGCAGCAGCCGCGAGACCGTCTCGTATCCCGTGAGATGCGTTCCGACGGAAAGGATTCCGGTCGCCATGACGAAAGCCCCCATGGCCGGGGGCAGTTCGCGCCACACGCGCATGGAGTCGGCGTCGTGCCCGGTGAGCGCGGTGAACGCCCCGGCCGTCAGGATCGCCAGCGCCGAAACCACCAGCGCCACATCGAGTCCGTGCCGGAAGGCCACGGTCGCCGTCTGCAGGACCTCATGGACGTGCGGTGCGTACTTTATGGCCGTGGCCAGGTCGAGTCCCGGTGGGATGCGGCCGCGTTCGACCGCGTCGATGGCGATGGGTTGCAGGTCGGCGGGCAGGCCCAGCTCGGTGAGGCGGATCCGCAGATCGGCGGTGAGGAAACCGTTGACCAGCGAGCCGAGGACCGCGACGCCCACCGCCGCCCCGACCTGGCGCATGGTGTTGGTGGCCGCGGCCGCCATGCCCGAATGCTCGGCGGGTACACCGGTCAGCACCGCCGCGGTGAGCGGCACCACGGCGACGCCGAACCCGAGACCGGCGACGGCCAGGGTGGCGGCCAGCGGCGCGAACTCCACCGTGCCGTCCAGCGCGTGCCGGGTCAGCAGAATGCCCGCCGCACCCACGACACAGCCGACGAACATCGGCGTGCGGGCGTCGGTACGTGCGACCCAGAATCCGGCGGCCAGCGCTCCGATCATGATCGCCACGGCCATCGGCGCGAACACCGCCGCGGTCCGGCCGGCCGAGTAGTGGATCATCACCTGCAGATACAGCGCGGTGAAGAAGAAGATCGAGAAGACCCCGAAGTAGACCGCGAAGGCGACGAACAGTGCGCTGCGCACCGGCGGGAGCCGTAGATAGCGAAAGTCGAAGACGGGGTTGCGAACCCGGTTCTCGACGGCGACGAACGCGAGGAACGCGAGCCCGCCCAGCACGAACAGCGCGACCACCGAGCGCGCGCCGTATCCGCGGTTCTCCCCGCTGATCGCCGCATAGATCACCGCACCGAGGAAGATCGCGCCGAGCAGCGAGCCGAGCCAATCCAGCTGCCCCGGTTGCGGATCCGCGCTCTCGGGCACATACCGCAGCGCGGCGGCCAGCACTACCACGCCGAGGATCAGGTTGAACCAGAAGATCGATCGCCAGCCGTACGCCCCGACCAGTACGCCGCCGAGCACCGGCCCGGCGGCCAGGGCGAGACCGGACACCGCCGCCCACACCCCGAGCGCCTTGGCGCGGGCGCGGGGATCGGGGAAGACCTGCCGCAGCACCGACAGGGTGCCCGGCTCGGACGCGGCAGCGCCCAGTCCCATGACCGCGCGGCCGGCGATGAGCATCGGCACGCTCGCCGCCAGCGCCGAAATCACCGATCCCGCACAGAAGATCGCCAACCCGGCGACCATGACCCGCTTGCGTCCCCACCGGTCGCCGAGGGATCCCGCCGCCAGCATGAGGCTCGCGAAGACCAGGGTGTACGCATTGACCACCCACTGCAGCAGCACGACATCGGTGCTGAGCTCCGACCGGATGTCGGCCAGCGCGACGGAGACCACGGTGGTGTCGAGGAAGGTCACGAACAGGACCGCGGTGACGGTGGCCAGCGCGATTCCGGGCCGCGCCGCGCCGCGCGACGTGTCACCGATTGCCACGTCCACAGGTTACGTGGCAGGCAGGACCGGCCGTCCGGTTTCGATCGGCGTGGCGGCCGGCCGGACCGGCGCTAGCTCGACAGCACCGCGAGCATGCCCGGCTTCAGCACGCCGTTCAGGTCCGACCACGGGACGGTGACGTCGACGACGCCGGCCGCCTCGGGCCCGATCTGCCCCTGCGGGAAGTACACGTGCAGTCCCGCCTGGGTGGCGGTCCAGACCTGGAAGGTGGCGGCGGCGGCCTTGACGTCGTCGAACCGGACGACATCGGCCACCCGGGTGCGGGCCAGCTGTGTCTTCGTCTGCGCCGCCAGCACATTCAACCCCTGCTGCTCGTTGGTGAACAGGCTCGCGAGCGTGATCTCCTGCGCGGTATCGATATTCGTGACATGCGAGAACAGCCGGTCCTCCGGGTGCGCGCCGTGGAAGTCGACGCGCAGGTACAGCACCCCGCTGAGCGCGTGCGTCCCGATGCGCTCGACCGTGCTCGACTTGTTCGGGTCGGTGATCATCGCGGGATCCTGGTGCTGGTCGACGTAGGTCCACATCCCCTGCACCATGGCGTCGTTGAATTCCCGTCCGGCGGACCAGTTCACGCCCGTGCCCTCGACCCGCACCTGCGGCACGTCGATGTCGAAGCCGACACTGCCCTTGCCGCTGCTGGTCAGGTGCTCCGTGGTGGCGACGAAGCGCCCGTGCCCGCGCTGCTGGTCGGCGGCGGGTTCCACGGTCGAGGCCGGCGTGCCGACGCCGCCCGGACCGGTGGACGCGTGCTGCGCCTCGCAGGCGGCCAGCCCCAGGGCCAGGGCGCACACGGCGATGACGATGGCGGACTTCAGCCGCATGGGGTGCCTCCAGACGATCGGGGGCGGCCGTCCCGGTGCGGCGCCCGCGATCAGAGTCGGACTCGCCGCTTGGAACCGGCCAATGACCCACCAATGGCCGATGCGACGCGCAGGATGGGTGACGGTCCGGACCACGGACCCATTCCCCGAGGGAAGGCGTGAATCGGTGCAGGATAGTCGGCGAATCGTCGCTGTCTCGACCCCTCTAGACTCCCGAACGGGGAGGTCGGTTTGCTGAGATTTGCCGTACTGGGCGAGGTCCGCGCATGGCGTGGGGACACGCCCTTGGATCTGGGTCCGCCACAGCGGCGCGCCGTGCTGGCGGCACTGCTCCTGCGCGAGGGCAAGGCGGTCACCGCCGCCGAGCTCGTCGAGGGGATCTGGGGCGAGGACCCGGTGCTGCGCGCCGTGCCCGCGCTGCGCACCCACGTGGCCAAACTCCGGCGCGAACTGGAACCCGACCGCGTCAACCGCGGACCCTCCACCCTGCTGATCTCCATCGGCGACGGCTACGCCCTGCGACTCCCGGCCGGGCGCACCGATATTCACGACGTCGAGGACGAGGTCGCCGCGGCCGAGCGGCTGCGCTACGAGGATCCGGGCAGCGCCCGCGACACCCTGGAGTCGGCGCTGGCCCGCTGGCAGGGCGCCGCGCTGGGCGGACTGCCGGGGCCCTATGCCGAGCGGCAGCGGGCCCGGCTCGAACAGTGGCGGCTCTCGATCCTCGAGGACCGCCTCGCCCTCGATATCGAAACCGGCCGCAGCGCTGAGGCGGTCGCCGAACTCGGGCCGCTCATCGAGGAGCATCCGCTGCGGGAACGCTTCCGCGCACTGCTCATGACCGGGCTGTACCACTCCGGCCGCCAGGCCGAGGCACTCGAGGAATACGGGCGCGCCCGCCGCGCCCTGGTCGACGGCGTCGGCGTGGAGCCCGGACCGGAACTCAGTGATGTGCACGCGCGGATCCTCCGCGCCGAGCTGCCGCCCGTACTGCGGCCCGCCCGCGCGGTGGTCACCCCGGCCCAATTGCCGCCCGACATCGCCGATTTCACCGGCCGGTCCCGGGTCGCGGAGGAGATCGCGGCCCAGCTCACCGGCGGAGGACCGGCGGTGGCCATCTCGGCGGTCGGCGGCATGGGCGGGGTCGGCAAGACCACCCTCGCCCTGCACATCGCCCATCAGGTGCGCGACCGGTTCCCCGACGGGCAGCTGTATGTGAACCTGCGCGGCGTCGACCCCGAACCGATCCCGCCCGGGGACGCGCTGGGCGGATTCCTGCGCGGGCTCGGGGTCGCCGAGGGCGATATCCCGCCCGCCGTGGACGATCGGGCCGCGCACCTGCGAACACTGTTGAGCGACAAGCGGATTCTGGTGGTGCTCGACAATGCCCGCGACAGCGCCCAGGTGGCGCAGCTGCTGCCCGGCACGCCGGGTACCGCGGTGCTGATCACCAGCCGCTCCGCGCTCACCGAACTGCCCGCGGTGCGGCGCACCCGCCTCGACGTGCTGGAGCGCGAGGAGGCCATGACGCTGCTGACCCGCATCCTGGGCGCCGAACGCGTTGCGGCCGAACGGGATGCGGCCTACGCGGTGATCGAGCAGTGCGCCTGCCTGCCGCTGGCGGTGCGCATCGTCGGCGCGCGGCTGGCGGTGCGGCCGCAGTGGACCATCGCCTCGCTGGCCGAGCGGCTGGCCGATGAGAGCCAGCGCCTCGAGGTGTTGCAGACCGGCGACCTCACCCTGGAGGCGGCCTTCCGCCTCGGCTACGGACAGCTGAACACCGAGCAGGCCAGGGCGTTTCGCATGCTGGCCCGCGCCGATGTACCGGACTTCCCGGTCGACGGGGCCGCGGCGCTGCTGGGCGTTCCGGTGGCGCGGGCCGAGCTGGTGTGCGAATCGCTGGTGGATCTGAGCCTGCTGGAGACGCCCGCGCCCGGCCGCTACCGCTTCCACGACCTGCTGCGGCTGTTCGCGGCCCGGCTGGCCGGGACCGCCGCGAACCGCGATCTCGGCGAACGGGAATCGGAGATCGTGGTCCGGCTGCTGGACTACTACCTGGCCAGCACCAAGAACCTGCTCGGCGCACTGGATTACAGCAACACCACGCTGCTGCTGGTGCCCACCACCGTGCCGGGCCACACCTTCGCCGGCGGGGCGGAAGGCCAGTCCTGGAACGATGTCGAGCGGCCGGTGATCATCGCGCTGCACCGCCAGGCGGCCCGGCTCGGCGGGCGGGCGGTGGCGCTGGCGGCCGATCTGGCCTGGGTGATGTCGGAGCTCATGGACACCGGCAGCCGCGCCCGCGAGCTCGCCGACGGCCTGAAGGCCCTGCTGGACACCGCGATCCGCGACGGCGACCACGCCAGCGCGCGACGGCTGCGGGTGGCGCTGGGCGCCATGATGCAAATCGGGCTGGGCGAGGTGGAGGCGAGTCTGGAGTTCCTGCAACCGATTTCGCAGCCCGCCGACAACGCCGAGCGCCGGTTGCAGGTGCTGGCCGAGATCCTGCTCGGGGTGGCGGATCGGCGCACCGGCAATACCAAGGACTCGCATCGCCACTACGCCAATGCCATCGCCTGGACCCGCGCGCTCGACGATCGGTCGCTGGAGGCGTGGATCCTGGCCCTGGCCACCCGCACGCTGTGCGAATCCGGCCAGTACGCGGAGGCGGTGGCGGTGGCCGAGCGGGCCATCGCGCTGGCCCAGGAGTCGTCGAACGCGGTGGCGCTGGGCTGGGCAACCCACGAATTGGCCTCCACCCGTTCGATGCTCGGCGAGCACGCGCTCGCGCTGGCACTGGCCGAGGACGCGGTGCGCATGACCCATCGCAATGGCGTGCGCCTGTGGGAGGGCTGGGCGCGCACCCGGCTGGCCCAGATCCACCTGCGCGCCGGGAACGACGCCGCCGCGGAAAGCGAGGCCACCCAGGCCCTGCGACTGCTGAGCAAGGCGGCCGATCCCCTCGACCGGGCGCGGGCGCTGTCCCTGCGCGCCACCGCCCGCACGGCCCGCGGCGATCACGAGGCCGCCGCCCGCGAGCACGCCGACGCGGCCGAGATCTTCCGCCGCGCCGGGCTGCCCGCACCGACACTGGCGACGCTGTTCGCACCGGGACCGGCCACCGGATAGAGAACGTTTATTCGCTTTTTATCGGCCCGTGGGAGCGTGCAGACACGCGGGTTCCCCGGGTCTGCAACACCCGGGGTACTCGCGCGCGATGAGGTCATGTCCGCGTGCGCACGAGGGGTGCGCATCCGGCTCATGCAGATCGGATAGCCGCCGCCGGCACCGGCCGGCGGCGCCTCCGGCCCCCTTCCCCGAATCTCTCAGGACACATCCGCGTCGAGGCGCGCACCCAGTGTGCGCAGGTGCGCGGTGGCGCCGCCCGCCTCGAACTCGGCGCGTTCGGCCGCGGTGAAGTAGCGCTGCATCGGATAGTCCAGGTAGATTCCGGTGCTGGCGTGGATGTGGACGGCGGTGTGGGCGACGCGGTGACCGGCCTCGGCCGCCCAGAATTTCGCCACGTCCACCTCGGATTCCGCTGGGAGCCCGTGGGATTCGCGCCAGGCGGCCTGCCAGAGGGTCAGGCGAACGGCTTCGACATCGATATAGGCGTCGGCCAGGCGCTGGCGCACGGCCTGGAATGAGCCGATGGGTTTGTCGAATTGCTTTCTGGTGCGGGCATATTCGCAGGTCATTTCCAGAGCGCGTTCGAGGATGCCGAGTTGCAGCGCACAGGCGGCCACCGCCGCGCGGCGCTGGGCCCAGGCGGCGGCCTCGGGCGCGGCGATCACATCCCGATCCGGGACCTGCACATCACGCAGTTCCAGCACCGCCGCGTCCGTCCCGTTCACCACGTGCTGCCCGGTCACGGTGACGCCGTCGGCGCCCCGATCCAGCAGGAGCAGCATCGAATTCGCGCCGCAACTGGCCTCGACGAGGAATCCGTCCGCGAAGGCCGCGGCCGCGACGACCGACTGCGAACCCCGGATGCGCCAGCCGTTCCCGCCGCGCTCGGCCTCGAACGCGACGAACTCACGCGCGAGCGCCGGCGCCAAGGTCGTCTCGCCGCGCAGCAGCGGCCGCACCCAGCGCTGCACCTGCGCATCGTCGCCGAACTCGGCCAGTGTCGCCGCGACCACCGCGACACTCGTGGAATACGGTGCGGGAGCGACGGTCCGGCCGATCTCGGTCATTACGCCACACTGTTCCAGCAGCCCGTAGCCGCCGCCGTTCACACGCTCGGGCAGCGCCGCGTCCAGCAGGCCCGCGCCCGCCATGGCCCGCCACAGGTCCGGATCGAATCCGGTGTCGCCGGGCCGGGGATGGCGGCCGGCCCAGTCGGCGAGCAACTCGCGAGCCAGTCCCGACAGTTCCCGCTGTGCGTCGGTGTATTCGAAATCCATGGTGCTACTCCTCTTCTCAACGGGTGACGGGCAGGCCGAGGGCGGTCTTGGCGATGATGTCGCGCTGTACCTCGTTGACGCCGCCGCCGAAGGTCAGGATGAGCGCGGACCGGTGGCAGCGTTCGATGCGCCCGCGCAGCAGCGCGCCCGGGGAATCGGCGCGGATCACCGCCTCGGCGCCGAGCACCTCCATGAGCAGCCGGTATCCCTCGATGGCGAACTCGGTCCCGAAGACCTTGGTGGCGGAGGCATCCGCCGGGCCGAGCGCACCGCGATCGGCCGCCCACGCGGTCCGCCAGTTGCGCAGCTTCAGATATTCGGTGTGCGCGTGCACGCGGGCCAGGTGCAGCCGCACCCATTCGGCGTCCATGACGCGGGAGCCGTCGGGGCGGACGGTGGCGCGCGCCCACTCTGTTACCTGCCGCAGCGATTCCTGCAGGGGTGCGGCAGAGGCCAGCGCCACGCGTTCGTGATTGAGCTGATTGGTGATCAGCGCCCATCCCTGGTTCTCCCCGCTCACCAGATTGGCGGCGGGCACGCGGACCTCGGAATAGTAGGTGGCACTGGTGCCGACCCCGGCCATGGTGTGCACCTTGGTCCACGAAAACCCCTGGGCCGCCGTCGGAACGACGAAGATCGACAGGCCGGCGTGCTTGCCGGCGCTCGGGTCGGTGCGCGCGGCCAGCCACACGTAGTCGGCGTATTCGATGAGGCTGGTCCACATCTTCTCGCCGGTGATGACGTACTCGTCCCCGTCGCGCACGGCGCGGGTGCGCAGCGCGGCCAGATCCGTCCCGGCGCCCGGCTCGGAATAGCCGATGGAGAAGTGCACGTCGCCGCGGGCGATCCTCGGCAGGAAGTACGCCCGCTGCTCCGCGGTGCCGTAGCGCATGATGGTCGGCCCGACCGTGTTCACCGTGAGATAGGGCACCGGCACGCCCGCGGCGGCGGCCTCGTCCAGGAAGATCAGCTGATCGAGCATCGGACGGCCCTGTCCGCCATGCTCTTCCGGCCAGCCCAGGGCCAGCCAGCCGTCGGCGCCCAGCCGGCGCACCACCTCCTTGTAGACGGTCCCGTCGCCGTACTCGCCGCCCGGACCCGAGCGCAGCGACGCCCGCACCTCCGGGGTGAGGAGGTCGGCGAAATACTCGCGCAGCCGTTTGCGCAGCCGGTTCTGTTCATCGCTGAAACTGATGTGCATAGGCTGAAAGGTAGAAAGCCGCGAGGCCGGATCCGCCCGGCTGGCAGGAAGCTGCCAGATCCACCGGGAGCGACCGGTGCCCGTGTCACGATCGGGGAAGTGATGCAGCGACAGCAGACCGGCGCCCTGGCCACCGGCATCGTCCGGTTCAGCCAGGAGGGGCACTGGGATCAGGACGTCCACCACCTGCTCCGCCATGCCCGGCGAGAGGCGGTGGTGGCGGTCTCCAATCCCACCCACTCCAGTGATCACCTGCGGCTCGGGCAGGTGGTCGTGGACGACCTGCTGGCCGCGGGCAAGCAGGTGCGGCTGCTCTACTCCCCCGACTATCTGGAACTGCGCGACCGCCGGCCGCTGCTGCGGCATTCCTCGCAGGGCGCGCAGATCCGGGTGACCGACAACGACTTTCACAATGTGCTGATCATCGACCGCACCGTGGCGGTGCTGTGGAGCGGCGCGGGAGCCGACCACCCCTACGCCTACCTGGTCCGCGAACCCGCCCTGCTGCGGGCCCTGCACCAGTTCGCCCTGCTGAGCTGGCAATCCGGCCACGGCCTGGCCGGACACCTCGACACCGCGGGCGTCGAGATCACCCCCACCGGCCACGCCGTGCTCAATACCCTCAACCTCGGACTGATCGACGAGACCGCCGCCCGCCGGCTGGGCATGTCGCTGCGCAGCTACCGCCGCCACATCGCCGACCTCATGATCCGCCTCGAGGTGCGCAGCCGCTTCCAGATCGGTGTCCGCGCAGCGCAACTCGGTCTGCTCGACAACACCCCGCACCCTGTCGCATCCCCCTGACGCTCCCGGTACCCCTGCCGATAGCACCGGTGGACGGCGAGCCTCTCGCGGTGGTTGCGGGCCCGCGTCGAGTACCTGGCTGGGGCGGCGAAGAGTGTTGCCGGACAGCGGTTTCGGCGTCGATATTGGCTGAATGAACGTGGTGGCCGCGCTCCGGCTCAATATGACCAATGTCAACGACCCGGCGGCCGGGCATCGCGAGCGGTACCGGGCCGCGCTGGAGATGGCGGAGTACGCCGATCGGGTCGGGTTCACGGTCGTCAATTGCGAAGAGCACCACGGGTCGGGGACCGGGTGGCTGCCCGCGCCGCTGCTGCTGGCCGCCGCGGTGGCGGCGCGGACCGAGCGGATGCGGATCAGCATCGGCGCGCTGCTGGTGCCGCTGTACGAGCCGGTGCGGCTGGCCGAGGACCTGGCGGTGCTGGACAATCTGTGCGGCGGGCGGCTGACCGTGGTCGCCGGAATCGGTTACCGGCCCGAGGAATACGCCGCGCTGGGCCGGGATTTCACGCGTCGGGGCAAGCTCATGGACGAGGCCCTGGAGATCATGATCGCGGCCTGGCGGGACGAACCCATCCGGATCCATGGGCAACCGTTCGACGTCACGCCCAAGCCCTGCACCACACCCCATCCGCAGCTGCTCATCGCCGGGATGAGCGCGGCGGCCGCGCGCCGGGCGGCGCGGTTCGGGCTGCCGCTGTCGCTGCCGATGTTCATGCCGGAGGTGGAGGAGCTCTACTACCGGGAGCTGGCGCGGTGCGGCACAGCGGGTTTCGTCCACAAGCCCGAACCCGGCAGCAGACTCACCCTGCTGCACACCGATCCGGACGCGGCCTGGCACAGCTACGGCCCGCACATTCTGACCGAGATCCGCGAGTACGCGTCGTGGCGGCGGGACGGGGTGCCGCGCCCGCACGAGACGGTGCCGGATTCGGTGGATGCGCTACGGGCGCACGGTTACCTGGAGATCCTCACCCCCGGCGAGCTGCGGGACCAGATCGCGGGCGGCCGTACCGAAATCCTGATCAACCCCCTGATCGGCGGGCTGCCGATCAAGAAGAGCTGGGCCGCCCTGCGCCTGCTCGGCGACGAGGTGCTCTCACGCATCGAACTCGCTCCCACCCTCGGCTAGCCCACCGGCATCACCTGATCACCGTGGCCCGCACCATTTTTCGCTTCCGAAGTACCCGATCGCTAGGACAAGCATGACCGATCTGCGCCCCGGCCGTCTCACGGCCGCCGCCAAGAAATTCCTGACCTGGGACCCGAACCCGGCCGTCTTCGGTGTCACCATTCCCTGCCCGGTGCCGGTGGCAATGGGGCTGGAAGAGGCTCAGCGGCTGGTCAATACCCTGATGGACACGCACGAGGCACTGCGCAGTCGCTACAGCTACGGCGAGGGCGCGGCCTGCGAGATCGAACCCGAATCCGGTGGCGTCATCGACCCGGCCCGCGTCGACGTGCGGACCATCGATATCGAGACCCTCGACCCCGGCGCGCTCATGGAGCTGATCGAGGCGGAGTCCGCCCGGGCCAACCTGCGCCTGGACCCGCCCGCCGGGAAGGTCGTCACCGCGGTACTGCTCACCCGCTCCTACGACGTGAACATTCTGCTGTTCACCGCCCACCACGTCGCCATCGACGGCGTCGCCATGTGGGTGCTGTGGGACGACATCGCCACCTATGTCCGGCAATGGGAAGCGGGCGAGGCGATCTCGCTACCGCCCGAGACCACCACCGGCTCGGAGTGGGCGGAGTTCCTCGACGGCCACGCGCCCACCCGGGTGGGTGAACGGGACTACTGGCTGGCGGCCTCCGACAGCGAACCCAATCAGCAGATCCGTTCGGCCACACCGAAATCGGCGCATTTCGACGGCGTCATCGACGGCGCGCTCGCCCAGCGGCTGCTGGTGGAGCTGCCCGCCGCCTACGACGCCAGCTACACCCGGATCCTGCTCGTGGCACTGGGACTGGCCATCGAGGACGCCACCGGCGTGGCACGGCCCATCCAGGTGCAGAAACACGGCCGCTACAGCCGCCTGCGGCCGGGCACCGACCTGTCGCGCACGGTCGCCTGGATCTCCGACGACTACCCCTGGCTGCTGCGGCCGGTATCGGGCAGCCTCGAAACGCGCCTGCGCGACGCCATCGCCACCTATCCGCCGCACCCGGAGGACTTCACCCTGCTGTGCTGGCATCACCCCGAAAGCTGGCCGCACTTCCTGACCTTCAACTTCCCCAAGTTCTACTTCAACTTCCTCGGTGATGTGGGCGTGTGGATTCCGGACGCGCAGTCGCGCGAACAGTCCCGGCTGACCATGTTCGATCTGAGCATGTTCCTCGGCACGAGCAAGCCCGAAGGCGTTGAGCAGGTGCACTATTCGGTGCACTCGCCCGACGGGGGGCTGGGGGCCGAGCGGATGCGGGCCATCGTCACCCGGTGGCTGTCGATCCTCGAGACCGCGGAGGTGCGATGAGCAGGATCATCCTGGTCGGCATCGGCAGCCGCGGTGACATCGCCCCGCTGACGGGACTGGGCGTGGGCCTGCGCGACGCCGGGCACGAGGTCGTGGTGGCCTCGCACTGGATGTTCGCCGAGCAGATCACCGGGTGCGGGCTCGAATTCCGGCAGATGCCGCTCAATATCGACATCGATATGACCGACACCGATATCAACCGCCTCGCGGCGGGCTGGAAGTTCTCCTCCCCCAGCGGCGTTCGCAGCATGGGACTCGGCATGATCGAGACGCTGCTCGACGAACCCGCCGACGTGCTGCTGCTGCCGCCGCCCACCGAGTACGCGGGCCTGCCGCTGGCCGAGGCCAAGGGCATCCCCTCGATCGGCCTGCGATTCCAGCCGCTGTCCGCGACCGCCGCCCACGCCCCGGCGGCCCTGGGCGCCTACGACTTCGGCGCCCGCGGCAACCGGCTGGCCGGCGACTTCGGGGCCTGGTTCAACGACCGCTTCTACGCCGCCACCATCGCCGGGTTCCGCCGCGAACTCGGACTGCCGCCGATCTCGGCCTTCGACCTGCGCCGCGGCCGGACCGCGGCCGAATGGCCCATCCTGAACGGCTTTTCGCCCAGTGTCGTGCCGCGCCCGGGCGACTGGCGGCCCGGCCTGGAGGTGACCGGGTACTGGTGGCCGCCACGCCCCGACGACTGGCAGCCGCCCGCCGACCTGGTCGACTTCCTCGACGCCGGACCGGCTCCGGTCTTCCTCGGCTTCGGCAGCATGGTCGACAGCGCCGCGGGCAGCGCCAGGATGTCGGCGATCATCAGCGCCGCACTGCGGCGGGCGGGCGTGCGCGGCATCGTGCAGACCGGCTGGCTGCAACTCGATGTCGCCGGCGACGATGTGCTGACCATCGGTGAGGTGCCGCACGATTGGCTGTTCCCGCGCATGTCGGCGCTGGTCCATCACTGCGGCGCCGGCACCACGGCCGCGGGCCTGCGCGCGGGCGTGCCGGCCATCGGCGCGCCGGTGTACGCCGACCAGCCGTTCTGGGCGCAACGCCTGATCGATGTCGGCGTCAGCCCGGCCACCATCCCCTACTCGAAGCTGTCCGAGGACGGGCTCACCGCCGCGCTGAAGCGCGCCACCACCGATACCGCCCTGCGCGACAATGCCACTCGGCTCGCCGCCCGGATCGCCACGGAGGACGGCGTCGGCCTCGCCGTGAAGGCCATCGAGGCCCACCTGGCCGCCCACGGGAAGGGCTGATCCACCACTCACCCGGTGCCCGAGGGCGGTCCGCCCCGCCCGGGCCCGCCCACGCCGGATTCCACGCCCCGACTGTGGTTAGATAGCGCGCAGTTTCGCCTGGTGTTTGCTATGCATCGATCCTATTAGCGCTGATCAGCGGTGGAGGCGGGCCATTTGAGCGTGCTGCGCGGGCACAAGACACTGATCTCGAACCTGGCTCTGATTCTGCTACTCGCAGTCGGGGCGGCGTATCTGGCGATCCATGTGGCGCGGGTGCGTGCACCGGGCAGCACCTACACCGTCACCGTTCAGCTGAATCGCTCCGGCGGTTTGCAGGCGGGTAACGACGTCACCTGGCGCGGGTACCGGGTGGGATCGGTCAAGGCGATCGAGATCAGCGACGGCGGCGCCATGGTGTCGGCGGTCGCGGAAATCGACAAGCGGTACCGGATTCCGGCCGACTCCCAGATCGCGGTCTCGGCGCTGTCGGCGGCGGGCGAGCAGTACATCGACTTCCGGCCCAACACCGACAATCCGCCCTATCTGCACGATGGGCAGGTGGTGCGGTTCAACCCCGGCAAGATCACCACGCCGACACCCGTCTCCGAGACGCTGACGAACACCAGCGAGCTCATCGCGCAGATCGATCCGGACAAGCTCGCGGTGATCCTCGATAATCTGGACACCGCGCTCAGCGGTGGGCCCGATCAGCTGCGCGGACTCATCGACGGATTGAGCATCGCCACCACGGGTTTGGACAACCGGCTGCCGCAGACGGTCAGCCTCATCGAGAATCTGCGCGTCATCGCGGGCACCACCTCGCACGCGCAGCCCGATCTCGGCACGCTGACCCGCAATGCGTCGGTCGTGGTCGACCAGGCCCGCATCGCCGACGCCGAGTTGCGGCAACTCCTCGACCGCGCACCCGGACAGCTGCGCATCGCCGATGCGGTACTGGACCGGAACATGGATCCGATCCAGAGCCTGGCCACCACCATGTCCGCCATCGTGCGGGCCGCGCTGCTGCGGCAGCCCGCGCTGCGCGCCCTGTTCCCGGCGCTGGTGGTCGGCTCGTCCGCCATGGGAGTGCCCGCCCACGACGGCGAGTTCTACACCATCGTGGACGCCTGGCTGCGGCCGTGGTGCAACTATCCGACCCGGACCGTGCCCCCGTTCATCGCCACGGTGCCCGTCTTCAGCAGCTGGAACTACTGCGACAATCCGCCCGACGACCAGCAGATTCGCGGATCCGCGAACGCGCCGCGCCCGGATGTCGCCAACAATGGCGCGCACCGGCCGACCGGAGTCGACCCGAATCAGCGCACGCTGCCACCTGTTCGGTGAATTCGGGCGTGTCGGCGCGCCTGTCGCGGTTTATCCCGCGAATCTCGATTTCCACCAGTCAGAATGATCACCGGTACCCAGTGGTCCCATGCTTGTGCCAACGAACAATGTCCCTTTGCCCTGAGAGCGGCATCGAACAGGGTGGCGGGCCAAGGTTAGGAGAGGGTCGAAACTCGATGATGAGCAGAAGTTCCCTCGGCTTGGCGGCGCGATCGGCGGTCATCGCCGGTATGGCGGTCGCAGGATTCGCGGCGGCGCCCGCGCAAGCCGAACCATTGTGGCCCGGTGGTCCGGACATTCCCGGTGTTCCGGCGATCGTCCCCGGCATCGCACCCAGCGATGTCAACGCGCCGTGCCAGACGGCGGGTGCTCGTGCCTGCCTCAAGCTCGGCAGCAACGAAGCGTGGCTGATGGACAACGGCAAGGTCGTCTTCGGCCCCACGCCCATCTCGCACGGCATGCCCGGATTCGAGACGCCGCCGGGCGTGTTCCATGTGTCGTTCAAGAAGCCGTTCCACTGGAGCACCATGCACAACGCTCCGATGGAATACGCGGTGTTCTTCAACGGGGACATCGCCTTCCACATCGGACCGGTGGACAAGAAGTCGCACGGCTGCATCCGCATGACGCCGGATGGGGCGCGCGAGTTCTTCAACTACCTGAACCCGGGTGACACCGTCGAGGTCGTGCCGTAACGGCGACGCGAATGCGTGTGCGAGCCCCCTCCGGCGCCTGCCCGGAGGGGGCTCGCTCATGTCCGGGTCGCGCCGGACATTCGGGCGGCTACGCCGGGCAGTTGTGGTACGAGGTCACCAGCCAGCGGCCGTCGCGCTGGATCAGGGCCCAGGTGGCCACGATCCAGCCGTCGGCCGGCGGCTCGGTCTCCCCGGCGGGCACCACCGCGCTGCGGCTGACCACGATGGCGGTGCCGGGGGCCGGGAAGCGGACCGACTGCGGTTCGTCGACGGTGTGCGAATCCCGCAGCGGGCCCGCGAAACCGGCGGCCATGGAGGTCCGGACCGCCTCGCGGCCCACGTTCACCACGCCCCGCACGACGGTGGTGGCGTCGGGGTCGTAGTCGGCGACGAAGGCGTCGGCGTCATTGGCGGCCCAGGCGCGGTAGAGGTTGGTCAGGACGTCGAGGACGGCCTCGCGGTCGGTCTGTACGGCGGTGTCGGTCATGGTTTCCTCCTCGGATCGCGGCCGCGATGAGCGGCTCACGAGTACCTACCGGCGGGCGGTGCCCGATTCATCGCCGCGGGTGTAGAAAGTTCGGCAGGGCCTGGATTCGAGGAGCAGGGGCCCGGATTCGAGGAGCAAGAGCATGGCGAACGTGGACTTCGAGGCGGACACCGGCCGCTACCGACGGGAATTGCTCGCGCATTGCTATCGCATGCTCGGGTCGGTACAGGACGCCGAGGATCTGGTGCAGGAGACCTACCTGCGGGCCTGGCGCGCACGCGACAGCTTCGACGAGAAGCGGGCCGGGATGCGGACCTGGCTGTACCGGATCGCGACCAATGCCTGCCTGACCGCGCTCGAACAGCGCGGCCGGCGGCCCATGCCCTCCGGACTCGGCCACGAACCCGGTGACGATCCGCGCGAGGCACTGGTGCACGGCGGGGAAATCCCTTGGCTGCAACCGATTCCGGATGCGCTGCTCGGCGATCCGTCGGAAGCCGCGGTGGCCCAGGGCAGTCTGCGGCTGGCACTGGTCGCGGCCATGCAGCAGCTGCCCGCCCGGCAGCGGGCGGTGCTGGTGCTGCGCGAGGTGCTCGACTGGCCGGCCGCCGAGGTGGCGCGGGCGCTGGACATGACCCCGGCAGCGGTGAACAGCGCGCTGCAGCGGGCTCGGAAGACGCTGAGCCAGAGCGGTATTCGCGAGGACGAGGTGTCCGAGAGCGCCGAGCAACGGGCCGTGGTCGACAGCTATGTCGCCGCGTTCCGCAATGCCGATCTGGCGGCGCTGGAGAAGCTGCTGTCCGACGACGTGATCATGGAGATGCCGCCCATGCTCAATTGGTACGTCGGGCGCGCGGACTACATCGGGTTCATGGCGCGTGCCTTCGACATCAACGGCAGTGATTGGCGCCTGGTGCCGATCGGGGCCAATGGCCAACCGGCACTGGCGGCCTACGTCCGCGACGGCGACGGGTACGCCCTGCACACCCTGCAGGTCTTCACGATTCGTGACGGCCTGGTCGCCAACCTGATCGCCTACCAGGTCGAGGAGATCTTCCGGCTCTTCGACCTGCCGGCCCGATTGCCCTGAGCCTCAGTCGTTGTCACCGGAGGACGCCAGCAGGCCGTGGTCGTGTGCGAAGGCGGCGGCCTCGGTCCGGCTGGCCACGCCGAGCTTGGTGAGAATCCTGGAGACGTGCACACCGGCGGTGTTGGCGCTGATGAACAGCTCTGCCGCCAGGCCGCGATTGCTCATGCCCTTGGCGACCAGTCGCAGCACCTCCAGCTCGCGCGGAGTGAGGCCGTGCCGGCCGGGCACGGTGCCGCCGTGCGGTTTCGGCGCTTCCGCCGTTCGCCCGGCGGTGAGGCGGGCCCGGTCGGCCAGCCGTGCGGCCCCCTCCTGCAGCGGCAGTGCACCCAGCCGCGCCGCGATCTCGGCGGCCTCGCGCACGGCCAGGTCCGCAGCCGCTCGATTCCCTTCGGCCGCATACGATTCCGCCGCGTCCAGCAGCGCGGCGGCGATCTCGTGCGGCCGCTCGACGGCGCGCCAGGCGGCGACCGCCACCGACCAGCGCGCCGCCGAACCGGTCAGCCGCGCGGTGAAGACGGCACGATAGGCGGCATCGACCGGCGACACCGCGGGCAGCGTGTCACCCAGGGCGAGCAGTTCCGCGGGCGCTCCGGCGGTTCGGGCGGCCAGCGCCACCAGCGGCCATGCGTCGTGCGGATGCGCGAACAGGGTTGCGGCACCGTCCCCTTGGGCGAGCACGCCGGCCAGCACCGCCGCCGCCCCGGTCTCGTCGCCCGCCGCCGAGTCCACGGCGCAGGTCAATGCGACGAGTTCGAGCCGATATTGCGCGGCCCACCGGCTGTCACCCAGCAACCGCCCGGCCTCGGTCGCCGCTTCCCGCGCCGCGCCGATGTTCCCTTCCGCCAGGGAGATTCGGGCGAGACACAGGGTCAACGCCGCCCGGCTGAGCGGCGGCAACTGGTCGAACTGCGTCTCGTCGACCACGGCCCGGGCCTCGTCCCAGCGGCCGAGCGCGGCGAGCGCCTGCGCCCATTTGACGAACAGGATCGGCGCGGACTCGGAGAACCGGAACGACTCGTGCGCGGCCCGCAGCCCCTGCCGGACGGCGGCGATGGCGGCGTCGTACCGCCCGGCCGCGACCAGCACCGCCGATTCCCAGGTGGCGACATCCACCACGATCCGCGCGTCCCCGGCCGCGGCGGCCGCGCGATGAGCTTCGGCGAAATGATCCAGCGCCCAGTCGGTTTCGTTCGCGGCCGCCGATTCCGGCCCGGATGAACCATCCCCCGCCACCTCCGCGGCGGCGGCCCCCGCCAGCCCGAGATGGGCGTGCGCCCGCGCCACGAGGGCGTCCGCCCCCAGTCGCTGGGCGATAACCAGCGCCGCACGGGCGTCCGACGCCGACCCGGCGGCGTCCCCTCGGAAGATCCGCGCGGAGGCCGATTGCACCAGCGCCTCCGCCCGCTCCGCACCGGCACCCGCCACCGGCAACAGCTGCAGTGCCCGCACCAGATCTGTTCCCGGTCCGGCTCCGGTGGTCCCCCGCAGGTACGCCCGCCGCCGATACATCCGCGCCACCCGCTCGACCTCGCACCGGCAGGCGTCCGCATCGGTGGCGCGCTCGCCGTCGTCCCGGCCGGCCGAGCGGCGGCCCGACCTCGACTCGGCACTTCCGGTGGCGGACTCGGCCGGGGCGATGTCGCCGGTGGGGTCGAGCAGGGCCAGCGCCGCGTCGGCGGCGGCGATGCCGCGCTCGGTCGCGCCGCAGGCCACGGCGACGTCGACGATCTGTTCCAGGACAGCCAGTTTCGTGGTGGGCAGGATCTGTTCGGCATCGGGCACCCGATCCCAGAGGACGAGGATCTGTTCGAGGAGCCGGAGGCGTTCCGGGTGGGTGGCGGGGACGGCGGTGGCGGCCGACCAGTAGGCACGCAGGGCCTGCTCCAGATCCCCGGCGGCGCGGGCGTGGCGGGCCAGGTCGGCGCGGGATTCGGCGTCGAGGGCCTCGCCGTGGGCGCGCAGCGCTGCGGCCGCACGGGCGTGCAGGCGGGTGCGCTCGCCGGGCAGCAGCCGGTCGTAGATGGCCTGGCGGATGAGGCCGTGCCGGAATTCGTAGCCGGTCTCGGTGGTGTGCAGCAGGTGGCGGTCGACCAATTCCCGTAGGGCGCGGTCCAGTTCGTCCGGGGGTAGGTCGACGATGGCGGCCAGCAGTTCGTGGTGGATCGGGGAGCCGAGGACGGCGGCCGGGGGGACCACGGCGAGAGCGTCTGCGGAGAGGCCGGATTGGAAGCCGAGCAGCAGATCGGTCAGATCGGCGGGCAGCTGGTCGGGGCACTGGCCGAGCGCCTCGACGAACAGCGGGTTGCCGCCGCTGCGTTCGAAAACCTTGGTGATGAGCCGGGGTTCGGGTTCGCGGGCGAGCAGGGCGGCGAGCTGGCGGCCCACCTCGTGGCGGGTCAGCGGGTGCAGTTCCAGCACCCGCACGCCCGGATTGCGGCGCAGTTCGGCGACCAGGCCGCGCAGCGGTCCGGCCTCGCCGGGACGGTAGGTGCCGACCAGCAGGGCGTCCGCGTCGGCGAGATTGGCGGCCAGGAAGCTCAGCAGTTCACGGCTGGCGTCATCGGCCCAGTGCAGATCCTCGAGGATGAGCACCACCGGCCGGGTCATGGCCAGTTGCTCCAGCAGCGTGAGGATTTCGCCGAACAGGCGGATGCGGTCGGCCTCCGGGGCGGCCCCACCGGTGTGAACGGCCAACTGCGGCAGCCAGTTCGCCAGCGCCGGATGCGGCGGCAGCAGCGTGGCCACTGCCTCGCCGCCGAGCTGCCGCACCAGCCCGCGCAGCACCGCCAGGAACGGCGCGTAGGCCACGCCCCCGGTCCCCAGCTCCGGGCAGCGACCGAGCAGCACCATCGCCCGAGAGTCCAAACGCTCGGTGAACTCCCCTACCAGCCGGGATTTCCCGATCCCGGCCTCCCCCGCGATCAATACCGTCTGTGTACCGGGATCACCCACCGCCTCGACCAGCGCGGACACCTCTGCCGCCCGCCCAACGAGGACACTGCTGCCGGGAAAACTCACCACTCCCCGATCATGCCGTGACTGTCACAATTCGCCCACTCGACAGGCCATTTCGCACCCCGTTCACAGCTTCGGGCGGCTTATAGTGCACGCGGCGCTAACGCGTGAGCTATCGGTATGTGGATGGGCAGGAATGAAAGTCGAGAACCCGGCAGTGGAGTCGGTGCACGGAATGTGGGCCGCGGCGGATCCCGGCGATCGCCGGCGTTGGTGGCCGGTGATCCTGTTCCTGGTCGTGGTCCTGGTGGCGGGTTTCGCGATCGCGGGATGGTTGCTCATCGGACAGTCACACCGGTCGCCGGCGGCGGCCACGCGCGCGGATCTGAACAGCGCCCGGCTGGCCCTGATCAATGCGCCCGGAGTGCACTACACCGGCCGCCTGACCGGGCAGGACGGCAAGCAGGCGACCGTGGACCTGCGGGTCACGAATGTCGGTGACGCGTCCGGGACTCTTGAATTCGCTCCTGGAAAAGCCTTGTCGTACCAGCGAATCGGCGACAAGACCTTCGTGCGGGGCAACACCGAGGCCTGGATCGCCTACGGCTTCTCCGCCGACGACGCTGCCCGTTCCGACGGCCAGCAGCTGCTCGAACCCCCGGCGATCGGCGGCCTCGACCTGCCGGCGACCCTGACTCCTTCGACCCTCGGGCGGCATCTGGACCCGAATGAGGAAGCGCACCGGCCGGTCACGGCGGGCGTGCCCATCACCATCGACGGCCACCGGTCCACCCCGATCATCAGCGGCGCCGTCACCACGTATGTGAGCTCCGGCCAGGTCGATCGAATTACCGAGCCGGCCTTCGACATCCGGGTGGCGCCCCTGAGCGCCGACGAGGTGGCCGGGCTCTACCGCGACCTCCGGACCGCGGCCGCCGCGACCGAGAACGCCACCGACTCGGAAACCAAGATCACCGTCGCGGGCGGCTGGAGCGACCCGTGCGGACCGGACTGCACCGCGATCGAAACCCTGACCAGCGCACGGCAGCCTTTCGGCGCGGCGACGATCCCCGCGTCGCACCCGGACGACATCTCCGTGTGGTACCAGATGGTGCTCAGTGTCAACGGGATCGTCATGCCCACACCGCTGTGCACCGGCGTCCAGCCGATGCCGGGAAACGGAATGGCGACGGTGTCCTGCCCGTTCACCATCGACGCGGACGGCGGCACCGTCGACGCGGTCCTGAAGAATCACCCGCTGATGGGCCGGGCCCGCGCCGACGCCCTCGTGAGCACGGTCGACAGCAATGCCGGACGCAGCCGGGACAAGACCGCATGCCCGGTAGTGCAGGTCGAGGGCACGGCGTTCTGGACCAAGCCCGGCTGCTGATCGTGCGCGGGGCCCGAAACCGAAGGGCCGCAGCCGCTGATCAGGGTGTGGCCAGGAAGCCCTCGACGGTCCGGCGCACCTTCGAGACCGCACTGTCGTCCCCCAGGCGCAGTGCGGTATTCGCCGCTGCGAGCACCGCGTCGATCTGGAAAGCCGCCAGATCGGCGTCCAGAGCGGCGATTTCGCCGTGGTCGCAGGCGTAGGACAGCTCACCGGCCAGCAGGTCCAGCCAGTCCTGCTGATTGGCCACCAGCGCGTCGCGCACCGGCCCGGGGCGGCTGTCGAATTCGGCCAGGTTCGCGGACTGGAAGCAGCCGCCCTCGAAGCAGGGGCCGGCGGCGTAGTCGATCCACAGCTCGATCAGGGCCCGCAGGCGTTCGGCGCCACGGGGTTTCGCCCGGGCGGGCCGGGTGACGGTGTCGATGAAGACCGTGCGGAAGTAGTCGATGGTGGCGAGCTGCAGGGCTTCCTTGGTGCGGAAGAGGGTTTGGATGCCCGCCTTGCTGAGGCCGGTGTCGGTGGCCAGGCGACCGAAGCTCAAGCCCTCCAGACTGTCCAGCGAGGCGATGTCCACGGCCCGGCCGAGCACCACCTTGCGGGTGCGCGAGCCGCGCAGCAGTCGCTTGTCGGTGATCTCGGTGGCGTCCGCTGCCGGAACCAGGCTTTCCATACGGCCGATCGTACTCCTGACGCGCGCCGGAAAAGGTCCTGACAATGGGCCGGCCGCGGCGGAAGCGGTCAATCGATATTGCCGCGCCAGGTGACCCACGCTACTGTTACGGGCCAGTAGGAACGCTTGCGTTCCCAGACAGCTGTGGAGGATTCGCGCATGATCAAGGAAACGCAACCCCTCACGGCCGCACCGATTTCCGGACCGCTCCGCGATGCGCGCGGCCTATCCGCCGCCCTGGTCGCGCACTTCGCCGAACACGTGGCCCGCTGCGGCACCCTGCCCGGGGACGCGCTGCGCGGGGAGGTCACCGCCGTCACCCGCACCTGCCTGGAACTCGCGGCCGGGGTGCTGGAGGGCCGTGACGTGAGCGCCAAGGTCGAACGGCTGCAGCGCGCGGGCGCGGACTGGGCGCGCGAGGGTATTCCCATCGGGACCATCCACCGCGCCGTGCACGACGGCTTCGCCGTGGGTTTCGATCTCATCGTGGACGCCACCGGACCCGAGGACTACGCCCGGCTCGCGGTCACCGCGCGCCGGCTGTTCGAGGTGCTGGCCATCGTGGATTCGGCGTTCGCGGTGTCCTATGTGCGCGAGCACCGGGCGGTGGTGGCCGAGCATCACACCGCGGTGCACACGGTGGCGTCGGCCCTGCTGGCCGGGCATCCCGCCTCGACCATGGCCCGCGCCGGCGGCATCGAGATCGACGAGTCGTATTACGTCCTGGCACTGAGCATTCCGTCGCATCCGGGCGAGGACGATCCCCGGGTGGACGGTGAGGTGGTGGCCCGCCGCAAGCTGCGGCGGGTCCAGTCCGAGCTGGCCCGCGGCGGTCGGGGCCGGGCGCTGTCACTGCTCAGCGCCGACGGCGGCACTGTGCTGCTGCCCGCGGCCGACGTGACGCCCGCCGAGATCGGCGACCTGGTCGACGGATTGTCCACGGCCGCACAGGTTCCGGTGACCGCCACCGTCATCCACACCGAGACGCACCGCATTCCGGAGGCCGCCGAGCAGGCGCACGAGCTGCTGGACATGGTGCACCGCCTGGAGTGCGCGCCCGGCCTGCACCGCTTCGACGACCTGGCCATGGAGTACCAGCTGACCCGGCCGGGCCCGGCCCGCGAATACCTCGGCACCCTGCTCGATCCGCTGGACGCCTACCCGGAACTGCTGGAAACCCTACGCCGCCATATCGGCAACGACCTGAGCCGACGGCATACGGCGCGCGTGCTGGGCGTGCACACCAATACCGTCGACAATCGGCTCAAACGGATCGGGCAGCTCACCGGATTCGATCCGGCCCAGCCGTCCGGGCTGTGGTACCTGCGGTCCGCGCTGGTGGCCCGCAGCTACCGGAAGTCCGAGCGGGTGCGGATCGGGCGGCCGGACACCATGGTCGCCAGCAGCGCGGCGAAGTGACGGTGCTCGGACAGCGCGCGCCGCGAGGCGGCCACCGACCAGACGGTGCGCACCTCCGACGGCGGCAGCGGGCGGTCGGCCAGGCGGTCGGCCAGCCAGTCCACCATCACCGGAATCGCGATGAACTGCAAGGGAAGATGCGTGCTGAGCCGGTCGCGCAGATAGCGGACATGCGCGCCGCGCGCGTGATAGCGCCGCACGTGCGCATCGACATCGGCGACCGCGATCACCTCGTCATTGACGCCCTGGACCACGAACAGCGGCATGGCGGGCGCCTGCGCGCCCGGCTGGATGTCGTCGAGCACCGCCCGCATCTCGGGCCGGGTCAGCAGCGCGCCGAGGCCACCTTTGATGTGCCGGTTGGCATTTCGCCCGGCATAGCGGGCCAGCAGTGGGAACGTCGCGATCGATTCGGCGCGGTCGAGCAGTTCGAGGTACTCCGCCGACACCAGGCCCTGGACGCAGCCATCGAGTTCCGGGTAGGCGCGGCGCAGCCCGGAGGTGAACACCATCGCGAATCCCGCGAAGGGAGAACCGTTCAGGCGCACGAAGGCCGAGGCAGGATCGCCCACGGGTGAGCCCGCGACCGCGCCCACGATATCGAGTTCGGGGGCGTAGCTCGCGGCGAGTTCGGCCGCCCACACCGTGGCCAGACCGCCACCGGAGTAGCCCCACAGGCCGATTCGAGTACGCGGATGCAGACCCAGCGGTGCGAAGCGCAGGGCGGCGCGCAGGCCGTCGAGGGCGCGGTGGCCGGGCTCGCGGGCCGCGCCGAAGTGGCCGTTGATGCCCTCGTGGTCGGGCACCGAGACCGCCCAGCCGCGGGCCAGTGCGGCGGCGATGAGCGGGAACTCCACCTGCGGGATGGCGCCCAGCGCGCGGGCGCGGTGCTGTAAAGCGTAGGAGGGGAAGCATTTCGGCGCGACGGCGTCGATGGCGCACTGGAACGACACCAGCGGGCGGTCAGCGGACGGTTCCGCGTCCCAGGGCAGCAGGACGGTGGTGACCGCCGCCTCCGGCCGGCCGTTGAGATCGGTGCTGCGGTACAGCAATTGCCAGGCTCGGACGCGCTGCGGAATGCGCCCGAACAGGCCGAGCCGCACCGGCCGCGACCGCAGGATCGTGCCCGGCGCAACCGATCCCGGGTCGATCGGCGAACGGTAGAACGGATCCTGACCGGGTAGCAGGGGATGCCCGCGCGGCGGGTCGGATTCCATTGTGAAACTGCCGGTTTCGACGGCATCGCCGATCGTCATCGTGATCCTTTCGGAGAGAAGCCAGAGGGCCGGGGCAAGTCCCCGGCCTCCCTCGTGCTGGTGATTCGGGAGCGAGAGCCCCCGGACGTCGCTCAGATGTGCCCGCTGCCGCCGATCATCCAGGGGTTGAAGGTGCAGACCAGGTCGGGATGGGCGGCCGGGTCCAGGGCGTGCAGCGCGATGGAGGCCGCCCGGGGCGAATACACGATGGTGAGGTGATCGGAGACGTCCTCGGGGCAATCCTCTTGCAGCGTGATGTTTTCCACGGGGGCGTCGGGGCCCGGGGTGAGGAAGGTCCACTCGTAGGGGTTGGAGATCTCGTCGTGAGTGGTGCCGACGGCGGTGTACGCCACGCCGGGCACGGTGTCGCCGTCGGCATTCAGCTTGGCATAGAACGGCGAGCCGAGGACCTGCTCGGTATTGGCCTGGCCGATCAGCGGCTCGTAGAAGCCGAGGATGTTCAGGCCGAGATCGGTGATGATGCGCCCGAGGGTGGCGATGCCGAGCAGCGAGGTGCCGTGGGTGGTCGCGCCGAAGCTGATGACCTTGCCGACTTTCCCGAGGCCGCCCTCGAATTTCAGGTACTGGCTGGTGACCGGTCCGCCCTGGGAGTGGGCGATCACATCGACCGCGGGCGCGCCGGTGGCGGCCAGCACCCGATCGATGAACTGACCGAGCTGCCGGGCGGAGTCCTCCATCGGCCCGACACCGTAGCGGCCCGGCAGGATCGGCCCGACACCGCCGCCGGCCAGCGGCGTCTCACGGCCGAAATTGAAGGCGTAGACGCAGAATCCGGCGCGGGCGACCTGCGGGGACAGGAACGAGAAGCTGTCGTAGGTATTGAGCCAGGTGCCGTGCACCAGCACCACGGGGTTGGGATGCTCCGGGGTCGGCTTGCAGTTCCAGTCGTTGGATCCGGGCGGCGCGGCATCCGGGTGGGTCAGGCCGTAGCCGAAAGCGGCCAGGAAGGACGACATCTCCGGGCCCACGCCGACGGTGTCGGAGGCGGTGCTGACGGTCGCCGAGCCGGAACTGCTGCCGGAGTCGGCGACCGAATCCGGCTCGGAGCGCGCCACACCGGTCGAGAACGCGACAGCGAAGGCGGTGGCACTGGCGAATACAGCACTGCCGAGGGTACGGATGGTCGGCCTCATGAAATCTCCTACTGCGTCCGGCGGATCCGACCGAACGCGTCGAATCCGATTGCGACCGTAGGAGCGTGCTGTGGCCCGTGTCACGTGCGCTGTGCCAGGTGACAGCGCGGCCCGGCGTGGATGCCGGGCGATTGTGGCGACCAACAGCCGTCAGGGGGCGGGTGTGCTCACAATGGCCATGGCCGTGCGGGTGAACAACGGCGCCAGTTCGGGCAGCGCCTGGGCGCCCTTGGTGTGCAGGCAGGCGCGCACCCGATCGTCGATGCCGCCGAGCAGCATGTCGACCAGCTGCCGATCGGGTTCGGCGGTCAGATCGCCGTCACGCACGCCGACCCGGGCCACCGCCATGATGTAGTCCGCGAATCGCTCGTGGACGCGCAGCCGGTGTTCCACCAATCCCGGTCCGGCCGCGAGGGTTTCGACATACAGCGCGCGGGCCGCGCCGGGCTGCATGGACAGCACGCCGAGATAGATCTCGAAGGAAATCCGCACCCGGTCGGCGAAATTCACACCCTCGAGGCCGGTGACGGTCTCCTGCAACTGTTCCAGCGCCGCGCCGACCGCGAGATCGTATGCGGCGGCGAAACATTCGTCCTTCCCGCCGAATACGGCGTAGAAGGTGCGGCGCGCCACCTGCGCCCGGGTCACGATATCGGCGACCGTGGTGGCCGCGAAGCCGAGCTCACCCACCGCCTCCAGCACGGCGGTGCACAGGCGCCGGTACTGCGAGGCCTCCACCTGTTCGCGGGTCAGCCCGTGCCGGCCACGCGGCAGCGGTCCCGGTTCACCGATGGTTTCCACACTCACGTCCCCAGAATAGGTTTCCACGTCACCGAGCGACTAACGGTCCGGCCAATACCAGGGCGGTTCATCCGCTGTTTCCTGTCCCGCCACCGTCGTCACGCCTTCCTGTTTGAGCAATTCGATCATGGTCGCGTCGTCGGCGTACTCGTCGATGACGCCGATCAGTTCGTCCGAATGGCTCACCACCACGAGCTGGGTGTCCTCGGCGGCGCGGGCGATGAGCCGGCCCAGCGGGGCGAGCAGCTCCGGATGCAAGCTGGTCTCGGGCTCGTTGAGCACCAGCAGCTGGGGCGGGCGCGGGGACAGCAGAGCGGCGGCCAGCAGCAGGTAGCGCAGGGTACCGTCGGACAGTTCCGGCGCGGCCAGGGGGCGGAAGAGCTTGGGCTGGTGCAGCAGCAGTTCGAAGCGGCCGTCACGATTCACGATCTCGACGCGGCTGCCCGGAAAGGCGTGGTCCACGGTCTCGGCCAGCGCCCCGGCGTCACCGATCTCGAGGATGGTCCGCAGGGCCGCGGCCACATCCGCGCCGTCGTGGGCCAGGGCCAGGGTGCGGGTGCCGATCTGTGGTGCACGCGCGGGGGCCGCGGCGTCGGTGCGCAAATGGTCGTAGAAGCGCCACGAGCGAATGCGCTCGCGCAGCGCGAGCAGGTCCGGCGCGCGTTGCGGATCGGCCAGCTCGGACAGCATGGAGTCGTACGGTTTCATCGGGTGCGGGACCATGCCCCAGCCGCCGGCCTCGTCGCGCAGGCGAACCACGGGTCCGCCGCGATCGGCGAGCACGGTCGAAGGGCGCAGCACGGGACCGGCCCAGGCGGCCTCGGATTTGATCTCGGGGTCGGCATTGAACATCGATTGGCCCGGAATCGGCAGGCCCAGTTCGGCGGCGTAGCCGAAGTCCTCGCCCGCGAAGCCGACCCGGAGTACGAGCGGGGTGTTCGGTCCGGAGCGGCCGGGTCCGGCGAAGATGGTCGATTCGAGCCCGCCCTCGCGGGCCAGGCCGGCGACCGCGCCATTGCGGGCGAAGTCGGCCAGCAGGCGCAGGACGCGGTAGAGGCTGGATTTGCCGCTGCCATTGGCGCCGGTGACCACGTTCAGGCGGCCGAGCGGCACCCGCAGTTTGCGCAGGGACCGGTAGTTCTCCACGGCCAACGTGGTCAGCATGGGGTCCAGCGTATTAGCTACCAACCGGTCTCGATCAGTCAGTGAGTCCGGCCCGCCACTCCCGATAGGCCGACCGCGAGCACACCGCGCAGGGGCGATAGCCGGCCGCGACCGCGGTGGCCTCGTCGGCGAAGAAGACCCGGTGGGCGGTGTAGCCGCCGCGGGCGAGGGCACGCAGCGCGGCCGGACAGTCCAGGCGGCCGTAGATCTTCAGGCGCCGATGGCCGCCCAGGACGCCGGGGGTCCGGCTGGCATACGGGCGGCCGTCCGCGCCGAGCAGGGTGTACGCCATCGCCCTCCCCCCTCAGGCGTCGTGGAAGACCAGGCCCAGGGTGTGGCGCTTACCGGACCGCACCAGGCTCACCCCGTGCCGCATGGGCGCGGCCGACCAGCCGCGCGTGCCGCGCACCGGGCGATCGCGGGTGGTGAAGATCAGGCCGTGCCCCTGCGGCAGCGCCATGGCCGCGCCGCGGGATTGCGCGCGCGGGCGCTGCTCGACCATGAGGAATTCACCACCGGTGTAGTCCACGCCCGGTGCGTCCAGGCCGATCACGACCTGGAGCGGAAACACCATGTCACCGAACAGGTCCCGGTGCAGGGCATTCCAGTCGCCGGGACCGTAGCGCAGCAGGATCTGCGAGCCCTTCACCTGACCGGCCCGATGACACTGGGCGATCCACTCGTCCAGGCGTTCCCGCCAGGTGCCGGGCCGGCCCAGCCGGGCGGCCCAATCCCGGGCTATCGGAAGCAGTTTCGGATACAGAGCCCACCGCAGCTCGGCCACGATCTCCGGGAGGTCATGGGTGAAGTAGCGGTATTCGCCCGAGCCGAAGCGGTGGCGGGCCATGTCGACCGTCGAGCGGAAATGCTCCTCCTCGTCGTAAAGCCCTGCGAGGGTCCGGCATTCGGCGGCGGTGAGCAGCGGACCGGTGAGCGCGTGGCCGTGGTCGTCGAGCTCACCGGCCAGGGCCGCCCATTCCTGCTGGGCGACCCGGCCGGCCCACACCGAGCCGAGGGCGGCGGTGGTCATGCCGCCCGCTCGAGGTCCAGCAGTTGCTGCTTACGCTCCACTCCCCCGGCGTAGCCGGTGAGCGAGCCGTCGGACCCGATCACGCGGTGACAGGGTCGCACGATCAGCAGCGGATTCGCGCCGATGGCCGAACCCACCGCGCGCACGGCTGCCCTGGGCGCGCCGATGCGCGCCGCGATCTCCCCGTAGGTGGTGGTGGTCCCGTAGGGGATCTCCTCCAGGGCACTCCACACGCGCCGCTGGAAATCGGTTCCGGCGCTGCCGAATCGGAGATCGAACTCACTCCGCTCCCCGGCGAAGTAGGCGGTCAGCTGCCCCACCACCTCGGCGAACGCTTCGGCGTCCGCAGTCCACTCCCCCTCCACGAGCATGCTCTTGCTCCCGGCCATCGACACCGCGGTCAGTTCCACCGAGTCGCCACGCAGCTCCCCTACCAGCAGCAACTCGCCAACCGGGCTGGCCATCGTGGTGTACACGCGCATCGCTTCCTCCTTCGTCGTCTTCTCTCTTCCTCACCTACTCTGGCCCAGCCGATCCCCGATGACCGGCGGGAATCAGCCATCGCGTTGGCGGCATTCGGACAGACGTCAGCCGGGCCCGCGGCCCGGAACGGGAACATTTGTCCAATACCTCCGGCGGCGCGCCGCCGATGCTGAGGGGCATGTTCAGATACGACAGGACTGACACGAACCGGGCGGGCGAGGGCGAGCGGCCGCCGTTGGGTATCCGGCTGCTGCACGCCCTGCGCAAGGACCCGGATTGGGAGACGCTGACGGCGGCGGAGTTGGCCACACACAGTGAGGCGGCCAATCGTCTCTTCGGGTCGCGGGCACTGCGGGTGATCACCGGTTTTCCGAAGCGCGGCACCACTATTGATTGGGAGGAGGTGGCGCTGGGTGATCGCGTGATCCCGGTCCGGGTGTACCGGCCGTCGGGCGAACGCGGCGGCACGCTGCCACTGGTGGTTCACGTCCACGGTGGCGGGTTCGCGGGGACGGCGGCGCAATGCGATTGGGGGAACAGTCATCTCGCGGCGCGGCTGCCCGCGGTCGTCGTGTCGGTCGAGCATCGCCTGCTCGCGCCGGGGATTCCGCTGTCGGCGGCCGCCGACGACGGCTGGGATGTGCTGCGGCACATCGTGAATCACGCCGGAGAATGGGGAGTCGACCCCGCACGGGTGGCCGTCGCCGGGGAGAGCACCGGCGCATTGATCACCGCGCTGTCCGCGATCCGCGCCAAGACGTCCGGCCTGACGCTGCGGGCACAGGTATTGGTCAACCCCGCGAGCGATCTGGCCGGGTCGTTCGATGACTACGCGTCGATCTCCCGGTACGCGGACAGTCCGACGCTCAGCCTGCCGAAGCTGAACCTGTTCCGGCAGTTGGCCGTACCGCCCGGCTCCGATCCTCGTGCGGTATCGCCTCTGTATGCCGACGACCTCGGTGGGCTTGCCCCGGCGCTGGTGGTGGTGCCGATCCTGGACCCGCTGGCAGACCAGGGCCGACGCTATGCCGAGCGGCTGCGCGAGTCCGGTACGCCCGCACAGCTTTCCGAGTATCCCGGCGCGACACACGCGTTCATCACGATGCCCGGCCTGGTTCCACAGGCCAGAGCGGCGCGCGCGGAGATCACCCGCTTCCTCCGCGACCACTTCGCCGGATCGCAAATTCGACAGGCAAACTTGCAAGTTTGACTTTGTTTGTGGCACTCTGGGCCGGTGAGCGCGAACGGAGAGGACAGGTCGGCCGCAGCAGTGGCCGCCGCCGCGAGCGAACTGCGAGTGGCCGCAAGTCGGCTGCTGCGGCAGTTGCGGACGGCCCGGGCCGGAATCGAGATGACGCCCTCCCAGGCCGTGGCACTGAGCCGGCTCGGACACGAGGGGCCGATGTCGGTCGCCGATCTGGCGCGGGCCGAGCGGGTGCGGCCGCAGTCCATGCGCACCACCCTCGCCGTGCTGGAGGAGCGCGGGCTGGTGGTGCGCGCGCCGCATCCGACCGATCAGCGGCAGGTGCTGCTGTCACTGTCCGAGGCGGGACAGCGGTTGCTGCGGCTGGCGCACGACGCCAAGGAAGACTGGCTGGCCACCGCGATCACGACCAAACTCTCTCCCGGCGAACAGGATTCGCTCATCGCCGCGATCCCGCTGCTCGCCCGGCTCACCGAAGACTGACCGGAATCACCGCTCCCAGAGAAGGATTGCACCTTGACCGACACCCTGCTCGATCCCAACACCGCTCTGGTCCTTATCGACCTGCAGCGCGGTATCGTCGCCGCCCCCACCCAGCCCTACCCCGCGGACGAGGTGGTGCGCCGGGGAACCGAGCTGGCCAAGGCCTTCCGCGACAAGGGCCTGCCGGTCGTCCTGGTGCGCGTCACCTTCGCCGCGGACGGCAGCGACATGCCGCCCGGCCGCACCATGCAGCCCGCCGGCGCGTTCACCCCGCCGCCCGGCTGGGACGAGCTCCTCTACGAACTCGACATCCAGCCCACCGATATCCGGATCACCAAGCGCCAGTGGGGCGCCTTCCACGGCACCGACCTCGACCTCCACCTGCGCCGCCGCGGCGTCACCGCCATCGTCCTGGGCGGCATCGCCACCAGCATCGGCGTCGAATCCACCGCCCGCGCCGCCCACGAACACGGCTACCACGTCATCGTCGCCACCGACGCCGCCGCCGACCGCGACCCCGCCGCCCACACCCACTCCGTCGAGAAGATCTTCCCCCGTCTCGGCGTCACCGCCACCACCGAGGAAGTCCTGGACGCCGTCACCAAGCTCTGACCGTATCAGGAGCATCCAGCAACCAAGATCAGGGAGCTCACTGCGGAAATCTGTCCGACTTCCCTCGCTGAGAGCTCCCTGATCTTGTTGCCGACTGCGCACTGAGGTCCCGGGCTGCCGATGGATCGGGGCGAAAACGGTTGTCGCAGTGGGTCTGGCGGGGATGTACGTTCGGCTCATGGGGAGTCCGATCGAAATACTTCGAGCACACAGGTTTCGGCGTTGGGTTGCGATTCTGGCCGGGCTGCTGGCTGCGTCGTCGGTGGCGGCGTTGGTGCCGGGCTGGTGGTGCGGGCGGGATGCCGATGCGTGGTTCGATGGGGATTCGGGGCGGGTGCGTGGGCTTGCGGAGGAGTTGGTGGCGTTCGAGCATGCCGATGATCATCTGCGGGAGGGCGGCGCGGGTGAGGAGATCACCGGGATGTGGGGACTGCTCGCGCATCAGATGACCGCCCTGGGGTTGGCTCAGGTGTGTCTGACGCACCCGGAATGGCGGGAACGGTTCGCGCCCATCGCGACTCGTGCAGCCGCGAAGAGTCTGCGGCCGGAGATGCGGGACGTGTTCACCGCGGCCTGGAACGGCGAGGATGGGCTGGCGGTTCCGGACAGTCCGCACGGGCACGCGTATCTCTCGTATCCCGCGCTCGCGCTCGGGATGGCGCGACTGGTCGACCCGGCGTTCCCGCCCAACCTCGCAGCCCAGGATGACGCACTGGTCGCCTCCTACGAGCGCCGCCTGCTCGCCTCGCCCACCGCTTTGCTGGAAACCTTTCCAGGCGAGGCCTATCCCACCGATGTGGCGGCGGTCGCCGCAGCCATCGCGGTGCACGGCCGGGCGACCGGCGTCGACCACACGGCGGTGCTCGCCCATTGGGCGCAACAGGTCCGCGCGGTCCAGATCGATCGAGGCACCGGACTGCTGGTGCAGCGCATGGGAGTCGACGCGCACGCGCACGATGCCCCACGCGCCTCGGGAACCGGGTTGGGGGCCTATTTCGCCGGTTTCGCGAACCGCGCACTCGCCGAGGAGTTGGCGACCGGACTGTTCCACCAGGAGCGAAACATCCTGGGTTTCAGCGCCATCCACGAGTACGGCCAGGCTTCCGATGGCATCGGCGACATCGACAGCGGTCCGGTCATACTCGGAATATCGGTCTCGGCCACCGGCTTCGCGCTCGCCCCGGCCCGCGCCTTCGGCCACCGCGGCATCTTCACCCGCCTGTTCCGCACCACCGACCTCGCCGGCCTCCCCCTGCGCAGCGGCAACCGCCTGCGTTTCGCCAACGGGGGCGTGATCGGCAGCGCCCTCCTACTCGCCTTCCTCACCTCCGGCCCGGAGCTCGCCGCATGAGAATTCCCGCCACCCAGTGGCTGCGCGCGGGATGGCGTCTCATCCGGCTCCCGCTGATCCCGATCGTCCTGTACCTCGCCCTGCGCCCCGTCCTGGCGGCACTGTCGGAGCGACATGGATTCGGCTCCCCCGACGGCATGAGCGTGGACTATCTGGCGGTCGCCGCCACCCTGATGGCGCTGCGCATCGTGTTGCTGGTGATCGTGCCCGCCTACCTCTCGTACCGCGTTGTGGCATACACGGTTACGCGCCTCCTACGCCGAGGCGATTCGCAGAACCAGTCCGAAGCTGTCGACCGGTCGCCGGATGCGATCACGGCGAACAACAGCAACCAGCAATCGTGAGCGCGGTCCGAGTATCTGCGAGGGAGGGCGACGCTATTCCCGGTGGGCTCGTGACCAGAGGGCGGGCCAGCCGCCGGAGCCGAGCCAGGCGGTGGGGATGAGGAGGCCGTGGTCGGCTATGTGGGACCAGAAGGTTTCGTGGTCGGGGCCGGGGTCGGGGGTGCCGAGTTCGAGGGCGGCGGGCCAGGCGGTGAGCCAGGGGCCCTCGGGGGCGGAGAGGGAGGTGGCGGGGTAGCCGGGGACGGTGGTGGCTCGGGGGGCGCTGATCGCGGTCACCGGGGTGGAGTGGGTGGGGGTGCAGGTGGTGGCGAGGATCAGGGGGCAGAGGAGGTCGGGGGTGGGGTGGCGGGTGATGGCGTGGGTGAGGGCGGGGTCGCCGCGGCGGGCGAGGCGGCCGAGGGCGGCGCGGACGCGCTGGGCGATCAGGTCCACGCTGCGGGCGGTGGCGATGTCCGGCTCTTTTATCAAGGCGCGCAGCCGTTTCGACGGTACCGGTGCGTCGGCCGTGACGGTGGGCAGGCGGGGGTAGCGGGTCAGCAGGGCGGCGTCCAAGGATTCGATCGCGGCGGCGAGGGGGCGGCTACCGCCGGCGGTCCAGAGAGCGGGCAGAGCGGCGGGGTTGGCGTCGAGGAAGGTTGCGCACAGGGCGGTGAGCCGGTCGGTGCCCGAACGGCGCAGGGCGGTCAGCGTTTTGGGATCGCCGTCGGTGTCCCCGGCCAGGGCGGCGAGGACGCGCAGGGCGGCTTCCGACTCGACCATCGCCTTGCGGACCGCTTCGTGCAGTGCGGGACCGACCTCACGGACCGGATCAGATTCCGAACGCCGGGTCCGAGCGGGCGGCTCGGCAGTCACCAACTCCACCGGATCAGGTTCCGGCTCCTCGACGCGGAGGGTCGCGGCCCAGTCCCGGACCGCCTGCCGCACTGCGGGATCGGCTTCCTGGTTGAATCGTCCGGCGATCTCGCTGACCGCCCACCCGCGGCCGGCGCGGCGCAGTTCGGCATTGACCTGAAGGTGGTCGTGCTCGTCGCGCAGGCCGAGCAGAATGCTTCGCCCGCGCACGGCCTGACTCTGATACCACTGTCCCGCAATGCAATTGCCCATATGGTCCGACCATTCCGCGAGCCGGGTGGCGGTGCGGGCGATCTGAATCCGCAGCGACGTCCCGGGCAACCCGGCACCGTCGTGGGCGAGGACCGGTTCGGCGACCTCGAATTCGCTGGTGAGCGCAGCGGCCACGACACCGCTGCCCACCAATCCGGCGCACAGGCGCGCCCAGTCCCGGCACCGGGCAGGGACGGTCGCCCCGAGGTCGACCAGCTGGGCGGCTCCGGCGACCGCGAGCGGTATGGAGTCCGACCGCGGCGTCAGCGGATCCGGTTGCGGTGCCGCCGGATTCGTCTCGAAGTCGGGTACCCGGTAGTAGTTCGTCGGCACGGCGGCCTCATGTCCGCGCGCCCGTGCCACGGCATCGGCGAAGTCGGCGAGCCACAGCAGGTCGGAGGCATGCTCGGCCGCGGCGGGATCCCCCGCCAGCCGGACCGCGAGGCCGGGCTGACCATGGACGCGCACCATCGGGTCGAAACGCCAGTCCTGGGGCGGCCGCTGCGCGGTGTAACCGGCGACCGCGCGCCAGGCCCGCAGCGAGCTCGAATCCCAGTGTTCCGCCGGGAACGACCGTGCGGGGATATCGATGCCGAGCAACATCCGGCACCGCTCGTCGACCACGATCGCGGAGGCCAGCGCGGTCCGCATCCGGGCGCGCACGAACCGTTCGTAGGCGGCGTTGCGCGGCTGCTGCTGCCGCAGCCACGCATCGATCTCGCGAACATGGACACCGGGCCGCACGGGCAGGGCGTTCAGCTCGCCGACGGGATACCTGGCCGCCTTGATCTCTCGCGAGGTGAGCATCCCGGAGACCACGGCGATCTCCTCGCGCACCCGGTCGATGCCCGCGACCACCCCGAGTTCGTGCACCGCGACCGCGGCCCGCAGCAGCACGGTGGCCGCGAGCGCGTCCTGGATCATCCGTTCGACGCAGTGCTTCCAGAGATTGCGCCAGGTCGGGCGAAATCGAATGGCTGCCGGCAGGGTGAGCGGCCCCGGGGTCGATCCCTGCGCGAGTTCGATCAGCTGCTGCTCGTAGAACCGGTTCGAACGTTCGCGCAGCGACTCCAGTCCGCTCAGATCATGGCTCGCCAGCAGCCGCTCGCGGTCGAGCACGGCCCGCTGCCGCGCGCAGACCTGCTCCCACAGATCCAGCACCAGCTCCAGCCGCCGTGGGCGCGAACAGGGTTCGAGGACCCGGGCCAGATTCGCCGCCAGCACCGACGCCGCGCCGTCGGGCACCGGATCGATGCCGTCGGGCGCGCGCAGCTCGAGCACACGCACCAGTTGCTCGGGTCCGAGCAGATCCGCCGCTGCGGACGCCAATACCACTGCGGCCCAGCGCCCCTCGCCGATGGCCTGCTCGGCGGCCGCGCCCACAGGTTTGGTGGCCGTCACCCCGAACAGCGCGACCAGGGTCGCCGTCCGCTCCCCCAGCCGCCACCCGCCGCCGACCTTCAGCACCCGCAGTGCCGCCAGCACCGCGTCCCGCCGGTCGCCGCCGGCGCCCGCCAGCCGCGCGGACACGAAGCCGTCGCCGAGATCGATTCCGGCCCCGGCGATTACGGTGCCGCCGAGCTCGATGAGCCCGGCCAGGTCGGCGCAGGCGATGGCCACGCGGGCGGGATCGCTGTCCCGTGCGCCCAGGACGACCGCCGCACCCTCGGGCCCGTCGTGGTCGATCGCCTCCCCCGTCTCGACCAGCCAGGCGCGCCGATCACGTTCCGCGACCATGCCGAAGGCCAAAAGCACTGCCAAACCCGAACTCCCACCGATGAATTGCCGCGCCGCCCCGAATCAGCACGGCACACTCCCGCCCCGACCATACGATCGGGGCGGGAGCGCGGCAATCGAGTTTTCCGGCCGTTCACAACCGGCGGGCGTCGATCATCCAGATCTGGATATTGGAGGCTTTGTGGTTGGAGCCGATCCGGCCGATCATGCGCACCAGATCGGTGACATCCTCGGTCCGGGCGAGTAATTCGACTCGCAGGCCGGCGGAGACATCGGTTTCGAAACGTTGTCCGCGATAGCTTTCGACGCGGTTGTCACGGTCGTCCACGCGATAGACCTGGGTGACCACCATGTGCCGCACACCGAAGGCGGCGAGGGCCTGTTTGATCTGATCGAACAGGCCGGGCGGCACCACCAGCGTGAGGAGTTTCGCGTCCGCACCGCCGCCCGGGTCCATATTGTGGTAACCGATCATGCCGCCGAGGTGCAGCGGCGCCGACATCAGGATTCCTTGGCCGGAATCTCCGCTCCGTCCTGCCGCACCGCCGCTTCCGTTCGCACCGCTTTCCGCACGGACGGTTGCGCGTGGACGAGCGTGTCGTCCGGATACGCCTCTTCCTCGTGTGCTCCGACGTCACCGGTCTCGAGCACTTCGTCGGGCATGCGCAGGCTCATGAACAGGCTCAGTACCTTGAGAATGACGAAGGTGACCAACGCATCCCAGACGATCACCGTCGCGGCCGCACCCGCCTGCCAGAGCAGCAGTTTGGGATTGTGCCCGTAGAGCCAGCCGCCGTAGGTGGCGTCGGCCGCGCCGCCGGTGCCCAGGTACACCCGGATGTTCGGGTCGGCCAGCACACCGACCAGCATGCCGCCCGCCAGCCCGGCCACGCCGTGGGTGTGCACCACGCCGAGGGTGTCGTCGACCTTGCGGAACAGCCGGGTGCGCCCGAGCTTGTTCCAGGACAGCCACACCAGGGTCGAGGCGATCAGACCGATCACCATGGCCCCGAAGCTGTTCACGAAGCCGGCCGCCGGGGTGATGGCGACCAGGCCGGCGATCATGCCGTTGACCGCGCCCAGGAAATTGGGCCGCCGCGACGGACCGGCCAGCATGTCCCAGATCACCCAGGTCAGCACCGCGACCGCGGTGGCGAGATTGGTATTGATCACCGCGAGTGAGGCATCCGCACCCGAGAAGTACGGGTCGCCGCCGTTGAAACCGTTCCAGCCCAGCCACAGGATGCCCGCCCCGGCCGCGGCCATGGGCAGGTTGTTGGGCACCGCCCGTTCCCGGTCGCGGGTCAGCCGCGGGCCGATGACCGCCGCGGCCACGAAGCCCGTGGTGCCGGCGGCCAGGTGGATGACATATCCACCCGAGTAGTCCAGAGCACCCATTTGCGACCACCAGCCGCCGCCCCAGATCAGGAATGCATTGACCGAATACGCCAGCGTCGACCAGAGCGGGACGAAGATCAGCCACACCTTGAAATTGATGCGCCCGATCACGCTGCCCAGGAACAACAGCGGTGTGATGCCGGCGAACACGAACTGGAAGTAGGCCAGCGTGGTCTGGGAGAATCGGAACTTGGGCATGAGTCCATCGAGCAGCGGAATCACGGCCTGCTCTTGATTATTGGAACTCAGAATTGTGTGCGGCTTGCCGATTGCGGCCCGCAGTATTCCTGGGCCCAGTTTGACGGGCTCGCCGAACCCCATCTTGAAGCCCCACAGCACCCACACCACCAGGACCAGCGAGAATCCGGTGAACGCCATGAGCATGGTATTGACGGCCCATTTGCGTTGCACCAGACCGCCGTACAAGATCGCGATACCGGGAATGCTCATCAGGCCGACTAGAGTCGCGGCTACCAACTGCCAGGCATTGTCGCCGGGATTCAGCCAGTCGGGATACGGTGACATGGTTCAGCGCTACCTCACCGCGGAGCGGGCAGGCACCAGACTCGCTCCAGCACTAAATTACGTTGTGACATAAGGTGTCTAAGGTCACATCGGGTGAACCAAGTGTTGTGCCGGAACATTTCCCGGCGATTACACGCGGTTAAATCTGGATTTCATGGTTCGGTCATGAATGCACGTGCATTCGAAATGATGGACCCGCTCAGCGAATTCCGACCGGTTGGAACTCGATCGACAGGGTGCGATCGCTACCGTACGATCTGGCTACGGGGAGCACCGGCCGGTCGAACGGGGGAAACGGAGTTGAGGAGTCGCTTACCGGCGACCATTCGCAGTCGCTCAGCGGCGATCACTCGCGGGGGCATGCAATGGACGCGACGCTTCGTGCGCACCGCGCCCGGCGTCATCGGTGCGGTGGGCGCTGCCCTCGCACTGCTGGCCCTGATCGGCGGCCTGGTGACCGCCGATCAGCAGAGCACCAAGATCACGCGCCACGACACCGTCCTCGCACACACCGAACCTCTGGCCAATGCTGCACAGCGGCTGTACGTGGCACTGTCCACGGCCGACGCGGCGGCGTCCACGGCCTATCTCTCCGGCGGCATCGAGTCGCCCGAGGTGCGGATCCGCTACGAGAACGCGCTGACCGACGCGGCCGCCGCGCTCGCGGAGGCCACCACCGGCGCCGCGGACGCCGAGACCCGTACCATCCTGGGCCGGATCTCGGCCGAATTGCCCAGTTACACCGGCTATGTCGAGGCGGCGCGGGCCAATAACCGGCAGGGCCTGCCGGTCGGCTCCGCGTATCTGCGGCAGGCGTCGGCGCTCATGCAGGGCTCGATCCTCGAGGACGCGGGCGACCTGGAGCACATTCGCCTCGCACAACTGCACAGCGATCAGGGCGCGATCACCGGGCTGCCCTGGTGGAGCGCGGGCACGCTGGTGCTGCTGCTCGCGGCCTGCGGCTACGTCTCGTGGATTCTGGTGCGGCGCACCAACCGCTGGATCAATCCGGGCGTGGTCACGGCCGGCGGTCTGACGGTGGTCGCGCTGCTGTGGGTCCTCGCCACCACGGCCGCGACCAGTGCGGCCATCGACACCGGGGCCACCGCCCGCTTCGAAAAGCTCGCGCAGGCAAGGATTCTCGCCCAGCAGGCGCGCACCGAGGAGACGCTGCAGCTCATCACCCGCGGCGACGTCGACGCCAGCGAGCAGCGCTTCACCGTCGGCAGCGACCAGCTGCGGGCGGATCTGGCCGGCTTGCTGAGCGGCAATTCCGCGGCGTCGAAGGCCTTCTCGGGCTGGCAGGACGGCCACCAGAAGGAGCTCGCCGCCTACAAGTCCAACGACTATCGCGGGGCGGTCGACCAGTCGATCAAGACCGACGGCGCGGGATCCGCGGCCCAGTTCACCGCCCTCGACGACGCCTTGAAGACCGAACTCGAGCGCACCCGCCAGGAAGTGCGCGACGATGTGAACACGGCCGGAAATGCCCTCACCCTGAGCCCACTGGGCACGCTGGTGCTGCTGCTGGCGGCGGCGGGATCGATCGTCGTCGGGGTGTGGCCGCGGTTGAAGGAGTTCCTGTGAAGCGGATGCGGATGCTGATGGTGGCAGCCGTGGCGCTGCTGGCCGCCGCGTGCGGGTCGACGCCGGAGGCCGCGCCCTTCCAGCTGCCGTCCGGCAGCCGGCTGCCGGCGGGCGCCACCGTCCTCGCCACCGCGCCCAATCAGCGCGCCGACCAGTCCTGTAACCCGACCGCGAGCCTGCGGCCGCTGAGTCCGCAACCGCAGCCCGGGTCCATGCCCGCCCGGTCGACGATGGCGAACATCGTCGCCGGCGGGAAGATCCGGATCGGGGTGGACCAGAACCAATTCCTGTTCGGTTACCGCAATCCGTCGACCGGCGAGCTCGAGGGCTTCGATATCGATCTCGCCCACGAGATCGCCCGCGACCTGTTCGGCGACCCGGGCCGGGTGGACCTGCATCCCATCGACTCCGCCCACCGCGCGGATGCGCTGGCGAAGAACGAGGTCGACCTGGTCGTGCAGAACTTCACGCCGACCTGCGCACGCCGCCAGCAGGTCCAGTTCTCGGCCGTGTATTTCGAGACCGACCAGCGGGTGCTGGTGACCAAGGGCTCGGGCATTCGCTCGGCGGCCGATCTGGGCGGCAAGAAGGTGTGCGGTATCCCCAACTCGACGACGCTGGACGCGGTGTTCGCACTTCCCCAGCGCCCCATCGTGATCGGGATCGAGAACTGGCTGGACTGCCTGACCGCGCTGCAGCAGGGCGAGGTCGACGCCGCCAGCACCGACCTGCCGCTGCTGTACGGCTTGAAGATCCAGGACCCGAATCTCGAGGTGGTCGGCGACGCCATGGCCACCGATGTGTACGCCATCGGAGTCCAGAAGCAGAACACGGATCTCGTGCGGTTCGTCAATGGCGTGCTGGAGCGGGTGCGCGCCGACGGTACCTGGCAGCGGATCTACAACCAGCGGCTGAGCGTGCTCGGGCCGTCCAACGGTCCCCCGGCGCCCAAGTACAGCGATTGAGCCGGTCATGCACGAGAATCCTGGGCACATTCTCAGCGTCGCCGAGATAGATCGTGAAATCGCCGAGCGGGCACGCGAAATCGAGACCATCGCCGCGACCCTGGTGGAGCTGGACAAGCATCCCGGGCTGGTGCTGTTGCGCCGCTTCCCGCCGACCGGTGTCACCGAGCAGCGCTGGGCGCCGGCGCGGGCGGCGCTGGAACTCATGTGGGAGGACTTCGGGCGGCTGGGCACGGTGCTGGACCAGGCCCGGACCGCGCGCGGGCGGCGACGCCTGGACGCGCTGGACCGGGAGGAGCTCACGCGCCTGCTGCGCGGACAGCCGGTCGAGGTGTCGCGCAGCACGATTCCGATGTCACAGCGTTCGCTGAGCGGGCCGCGCGAGCAGATCGAACTGATCGGTATCACCGAGATGCTGGACCGCATGCGCGCGGCCTTCCCGACCGTGGTGCGGGTGCTCGACGCGGTGGAGGCGGTGCACACCCGGGTGATGACCGATGTCGCGCCGCTGCAGGCGGAGCTGACCCGCACCGGCATGTCGATTCCCGAATTGCAGTCGCTGACAAGCGATGTCGACGCCCTCGCCATGCAGGTCGCCACCGATCCCCTGGCGCTGGCACCCGATGCGCTCGACCGTCGCCTGGGCGAGCTGTCCCGGCGCATGCGCGAGGCCGCGACTGTACTGACCGAACTGCGGGCCATCTCGACGGATTGGGACACGGCGATCGAACGGTCCCGGGCCCGGGTCGAGGCGCTGCGCAGGACCTGCGAGCGGGCCGATCGCGCCCGCGCCGAGGTGGAGCACACCATTCTGGCCGCGCCGCTCCCCCGGCATCCGGACGACAGTGCCGTGTACAGCGCGGAACTGACTGCGCTGGAAGCCAATCCGTCCGTGCCCACGGTGCTGTGGGAACTGCGGCAACGCATCACCGGGGCGCTCGCCGCGGCGACCCGCAATGAGCAACTCGCGCAGGGGCTGCTCGATCGGCGGATGGAACTGAAGGGAAGGTTCAGTTCCTACCGGGCCAAGGCCGCCCGGCTGGGGGTGGCCGAGGACCAGGATGTGCTCGCCGCCGCCCGCATCGCCGCGGGGCTGCTCTCGCGCCGACCCTGCGATCTGGCCGCGGTCACCCGCGCCATCACCGACTACCGCCAGCTCATCGACCAGAAATCGGGGAGGCGATCATGAACTGCACCGAACCCGGCTGCACCGGGACCATCGAGGACGGCTACTGCACCGTCTGCGGCACCGCCCCGAGCGCGGCGCCCGCGGCCACCGGGGGCGGGTCGACCATGTCGACCGGGACCAGCGCTTCCGGCGCGGCGAGCGCTGTCGTCGGCTCCGACCGCTGTGCCGAACCCGGTTGCACCGGAACGATTCTCGACGGCTACTGCGATGTGTGCGGCAGCGCGCCCGCGTCGCCGACGGCGCTGGCCACCACCGCGCGCGACACCGGGCACGCGTCGGCGATGAGCACGGGATCGACGGTCAGCGGCCGGTCCGCCCGCAGCGGGCGCTCGGTGCGCACCGGACGGTCGGGAGCCTCCGGGGCCAGCCGCGGCCGGCTGGGCGCGGGCATGGTCAAGGTGCCGTCGGTGCCGCGCCGGGATCCGGCCGAGGCCGTGCTCGTCGATCCGGAGGTGCCGGAAAACCATCGCGAATGCGGTAGGTGCAATCGGCCGGTCGGGCGCAGCCGCAATGGTCAGCCCGGTCGCGCCGAGGGCTTCTGCGCCCACTGCGGGACGCGATTCTCCTTCACCCCCAAGCTGTCCGGCCGGGATGTGGTGGGCGGCCAGTACGAGGTGCTCGGCCCGCTGGCGCACGGCGGCCTGGGCTGGATCTACCTCGCGGTGGACCACAAGGTCGACGACCGGCCGGTGGTCCTCAAGGGCCTGCTCAATACCGGCGACGCGGACGCCATGCGGGCGGCCGTGGCCGAGAAGCGGTTCCTCGCGCAGGTCGATCACCCGAATATCGTGCGGATCTACAACTTCGCCGAGGACACCGGGCCGGACGGCAAGCCGGTCGGGTACATCGTGATGGAGTACGTGGGCGGCAAGTCGCTCAAACAGCTGCTGCGCGAACAGCGCACGGCCGATCAGCGGTATCTGCCGCCCGCGCGGGCCATCGCCTACATCCTGGAGATGCTGCCCGCGCTCGAATACCTCCATGACCGCGGGCTCGCCTACTGCGACTTCAAACCCGACAATGTGATGCAAACCGAGGAGCAGCTCAAGCTCATCGACCTCGGCGCGGTCGTCGGCCTGCACGATCAGAACGAAACCATCTACGGCACACCGGGTTACCAGGCCAAGGAGATCGCGCAGACCGGGCCGACCGTCGCGTCGGAGGTGTACACGGTGGGCCGCACGCTGGCGGCGCTCATCATGCGGATCCCGCCGGTGAACAACGAACTCGGCCCGCTACCCGGTCCCGAGCTCGAACCGCTCATGGCCCGCCACGAATCGCTGTACCGATTCCTGGTGCGCGCCACCGATATCGAGCCGGACGCGCGCTTCACCTCCATGACCGAGATGGGCGATCAGCTCACCGGCATTCTGCGCGAGGTGCTGGCCACCGAGGACGGGCGGCCCCGGCCGGGGCTGTCCACCCGGTTCGGCCCGCCGCGCGGGGTGTTCGGCGTCGGTGACCAACTGCCCGGCGATCCTCGTGCCCTCATTGCGGCGCTGCCGGTTCCGCTGGTCGACCCGAGCGACAGCGGCGCGGCACTGCTGGCCTCGACCAGCGCGGTCACGCCCGAGGACCTGGAGCGCGAGATCACCGCGGGCCTGCAGTCGGTGGTCACCGGCCGCGAGGAGTCGGTGGAGATCCCGCTCCGGCTGATCCGCGCCGCACTGGAATTCGGCGATCCGGACGACGCGCTGCGCCGGCTGGACGCGGTGGGCGAGACGCTGTCCGGCGACTGGCGGCTGACCTGGTTCGCGGGCCTGGCCCGCCTGCTGCAGCGCGATTGGACCGCCGCCGCAGCCGAATTCGACGCCCTCTACAGCGCCCTGCCGGGCGAGGCCGCACCGAAGCTGGCCCTGGCGGTCACCGCCGAGCTCATGGCCGCGGACGGACTGGATCCCGAGACCGCACGCGAGCGGGCCGCCCGCTACTACGACCTGGTCTGGCGCACCGACCGCTCCTTCACCAGCGCCGCCTTCGGCGCGGCCCGGCTGCGGCGCGCGACCGGCGACCGGGCGGGCGCGGTCGCGGTGCTCGATCAGGTCGACGCCGCCTCGGCGGTGCACACCGAGGCCGGGGTCACCGCCGTCGAGACGCTGCTGGCCGTCGCCGAGCCCGCGGAGCTGACCGAACAATTGGTTCGCGATGCCGGCAAACGCATCGATAGTCTGACCCTCGACTCGAAACGCCGTGCCGCGCAGGCTCGTCTACGAGTCCTGGACGCGGCGCTGCGCTGGCTGCGCCTGGGCAGGGTGCCCACCGACCACTCCCCGCTGCTGGGGGTGGCGCTCGATCAACAAGGGGTACGCACCGGTTTGGAACGCTGTTATCGCGACCTGGCGCACGAAACCGAGGACATGTGGGAACGGATCGCCCTGGTGGAGCAGGCCAATGCGGTGCGCCCGAGGACGCTGCTGTGACGGCCCGCTGCCCGCACTGCGGCACCTTCGCCGCCGACACCGACCGGTTCTGCGAGGCCTGCGGCCGCAAACTCGGCATCCGGGTGATCGCGCTGCCGCCCAAGGAATTCCGGCCCGGCTCCGGCTCGACCGTGCCGGTGGCCCAGGCGGCACGCAGTGCCCGGCTCGAACCCACCGGCACCACGGCCACCGTCGAATCCGGTCCGCCACCCGACTGCGCCGGCTGCGGCGGAAGCGAATTCGACCCGGACGGCTACTGCGCCACCTGTGGTGAGCTCGGGCCCGAGCGGGATCGCTTCGAATTCGACCTGGGCACCGCGTGCCTGATCACCGATCGCGGCCTGCTGCACGCCCGCAACGAGGACGCGGTCGCGGCGGCGGTGTTGGAGGGCGCGGTGCCGAATCGTCCGGCCGCCGCGGTCATCACGGTCTGTGACGGGGTGTCGACCTCCGAGGATCCGCAGGCCGCCTCGGGTGCGGCGGCCCGGGCGGGGCTGGACGCCTGCCTGGCCGCCCTCGCCGCGGACCAGCCCGCCGAGTACTGCGTCATGGCCGGGCTCACCGCCGCCGCCGACGCGGTCAAGGCGGTCGGCTCGCCAGATGGGAAAGCACCGTCGTGCACCTATGTCTCGGCGATCGTGCAGTTCGACGCCGAGGGCGGCGCGGACATCACCGTCGCGAATGTCGGTGACAGCCGCGCCTATTGGCTGCGCGGCGACGACTCCGACCGGCTCACCGTCGACGATTCGCTCGCCCAGGCCATGGTCGACAACGGCGTGCTGGACGCGGCCACCGCCATGGACGGCCCGCACGCGCACGTGCTCACCCGTTGGCTCGGTGCCGACAGCGAACACCAGTGGTCGCCCACCTGCGTGCGCACCCTGCACACCGACGCGCCCGGGGTGCTGCTGGTGTGCACCGACGGGTTGTGGAACTACCTCCCGGAGGCAGCGGCCCTGTCCCGCTTCACCGGCTCGCTGGCGCCGTTGCCCGCGGCGCGCGCCCTGGTGGAGCACGCACTCGGTGCGGGCGGCAAGGACAACATCACCGTCGCCCTCGTACCCGTCCCGTCCCTCGCACCATCAGGAGACACACCGTGACTTCCGCTGAGAACAAAGGCATTTCGGTAGCCATCGACCAGAACGCATTCCTCGCCGAGGGGGTGCGCACGGTCGACGCCATCGTCACCGTCGAGGCCACCGGCGATCTGGTGGTGTCGGTGGCGCCGCCGCCGCGGGTCGAGATCCTGATCATCGACACCTCCGGGTCCATGGGCGCGGCCGACAAGTTCGCGGGCGCCCGGCGGGCCACGCTGGCGGCGCTGGACGTCATGCCCGACGGCACCCGGTTCGCGATCGTGGAGGGTACCGACAAGGCTCAGGTGGTGTTTCCGCATCGCGGGCCCTCGGCGGTGGCCAGCCCGCAGGAGCGCGCCAACGCACGGCGAGCGCTGGACAAGCTGGTTCCGCACGGCGGCACCGCGATCGGCACCTGGCTGGGACTGTCACGGCTGATCGCCCAGCAGCACCCGGGGGCCATGGTGCACGCCATCCTGCTCACCGACGGCAAGAACGAGCACGAGACACCCGAGCGGCTGGCGGAGGAGATCCGCCAGTCCATCGGTGTCTTCACCTGCGACTGCCGTGGCGTCGGGGTGGACTGGGAGCCGAACGAGGTGCGCCCCATCGCCTCCGCCCTGCACGGGACGATCGACACCGTGGCGACCGCGGACCTGCTGGCCCAGGATTTCGCGGCCACGATGGAATCGTCGATGGAGAAGGCGATTCCGGATCTGACCATGCGGGTGTGGACACCGGTGGGCGCGAAGATCGTGTTCCTCAAGCAGGTCGCGCCGTTCATCGAGGATCTCACCGCGCGACGCACCGAGGTCGGGCCGCAGGTGGGCGAATATCCGCTGGGCTCCTGGGGCGCCGAGGATCGCGACTATCACATCCAGCTGGAGCTCGAGCCGGCGGCGCCGGATCGGGAGAAGCTGGCCGCGCGGGTGAGCGTGCTGGCCGAGGGCGATGTACTCGGGCAGGGTCTGGTCAAGGCGGCCTGGACGACCGATACCGACAAGTCGGCGATCATCAGCCGCCGGGTCGCGCACTACACCGGACAGGCCGAGCTGGCCCAGACCGTCCAGGAGGGCCTGACCGCGCGCAAGCAGGGCGACTTCGCCACGGCCACGGCCAAACTCCAGCGCGCGTACCACCTGGCCAGCGAGTCGGGCAATGAGAACACCGCCAAGCTGCTGCTCAGTGTCGTCGACGTGGTGGACGAGCGGACCGGGACCATCCGCCTGCGCAACAAGATCGATCCCGCCGACGAGATGGCCCTCGACGTCCGCTCCACCAAGACCGCCCGAGTCCGCAAGGAGCCGTGATGGCGCTCTGCATCGAGGGGCACGAAACCACCGCCACCGACTACTGCGATTTCTGTGGTGCGCCGGTGGGCGGTCAATTCGGTGGTGCCACACCGCAACTGGCGGTGTGCCCGTCCTGCGGGGCGCCCTCGGAGGGGCGGTTCTGCGAGAACTGCGGACACGACTCGGCGCTGCCGCCGCCTCCGCCCTCGCCACCGGTGAGCGCGGAGCCGGCGACGACCGGCGGTGAATCCGGGGCGATCGAGGGCGAATCCGGGGCGGTCGAGAACGGAGCCGCAGCGCCGGTCTGGGTCGCCACCATTTCCGCCGACCGGGCACACTACGCGCGCATGCAGGCACAGAAGGGGCCCGATCTGGAGCGGGTCGACTTCCCCAACTACTATCCCGACCGCCGAATCCCCTTGCAGGGGCCCAATATCCTGATCGGCAAGCGCAGCGTCTCGCAGGGCGTGCACCCCGATATCGACCTCTCGGTCGCGCCCGCCGATATCGCGGTGTCGCGCTCGCACGCCATCCTGCACATCGACGGCGGGACGCTCACGGTCACCGACCTGGGTTCCACCAACGGCACCTGTCTCAACGACAGCCCGCAGCCGATCCCGCCGAAAACGCCTGTGCCACTGCAGGAGGGTGACCGCATCCACGTCGGCGGCTGGACCACCATCACCCTGACCACCGAACCGGGGTGACCACCCAATTCGGGCAAAACGGCGATCTTGGTCCATTGTCCAGGTTAGGCTCCCCGCTCTATGAGCTTGACCCGCCGAGACTTCGCCCGCACCACCCTGGCCGCCGCCGCAGGCGCACTCGCCACCGGCCTGAGCAGCCCTGCGGCGCAGGCGATCCCGCACGCGCGAACCGTCGGCGCACCGCCGCAGGCGTGGATGTCCGTGCTCCCCGACGCCACGTCACTGCTGCGCCTCACCATCCCCGGCACCCACGACTCCTGCTGCACCAGCGCCGCCAACGGCACCGAGTGGGCGCACACCCAGAACTGGTCGCTCCTGGACCAATTCGCGCACGGCATCCGTTTCCTGGACATCCGCTGCAACGGCCTGCAGGACCACACCGCCGACTCCTTCGGCGTGTACCACAGCGCCTTCTACCAGGGCATCACCTTCGATACGGTGCTCGACCAGTGCCGGGCCTTCCTGGCCGGCAATCCCGGCGAAGTTCTCGTCATGCGGGTCAAGAAGGAGGACGGCACCAATAACGACGTGGGCGCCGATTTCGCGCGAATCTTCAACGGCTACCTGGATACCAAGGGCTACCGCTCACTGTTCTGGCTGGAGAACCGCTTCCCCGCGCTGGGTGAGGCCCGCGGCCGCATCGTCCTCATCGCCCAGTTCGCCAATTCACTGGGCTGCCTGCAATGGCCGGGCGGCGACAACGGCGTCTTCACCACCGACCGGATCTATCTCCAGGACCACTACAAGGACCACGGCCTGGCTGGCCTCGACTCCGGCTCCTCGAACTTCGGCTCCTCCGGCGGCGACAAATTCGATTACGTCAAAGCCTGTCTCGACAAGGCGGCCGCCGACCCCGCCAACAACCTCGAGTACATCAACTTCACCAGCTTCGCCGACAATGCCTGGCCCAAGGACAACGCGGCAGCGATCATGCCCAAACTCGCCGACTACCTGACCACTCACACCACCCAGTCCGCCCACTACGGAATCGTCCCCATGGACTTCCCCGACCAATACACCCGGGTCCTCGACCTATTGCTCGCCAAGAACTCCGGTTAAGGCTCGACCTTGGCGAGAATCGTGTCGCCGTCTTCGTCGTGGTGGGCGATCACGCCATAGCCAAAGCGGGCGTGGCACTTCTGGCGGCGACAGCCCTCGTGGCCATCACCATGTTCATCCGCTGGATCTCCACCTACCGCTACCTCGCCCCGTCCAATCCGGGCCCGAGCGCGGCCCACTGAGCGACCCGCGAATCCAATCTCCCGCTCCGGGTCGTGCTGCTCCACGGGTGCCTGGCCGTCTCCACCGCTGCCATCGCCACCCTGGTCCTCCTCACGAAACCGCTGAGGCGCAACCCCTTTCGGGGTCGACGAGTGGATGGCAGCGCCCGGTCGAGTCCCAACGACGCTGCGTGGACGGTCAGTGGTCGGTTGCGAGACGGTCCAACCACTCTCGGAGTAGGTGTTGCTCGGCGGCGGTGAGCGTTGTCTCTTCGGGGAGGACGGCGCGCAGAGCGCGAGCAGCGCCCGCCGGGCCGGCGTCTCGAACGGCAGGCTGTTCGGTGGTGACCGCGGCGACCATGGCCTCTCGGAGAGCGGTGAGCAGGGCCGGGTTGCGGGCGGCTTCCGGGAGCGACAGCCAGGTCAGGACCGCACCCCGGCCGGTGGCGTGAATGATCCCGGCCGCTAGCTGCTCGTCGACACGTAGCCAGCCGCCCGCCGCGAGCCGACGAACGCGCCCGCGCAGGATCTCCAGTCCGACCTGGAACGCGGCCGACTCGGCGCCGGCGGGTTCGCTGTACATGAGGGTATAGAGCGCGGGGTTGGACAGGCCGAACTCGACCGCGAGGTCCCACCCTGCCCGGAGGTCTTGGATGAGATCAGCCGGGTCGGGGTCTATGCGTTTTCCAGCAACGAATTTCGCGAAACCGTACTCCGCGACGGCGTCCAGCAGCCCGTCCTTGTCACCGAACAGCCGATAGATCGCCGGTGGCTGCAACCCGGCCGCGTCGGCGACCGCGCGAGTGGTCACCGCGTCCCTGCCCCCACGCTCGAGCAGATCGGCCGCGGCTTCGATGACACGCTGTCGATGCCGATCGCGAGCCGACGCCGTGCCGTCGGATTCGACGTTGGTCGTGGCGCTCGTACGTGGCGTGGGCGATGTCATGAATCAACGATAACGCTTGACTGTTTCCAGCGGAAGTATCACTGTTATCGACATGATGTTTCCATTGGAATCGACAGGGAGAACAGCATGATCATCGTGACCGGAGCCACCGGGCTGCTGGGCCGCCGGATTGTCGAGAGCCTGCTGATGCGGGCGCCCGCGGACCAGGTGGGTGTGAGTGTCCGCGACCCGCGACAGGCACAGGACCTCGCCGACCGCGGAGTACGGGTGCGACAGGGCAACTTCACCGACCCCGACAGCCTGTCCCACGCTTTCGAGGGCGCCGACCAGGTGCTCGTCGTGTCGGTCGACAAGCTCGGCGCGGAGGCCATCCGACAACACCGCGCAGCCATCGACGCCGCCGCGGCGGCAGGCGCGCGCCGCATCCTCTACACCAGCCATATGGGCGCCAGCCCAGCCTCCCGCTTCGAGGCCTGCCGCGACCACGCCTCCGACGAGGAGGCGCTGCTCGTCCGCGGCGTGCCATTCACGTCGCTCCGCAACGGTTTCTACGCGGCCAGTGCCTTGCGGTTCTTCGGCCAGGCCGCCGAGACCGGACAGCTAGCGCTGCCCGCGGATGGAGCGGTGAGCTGGACCGCGCACGCCGACCTTGCCGAGGCCGCCGCGGCGATCCTCGCCGAGGAAGGTCGATTCGACGGTCCCACACCGCCATTGACCGCCGCACAGGCCGTGGACTTCGACGAGATCGCCGCCCTCGCCTCCGAGCTCACGGGCCGAACCATCAAGCGCGTCACCGTTTCCGACGAGGAATTCCGGCAGCAGATGGTGGGCTACGGCGTTCCGCTATGGCAGGCGGACATGATGGTGGATATCTTCGCCGCCGCCCGAGCCGGTGAATTCGCCACGGTCGACCCGACATTGGCGGAGTTGATCGGCCGCGAGCCGATCGGCTTCGATATGGTGCTGCGCGAGGCGTTGTCGGTGAGCTGACCTTCTTGCCGAAAGCTCTGTAAGGAATTACAGGGATTGCTAGGGTCGGCCAGCATGACACCGCGATGCCGTCCAACCTCTCCGTCTGGTCTCGCAAACGCCGGCAGGAGGGGTGGCGCGGTGACGGTGGCGATGCTGGCGGCGATGGCCTGGCACGGGATCGTTCCGGCTGCGGCCGAGCCATCCTCAGGCGAGGCGGGCGATGGCGGGCACTGGGTGAGCAGTTGGATGGCGGCGCCGTCGGATTCGTTCGGCGTCGTGGATCCGTCCGAGGCGCCGCAGCTGCACCTGTCCGACCAGACCTACCGGCTGATCGTGACCCCGCATCGGGGCGGAGCGACGGCGCGGATCCGCCTCACCAATCGCACCCGCCCCACGCCGGTCGAGTTCGCTCATGTCACCATCGCCAAGCAGTCCGAAGGTCCTGCGGTGCAGCCGGACTCCATGCGCGAGGTGACCTTCGACGGCAGCTCGAGCGTGACGGCCGCCGCGTGGGGTGAGGTCGTGAGCGATCCGATCGACCTGTCCTTCGACGCTTTCGAGTCCCTGGCCGTGAGCGTCTATGTCGCCGGTCCGGACGTCCTGCCCACCGAGCATTTCGACGCGAACGCCACCAGTTTCTACAGTCTCCCGGTCGCCGGAGACACGGCCGACGACCCCGCCGGGGCGAGTTTGCCGCTGCACACCACCTCGATGCCGTTCCTGTCCGGTCTCGATGTCCGAGCACCCGGAACGGTGAGCACCATTGTCGCCCTGGGTGATTCGATCACCGACGGCTATGTCGCCTCGAACGTCCTGGGCCTCCCGCAGGACCCAGGGGTGGTCGACCGTGCCCAACGCTACCCCGACTTCCTACAGCGGCGGCTCGATCAGGCCGGTCTGCCGTACAGCGTCGTCAATGCCGGTATCTCCGGAAACCGGGTCACCAGAGACGGATTCATCCCCCAGTTCGGTCCCGCCGCCACCGCCCGGCTCCAGCACGATGTGCTCGACCAGCCCGGCGTCACCGACGTCATCATCCTCGAGGGCATCAACAACCTGGGCATCCCGATCGGCGCCGACTACAACCAGCTGGTCAGCGGCTACACCGAGCTCATCGACCGACTCCACGCCGCCGGTCTGCGAGTCCACCTCGGCACCATCCTGCCCGCCGCCAACGCCCTCAACGACGGCATCCTCACCTTCCCCACCGCCGACCCCGTTCGCCGGCAATTGAATTCCTGGATCCGCGGGCAGCAGCTCGCCGACAGCGTCATCGACTTCGACGCCGCCCTCCGCGACCCGGCCGACCCCGCCGTCCTGGCCCCGCGCTATGCGGGTCCCGACAACCTCCACCCGAACGCGGCCGGATACCAGGCCATGGCCGATGCCATCGACCTCACCACCTTCGGCGGCCAGGGCTGATAATTCGCCGCATTGCATCGAGAAACAATCGCATTCGGAAATGCCACCCCATGGATTCGTGCTCGCCAGTTCGATTGCCGCACAAATGGTCTCGGTTAGATTACGATGATCTTGTGAGTTATCCGATTCCGCCGGCGAAGGTGCTGTTGGAGAGCCGCCTGCGGATGGTGCTCGACGGCAGCCCCTATACCGTGCGCTCGGTCCACGACGGCCTGCGGGTCGAACGGCCCTACGACAAGGACCGCACCCGGACCCCCTACAGCTATTCCCTGCGGCTCAATGAAAAGCACAGCCGCGCACAGTTCTTCCGGTACTACTGGCCCAACAGCGAGGGCGAGGCCCCGCACCACTGGAACCGCGATCCCGACCGGATCGGCGAATCCATCAAATCGGAACTGGCCACGATGGGATGGCAACTCGGCCGCAGCCCCGCGGAATGGTTCTCCGCCATCCTCGGCACCATCATCTGGCTGGCGGTCCCGGGCACCATTGCCGCGTTCTCCGGCCAGACCTGGTTCCTCGCGGTGTTCGGTTCGGTCCTCCTCGCGGTCGGCATCGTCATCGTCGTCGGGGCAGTCGTTCTGCTGCGCCGATCACGTACCGGAGTGCGAACCCCGGGCCGGGCTGCGCCTGGCCGTCCAGAAAATCCAGGATCCGGCCCCCAGCGTGAGTGCGATGAAGGTCGCCATTCCGATCAGTGCCGCGATTGCCCCCGGCCCGGTGGCCCCACCCCCGCTCGCCTCGATCAGGAAACCTGCGGCTACCGGCCCGATGAGCACCAGGCCGAGCGCCGTCAGCAGGAATGCGACGTATGTCGCTCCCGCCGGCAATCGTGTTCGCGCTGCCGAACGCGCATGTCCCCCACCATCAACCTGCTGCTGTAACCGCCGAGCATTCGTCATATGCCCTCGAATCCATGTCTCGTGAGATGCATTCGAACAGGGAATTACGCCAACACCGTGAACTTCTCAGCGGCTGTACCGCAATCGAACGGTCACCGCCACCTCGAATGCGTTCATGGCGTAATCCTGCCAGCAAGAGCCGCGCCGACGGATCAAGCCGCACAGGCATTTCGAAATGTCGTCTACTAGCGGAGCAGGTTCACGAGTTGGCGGTAGGCGGCGCGGGTGGGCGGCGCGAGGCGGCGCCAGCTGATGGGGCCGCCGGAACCCAGGTGGGCGTCATAGGGGATTTCGGCGACCGCCCGGACCACGTCACCGAGATATTTGCGGACGTGTTCGGTGACCAGCGGCCCGTCCTTCGGGTGCTGGCGCGTGACGACGATGACCGCTTCGGCCAGGTGGTACTGGCTGTAGTTGTCGTCGAGCCAGATCAGGGCGGGTTTGAGCCGATTCACGGCGTCGGGGCGGGCGGCGAGGGTGATCACCAGCGAGATCCGGGAATCCGACAGCAGCGGGGCGACCATGCGGTTGGTGACGGGCGCGCCGCCGTCGTAGACGGGCAGGCAGCCGGCTTCGACCAGGTCGCGATGCACCGACGAGTAGGTCTCGCGGCGGGGCAGCGCCTCGGGGCCGCGGGGCAATACGCCTACGCCGGAGCTGTTTTCGCCGCAACTGTCGATCACGGTGGACGGCAGGCTGCGGTGGGTCATGCTCAGCCAGGACTGGACGGTCCCCGCGGCGTCGATGGTGTCGCAGCCGCGGGCGGCCAGGTCGCCGCCGGTGGTGGTGGCGTCGACGACGATCGGCGAGTGTTCGCCGTAGTCGTAGGCGGCCGCGCCCGCGATGCCCAGGGCGGTGGTGGTCGCGCCGGAGCCGCCGGAGCTGCCCAGGACGAGAACGGGTGGCAGGTCGGCCCACAGCAGGTAGCCGTTGCGCGGCTGCATGCGCACCATGTCGGTGGGCGCGCCGGGCGGGGCCGGACGCAACAGCAGGGAAAGGTCGGTGGGAGTGGAAGAAAGAGCGGCGGGATGATCCGGGAAATTTTCGGACACTCTAGATTCCTTTGATGCGAGCGGCAGACGATGCTGCGGAATCTTCTGGTCACCACGTCGCGGAGGACGGCTACGCCGGCGTCATCCATCGCGTGCACGATCGGTGGCGCAGCCGGCCCTCTGTCATTTCGCCGTCAACACCCCCACCGCGTCGACGAGCGGCCCCTGCGCCTCGACAACTTCGCTGAAGCCTCGAGTTCTGTCCCCCGGATACCCCCTACCCGCCTAGCTGTCGATCAAGAGAGCAAAAGGGTTGCCGTGCAGTCCCTTTCAGTGTGGCCAGATATTACCTGATCTTGGCATGCAAGCAGCAATATCCATAGCCCCACCGAAACTCCGGCACTGAATGTCAGCGCACCGCCCGAATCGGCACAACCGCGGCCGCCCCCAGCACCGAATGCAGGCCACCGACCAGGAATAGCGGCGGGTACCGCCGAAGCTCACCACCGCCGACGCCACGAAAGGCCCGACGATTTGGGGACCCGCATTGGCGATATCGAGCACCCCCACGTCGCAGACGGCATCTTCGGCATTGGGCAGCATCATGGTGACAGCGCGGTGTCCACGGCCATGAAACAGCCGAAGGCCAGTCCGTTCACCGCGGCGAAGGCCAGCGTGCCGGGCCAGGTCGGGGTGCACAGCGGAATGAGCTGGGCCCCGGCCGCCAGCGCCGCCGAGAGGCCGACGAAACCAGAGCGTGCGAAGAGCACGGGTTCCGGCCGTGGTGCGGCCGGAACCCGTTGCGGTCGAGGCGATCAGCCGATGTCGGCGGTGAGGGGGAGGGCGGTCACCGAGGTGCCGACGTGCAGGGTGAAGGTCCCGGGTTCGATCGCCCAGCCCTGATCGGTCCAGTGCTCGAAGGAGCGCTTGGGCACGTCGATGGTGGCGGTGACGGATTCACCCGGGTTCGCCTCCACCACCGCGAATCCGGCCAGCCAGCGCACCGGCCGGTCGACGTCGCTGTGCTCGCGCGACAGATACGCCTGCACGACCTGACGGCCCCGGCGGTCACCGGTATTGCGGACGGTGACGGTCGCGGTCCGGCCGGACACCGTCAGCTCGTCGAGCTCCCAGGTGGTGTAGCCGAGACCGTGGCCGAAGGGATAGGCCGGGGCCACACCCGATTTCAGCCAGGCGCGGTAGCCGATGTGAATGCCCTCGCCGTAGGGCAGCGCATTGTCGGGTGCGGGCTTGGTGTCGAGCACCGGCACGTCGGCCATCGTTTCGGGCCAGGTGGTGGGCAGGCGGCCGCCGGGTTCGGCGGCGCCGGTGAGCACGTCGGCGAGCGCCGCGCCGAATTCCTGCCCGGGGAACCAGGCAAGCAGCACGGCCGCGACGTCGTCGCGCCACGGCATCTCCACCGGCGAACCGGAGTTCACCACCACGATGGTGCGCGGGTTCACCGCGGCGACCGCGGCGACCAGATCGTCCTGCCTACCGGGCAGCCGCAGCGTGGTGCGGTCGAAGCCTTCGGATTCGATCAGCTCGGTCGTGCCGACGACCACCACCGCCACCTCGGAGGTCCGCGCCAATTCGACTGCGGCAGCGAACTCTTCGTCGTCGGATCGGCGCGGACGGCCGACCGCACAGGTGATGCCCATGGCAGGGAAGCCGTTGTCCGGCATCATGCGCACCAGCACGTCGACCTCCTGCCCCTCGGCGAGGGTGCGGGTCACGAACCGCTGCGGCGGATTCAGCAGCATCTCGACCGGATCGGCGCCGGCGGGCACCACGGTCTCCGCGAGCACCTGCTCGCCGTCCAGTGTCAGGGTCAGCGTGCCCACACCGGCGAACCCGATGCGCCACTCCCCCGCCACGTCGGCCCGCAGTCGTCCGCGCAGCTCGATGGCCTTGGCCTGCAGGGCATTCGGGTTGCCGAAGAGCATGAGGCTGCCCGCCCGCCGATGCTCGGTATCCAGCACGGCGTCGCCGTCGAGGTACCGCAGCGACAACCCCGGCTCGCCGGTCTCGGGGTCGGTGACCAGGTCCAGCGGAACCGGAATCATGTTCTCGCTCAGGTGCACACCCGGTGTGTGGACCACCGGCAGCACCTCCGACAGCCCCTGCAGCGGGGAGGTGGTGTGCGCCGGAATCACGGTCGCACTGCCGCCGCCCATGAAACGCGGTTCGGCGGCGGCGGATCCGAGCAGCGCCACCTGCGCGGGCTTGCCGAGCGGCAGGGTGCCGTCGTTGGCGGCGAGCACCATGGCCTTGGCCGCGGCCTCGCGCACCAGGCGCTGCGACGCCTCGTCGCTGAAGGTCGGAACGGGCTCGGGCGTTCCGTTCAACGCGCCGACCCGGACGGCGAATCGCAGGATGCGCCGCACCTTCTCGTCGATCGCGGACTCGGGCACCTCGCCCTTGCGGACGGCCGCTTCCAGCGGCGCGCCCCACAGCTCCCACGGACCGGGCATGGCCAGGTCGTTGCCCTTGGCCGCGCCGAGGGTGGAGCGCACCGCGGTCCAGTCCGACACCACCACGCCGTCGAAGCCCCACTCCCCCTTCAACGGTTCGTCGAGCAGGTCGTTCTCGGTCATGGTGACGCCGTTGACCGAGTTGTAGGCGGCCATGATCATCCACGCACCCGCCTCGACGGACCGCTCGAACGGGTACAGGTACAGCTCCCGCAGGGTCCGCTCGTCCGCGACCACATTCGCGGTGAACCGCTCGGTCTCGGAGTCATTGGCGACGTAGTGCTTCGGGCACGCGCTCACCCCGTGCGCCTGCACCGCCCGCACGTAGGCGTCGGCGATCTCGGCGGTCAGCATCGGGTCCTCGGAGAAGCATTCGAAATGCCTTCCGCCGAGCGGGGATCGGTGCAGGTTGATGGTCGGCCCGAGTACCGCGTACACATCCTTGCGGCGGGCCTCGGCGGCGATGAGCGCGCCGATCTCGGTGAGCAGGTCGCGATCCCAGGTGGCGGCCAGGGCAGTACCCGAGGGCAGGCTGACCGAGGGGTCGCGCTCGTCCCACTGCTCTCCGCGCACGCCGGACGGGCCGTCGGAGACCGGCATCTCGGCCAGCCCGATGCTCGGTTCGCCCGCGAAGCGGAAGAAGCCCGCGCCCGAGATCAGGCGAATCTTGGCGGGAAGATCCAGCTTCCCGAGGAGGTCGTCGATGACGTCGGTCATTCCTGCTCCTTCCAGAAGGTCACCAGGTCCGCGCTGACCTGTGCGGGCACATCCTCGTTCGGCACATGGCCGGAGCCGTGATAGACGGCGGTCTTCGCGTTCAGCTGCTTCGCGAACCGCTCGTGCACCTCGGGCGCCCACAGGTCATTGGTGTCGCCGTAGGCGACCAGCAGCGGCACACCCGAATCCCGCAGCACCGCCGGATCTTTCACCGGCGGCTCGGCCATGCAGGTCAGGATGCCGATGATATTGGCCTTCTTGGTGCGCAGGATCCGCTCCCGCAGGAACTCCCGGCGCTGCGGCGCGGGCTGCTGGTCGGCCTGGGCCATGACCGCGTTCATCTGCTCCCAGATGACCTCCTGCCCACCGGCTTCCACCGCCTGCGCGACCAGCAGTGGCGGCGGGAAATTGATGTCGGCGACCGAGGAAGGGCCCGACGCCAGCAGGGTGAAGCTGCGGAACCGCTGCGGCCGCTCGATCACCGCGACGCGGGCGACGTAGCCGCCGAAGGAATGCCCGACCAGGTGGATGGGCTCGGCCGGTGAGATCTGGTCGACCACGCCCTGCAGGTCGCCAACGAAATCGGCCAGGGTGTACCCCGAAACCTCCTCGGGCCCTTCGGACTCCCACTGCCCGCGCTGGTCGTAGGCGACCGCCCGGTACCCGGCCGCCGCGAGCAGCGGCAGCATCTCCTCGAAGTCCTCCTTGGAGCCGGTGAAGCCCGGCACCAGCAGCGCGGTGCCGCGGCGCTCGATCCCGGCGGGCGGCTCGACCTCCCATGCGGCCAGCTTCCCGGCTGCTCCGCGCAGCGTGATCGGCGTGATGATCGGGGCCTGACTCATCGGCAATCCCTTCCCTCGTACTGCCCTGTACGGCTGGCACGAGTGTGCCAGTGGAAATCCAGTTTACCGAGTGGTCACTAGGTAATGTTATCGTTTCGTAACCATGATCCGGTTTTGCCTGATCAACCCGCTTGACTAGTGTCCCACCTCATGACGCCCCACCCCCGACGCCGCAGACGGGGCGACGACCGTCGCGAGCAGATCATCGACGAGGCACTGAAAGCCTTCGCCGACAACGGCTATCGCAGTGCCTCCATCGCCGAGATCGCCGACCGCTGCGGTCTGTCCCAGCCCGGGCTGCTGCACTACTTCCCGAACAAGGCCGCGCTGTTGTCGGCGGTCCTCGACTACCGCGACCGCCTCGACTACGACCGCCTCGGGTTCGACCAGCAGCTGCGCGGCAAGGACGCCCTCGTCCGCCTGGCCCAGCTGGTCGAGCACAATATGCACGTGCCCGGGCTGGTCCGGCTGTTCACCGTGCTCACCAGCGAGGCGGTCACCGCCGACCATCCGGCCCACGAGTGGGCATTGAACCGCTACCGCCTGCTCCAGGACTACCTGGCCGGAGCGCTACAGGCGGGCATCGACGACGGCAGCATCCGCAAGGACATCGACCCCGCGGCGATAGCCCGTCAGGTCTTCGCCATGATGGACGGCCTGCAGCTGCAGTGGCTGGTGGATCCCGACACGGTCGACATGGCCACCCTCTTCCGCGCCTACGTCGACGAACTCATCGCCTACATCTCCTAGCGCGTCATCGGGCATCTCGCAGCGGCTCGTCCGGCATTTCCTATCGCTTCATCCGGCCACCGCGTCGCGGAAGTGCTCGGCGAGATCGAGCCCGGCGGCCTGCTCCGGCGTGACCCAGGCATGGTCGTCGTGCTCGTCCGGGTTGAGAATCACCGCGCCACTGCCGTTTTCGCGCACATCGAAGACGCGCGCGTGAATCCGCAGCGGGCGTCCGGCCACATCCATCCACTCGTGCGCCGAGCGCTCACCGAGGACGTCGATGGCCAGACCCGTCTCCTCCGCGACCTCGCGTACCGCGGCCTGTTCGGGTCGCTCCCCCGGCTCGACGCCACCGCCCGGCAATTCCCACCGCCCGGCCAGGAAAACCCTGGCGGCCCTGCGGATCAGCAGGATGGTGCCGGCGCGTTCGATCCGGCAGTACACCAAATGCTTTTCTTTCACCCGTCGATCATGCGCGAACCGGCGGGGACGGATTACGCGGAGTCCGCCGCGTACTGGTACTTCCCGCGATCGAGTTTGCGGACATTGCTGTTGTCGCGCTGCGCCATTCGCCCCAGCGCGACCGCGACGTGGTGGCGGGCGCTGATCGGCAGCTCCACGCCGCGACTCTGGAGCGCGGCGATCACCTCCGCCGGGGTCCAGGTCTGTTCGGGGTGTTCGGCGAGGAAATCGGCCACCACCCGGGGCAGCGAGCGTCCCTGCGACGGCCCGGCCGACTCGGCGGGCTCCGGCACGTCGGTCAGCTGCTCGTCACGGGCGGTGTCCAGCCAGTTCGCGACCGTGAGCAGCTTCGAGCAGGCCGCACGCAATTCGGCTCCGGGCGAACGGATGTCACCGAGGTTGTACATGGCCTGGTAGTAGCGACCGATATTGGTCAGCAGATCGATGGCTTGCTTCTCGGTGTCGGCGACGATGGCTTCGCTGCTGCGACCCGACTGCGCGGCCGCCGCCACTGCTCCCACGTCCACGTCCGACAATCCCCTTCTCTGTTGATCGACAGATGCACGGCTCACCCGACACTAGCCAAGCGGGGTGGCCGAATTGTGAAAGACTACAAGGTCATTGCCGCCTGCGCGCCCCCAACGGCGTTTCGCGTGACCGGAATGCCGGGTTCACTCTGTAAGAAGCGCTGGTTACCGCGGTCCCGCCCGATCGTCGCGAGGCCACCCACCCGCACCCGACACGCTGAACGTTTCGGTGCGGGCGCGTTGCGCGATATTCACTCCGTGGGGAGCACGCTCGAACCAGGCGAGGTCTTCGCCGGCTACCGGATCCTGCGGAAACTGGGGGCCGGCGGGATGGGCGCGGTCTACCAGGCGCGCGATCGGGACCTGCCGCGCTTCGTTGCTCTGAAGCTACTGACGTTGCCCGGCGGCGAGTCGCAGCACCGGGTGCGGTTCCGGCGGGAGGCCGATACCGTTGCGCGGCTGCAGCATCCGAACATCGTCACGGTGTACGCGCGCGGCGAGGAGGACGACCGGCTGTGAATCTCCATGACCTTCGTCGACGGCACCGATGTGGCGCGGGCACTGCGGCCGGGAGCCATGCATCCGGCCCAGGCGGTGCGGATCATCGCCGAGACCGCCGCGGCGCTCGACCACGCGCACGACACCGGGATTCTGCACCGGGATGTGAAACCGGCGAATATCCTGCTCTCCGACGGGCGGCCGGAACAGGCGCTGCTCACCGACTTCGGCATCGCCAAGGCGCTCGACGAGAGCAGGCAGCTGACCCAGCGCGGCGAGATCCCGGCCAGCTTCCAGTACGCCGCCCCCGAGCGACTGACCCGGCCGGGCGAGGCCGATCGACGCGCCGAAGTCTATTCCTTGGGCTGCACGCTCTATCACATGCTGACCGGCCAGCCGCCGTACCCGGGACAGAACGTCGGCCAGATCAAATACGGGCACGCGTACGAGCCGGTGCCGGTGCCGTCGGAGCGAAACCCCGATCTACCAGGGGGTTTCGACGAACTCATCGCGCGCGCCATGGCCAAGGATCCCGGCCGGCGCTGCGGCACCTGCACCCAGATGGCATGGTCGGCGCAACAGATCCTCCGACAACCCGCGCCAGGTGCAGGAGCCGGAGAGGTTTGCGCGAGTATCGGTGTCGAGCCGGTTCGAGTACGAGCCGGTGTCGGGCTGGTTCGCGCGGGTGCCGGTGTCCGGTCGACTCGACTGGGCGCCGGTGGTGCCTGCAGAGCTCCCAACCGGACTCGCTCGAACTGACCCGACTCCCACGCCCATTCGAAGCGGCCCGGCATCGGTGTCCGCGCGAACGGCTCCGGCCCCCGTACCTGCGCGAACCGAGCCCCCAGCCGGGCCCTGACCGGTCTCATGCCCGCGGCCGCGAACCATCACGCTGCAAGCCCTCGGCTGGCACGGAACCGTACAGCAATCCACAGTGAAGGTCACCGATCCCGCGAAGGTCGGCAAGGTGGTCGGCCAGAATCCGGCGGCGGGCACCACGGTCGCCGTCGACGCGACGGTGACCATCACGATCGGCGAGATCGGCACGTCCACCCCGGTGAGCTCATCGATCCCCGTCACGTCATATAGCCGGTGAGCTGACCTCGTATCCCGATGAGTTGACCTCGCGCACGCCGGGATTCGGCCGAGCCGCGCCCACGCCGACCCGGAATCGCTATGTCAGCGCACCTTTCGCACCCGGGTCGTCGTGGCGGTGACCGGTGCACCCTTCCGGTTCTCGGGGCGTAGTTCGGCGATCGGGTTGTCGTCGAGGTCGCGCAGGGTGGAGTGGGGTTCGTTGGCGGCGAAGGCATGTCGCTCACCCCACTGCCGCAGCGCCAGGATGGTGGTGAACAGATCCCGCCCGGCCGCGGTGAGTTCGTAGCTGTGCCGCTTGCCGCCGGGCGCAGTGCTGGTGGTGAGGATGCCGTGGTCGACGAGCCGGCGCAGCCGATCGGTGAGGATATTGCGGGCGATGCCGAGCCGCTGCTGGAACTCGGTGAACGTCGCGGCGCCGTCCATGGCGTCGCGCACGATGAGCAGGCTCCAGCGGTCGCCGACGAGGTCGACGGTGCGGGCGACAGGGCAGGCGGAGTCGGTCCACGGGCGGCCGGAGCCGAGCGTCGCGGTCATGGCACATCCTTCCTATCGGTTGCGATTCGAAACCATTATTGCCTACGCTGCGATTCGTTTCATTTTGCTACCGATTTCGGGAGGCGGAATGGCCCACGGGGTTTCGAGGGCGCAGCGCTGGCTGCTGGCCCTGGTCTGCGCGGTGGCGGTGTCGACGATCTACGCGATCCAGCCGGTGCTGGCGGAAGCGGGCACGGACCTGGGGCTTTCCCCCGGCGCGGTGGGATGGCTGGTGGCCGCCGGCCAGTTCGGCTATTTCGCCGGACTGGTCCTGCTGGTCCCGCTCGGGGATGTGCTGAATCGCCGCCGCCTCATCGGTGCGCAACTCGCGCTGACCGCGGTGGGGACCGCGCTGGTGGCCGCCGCGCCGAACGGTGCCGGCGCGGTGGCGGGACTGGTCGTGTCGGGGGTGTTCGCGGTCGTGGTGCAGGTGACGGTCGCCTATGCCGCCGCCGTGTCCGCCCCGGACGAACGCGGCCGGACCATCGGTGCGATCACCTCGGGTGTGGTGGCGGGCATCCTCGGTGTCCGGGTGCTCGCCGGCGTCCTCGGCGACGCGGCCGGCTGGCGCGCGGTCTACGCGGTACTCACCATCCTCTGCGCCGGGCTCGCCGTGGCCGTCGGCCACTGGCTACATCCGGATACTCGAACGGCCACAACCCGATACACGCGGGTGCTGGCGTCGATCGGACGCCTCGTGTCCGCGGATCGGCTGTTCCTGAGCCGGGGACTGATCGCCTTCTTCCTGTTCGCATCCTTCGGAACCCTGTGGAGCGGACTGGCGCTCCCGCTCGGCGCAGATCCCTGGAACCTGGACACCACCCGGATCGGCCTGTTCGGGCTGGCGGGCCTGGCCGGGGCGTTCGGAGCCGCCCGCGCGGGCCGGTGGGCCGATTCCGGTCGCGCACAGGCGATCACGGGCTGGTCGCTGGCTCTGCTCACGGCGTCCTGGCTGCTCATCGCCCAGACCGGTACCGCGCTGTGGCTGCTCGTCGCGGGAATCATCCTGCTGGACTTCGCTGTTCAAGCGGTACAAGTCAGCAGCCAGCATCTGCTGACGACCGCTCACCCGGCCCGCGCGAGCAGTGTCATCGGCGCGTACATGGCGTTCTACTCGCTGGGATCCGCGCTCGGAGCAGTGACGACCGCCTGGGCCTACCACCAGTGGGGATGGCAGGCGTCCTGCGCTGTGGGAGCGGCCTATTCGCTGTCCGCCCTCGCGGTGTGGGCGCTGACGACTCGACGACGACCGGCGGTACGTGACGGGCTAGGTGTGATGTCTCAGGGCGTTGGTTTCACGGCGTCGAGGTCAAGGACGAGCTGGACTGAGCGGTGTACCACGGCAGGTGTGGCGAGCATTGAGCAGTCGGCAAGCCCCTCCAGTCGACACACCGCCCCCCCAAGATGCTCGGAGGGCCGGTCATGGAAGTCCGCCTAGCCGTAGGCCGATCACCCTGGTATCGGGAAGCCATGGAGTTCCGGCAGGCCCTGAATGCCTGAAAGCCTCAAGAAAAGCTGATCTTTTGAACGCACGAAGAGAACGCGCGTCGCGTTCATCGAAGCTCAGAGGGAGAAGCCACAAGGCCAGTGAACGCAGAAAAGCGCCCCACAGGGAATCGAATCCATGTGGGGCGCTGGTTGGCCTTGTCGAGCCAGTCAAGGAGTTGAGTGTTGAAATCGGCTCTTGTTCGGCAGCTCCGACACCATCCCTGCCAGCATCTTCGCGGCCGTGTGGCGGGTTTCGACCCGGGTGAACCGTGCCCCGAGACGACCGGTCAGGTCCTCGAACTCCTCGCGCCAACGATCGGGGTCTACGATGCCAGGCGCGGCCACCGCCAATTCAGTTGTGTCACGGACAAACACGACTTGATCACCATCACCACCGGTCACGAAGCCCGGCTGGAGTACTAGGGTCGGGCATGTGATGGATGACGAGTTCTACGACTGGGTCGATCAGATCGCGATGGCCGAATCCATTGCCGTCGGACACATTCCACCCATCACGACACCCGTGGAGTTCACGCTCGGAGTCGTGCTCGACGACGGTGCTCCAGACGATTCCGAACGACCTCTACCGTACGTGTCGATACCGCTGCCGCTCGACGCCGAAACCGTGGAGCGCGCGATCGTCGATGCCGCGGCCGAGCTACTGCCAGCCGTCACCAGCGAAGGTTTGCGACCGTGTGCGCTCGCGGTGGACGTCGCAGGGCCGATCACCGATGGCGAGCACATCGCGTGCGTGCTGATCATGAATATGCGAGGACTCATCGAAGGGGTTGCCTACGGCCTCGAAACGGGCGACATGCGCTTCCTGAAAGAACGCGAAGTCATTCCCCCAGAATTCGCCGAAGGCCTACGCGCCGCGCTCCCGATGTTGCAAGAGTATGGGCAGGGTCGGTTCTGATCTGTCCATCGCGGCAAACCTATGACGCGTAAGGCTTCGCGGGTTCGAATCCTGCCGAGGGCATACCCTTACCTGCACTTTTGCGCACAGTTGTCGATGTTCGAAAGTCGATTTCAAAGATGGCCGAGTGCCTTCAGCGGGGGGCATGGCTCGGTCTGACTGCCGACTGCCGCTCGGCTGGAAGGCCCGGCAAACGCACTGAAATGCCGAATGCGGTGTGGTTCAGAGCGAGTATGGCTGCTGTTCGGCTCGTGGTCTGGCGGCTTGGGTCACGGGCGGACGCTCGGCGGGCGAGCACTGCCAGCGTCTTTGCGGACTCGCTCGCAGAGCAGTGAGCGGCTCTGTATCAGCGATCGTCGAGTTGCATCGGTGATGTGTGCCAGCGTTCAACGGCCTGGACCATCTCGCGTCCGAGGTAGTCGAGATATCGGCCGATCTCGGTCAGGCGGAGGCCCGCAGGGGTTGTTGCGCCGAGGATTTCGGCACCGAGGCGGGCTGCCTTGACCTTTTCATCGGAGGCGCGGGCAAGGTTGAGCGTGGTGCGGTACCAGGTGTGATCGTCGATGTAGTACCGGTCGCGGCGCGGCGAATCACGTTCCCGGCGAATGAGATCCCGCTTTTCCAGTGCGCACACAGCTGTCGAGATGGAGGCCGGGCTCACTCCGAGGCGGTGCACCAGCTCGGCGGCGGTGAGACTGCCGGAGTCGGTGAGATGCAGGCAGGTCAGCACCCGCGCTTGCATTCGAGGCATCCCGTCGTACACGAACAGGTCGGTGAACTGCGCCGCAAACGTGTTCACAGCATCGTCCGGGGTGGACTCGGCTGTCGGTGCCGTAGCCGATTGCGGGGGCACGGTTGTCTTGCCTCGTCGTGATCGTGTTGCGGTTGCGCGGTGTGCTCGGTCGGCGCGATACCGGCTGGGTCCGCCGTTGCGCGTTACCTCGCGGCTGACCGTGGAGGCGGGCCGCTCGAGTTGCCGGGCGATCTCGGTGTATCCCAACCCGTCGGCCAGTCCTGCTGCGATGCATTCTCGTTCCTGCAATGTAAGTCTGGCTCCCGGCATCGGTGCGGTTCCCTCTCGGTGTCGTCATGTCGTACCGGCATGCGTTCAACGGCATCTCATTGCAAACTCAAGGGTTCGTTCTTGCATTCTCTGACATGATCATTGCATTCAAGATATTCATTCAATCTGCGGAAACTGCAGTCTCCCACAACATTCTCGTTGAGCGCCGACGGCAGTCGACCTACTGTTCGGTCCCCACTGAACATTAGGTGCTGGAAGGAACCCGATGACCGAACCCGCTCACCACGATGCCGAAACAGCAACCACTGCTCCGACATTCGTGTTCGTACACGGCCTGACCGGTAACAGCTTCTATTGGGCGCCCGTGGTCCGCGAACTGGCCTTGCTCGGCCACCGCAGCCTGCCGGTGGATCTTCCCGGACACGGTCTCGATGCCTCGATACCACTGGCCTACCAGGCCCAGGACATTGCCGCGTTCGCAGCGTCACCGTCACCGATGGCCGCGATCACGGTGCAGGACAACGTCACCCACGTCATCGACGTGGTGCGGAAGGTGCGCCGGCACGGGCCGGTAATCCTGGCCGGGCACAGCCTCGGCGGCATCACGATCGGTTTGGTCGGCAACGCCATACCCGAGGCCGTCCACCGCCTGGTCTACCTCTCCGCATTCTGCCCATCCACTCCAGATGCACCCAGTGCAATGGCACTGAGTCAGACCCCCGAGGCCATGAAAGATGTGGCGGTCCCCAACACCGACCACTCGCTGTTTCTGGGAATGGAACCGGTATCCCGCGGCCTCATACGCTTCAACCTTCGTTCCCCTGATCCCGTGGCCCTGGAGGACTTTCGGCTGACCAACATGCCCGAAGCCACCCTGGAGCAGACATTGACGGTGATCAACTACGGCATGCAACCCGAAGACGGGGCACAGACCAGCTTCGCCGACGCCCGAGTAGAAGCCGACACGTGGGGACGGATACCTCGCAGCTTCATCCGCCTCACCCGAGACAATGTGATCTCTCCGGCGCTGGCCACGAAAATGATCGACGACGCCGACCGCCTCACACCGGACAATCCCTTCGACGTCCACAGTCTCGCATCCGGACACGTAGGTGTCGTCCTACAGGCCCGTGAGCTTGCCGCCATCCTCGACCGCCTCGCCTGAACCAACAACGACTTCTCGAAGATGCCGCCGTGTCCCGAACTCAACTGAGAACCCTCGAGTTTTCGGGGAGCGCCATACTGCGCCAACACATTGTCATGGCGCATGGTGCGCTGACCGAACCGGCCAGCGCGGGGCATCGGAAGATCAACGGGCAGAACGCCGTACGACCGCCAGTAATGCACGCTATTGCCGAGTTGCGGGCGTTCCAATGGCGCTCACGTCTGGTTAAACGACGTGGCAGGCGGGCCGTGGGAGCAGGCTGGAGACTGCACCGAGGATGGCGTCGGCCGCGGAACTGCCAGTGGAAGCAGTGTGAATGGACGAGGGGACAGTGTAATCGGCCGCCATCTGGCTGGCGGGTCCGCCTGTCGCGCTGTTCTGGGTCGCGACCACATGGAACGGGTTGCCGATGCAATCGAGGTAAAGCAAGACGTAATACGTCCCGCCTGACGACGGTGTGGGAGTGAACGGGCTTCCTGCCAGCACTGCACCGTTGATCGTGAACGACACCGGCGTCGAATCCGTCAGATTGGCGGAGACTGCGACGTAAGCGCAGCCGCCGGAGAGCGCGCCGCCGACACAGTCCGCCGTCAAGTTGGTGATTGTCGCCGACGCCGGTGCCGCGGCGACCGCGAGACTGGCCGCCGCAGCAGCGGCCGCGACCGCGAATCCCTTGCCGGTCAGTGATTTCAGAGTCATCGGTGCAGAACCTCTCTTGTTCGATCCCCCCGGAGATTGCTGCCCGGGCGCCCGCAGCCTAGCCACTGAACCAGCATTGCGAACCGAATTCATTTCACATCTTTTGGGGTATTGGCACCCGCCGCGTTCACGACGGTGCAGGGTCGTGTGGCCTCTCCGATCGACCGCCGACCAGTAGCGCGCACCAAGGCGAACCTTGGTGGTGGCCTATCCGAGTTGGGAGTATCCGCTACTGCCGCATACCGCGCTGACCGAACCGGCCAGCGCGAGGCGTCGGCGGCCGGAACCTGTTGCGGTGCAGAACGTCCGCTACTGCCGAGTTGAGTGTGTTCGTTGGTCACGGTCCGCGGTGGCAACGCGGGATTCGGCTAGTGGCTGATCTTTTCCAATTCGTCGATTTCGTTGTCGGAGAGCGACATTCGCGCGCCGACGAGATTCTCGCGCAGGTGGATCGTCGATGAGGTACCTGGGATCAGCAGGATATTCGGTGATCGATGCAGCAGCCAGGCCAGGGCCACTGACATCGGTGTCGCATTCAACCGGTCGGCGACGGCCGACAGCGCCGCGGACTGTAGTGGACTGAAGCCACCGAGTGGGAAGAAAGGTACGTAGGCGATGCCCTGCTCGGCGAGGGTGTCGATCAGTTCGTCGTCTCGACGGTAGGCAAGGTTGTACATGTTCTGCACGCACACGATCGGCGCGATCGTCTGCGCCTCGGCGACCTGTTCGGCCGTCGCGTTGCTCACGCCGAGGTGGCGGATCAGACCCTGCTGCTGGAGTTCGGCGAGGGTCTCGAACGGCCATGCGAGTGAACCGGACTGTGGCCCTTGAGCATTGCCGAGCCGGAGGTTGACCACGTCGAGCACCTCGAGACCGAGCGCTTCCAGGTTCTCGTGGACGGCGCGGCGCAATTCTTCGGGTCGTCGGGCCGGGGGCCATCCACCCTGCTGATCTCGGGTCGCCCCAACCTTGGTCACGATGTGCAGCTGTTCGGGGTAAGGGTGCAGTGCTTCGCGGATCAGCTGGTTTGTGATGCGTGGCCCGTAGGCGTCGGCGGTATCGATGTGGGTGATGCCGAAGTCGACGACCTCGCGCAGGACGGCGAGCGCGCCGTCACGATCGGCAGGCGGACCCATGACCCCAGGGCCGGCGAGTTGCATTGCGCCGTAACCGAACCGGGTAACAGTCAGGTCGCCCAGGGTCCAGGTTCCGCCGGGAAGCGAAGGGGAGGGTGCGTTCATACCTCTGTCTCTCATCTCGAGCCGGTTGGTCTCTGCTGGTGTCCTTCTCCATCATTGACCTGTAACTTCCCCATAGGAAGTAGGCACCTCGAAGTGCGTAACTCACCCACAGGTTGGAGAAGCCGCTGATGGCAACGATGACGGCAGCCCAGAAGAGAGCACAGTCCAAGGCCGAATACGACGCCTTCCTGGCGGCATGCCCGAGCCGCAAACTGCTGGAACGGATCTCCGATAAATGGGTCACACTGATCGTGACCGCGCTCGGCAACGGCGGGTCACATCAGCCCGGCACCCCCTGCGCCGGCGAGCCGCGCTCGATGCGCTACTCGGAGCTGTCGCGCCAGCTGGCAGGCGTCAGCCAGAAGATGCTTACCCAAACCCTCCGCTCCCTGGAGCGAGACGGTCTGATCACCCGCACGGCAATACCGACCGTGCCCGTGACGGTCTCCTACGAACTGACCGACCTCGGCCTCTCGCTGCACCGATTGGTTCGCGAGATCAAGGGCTGGGCCGAAACGCACATGGATGAAGTGCTCACCAACCGTGCAGCACACGACACCCCCGTCGACTGAACCACGCAACCCAAACCCGCCCTCTTCCCCCACTCCAGCAGGACTACTGAATATAGTGAGCGATAGTGAGCTCTCATGCCGCATGGCGCGCTGACCGAACCGGCCAGCGCGGGGCATCGGAAGATCAACGGGCAGCACGCCGTACAGCCGCCGGCAGTGCGCGCTATTGCCGATGAGCGAGCATTCGGCGGACAACCGGATGCCTCCCGGAGAAGTCGACACTATCGGTCGAAGGTGACCGGAATATCCATGCGCCACAGGGACACCGTGCTATCGCTGTACACCCACGTATCCGCGGTGAGTTCCACGGTCGACCCCACCCCGGACCGGCGCAGTGCCGCAACCAGTCGTCGAGCGATGCTGTCGCAGACGTTGGGCACATTCGAAAGCGGTATCTCCCACCAGTTGTCGTCCTCCCACTCGTCATCACCGGTTTGGTCGTAGAGCCATGAGCGTGAGATCCCGGCGTGGTCGGCGACGGATTCGAAGGTGATCCGCGCTCCGGCCTGGTCGAGGTCGTGGAGGGCCGCGATGGCCTCGGCGCGGGTGTTTTCGTGCCGTCGCGGGGCCGCGGTGCGCAGGTATTCGGTGTTGTCAGCGCGCATCGGTGCCGGAATCTGTTGTATCCGTGCCCGAAGGCTTGGGCGTAGCTACGGCGACCCGGTGCAGACCGGGGGCGGTCTGGCCGTAGATATGAGAGCCTGGGGCGTTCAATCCGGCAACCGACAGCATCAGGGTGTCTCGTGAACGTTCGTTCGCGAGACACAAGGTGTGGGCTGTCCGGAACCTAGTGCGCCTGGTTCGCGGCTGTCGATTCCTGGAAGTCGAGGAGTGCTTCTCCGTGCGCCTGCGCCCACTCCGTCAGCATCGCTATCGGTTCCTGGAGCGTCCGGCCGAGCGGGGTCAGGCTGTATTCCACCCGTGGGGGCGCTTCGGCGTACCGCTGTCGGTCGATGAGGCCGTTGCTCTGCAGGCGGCGGAGGGTCTGGGTCAGCACTTTTCGGGAGATCCCGCCGGACAGGGCGACCAGTTCGCTGTGTCGCTTGGGACCGTCTTGGAGCGCATACAAGGTGACTACCGACCACTTGTTCGCGATGACTTCGATTGCTGTGCGCGCAGGACAGTCAGACATGAACATGATTCCTGCAGGGGCACTCACGATCCGAAGGTTACCAAAGGGTACCTATGGGATTCCTAGCGTTGCCATCATGCACATCGCAGCCCTGATCCTGTCCGTCCTGCTCGCTCTGGCGATGCTCCAGTCCGGCGTGATGAAGTTCGTCCGGCCGGCGTGGATACGCCAATTCGCGGAAGCGGTCCACCTCACCACGTCCCAGCTCACCGTACTCGGGAGCCTGCAGATCGCCGCGACGGTCGGTCTCGTCTGGGGCATCTGGTTCCCGCCCTTCGCGATCGCCGCCGCGATCGGGCTGGTGCTCTACTTCGGCGGCGCGATCGTCGCCCACATCCGCAGCGGCGACCGGAACATGCTGGGAGCCGTGGTCTTCCTCGCGTTCTCGATCGCGACTTCAGTCGTGCTCGTTCTCAATGTTCTCGTCGCCTGAGCTCGCGTCTTTACCTCGGCGGCTGGCTGAAGTCGCGGAGAAGTTCCCCACGGGAAAACGACAAGGCCATGTACTCACGAATCTTTCTGCGAACCATAGGCATGAAGCTGCCGATGATGTAAGGCAACGAAGACAGGTCAGAAAGAGACGCCTCAGCCGAGCGGCTGGGGCAGCCTCTCTGTTCGCGCGCGCAGCGCACCATCTCGCCGCGAAATCACCGCCACATTCCGCCGCGAGTCACACGCGAGGCATGTACTGAGAGCCGGGCGCCCGTGCGCGACGCCTGGCTCGGCAGGGCCGAACATCCGACATTGCCGCTGACCGCGCTGACCGAACCGGCCAGCGCGACCCTGCGGAAGATCAACCGGCCGTAGTCATCCGGGACCGGCCACCGACCGCTAGGGGTTCGTGACACCTTGTTCTGATCGACACCCGGCGCGCCGATCGGAACAAGAATCTGGAGAACTACTTCTCCTTCGCTATCCCCGAGCTGACCGCGGGCCGGTCGTCAACGGCGTCGGTCCCGGAAGGCACCGAGGCGGATACTCGTGAAGACCTTCGCGGCAGCATCAGCGCGGGCACGACCGCGACTGCGCCGATCGCGAGTGCCCACCAGTAGGTTTGGGTGAACGCGTGAGTCAGGCTGGGTCAATAGTCCGGCGGGGGCCCGCGGCGCCCGGTCGCGGTGATCTCGCGGGCGAGGCGGCCTAGGTACTCGTCGCCATCGGTGACCCGGTGATCGCCGGTTTCCGGGTCGCGGGTGAGGGTGACCAGTTCCCGCACCGGCACCTCCGGGCGCAGGACCCGCGATGTGTGCACGAATTCGGCGAGTTGCACCGGGGCATAGCTCGCGGCAGCGGCCGGTTCCCGGCCCGGGAGGCAGTCCCTCTCACCGGACGACGTTGCAGACAGTGAAAGCCGCAGGTTGCTGACCTGCGGCTTTCTCAATGGTGGACCCCAGATAGTGCTGCGCTATTTCCCAGACTCGAAACGCCAGCGCTGGTGTGCACCACCGCGAGGGGCCATGATCAGCTCGGTCTTGCCGAACAGTCCTTCATTGCCCGGTGCATAGGTGATGACGTTCTCGGGCTGACCCTCCAGGTAGATATATCCGTCGTTGGTCTGTAACTGAGCGGCCTCGATAGAACCAATACCGACCATCTCCACGTAGTCCGGGTTGTTGCCGTCGCCGAGGCGACTCATGAGATCGGGGCTGATGCGGAGGGCGAAGTTTCCGCGGACGTCTTCTTTGACTGTGTTGATCAACAGGGCGCCGTCGGTGTACCAGCGTTGTCGTGGCTCCCCGGTGACCGAGAGCACCTCGACGGCGGGGTTCCCGGTTTGAGTGGCCATACCGTGACGCTCGTTGTACTCCTGGTTGCCGTCGGTCCTGCTGGTGACGCCGGGCTTGGTGGTGAGGCATAGTCCGGAATCCACCTCGACGATCCGAAACTCACCCGAAGGAAACCCGTTGGTCTGTGGACTGGTCATGACAATAGCCTCCCACCTGCGCAGACGTGCTGTCCGTAGGCGGAGATCGCGTGTCCGTCATCGCAGCTGGGGCGCTGGCACGGCTCTGCCGCTATGTTCTGACGGCCTGTCCGTCGATGTAATAGCCGAGCAGGCCGATCAGCGCCTCATCTCGGGTTTTCCACGGGCCACGGCCTGTGAGGCGGGTGCCGTGGCGTTCGCAGGCTGTCCATCGGCCCCCTGCCGGCGCCGACACGAACTTCTCTGAGCAGGGTTCCAGGTGGGTGCCGTCGTGGTCGGCGAGAGGCGTGGGGAACATCGGTGCGAAAAGTAGCCACCGATGGATTGTGCTGGCCGACAAGGGATATCACGACGCCGAGGGTGCGATAACGCAACCGGCGACGGGCTTGCCACCGCGGAGCAGTGCCGCCATCACCGCATATTCGCAGCGCCCGGCCACGAAGTTCGATGTGCCATCGATGGGATCCACCAGCCGGCAGGCCTGCTTGCCCAATGCTGCGAGAAGGGACGGATCTTCGGCGACGGCTTCCTCGCCGACTACGAGGATATCGAGGATCTCCCTCAGCCCGCGTGAAATCAGTTGTTCGGCTTCACGATCGGCCACGGTCACCAGATCCCCTGGTCCTTTTTCTGTCACATCTCCAGCGGTCAAGCGGCGGAATCGAGGCAAGATCGCTGTCTCGGCAGCGCAAACGAGGACTTGCGCCACTTCATCGATCATGCGGTGAGACCAGACCGAGTCTCGAACAACTCTCCTTCGAGATAGACATTGTGGAACCAACGTCATGAGACACCACAGCTAGGCGGGCGCTTGGCCGAGATACCAGGACAGCAAGCCGGGGTCGTCGACCGCGGCAGGGTCGACGACGCGACCGGGGTCTGCGCCCTGTAGCAGGCGTTTGAGCGGGACTTCGAGCTTCTTGCCGGTACGGGTGTGCGGGATGCCGGGGGCGGCGATGATCACGTCGGGGACGTGGCGGGGCGACAGCGCGGTCCGGATGGTGGCAGCGATCCGCTGCCGCAGCTCATCGGTGAGCTCGCGCCCAGGAGCGAGCACCACGAACAGGGGCATCCAATAGCCGCCGTCGGGCTGTTCGATGCCCAGCACCAGGGATTCGGCGATCTCCGGCAGCGCCTCGACGACCTCGTAGATGTCGGCGCTGCCCATGCGAATACCGTTGCGGTTCAGGGTGGAATCGGACCGCCCGTGCACGATGACGCTGCCGTGCGGTGTGCGGGTGATCCAGTCGCCGTGCCGCCAGACGCCGGGATACATGTCGAAATAGGCGTCGCGGTAGCGGGCGCCGTCGGGGTCGTTCCAGAACGCGACGGGCATGGAGGGCATCGGCTGAGTGACGATCAGCTCGCCCACCGCATCGTGAACGGGGTGACCAGATTCGTCCCAGGCTTCCAGTGCCACCCCCAGATACGGGGCGGACAGCTCGCCGGGCCAGACGGGGACGGTCGGTGTGCCGCCCATGAAGGCCGAGACCACATCGGTGCCGCCGCTGATCGAGGAGACCGGAATGGCACCGACATTGTCGCGCAACCACATCGACGAGGATGCCGGGAAGGCCGCACCGGTGACGCCGATCTGCCGGAGCGCACGCAGATCATGGGCGAGCGCCGGACGGGCGCCCGCCTTCTCACACGCCAGCACGTACCCGGGGCTGGTGCCCAGGACCGTGGCGCGGGTGCGGGCGGCCAACGCCCACAGCACATCCGGCGCGGGATGGCCCGGACTGCCGTCGTAACAGACGATGGTCGCGCCGGTCAGCAGCCCGGAGACCTGGAAGTTCCACATCATCCAGCTGGGGCTGGTGTACCAGAAGAAGGTGTCGTCCGGCCCGATATCGGAGTGCAGGGCAAGGGCTTTCAGATGCTCCAGCAGCACGCCGCCGTGGCCGTGCACGATGCCCTTGGGCTTGCCGGTGGTGCCGGAGGAGTAGAGCACCCAGAGCGGATGCTCGAAATCGACGGGCTCGGTGGCGAGCGCGGGCGGTTGCGGCGCGAACAGATCCTCGGTGGCGTCGTTCCAGTCCAGGACGTCGGGCAGCGTCCGGCCGAGCCGCGACACCAGCACGGTCCCCCGCAACGAGGGCAAACCGTCACGGAGAGCGGCTATTTCGGCGATCTTGTCGTGCGCCTTGCCGCCGTAGCGGTAGCCATCGGCGGTGATGAGCACGACCGGCTCGAGCTGGCCGAGGCGGTCGAGCGCCGCCGCGGCCGTATAGTCCTGTCCGCACGCGCTCCAGACGGCGCCGATACTCGCGGTGGCCAGGAAGGCGATCACGGCTTCGGGAATGTTCGGCAGGTAGCCCGCCACCCGGTCGCCGCGACCGACACCCAGTTCGCGCAGTGAGCGAGCCAGAACCGCGGTGCGGGAGAGCATTTCCGGCCAGGAGAGTTCCCGCGGCGGGTTGTCCTCGCTGAGCGCGATAATCGCGGGCCGGTCGGTGCGGGCGTGCCGGATGATCTGGTCGACGTAGTTGACTCGGGCGCCGGGGAACCATCGCGCCCCCGGCATGTCACTGGAAGCCAGGACCTCGGCGGGCTCCTCGCCGAGCTCGAAGTACTCCCACACTGCCCGCCAGAATCCGGCGATGTCGTCCACCGACCAGCGCCACAGCTCCGCGTAGTCCTCGGTGTGAATCCCGTAGCGCCGCTCGGCAAACCGACCGAAGTCGGTGATCCGCGCCGCCGCCATTGCGCGCTCGTCCGGCACCCACTGCGGCACCGCCGCGACCGCTGCGATCTCGGTCATCGGGCGCTCCACCCGCCGTCCATGGTGTAGGAGGCCCCGGTCACCATCCGCGCGGCATCGGATGCGAGCCAGCCGACCAGCGAGGCCACCTCCTCCGGCTCCACCAGCCGCTTGATCGCGTTGTCGGTCAGCATGATCCGCTCCACCACCTGCTGCTCGGGGATACCGTGCGCTGCGGCCTGATCGGCGATCTGCTTGTCCACCAGCGGGGTTCGCACGTAGCCGGGATTCACGCAGTTACTTGTCACCCCGTGCGGCCCGCCTTCGAGGGCTGTCACCTTCGACAGCCCTTCCAGCGCGTGCTTGGCGGTCACATAGGCCGATTTGAACGCCGAGGCCCGCAGCCCGTGCACCGACGAGAGATTGATGATCCGGCCGTACCCCTGGGCGTACATGTGCGGCAGAGCCGCGCGGGTGAGCAGGAACGGGGCCTCGACCATGAGCCGCAGCATCATGCGGAACCGTTCCGGCGGGAAGTCGGTGATCGGGCTGACGGTCTGGACTCCGGCATTGTTCACCAGGATGTCGGTCTCCAGCCGGAGGTCCTCGAGCGCGGTCACGTCCGACAGATCCACCTGCCATGTCCGCCCGCCGAATTCGGCGGCCACCTTCTCCGCGCCTTCGCCGTCGATATCGGCGACGGTCACCTGCGCGCCGCGGGCGGCGAGCTCGCGGGCGCAGGCCGCGCCGATCCCGCTCGCCCCGCCCGTCACCAGTGCCCTGCGTCCCGCCAGTTCACCCAGAGGTCCGGTCGTCTCGGTCATGCCACCTTCACCTCTGCACTGTCGGGCGTCGAATTGCGCTGCGCTGCGAGGCTTTCCGCGTCGGCCCGGTCGATGGCTGCCAGGTCGGCGCCCTTGGTCTCGCGGGCGAAGAGCACCGCCACCACGGTCACCGCAGCCGAGGCAGCCAGGTACCAGGCGATCGGCACCGAGGATTTGTAGGTCTCCAGCAGCCGCACCGCGATGATGGGCGCGAGCGACCCCGCCACCAGCGAGGTCACCTGATAGCCCAGGGACACACCGGAATACCGCATGCGGGTGGGGAACATCTCGGCCATGATCGCCGGCTGCGCCGAGTACATGAAGGCATGGAACACCAGGCCGATGATGACGGCGCACAGGATGACCGCGTTGTGCTTGCTGTCCATCATCGGGAAGGCGAAGAAACCCCAGGTCGCCGCGGCCACGGCACCCACCAGGTAGACCGGCCGCCGTCCGATGCGATCGCTGAGCCGTCCGACCAGCGGGATGACCAGGAAGTGCACGGTGTGCGCCGCGAGCAGCCACCACAGGATCACCTTGGTGTTCGCTCCCACATGGACTTTCAGATACGTGATGCTGAAAGTGACCACGAGATAATAGAAAACGTTCTCGCCGAACCGAAGTCCCATGGCGGTGAACACACCTCGCGGATAACGCTTCAGCACCTCCAGCGCGCTGAAGGAGTTCGCCTTCTCCTGCTCGGCCAGCTGTTGCGTGGCCACGAAGATCGGCGCGTCGGTGATCTTGGTGCGTACGTAGTAGCCGATCAGCACCACCACAGCCGACAGCCAGAAGGCCACCCGCCAGCCCCAGGACAGGAACGCCGCGTCCGACAGTGTCGAGGTCAGCACCAGCAGCACGATGGTGGCGAGCATATTGCCCACCGGCACCGCCGCCTGCGGCCACGACGCCCAGAACGCGCGGCTGCGGCTCGGACTGTGCTCGGCGACGAGCAACACCGCGCCGCCCCACTCTCCTCCGACCGCGAAGCCCTGGATGAACCGCAGCACCACCAGCAGTACCGGGGCCAGATAGCCGACCTGCCCGAAGGTCGGCAGGCAGCCCATCAGGAAGGTGGCCGCGCCGACCAGGATCAGGCTCAGCTGCAGCAGCTTCTTGCGCCCGTACTTGTCGCCGAAGTGCCCGAAGACGATGCCGCCCAAGGGCCGTGCCGCGAAGCCGACGGCGTAGGTGATGAAGGCCGCCAGGATGGCGTCCAGGTCGCTGGTGCCCTTGGCGAAGAACACCTTGTTGAACACCAGCGTCGCCGCGGTGCCGTAGAGGAAGAATTCGTACCACTCGACCACGGTCCCCGCCATGGACGCGGCGACCACGCGCCGTAATCCGGCCAGGCCGCCGCGGGCTTCCGGTTCGGTATCCGGGAGGCTCATCGCACAACTCCTTCACGCTCGGGCCGCCTCACCCCTCATCTGTGATGCGGCCCACATACTTCGATGCCAAGGAGTATTCGTGCACATTCGGCGCGCCCGCAATGACCAGATCCGCAGCCACAATCTGCAAGAATGCAGAAATGAGCGTGACCTCCACCACAACCCGCCTCAGCCCCGACGATCTACTGGTGCTGCTCGCGGTGGGCCGCACCGGCCGCTACGTCTCGGCGGCGGAGGAACTGGGCATCAACCACACGACCATCTCGCGGCGCATCGCGGCGCTGGAGCAGGCGCTCGGCGGCCGGGTGCTGATTCGCGGTGCGAGCGGATGGGAGCTCACCGATCTGGGCCGGGAGGCGCTCACCGCGGCCGAGGCCATCGAATCCGCGGTCCGCTCGCTGACCTCCGACACCCCGGAACTCGAAGGCGTGGTGCGCATGTCGGCCACCGACGGGTTCAGCGCCTACGTGGCCGCGCCCGCCGTCGCGAGGATGCAGCGCCGTCATCCCGGGCTGTCGGTCGAGATCGTCACCGCCACCCGGCTGGCATCCCTGCAGCGGTCGGGCTTCGATATCGAAGTGGTGGTGGGCAAACCGCAACTGCGCCGCGCCCGCGCCATCGCTCTGGGCGATTACACGCTCGGGCTCTACGCCTCCCACGGCTATCTCGCCGACCACCCCGCCCCGGAGGCTCTCGAAGACCTGTCCCGCCACCCGCTCGTCTACTTCATCGACTCCATGCTCCAGGTCGACGACCTCGACCTGGCCCCCACCTTCGCGCCCGCCATGCGCGAATCCATCTCCTCCACCAATGTTTTCGTGCATGTGGAGGCGACCCGGGCGGCCGCCGGGCTGGGACTGCTCCCCTGCTTCATGGCCGACCGGCACGCCGACCTGGCCCGCGTGTTGCCGGAAATCGCGGTGCGCCTGACCTATTGGCTCGTCGCGCGCCCGGAAACCCTGCGCCGCCCCGAAGTCGCCGCCCTCGTCGAGGCGCTGCGCGAGCAGGTGGACACCCACCGCGACATGCTCATGGGTTCAGCCACCTCACCGGATCACTGACGGCGAACCGGTATCCGAACCACCGGGCACGACACCTCGACAGATCACGCCATGGGAGAACCAGGAACTTGATCCGCCGAACGGGTCGGCGTAGGGCCCACCGCCGATCGGACCCGCCACCGGCCCCCGAATTCGGGTATGGAGCTGGATTCGGTGACCACGCCGCGAATTCACTCACGGGCATAGCGACACCGCGGCCGATTCTCGCCAGCGTGGGCAGTGAGCGTCGATGACCATCGTGAGCATGACAACGGATGCGATGACCACCCTGCGGGCCTTCTATGCGGCCGAGGCCGCCTACCTCACCGAGGGAGCCGAGTTCGAGGAGGTGGCTCGGTATCTGGCGCCGGATGTCGTGATGCACCAGGCCGCGAGCCTGCCTTACGGCGGGCAGTGGCACGGGCACGACGGCATGCGCGAATTCCTCGCCGCTATGGGAGACAGCTGGGACGGCCTGTGGTTCGACGAGCAGCACTTCCTCAGCGAAGGGGAACGGGTCGTCGCCTACAGCCGAGGCCAGCTGCGTGCCCGGCGCACCGGACGGGTACTGGAAACCTCGCTGCTGCAATGGATCAGCTTCCAGGACGGTCTGATCACCGAATTCCGGCCCTACTATCACGACACCTCGGCGGTCCTGGCCGCTCTGGCCGAGAACGCCTGATCACCGGGGCACCGGCCCACGATCGCGACGACGCAGCCCGGGTCGAAGGAGGCGACACGGCGTGGGTCGAAGGAGGAACTGGGACCGACCGGTTGGCCTCGGAACGGCGGTGGCACAGTGGACCGGGCACGGACCCGACCGAGGAGGAGCCATCCATGAGCGGACGTACCCCCAGCCGTTGGGAGGAGCTCACCGCTGCCGACCCTGCGCATTCGAAGTGGTACGTGGAGCGGTTCCGGAGATTGGCGGCCGAAGGGGCGGATATCGTCGGGGAGGCGCGGCTGATCGACGCGATGCTCGACCGCGGTAGCCGGGTCCTGGATGCGGGGTGTGGTCCGGGGCGTGTGGGTGGCTACCTGCACGACGCGGGTCACGTCGTGGTCGGGGTCGACATCGATCCGGTCTTGATCGCTGCCGCAGAGCACGACCATCCCGGCCCGACCTGGATTGTCGGTGATCTCGCCGAACTGGGCCTGCCGGCCCGCAACATCACCGCCGACTTCGATGTCATCGTGTGCGCGGGGAACGTGATGACATTTCTGGCGCCCTCCACCCGAGAGGCGGTGCTGGCCGGTTTCGCCCGCAACCTCGCCCCGGGCGGCCGGGTGGTCACGGGTTTCGGAGCCGACCGCGGCTACGAGTTCCCGCAGTTCCTGACCGACGCCGAGAATGCCGGACTCACAGTGGATTTGCAGCTCTCAACATGGGACCTACGCCCATTCACCGACCAGTCCGACTTTCTGGTGGCGGTGTTCTCGCGCGCAGACTGAAACCTGCTCTGCCCCAGAAAATCCCAACCCGGACCGGTGGAATTTGGTCCGCTGCAACATCGAACATCCTGTAATTCAGGTCCAGGGCATCCATCTCCGGTGCAGTGGCGCGCGGCTTTACGGTCGGAGATGCCGGGCATACAAGATGGTCGCGGCCGGAACCCCGACCTAACGATGGCTCTGGCCCACTTCGGCGTGATTCACCCAGACGCTGACATACGGGAATGTTGCGGTGGGCGAATCCCATTCGGCCACCGCGACATTCAGCTACACCCACTGCCCGGGCCGAAGCACGTCCATCCAGTGGGTCGGCCACGTCGCGAGGGCGACGATCACCATGATGACCAGGTGCACCGGTGCCGCGAAACTCTCCTTGGGCCCGTGGTGGTTGATGATGTGCGTGACCACGGCGCCGGTCAGCACCAGTATCAGCACCGCGGCGCCGAGGAATCGTGCCTCGTGGAACGGGACCACCAAGAGCAGCGCACACACCCCCTCGATCCCGCCGACCACAAACCGGAACCAGGCGGGCCACCCCCACTCCGCGAACTTGATCGAGTACGCAGGCCCGAAAAACGTCGGCCCGGGCCAGAACTTGGTCACCGCCCCCATCATGAACTCGAGGGCGAGGAACCACAGGAAACCGGTCGCGACCCATCCGGGCCAGGTGTGAGCGATAGTCATACCGCCATGACCACCCGCGCAGCTGAAATGTGACACGCCCAGTGTGCAGGCGGGATGGGTTCACCACCTACGCTCGAATACCGGCCGCCCACTGCGGATTTCGCCCGGATGCGGCCACAGCCCGCACGAACGGCTCTGCGTCATCGGCCACCTCGACTGCCGCGACGAACATGCCGTACGAGCGGTATTCCTCCGCACTCGAGTCGATGATCTCCCCGATCGTCGTGGCCGCCGACGCGGAGATCCGGAACTCTTGTCCGGTCGCAGCGGCCACGTCCCACCCGTGCAGAGCGAGCTCGGCGAGCAGCATTCCCGCGACGTCGGATGCGGGCATCGAGGACCAGCCGAGGTCGATCTCGCCCTCCCACACGGCGGGCTCGGACCAGGCCTGCACTGCTCGATCCAGCTGCGCCGCATACTTTTCGGCCCAATCCGCCGTCGCCGTGAAGTCACGGCCACTCAGATCGTCGGGGATCGCCCGCCGCAGCGCCCGGCACTCCAGCCCGTAGGCCGAGTAGAGCACCCAGTGGTTGATCAGCGTCCGCACATCGAATTCGGTACACGGCGTCGGCGCCGGCAACTGCTCCGGTCGAACTCCCCGAGCCACTCGTCCAGCCTCAGCGGCACACTCGGTCATCGCTGAAAGTATCTTGTTCATGCCGGGGACGCTATGCCGAGGCCGGCCGTGTGATCTTGGAAAAATACGTCACGGCGACCGCGCCCAGTGGCACAGGCGAATATCCGCAACGGCTGCACCTGGCGGTCCGCGATGCCCACGCGATTCGACACCGCTTCCGGTCGCGGCGTGTGAAGGATGCCGTCGGCGCCGCAGAGAAGGACGCCGAAGCCGGCGCTTGACTCGTGCGAGTGGAGCGAGACGATTGTGCTGGGCCGGGTAATGGACGTGGCGTGATGTCGGCGGCGGGACGGTGCCGGGCATCTCAGGTTGGAACCACCATCACCGCAGATTCTGATTCAAAGGCAGGCGGACATGAGCGACGTCTTCGGAATTGCAGGTAAGACAGCATTGGTCACGGGCTCGGGGCGGAATATCGGGCGGGCGATCGTGCTCGAGCTGGCAGGCTGCGGCGCGAACGTCATTGTCAATACCCGCAGCGATCAGACGGAAGCCGACTCGGTGGCGAAAGAGGCCGCGGATCTCGGCGTCGGCTCCCTGGTGGTGATAGGTGACGCCGCCGACAAGGCGACCGTGGAGCGGATGCGGACCCAGGCCGAGGCGACATTCGGTGGCGTGGATATCTACGTCAGCAACGCAGCCCGACGGCTTTACAAGGACTTCTTCGAGATCACCGATGAGGAATGGCACTACCACCTGAACCAGCAACTCACCGCCTCGTGGTACCTGGCCAAAGCGTTCGTACCCGGCATGCGTGAGCGCGGCTGGGGCCGGGTGGTGCATATCAACGGCGAGGATGGCTGGCTGGGCGGCTGGACCCGGGTCCCCCACTCGGTCGGCAAGGGCGGCCTGCGCACCCTGACCAAGTCCCTGGCCTCCGGGCTGGGCCAGTACGGCATCACTGTCAACGACGTCTCTCCCGGATTCATCGACACCGCCCGCGACATGCAGACCCATCCCGAGGTCACCCCGGAAAGAACGGAGACTTTCCTCCCGACCATCCCCATCCGACGACAGCCGACGCCCGAGGAGCTGGCATGGGCGTGTGCCTTCCTGTGCTCGACGCGTTCAGCCGCCATCACCGGTGCGGTTATCCACGTCAATGGCGGTCAATGGATGTTCGGATAACAAGGGCAATAGCGATCGTCGCGGAGGGCCTCGGTGCTGGTGTTCCGTTGGTCGGGGGGTCTTACGGAACACCAGCCGAGGGCGATGCATCAGATGCGACATTCGTCCATCCGATGCAAGCGTCGAATGCGTTGGTCTTTTCTCTTCTTACGTATCAGGTCGGCCGGAGGTTCACTCGAAGCCTGCGCGTCCGACTCGCGTATCCAGGTGTCGGCGGTAGCATCACGTGCCGTGAGTGGCGATCCGAGGCCGGGTTCGTGACCACGGCCGGACGCGGGGACGCCTCCTTCACCGGGTCGATCCCCGAGATTTACGACAGCCTGCTGGTTCCGATGATCTTCGCGGAACCGGCTCGGCTACTTGCGGAATCGGTGGCCACGGCGGACGCTGTCGACATTCTCGAAACGGCTGCCGGGACCGGGGCGCTGACGAGGGAACTCGCCCGGCTGGGCGGTCACAACATCGTGTCAACCGATCTGAACGAACCCATGGTGACAGCGGCCGCAGCCCGGCTCGTTTCCGAGCGGGTGCATTGGCAGGTGGCGGACGCCCAGAGTCTGCCGTTTCCCGACCGCTCCTTCGATGTGGTCGTATGCCAATTCGGTGCAATGTTCCTGCCCGACAAGGTACGCGGATACGCCGAGGCTCGACGGCGGAGACCGGTGCGGTGGCGTTCTGCCAGGGAACCCCGCTGCGTGGCGAAATCGAACACCACTCGTCCCTCGACGTCGAATCCGCAACCGCGATCGCAACCACGGAATTGCGCCGGCGGTATGGGCCGGGCGAGTTCGACGCGCCAATCCGATGGCTGCAGATCACAGCCCGGCGGCCAGCCCATTAAGCAGCATTCCGCCACAGCGTGCCCTATGCCGAAACCGACACGCCCACAGCTTCCTCGCCGGCACCGATACCGCCAGAGCGCCATTCACTCAGCAGCATGGTTCACCCGGCACCGAATCGATCCGATGCACCTGGCCGACGAATTGGCCTCAGTGACAACGAAACTCGGCATCCACGAAACCAGGACATGCGCGATCAGCGCCGACTCGAACAGCCCTGCTCGCAGCGTCGGGCGGGCGGGCACAAACGAGAATTGCGGCGCCGGAGCATCCTGTTAGCTATACGTCCGCTACGGCCCGAGTTTTGCGACAATCCCGGCAATGAAATCCCTGAGATCAACGGGATTGAAAGGCAGAATGTCGCCATGCCCACATTTGCTCGATTGTTGCAGACTGCCGTCGCAGGGGCGCTGATTGTGGCGGTCAGTCATGGCGTCACGGCCGCTCCCGCCGCGAGTGCCCCGAATGGCCTGTTGCCCTGGCCTCGTTCCGAGCCGGACGGAATACAGGCGCCGGGGGCTGAACTGGCAGACGGAATTACCGGCACGATGCTGTGGTCGCGAGAGCCGGACACGCCGGTCCCGATAGCCAGCATCGCAAAGGTGATGACGGCACTGGTCGTGATCAATGCCGGCGACCTCGACCGGACTGTCACCGTGCCGCAGGAGGCCATGTCCTATTGCGCCCGGAACGACGGAAGCAGCGCAGGCCTTGTCCCCGGAGAAGTGTTCACCACGCAACAGGCCCTGTACGCGATGATGCTGCCGTCGGGCTGCGACGCCGCGTATACCCTGGCAGAGGCATACGGGCCCGGCCAAGACGGCTTCATCGCCAGAATGAACGACACCGCGGGCCAAATGGGCCTGGCGGGAACACATTTCGCCGACCCGAGCGGACTGCCCTCCCCCGACGATTACTCCACCTACTCCACACCGGCGAACTTGGTGACCCTCGGCTTGCGCGCGATGAGCCTGCCGATGTTCCGCGAAATTGCCGGGTCGGAGAACTATCACCTGCCCGCCGGCTCAGGCAATCGCGAGCACCACTGGCAAACCACGAATCTGCTGCTGCACGAGTATCCCGGCACCATCGGCATCAAAACCGGATCCACCGACGCCGCGGGAGCCTGCCTGCTGTTCGAGACGGTGCGGGCTGGAATACCGCTGATCGGTGTGGTCCTGCACAGCTCACCCGGCAGCGGCCGCGCCGCGAAGGAAGACGCTGAGCACCTGCTGAACTGGGCCTACGACCCCATCTTCAGCGCGCTGCCGATCCGTTAACGCCGACTACCGCAAACCACCTGCGAATCCCGGCCCCACGAACGCCAACGGCCCGAAATCAACTCGGACCGTTGGTGTTCCACGGCATCGAGAGGCATCACATTCGTACCGCCAGGTCACGGCAGCCCGTCACCCGCGGCAAACATTCCTCAGAGAACCTCTGATACCCGATACGCGACTCCGTCGTCGACCAGATATCCCGATCCCACGGCAACAATGTCGTTGAGCCATGAGTAGTTCCGCTGATCCATACATCCTGCGGCAGGAAGGAGGGGTGCGCGCACCCGACGAGACCTTCGAGCGCGAGGTACTCGAACACCCGCGACCGGTGCTGGTCGAGTTCGGGGCCGAATGGTGCCCACCGTGCCGGATGGTCTCACCCGTCCTGGCCGCCATCGCTCGTGAGCGCGCTGACATGCTCAGCGTCTGCAAGGTCGACACTGATGAAAAATCCTTCCGTCACAGCCACTTACCGGGTCATGTCGGCGCCGACCCTCATCCTCTTCCGGGGTGGTAGGCCGATCCTCACCGTGGTCGGCGCGCGCTCCGAGGCCAAGCTGCTGTCCGAGCTCGACCATGCGCTCGCTTCTGCCCCTCGGAATCCTGAAAGCTGGTGAGCGCAGGCGTTCGGCACGGATTTCGACGCGCCGGACGGGCTGACTCCGTGCGGCTGCCGGGCGCACCATCAGCGCACTGCTGCTCAGGGTGGGAAGGGGTTGCCGTGACCGACAGCCATCAGGAGTTCTTCGATCATCTCGACTGGTTCGATGAGGGCCACTGCGCGCGGCTGGACGATCAGCTCACCTGGGCGCGTGGGCAATGTCCGGTCGTGCATTCGGGATTCGGTGGTGGAATGCATGTGGTGACGCGGTATGAAGACCTCGTCACTGTGGCCGCGCATCCGGAGATCTTCAGCTCGACCATGCCCGGATTGACTTCTGTACCAGTCGCTTTGCCGCCCATCGACGTCGATCCGCCTCTGCATCACGACTTTCGGGCGTTTCTCAACGGGCCGTTCTCGCGATCGGCGTTGCAACGATACGCGCCGGTGGTGCAGCAGCTCGCCGACGAACTCATCGACCGGTTCGCCGGCCGCGGGGAGGTCGAGTTCGTCAGCGAGTTCGCGATCCCGTTCACCGCGGGCGCGCTGGCGAAGATCGTGCTCGACGACGACAACCAGGAGCGGCTGGCGCGCGCTGTCGATGCCGTCACCCAGGTGTAGGTGCAGAACACGCCCGAAAGTTTCGCCGCCGTCGCGGCATTGGCCGCCGAGCTCATGGCCGAACGCGAGGCCGCGCCGCGCGCGGATCTGCTGCAGTCCATCGTCGATGCCACCGTCGCGGGCGGCCGACCGCTCACCATGGAGGAACGGCTCGGCGTGGTCACCGTGCTACTGCTGGGCGGGCTCGACACCACCCGCGGCGCACTCGCCTACATCGCCGAGTTCCTGACCGAGATACCCGGCCTCGAAGCTCGCCTGCGTGAACCCGATTGGGCCGCACGCGATCTGGACGAGCTGCTGCGCTACACCTCGACCGTGAGCGTCATGGGCAGACTCGTCATGGAGGACAACGACCTGCTCGGCGTCCCGATCGCCAAGGGCGACCGCATCGCAGTGCACTGGCGTTCGGGCAACCGCGACAGCGACCGCTTCGACAACCCGGACCAACTCGACTTCGGCCGTAACCGCAACCCGCACTTGGCTTTCGGCATCGGCATCCATCGTTGCGTCGGCCGCCATTTCGCCCGCATGCAGCTCGACATCGGCATCACCCGCCTCCTGAACCGCCTCACCGGCTTCCGCCTCGCCCCCGGCACCGAAGTGCACCGGTCGGTCGGCATCAGCGTCGGCGCACCTCGCGAACTACACCTCCGATTCGACCCCGTCACGCCCTGACCTGCCCGGAGTCTCGCCTAGGCGCGGCCGAACACCTCGGGGCTCCCGACCTCGTGGGTGACCTCTTGCCGCCAGCCCACGATCCGCCACCCGTCCGAGGTGTAGGCAGCCTCGGCGTGGTACCAACCGAACACTTCGAACATGAGATCCGGTCGATTCGCACCGATATGGTGGACCCGCATCTTCGCAGACATCGTGGCACGCTCGCCGTCGACAGTCGCCTGCTCGTGCCCCATCAAATGCTGTGTGGGACCGCACTTGTCGAGGTATCCACGAATCATCCGGACGAGATTGTCTCGGCCGTCGACGATTTCGGCCCCCGCGTAATCCGCCTTCACATCGGGCGCGAACACGCCGTCGAGGCCCGCCCAGTCACGCCGGTCGAGCGCATCGGCATACCTGTGAAGCAGGGCGATAACTGCGTGCCGTTCGCTGGTCATTGCCGGACCGTAACGGCCGAACCCACGTCCCGACTGGTGGTCGTCTCGCTGATCGGGACGATCACCCGGACCGGCAACCGAATGAGTCCACAGGCCAACCAAGCGGTCGATACCACTCGTGCCGCTTCCCGCGCCGACCGAACGGGACAACACTGGCCGACGAAAGGTCGACCTGTCCGAGGAGATGCTGCGCATTGCCCGCAACCAGGTACCGGCCGACGACGAATCCTATTGCGGCGGCCGATGTTCATCGGTTGGGCCGGGCAGATTGCGGGTCAGTCGTCGCAGCAAGCGCAGTCGTGCGCGGCGGTGCCGGGGTTCGTGGCGAACGCGGCCGGTGACGGGCAGCAGGTGTCGCCGCGCCAGGCGTTGACGCCTTCCTTCACCGCGATTCCGGCGATGACGAGTGCGGCGATCGGGTCGGCCCACGACCAGCCGAACAGGCTGTTGAGCAGCAGCCCCACCAACAGCACCGCCGACAGGTAGGTGCACAGCAGCGTCTGCTTGGAATCGGCGACCGCAGAAGCGGATCCGAGTTCACGGCCGGCGCGGCGCTGAGCCCACGACAGCACCGGCATCACTGCCAGGCTCACCGCTGCCAAGGTGATGCCGATCGGGGAATGGTGGGCCTCCCCGACTCCGAGCAAGCCGCTGATCGCGTCGACGCTCACGTAGGCAGCCAGGGCGAAGAACGAGAACGCGATGACCCGCAGTGCGACCCTCTCCCGCTTCTCCGGGTCGCGGCCGGCGAATTGCCACGCCACCGCAGCAGCAGAAGACACCTCGATCACCGAGTCCAACCCGAACCCGATCAACGCCGTCGACGACACTCGCGCGCCTTCACTCAGCGCGATGATCGCCTCGACGACGTTGTAGGTGATCGTCGCGGCCGCGAACCAGCGAATACGACGCGCCAGCAACGCCCGCCGCTGCGACGCGGGCCCCACCGCCTGCGCCGCAGGCAGCGACGGCATTCCCAGCGATTGCGACATCAGCAGCACCCCTCGGTGCCCGAGTCCGGGCAGCACGCCGGATCGACGGCCAGCACCAGCCCCGTCAGATCATCGAGAGCCCGCCCGATCCGAGCGTCGGCCAGCTCGTATCGCGAGCGCCGCCCTTCCGGCACCGCCACCACCAGCCCGCAACCCCGCAGGCACGCAAGGTGATTCGACAGAATCTGACGCGACACCCCGATCTTCTCGGCCAGATCGGACGGATACGCCGGCGCCCGGCGCAGGCTCAACAAAATCTGGGTGCGAGTCGGGTCCGACAAAGCGTGCCCGAAGCGGGCCAGCGCATCGCGATGCAGCAGGGTATCCACACCATGACAGTACATCAGAATCTGTATTCAGAAAATCATGAATCGTGAGAAGGCGCGACCAACGCAAGCTCATGCCGCGAGCCGCCCGCTGCGGAACGGTCTATAGCCGGGCACCGTGTGACAGCACCGAAAATCAGCGACAGGTAGTCAGTACTTAAGTACGACAGATTTGCGGCCGGCCGGATCTCCATAACGTTGTGGTCGTCGAGTTCGACACATCGAAACCACAAGGGAGAGAAGCCATGAGCGATATCAACGAGCTGGTCGAGCGCTACCTGAGCACATGGAACGCCACCGACCCGAGCGTTCGCGCCGCGCTGGTCGCCGAGGTGTTCACCGAGGACGCCGAGTACACCGATCCGCTGGTCTCGGTGCGCGGCCACGATGGGCTGGCGGCCACCATCGCCGCGGTGCAGGGTCAGTTCGCCGGGCTGGAATTCAGCTCCGGCGGCACTGTGGACGCCCACCACAATATCGCTCGGTTCACCTGGCACCTGGGGCAGCCTGACGCCGAGCCGCTGGTCATCGGGTTCGATGTGGCGGTACTTGCCGAGGACGGTCGAATCAGCCAGGTACTCGGCTTTCTCGACCAGGTTCCGACGGGCGCCTGACCTATTCGCTGTTCCGGTGGGCGCCCCGATGCGGGGCACCCACACGAAAGACCCTGCAAGCATTCGATTTCGAAGAATCAGGACAGCTGTCATGTCGTCATCCACCCTCCAGAGCCCGGTCGCCACACCGGCCCGGGCGACGCCCGACCACGCGTCGTGGGGCACCTTGCTCGTTCTGCTGGCCGGAATCTTCATGGCCACCCTCGACTTCTTCATCGTCAATGTCGCGCTCCCCGGCACTCAGGCCGATCTGCACGCGAGCAGCGCCGCCATGCAGTGGGTGGTCGCCGGTTACGGACTGGCCGTCGCGGCAGGGCTGATCACCGGCGGACGGCTGGGCGACATGTACGGGCGACGCCGTATGTACGGGCTCGGCATGGCGCTGTTCACCATGGCGTCCATCGTGTGCGCCATGGCCGGCAGCGCGGGTGAGTTGATCACCGCGCGGGTCGTGCAGGGCGTGGGTATGGCACTGCTCATGCCACAGGTGCTCGGCATCATCAGCGTGGTGTTCACCGGGGCCCGGCAGGCCCGCGCCTTCGCGGCCTACGGCGTGACCATGGGATTGGCCGCGGTGTTCGGCCAGCTGATCGGTGGTGCGCTGATCCAGGCCGACATGTTCGGACTCGGCTGGCGGACCATCTATTGGATCAATGTGCCGGTGGGCCTGATGGCCCTGGCATTGCTGCGGCGACTGGTTTCCGAGTCACGCGGCAACGCGGGCACCCGCCTGGATCCCTACGGCGTCGACCTGATTCTGGCCGCTCTGGTCGCACTGTTGCTGCCGCTGATCCAGGGACGTGCGCAGGGCTGGCCGCTGTGGACCTGGATGTCGCTGGCCGCCGCCGCGGTGCTGCTGGGCGTATTCACTTGGTACCAGCGGCGATTGGCTGCTCGCGGTGCCGCACCGCTGGTCGATCCGAACCTGTTCCGGGACCGTTCGTTCACGGTGGGCGTGGTGCTCTCGCTGGCCTATCAGATGACGATGGGTCCGTTCTTCCTCTTCCTGGCGCTGTACCTGCAGCATGGCCGTGGCATGACGCCGCTGGCCTCTGGTGTGCTCTTCTTGTCGATCGGCGGCCCTTACATGCTGACCTCGGCGGTGGCCGAACGGCTCGCCGCACGGCTGGGGCGACAGGTGATCTCGCTCGGTGCGATGCTGCAGGGCGCGGGATTCGTACTGCTGGCCTCGGCGGCCGAGCGCGCCGACGGGCATGTGGCCCTGGAGTGGCTGATGCCGGGGCTGGTAATCGCCGGTGCGGGTATGGGTTTGGCGCTGGTGCCGGTTCCCGGCATCGTGCTGGCGGGCGTGGCGCCCGAGCATGCCGCCGCCGCGGGCGGTGTGCTGGCCACGGCGCAGCAGGTCGGTGGTGCGCTGGGCATCGCGGTGGTCGGGATCGTGTTCTACGACCGGCTCGGCGGCACTGCGAATCTGGGACCGGCCTTCGTATCGAGCCTGGTGCCGATGAGCCTGCTCTGCCTGATCACCGCGGGACTGGTGCAACTGGTGCCGAGAGCGCGCAAGCAGAGCTGAACTGCGGCAGACCGATTCACCCCGGGACCCGGAAAGGGTTCCGGGGTGCAGTGCTTTCGCGAGCCGCGTGGATGTCGCCGGCTTGCAGTCGTAGGGTTGGCGGCCGCCGCGCTCTGGCGGCTCGGTCCGGAAATTCATGGGCAGTGGATGTCGAGAACGCTCGGGCGGCTCCGTCCCAGGGGTACGAGGAGGCGAACAGGCCTCGACGACACCGACGAAGGAGCATCATGCAAGCGAACGAGATCACGGCGATCCTGAACCTCCCGATCAGCCAGGAGCTGCTGGCTCGCGACCTGCTGCGGATGGCCTATGTCGCCAAGGACGGCACGCCTCGCAACATCCCGATCGCATTCACCTGGAACGGCTCGGAGATCGTCGTCTGCACCACGAAGAATGCTCCGAAGCTGCCCTCCCTGCGGCACAACCCGGAGGTCGCGCTGACGATCGATACCGAGGTGCATCCGCCGAAGATCCTGCTCATCCGCGGTCGCGCGGAGATGGATGTGGTGGATGGCATCCCGGACGAGTATCTGCAGATGAATGGCAGCTACGAGATGACCCCGGAGCAGCGGGTCGAGTGGGAGGCCGAGGTTCGCTCGCTGTACGACGGCATGGTCCGGATTGTCATCACGCCGACGTGGGTCAAACTCATCGACTTCGAAACCACCCTCCCGACCGCGGTCGAAGAACTGGTCCGGCAACGGGCCGAGCGTCAGAGCGCCTGAACCGATCCAACACGGCCAGAATGGGCCGTGCGAACCGAGGAGAACATCATGCCGAAATACCTGCTGCTCAAGCACTACCGGGGTGCGCCGGCCGCGGTCAACGACGTGCCGATGGACCAGTGGACGCCGGACGAGATCTCGGCCCACGTGCAGTACATGGAGGACTTCGCCGCGCGACTCGAGACCACCGGCGAGTACGTCGACAGTCAGGCGCTCTCGCCGAAGGGCACGTTCGTCCGGTCCGACGGCGAGGGTCGCACGCCGGTCACCGACGGCCCGTTCGCGGAGACCAAGGATCTGATCGCCGGGTGGATGATCATCGACGTCGAGACCTACGAGCGGGCGCTCGAGCTGGCCGGTGAGCTGTCCGCGGCGCCGGGCGCGGGCGGGAAGCCGATCCAGGAGTGGCTCGAGCTGCGACCGTTTCTCACCGCGTCACCCACTGTCACCGAGTGAACGAGTCGCTGCTACGCGAACTCGTACCCGCGGTGATCGGCGTCCTCGTCCGCCGCGGAGCCGACTTCGCCGCGGCCGAGGATGCGGTGCAGGAGGCGCTGATCCGGGCACTGGAAACGTGGCCGGACGATCCACCGCGCGATGCCAAGGCGTGGCTCGTCGCGGCCGCCTGGCACAAGTTCCTCGATGCCGCCCGCGCCGAAACATCCAGGCGGGGAAGGGAACTCGCCATGGAGGTCGAGCCTCCGGCAGGTCCGGTCCCCGCCACGGACGACACGCTGTGGCTGTATTTCCTGTGCGCGCACCCCTCCCTGTCCCCCGGGTCGGCCGTCGCATTGACCTTGCGCGCTGTCGGCGGCCTGACGACCCGGCAGATAGCCACGGCCTATCTCGTCCCCGAAGCGACTATGGCGCAACGGATCAGCCGCGCTAAACGCCGGATCGCAGGACTGCCACTCGACCGACCCGGCGACCTCACGACGGTGCTGCGCGTGCTCTACCTCGTCTTCAACGAAGGCTACAGCGGGGACGTCGACCTGGCGGCCGAAGCCATCCGCCTCACCCGCCAGCTCGCCGCCTCGACCGACGAGCCCGAGGTCGCGGGGCTGCTCGCGCTGATGCTGCTCCATCATGCTCGCCGAGCGTCTCGCACCGGCCCGGGTGGTCGCCTGGTGCCGCTCGCAGCGCAGGACCGATCCCGTTGGGACACAGGCCTTATCGCCGAGGGGGTGGGGATTCTGCAGACCGCGCTGGCCCGCGACCGGCTGGGCGAATACCAGGCCCAGGCCGCGATCGCCGCCCTGCACGCCGATGCCCCGAGCACCGCCGAAACGGATTGGGTACAGATCGTGGAGTGGTACGACGAACTGCTACTCCTCACTGACAGCCCGGTAGTGCGGCTGAACCGCGCAGTGGCAGTCGGCGAGGCCGACGGACCCCGAGCCGGCCTGGCTGCGCTGGCCGAACTGGACCCAGAACTCCCCGCCACACCGCAGTCCGCGCCTACCTCCACGAACGCGCCGGCAACCTCGAGCAGGCCGCCACCCTGTACGCCGAGGCATCCCGCGCAGCCACCACTGTGCCCGAGCGCGACCACCTCACCCGCGAGGCAGCCCGGGTACGGCAGCTGCTGCGCTCCTGAGCCCGGTTGCCGCACAACCACACTCGACCTGCCGGGTGGCAGCACCGCCCGGACGCGAGCAGCCAGCACGGGTTTGGCCGGCGCACGGAACCGACTGCGGCTGAGAACGTCCTCTACTGCCGACTAGGTAATGCGGCAGGTGTCAGGATTGCTCCCCGAAGGCTGCGTGACGCCACCGCTCGAATCTGCTGGTGATTCGGCCACGCAATGCCAATCGGGCACGACGAACACACGGGAATGCGCAATGACGACGAATGAACTCCTTGTACAGCAATTGATTTCAGCAATCACTGCTCTACCGGGAGTTCACTCGAATCTCGGGCGTCATGCACCCAACACCGGAGTTCTCAGACGCTCACTCAGATGCACCAGACGACACTGCCGAGGGGAACACACCACGTAGCTGATCCGAACGATCCGTCGACCGGAGTGGCGGAGGGCGACGGGGGCGCCGTGGCAATCGAATCAGCAGTGGCCGCCGGCGCGGCGAGGACGAGCAGGGGCGCGGCAATAACTGTCGCGGCAAGGGTTTTGATGATCTTGCTAGACATTTTGCTTCCTTACAACGAGCTTTATGACGTCCGGGTACTAGGCGGCGCTGCCGAGCTACCGGACCGGGTCTGCGAGTGCGTCACATGCCGAATCGACTTTGCGACACCCGATTCGCTCTTTGATGAAGTTCATGATGCGTCCCGACAGGAACGCGCATTCTCGCCGGCCGACAGCTGCAGTATCGACCAGACCGGACCAGACGTCATTTGGTACCGAGAAAGACGCCAGTATCAGCTTACCGCTGGCTACCAGAACACTGAAGTCGGTCACTGCCTTGCGACGGGTGCGTCTACTTGTGGTCGATGCGGCCGATCGGATCGGTGGTCTGCGCGAGATCGGCCTGCGCCTGTTTCCATGCCATGTCATCGATTCCGAGGGCGCTGCGGAGGTAGGCCCACGAAGCCTTGCGGATCAGCGCGACGCGGTCGGGGCTTTCGTCGGTGGTGTCCTTGGCGTTGTAGCCATGGATTCCGCCCAGTGAATGATCGCCTCCGAAGATGGTGAGCAAGCTTTGGGCTCCAGGGCTGTAGGCGTAGACGTCGGTGAACCAGTCGGGGCCGCGGGTCGAGAGATGAGATTGATCGTGATCGCCCGCGACCACCAGGGTCGGTGTGGTCAGGTTGTCGAAGTTTGGGTTCATGAAGGAGAAGTTCTCAGCGGCGAACGGGGTCAGAGTGTCGCCGCCGAGGCCGGTAGTAGCAAGCAGGACACCGGCTTTCACCCGCGCATCGGTCAGGTCGGGTCCTGGCTGCCCGTCCGCGGCGAGGACGCGTGCGCCGAGCAGCATGCCGACGGTCTGTCCGCCCCAGGAATGTCCTGCGACGGCAATGCGGTCGCGGTCGATGCGTTCGTCGAGCCCTGGAATCGCGGCAACGATCCGGTCGAGCTGGTCGAGAACCTGCGTGACGTCGCGGACTCGGACGCGCCAGATGTCCGGGTAGCGGGGATCAGCCGGAGTGAGGCCAAGGGTCCGTGAATCGAGAAAAGTGGGCTGCACGACGACGAAACCGTTGGCGGCCCAGAAGTCGACCAGCGGGTCATAGGAGGACATCGACTCGCCGTAGCCGTGGGCGAGCACGACGATCGGCAGACCGGCGCCGACGGTGGGTGCGGATATGCGCACCTGCAGGTCGTCGCCGCGTTCGAGCGCGGGCAGGACGACCGGTTTGACGCTGATGATCGGGGTGGTCAAGGCGGGCACGGCGCTCTGGGCGGCAGTGTCTGGTCCGGGCATGGGGTTTCCGTTCGATAGCGATGAGCGCTCCGCCGTGGCGGGGTGAGAATCCGCGCAAACCGCGGATATACTCAAGCGGAGCACTGTTCCGAATATACGGAGCAGTGCTCCGCTTGGCAACCGTTGCCGTGAAGAAGGGAAATCACGTGGGCGCACGCGACGAGCGAATGCCGGCCGCCGCGAGTTCGGCCAAACGCGCCGACGCACGACGGAACGAGCGGGCCGTGCTCGATGCCGCGGCATCGGTGTTCGTCACCCATGGCGTGGACGCACCGGTACGCCAGATCGCCGCCGCGGCGGGCGTCGGCATGGGCACGATCTACCGGCACTTCCCCACGCGAGCGGACCTCGTCGCGGCCGTCTTCCGGCATCAGATCGACGCCTGCGCCGAGGCCGGACCCGCCCTGCTCACGGCGGAGTCCTCACCCTTCGCCGCACTGCGTCGATGGGTGGATCTGTTCGTGGACTTCCTGGTGACCAAGCATGGACTCGCCGCCGCGATGCGCAGCGACCCCGACAGCTTCACCGCCCTGCACACACTGTTCCTCGACCGACTCGTACCGGTGTTCGACAGTCTCCTCACCGCCGGCCGCAACGCCGGCGAGATCACCGCCGACGTCTCCGCCTATCAGCTGCTGCGCGCGATCGGCGACATCTGTGCGGGCGCAGAGATGGTCGACCCGAACTACGAGGTGCATCTCACCATCGGCCTGCTGCTCGACGGGTGCCGGCGGTAACGACCGCGAAATTCGAAGGTGCACAGCCACATCGGGTCACGCATCGCCACTGCCACCGCGCCGCAACCATCCGATACGCGCCAAATCCTCGCGGCCCCGAGCAATTCTGGGCTACCGGGTATCACGCACCATCGTCATAGGAACACGGATCTCACCGCCAGGCTCGAAATGCAGGACAACCATGTCCTGATTCCAGTCGATGCGCGGCTCGGTGCTCCAACCGAGCGGTATCGTCACGACGTGGCCGCGCGGTACCCCGCCGTCGACCAACCGTCCGAGCCAGACTTCGTAGCGGTCGAGATCCATCGGGCTATGCACTCGTTTCACCGCGGCGGCGTAGTTGTCGGCCGACGCTGCCGGGTACGTTCGAACCGTATCGGTGCGATGCATGAACAATCCGGCTGCCGCTACCGTCGTAATAACCACCCCGCCAACCAAACCGACGATCAGTCCGAGGAACGGTCGCCTTGCCGACCTTCGTGCATTCACCGCATCCCGGGACGGCGTCGGTTTCGTCATGGGCTCATCATGCCGTGGCAGACATCGTCTTGCCGCGGGATCGTGCCAGCTGTGGGTTCATGCTGGTCAGCAGCGACATCGAGAACTCACCATGACATCCCAACGCCAAAATCCTGCCTTACCGCGTACCGCGCCGACCGAACCGGCCAACGCGGACCGGTCGACGACGAGACCGACTGCGGCGCAGGAATATCCACCTCTGCCGATGAGCGCGCTCGGTATGCATCAGATCGCCCAGCGCGCCCTCATGGAGTCAACGCCTATATGAGGCGAACGTCTATGGTGGCCAGACCGAAGATCTTGCGCCCCCCGGACTTCGCGGTGAGAACGACTGTGGCGGTTCTGGTTTCTGGGTCGATCGACTTGATCCGGCCGGTGAACTCCACGTCCCCGGCCGAGGCGACTCCTACGACAGTGTAGTTCGACAGCCGGGCTCCGTACCGGATGACGGCACCGGGGTCGCCGAGCCAGTCAGTGACAAACCCCGCCCCCAGGCCCATGGTCAGCATGCCGTGTGCGATCACATCGGGAAGGCCGGCCAATGAAGCGACTTCCTCGTTCCAGTGGATCGGATTCACATCACCGGCGACTCCCGCGTAGTTCACCAGGTCGCCCCGCGTCAGTCGGACGGTCCGGGCCGGTAGCTCGTCGCCGACGGCGACGTCCTCGAAACGGATTGCTGTGCGCGGCAAACGTGTTCGCGATACCTGCGAATGTCGGGCGGCGGCCTGTGCAGGCTGATCGGCCAGTGGGTGTCCGGCGTGTGGCGCCGAGGCTGCGGGCGAGGGTGCGGGTTCCAAACCGCTCATGATCACACCCTCGATGGCATCGCCGATGTCGGCATCGACGTCATCGCCGGTGATGCCGACGATCGTGGTGTGCATGATCTGCACGATCTGGCCGGACTGGTCGGTGAATGTATTGGTGACGGTGAGCAGGTCCTTGCCTGCGACACGGCGAACCGAGGCCAGTTCGACATCGCTGATCAATCGGTCACCGGCCAGGACAGGCTTGTACATCTCGAAGACCTGGTCGGTGTGCACGAACATGTCGTAGCCTGCAAGAACGTTCTCGAGCAGAGCTCGATTGGCCCGCATCGCCACGATCGAAGCGAACGTCGCCGGCGCGACCAGCCCGGCAAACCCGAGTTCATTGGCAGCGGACTCGCTCCAGTGTGCCGGATGGGAGTCCTGGACAGCTCGCGCGTATTCGCGAATCTTCTCCCGACCGACCTCGTAGTAGTCATCCACGCGATAGCGATAGCCGATCAGCCCGGCCACATCGAATGCTGCTTCCATCAAGCCTCCCCTTCATCGTTCGACCAACCTCAGATCCGGATCCGCAGCGCCGAATTCATGAGCGGGCACCACTCTTCCACAGGACAGCACGCTTGCTGAGGAGAACAAACGGTCTTGCCGACGAGTCGGCCGATGCCTCAGCACAGGGCCTGAAGCACATCCGCCCATGGCGTATCCCGCGCGGTTCGAATCGGCCAGGGCGAGCGCGGCCGACAGCAAGAACAACTGCGGCCCAGGACATCCTCTTCTGCCGATGAGCGTGTCATGGCTCGGTCGGGTTGATGAGGTCCAGCTATGCCATCACATGGCTTCGGAATCATCGAGGGAGTCGACCCACCGCTGGTATTCCGGGTTCACGAGTCGGATGCAGGTACCGCTGGAGAATCCAGCGATCTCGACCAGCACTTTCGCCATCCACCACCGAACTGTGGGAATCGATCCGGGTGACACGCGCGTCGGAGCGCCCAACGCGGACGTCGCTCGATCGCACATTTCGCCAAAGTAGGCGGCGAGTGCCGAGCGGTGTTCCACATCCGAAGCATCGACCACATCGGTGAATCGGATCGATATGTACTTCACGTAGTCGCCGATCTCGGCGTAGGCATACGGTTTCTGCACGTCGAGGTGCGTAACCAGGGTCGCTCCCGAACCGGGCCGGATCTGAGCATCCCAGCCAACAAGTGCGCTGAACAGCTCTAGATCCGTCTCCGACCATGTCCAGTCGAAGCCCGCAGCAACTCCGAGAATCCTTGCGCCGCCGTCGATATCTGCATTCACGGACAGCAATACTGCTAGCGAACGCACGGTCGCCTGCCAGCTTGAAGGGACCACCACGTTGTCAGTCGTGGGACCACCGACAGCGGGTGGTTCACTGAGCGAACATGTTCCAGATCCGTTGTGCGGACCGATCATGGCGAGAGCAGCCGGACGTTCCATAGGTAGCGGAGTTCAGGGTGTTCGCGGGAGCGTGGATGTGGTTTCGGCTGCACCGATGAGTTTCGGGTGGATCCGTAGTCGATACGGCTGGATACACCGACAGCGGTGGGCCTGTGCGGGGAGCGTTCCGGTGCGGGAGGAAACACATGGAGGCAATGATGAGTGTCGACGACCTCGGGCACGAGTGCACGATCCTGACGGGTGAGCAGGAGCCGCGGGTGAGCGGTGCCAGGGTGTTGGTGGCGGGGGCGAGCATCGCCGGGCCCGCGCTGGCCCACTGGTTGCGCCGACGGGGAGCCGAGGTGACCGTAGTCGAGCGAGCGCCCGAACTGCGTCCAGGCGGGCAAGCGGTGGACGCGCGCGGAGTAGCCAAGGAGGTCATCCACCGGATGGGTCTGGACGCGGCGGTGCGCGCGGCCCGCACCGAGACCGCCGGCGCGTACACCGTGGACGCGGACGGGAACGTGCTGGAGACCTTCCACGCGGACGACGACGGTGGCGACGGGTTCATCGCGGAGATCGAGATCCTGCGCGGGGATCTGTCCCGGGTGCTCTACGACGACACCCGCGCCGGTGTCGAGTATCTCTTCGGCGACCGGATCGCCGAACTCACCCAGGACGCGGATGGGGTCGACGTGAGTTTCGCAAGCGGCGACCGGCGCCGCTTCGATCTGGTGGTCGGGGCGGACGGGCTGCACTCAGCGTTGCGCGCGATGGTCTTTGGGCCGCACGAGCGGTTCCTCCGCCACCTCGGGCACGTGCTGGCCTTCTACAGTGTGCCCAACGAGTTCGGGCTGGATCGCTGGCTGCTCGAGTACCAGGAGCCCGGGCGCTCGGCCCTGCTGCGCCCCATTCAGGACGCTACGCGGGCGATGGCCATGTTCTACTTCGCCGTGGCCGACTTCGACGTCGACTACCGTGACGTCGAGGCCCAGAAGCGCCTGCTGCGTGAGCAGATGGCGGGCCTGGGCTGGTTGACCCCGGACATCCTGGCGCATCTGGACGACACCCCGGACTTCTACCTCGACCAGGTCGCCCAGGTGGTGATGGACCGCTGGTCGATCGGACGGGTGGGGCTGCTCGGGGACGCGGCGTTCAGCTCATCGCCGATGTCCGGGCAGGGCACCGGGTTGGCTCTGGTCGGCGCCTACCTGCTGGCCGGTGAACTGGCCGCCGCCGGATGGGATCCCGCGGCCGGATTCGCCCGCTACGAGGCGCGGATGCGGTCGTTCGTCGAGGCCAACCAGGAGATCGGCCGGTTGAATGCCCGCAGCCGCGACGTCCCCGGGCCGGACGCCGAGCCGGGTCCCGATTTCGCCGGCGAATGGTTCACCGAACTGCTCGAGCGCGCCATCAACGGCGTTGAGCTGCCCGACTACTCCGGGGTGCCGGACACCGGGGCCCCATCCGGACCGGCGATCATCTCCTCGGCCAGGCCGTAGCGGTCATACAACGCGTCGAGCGGGGACGACGCTTCGGTAGGCCACCGCCCGGGCCGGTTCGGCTCATGCCGCTGGTCACGCATTCGGGAACGCGGCCTCCACCAGCCGAACGTGCGATAACTTGTTCCACTTCTGCACTGCGTCCGGTGGTCCCAGGACTGGCAACGTAGTGGTCCTACAACGGTGGCAAACGACACCTGCCATGCGGAGCGCGGCTGAGGGCAGCAGAAACCCCGCAGAACGCACTACTTTGCCGCTTGCAACGCCTTTCGGGCCGGGCAGGGCGCGGCGTCTGCTGCTCGAACTCTACTGAGACAGACGGGCCGCAGCGTGGTTACGGATGCAGTAGTCCGCGACCGCGCCATAGAGGGGGCTGCTGCACGGATAGGTGACAACCGAGTTGGCTTGCCCGTCGGGCGGGCTGGAAGGATGTCACTGTGCCCAAGCCGTATCCCCGTGAGTTCCGCGACGACGTCGTCCGTGTCGCTCGCAATCGCGATAACGGTGTGACCCTCGAACAGATCGCCGCGGATTTCGGGGTGCATCCGATGACGTTGTCGAAATGGATGCGCCAGGCCGATGTCGACGGGGGGACCAAACCGGGCACCAGCACCAGCGAGTCGGCCGAACTGCGGGCGGCGAAACGGCGAATCCGGTTGCTGGAGCAGGAGAACGAGGTCCTCAAACGAGCCGCCGCCTATTTCGCGCAGGCGAACCTGCCGGGAAAATGACTCTTCTATGGGGTGCTGTCAAGCGGTCTCCATGGCGGATTGCAGTTGCCGGAAGACGGCGCGGCAGACGTAGCGTTTGAGGTTGCGTCGGATTTCTCGGGGTGACTTTCCTTGTGTGCGAGCGCGTTCGGCGTAGGCGCGGGTGTTGGGATCGAAGCTGAGTCGGGTTTTGACGATGATGTCGAAGGCCCGGTTGAGTTGGCGGTCACCGCCGCAGTTGAGTCGATGTCGGACGGTGTTGCCTGAGGATGCCTGCTGTGGGGCGACGCCGGCCAGAGCGGCGAAGGCCGATTCGGATCGGATTCTGCCGTGGTGGGAGTAGGCGCAGCAGATGATGGCCGCCGTCACCGGCCCGATGCCGGGGGTGTCCTGTAGCCCCGGCGCGACCCGTTCGACGAGTTTGCCGAGTATGGCGTGGTTTTCGCGCAGCTGCTTGTCGTGATCGGCGATCGCACGTGCTAATCGCCGAGCCTCGGTGCGAGCGATCCTGGTGGCGGGGTCGCCGACGGTGGCGCGCCAGGCCGCGATCGCGGTGATCTGCGCGGCGGTGAGGGGTCGGCGGGCGTCGATGCCGAGGTCGACGGTGCGCAGCAGCGCGGTGAGCGCGTTGCGGGAGGCGGTGCGCTGAGTGTCGAGCAGCCGCCCTGCGGTGAGCAGGATCCGCAGATCGTTGCGGTCGCCATTCGCGCGTGGCGAGGCGACGCGTGATGCGTCCTGTCCCAGAACAGATCTGGCGGCCGACTCGGCATCGATGCTGTCGGACTTTCCGTTGACGGCTTGTTGCTTGCGGGAAGGTGGTCGGACTTCTCCGACCGGTATGCCCGCCGCTGCCAGGGCGGTAGTGAGCCCGGCTCCGTAGGAAGCGGTGCCCTCGACCGCGGCGAACACCGTGCCCGTGGTGCGGCGGCCGATCCAGGCGATAGCCCGCGCGAGTCCAGCACGGTGGGTGGGGAATTCACCCGAGGCGGTGACAGCGCCGGTGCGGGTTTCGATGATGACGAACGTGTGGGTGCGGGCGTGGGTGTCCGCCCCGATCACGTAGTCGTAGTGGTCGGCGATACACGCCATTCAAGGAATCCTCTCGGTGGTCGGGCCAGCAGGTGGCGCTGGACGGGGTCGCTCGGAGGCACCTCTGTAACGGGTCACGCCCGAAAGGGGCGGACAATCTTCTGATCAGGCCATCCGGGTGGGCAGTCCAACGCCCGGCCCGCCGCGCGGACAAGTCATTTTCAAGACACCCGCAGATCGGGGTCGGATATACCCGGAGTCACGCGCGACGAGCCGGAGCGTCAGCCTGCCAGCCGATCTCAGACCAGCCACGACCATTACAGATCTACCCGCTCGTCCGCGAGCTGGCCGAGGGCGGAATCCCCGTCACGGTGACGTGCCGGGTGCTGGAACTGGCCCGCCAGCCCTACTACCGCTGGCTGGCCGACCCGGTCACCGACGCCGAACTCGACCAGGCGTATCGGGCCAAGGCCCTGTTCGACGCCCACCGCGACGACCCCGAATTCCGCTACCGATTCCTCGCCGACGAGGCCCGCGCCTCCGGTGAGCCGATGGCCGACCGGACTGCGTGGCGGATCTGCTCGGCCCACGGCTGGTGGAGCGTGTTCGGCAAGAAACGCAGCGGCAAGGGCACAGTTGGTCCGCCCGTCCACGACGACCTGGTCCGCCGCAACTTCTCCGCCAATGCCCCGAATCGGTTGTGGCTCAGCGATATCAGCGAACACCGGACTGCTGCGGAGGGCAAGCTCTACATCTGCGCGGTCAAAGACGTCTACTTGCCGCATAGTGCGCGGATCGGAACGGTCGGGTTAGTCCGGAGAATGCTTTCCACAGCGACTTCTTTCGTCTCCTCCAATCCCGCTGAACGGGCCCTGTCACGGCGTGGGATGGATTCGATCCGGTGGTGGGAAGTGATCGGGTGTGTCGTCGGTCAGTGAGTAATACTCGAGGCCGATTAGCTTTCCTTCCTGAACGAACAGGAGGATTCCTCCGTCGTCGGTCACGGCCTCTATAACCGGATTGGCTACGTTCGGAGCGGTGGGTGCGCTCGGGCCGACCATGAGGTCGATAGTCGGGCAGCCGCAGTGACACTTCCCGACGACCTTGGCCGTGAGCACCTGTGCTCGCAGTTCGACAGCGCCCGGGAAATCTCCCTCCAGCATGGCGCGCAAAGCGTCCTGCTCGTTGACGGTCAGTTCTCGTTCCACGGCTCAAGTGTGGTGGATGGAGTCTGGACGTCCAGCGCGATCGACCGGACGGTCGGCCATCGGTCGTGATCGCGACCCTACGGCGCGGTGCGAAGAACGTCCGCAACTGCCGCATACCGCGCTGACCGAACCGGCCAGCGCGGGGCGCCGGCGGCCGGAACCGCCGAATGCCGGATGGAGTCTTATACCCGGGGATGGCCTCATGGGGGGCTTTGCGGATGCGTGGTCAGGCAGGTTGGTCGGCGGCGAGGAAGGGGGTTATGAGGTTGAGCAGTTCTTGCGGACGGTCCAGCGGGATGATGTGGCCACAATCCGGAATGACGTGTCCCGCAAGGGTATCGGCGATAGGGCGTAGCTGCCGCTCTAGTGCGTCACCGACCGGGTGGGCGCCGATCGCCAGGGTGGGTGTGGTGAGTCGGTCGGCTGCCACGGCGTGATCGATCTGTCGTGCGCTGGTCGGTAGTGCCCGGTAGTAGGAGAAGGCGCAGCGTAGGGCGTCTTCACCGGTGTAGGCATCGACGAATGCGTCGCGGATATCGGCCCGCACACCTCGGCCACGGGTGCCGGTGGTGAGAAACCATTCGACATACTGTGCCTCGTGGCCGGGCAGGACCGTTTCGGCGAGACCGGGGACGGCGTGGAAGCCGAACCACCACGGCGGACCCGCGGCGAGGAAGTCCTCGGCGCCGGGGAGCGTGCCCAGCAAGGCTTCCATGACCACCAGCCGTCGCACCCGGTCGGGGTGGCGCAGGGCGAGCAGGACCGCGACCGGGGTGCCGGCATCGATCGCGACCACGGCCGCGGTGGGTTCGCCGAGGGCATCGAGGATCCCGGCCGTATCGGCGGCCAGCGTGGTGGCGTCGTAGCCGTCTGATGCACGGCTGGTGGCGCCGAACCCACGAAGGTCCGGGGCGATGATCCGGTAGTGCTCGGACAGCGGGCCGATGATCTCGCTCCACAGTCGCCAGGTGTGGGGAAAGCCGTGCAGCAGAACGACTGCGGGGCCGGCGCCGGCGATGGCGACGTTGGCGCGGATGCCGTTGGTCTCTATCCGGCGCAGCTCGATAGGGGCGGTTTGCAGCGGTGGTGTGTGGGTCATGGGACCTCCTTGCGGTTACCATTGGTTACCAGGAAACGGTAGGTAACCTCAGTTAGGCTCCCAAGAAGGCACTTCGGCTACAGGTGGTGAGGTCCAGGTGACTACTCGATCAGCGCACGCGAAGACGCCGGTTCGCGGTGATCTGTTCGATTCCCAATGCCCGACACGGCAATTGCTGGACCGCATCGGCACCAAATGGACGTCGATGGTGGTCAAGGTCCTCGCGCAGGCCGCCCCTGGGGAGGTGCGGTTCGCCGAGCTGCGGCGGCGAATGCCCGGTGTATCCCAGAAGATGCTGTCGGTGACCCTGCACAACCTGGCCCGCGACGGTCTGGTCACCCGTCGAGTGGAGCCGACAGTGCCACCACGCGTGCACTACCGGCTCACCGAACTGGGCTTGTCCCTGGAGATCCCCTTGGCGGCTTTGCGCACCTGGGCCGAGGATCATATGGCCGAGATCGACCGCGCCAACACCGTCAACGACGCACAAGCCGACCCAACCGCCCACGAATAGTTACCCAACACACGCTATGCCGCTGATCGTGCTGGTCGAGTCGCGCTAGTCGCAGGTGGGCAGGCACCGCTTCACCGTTCAGTGGAGGCCGGGCCTTTTCACGAAGTCCGCTGTGCAGCAAGCCGGTTCGGGATCGAATGGGCTTGCGACCTTGCGGTGGTTCGGTTTCGTGGCCGCGCTGGTGCCGGATACCCGTCCCGAGAAAAGTCGAGACACTAGTTGGCGGATGGAAACTAGTTGATTATGCTGCGATCGTGAGCGACGCATTGACACCACAGGACGCACTCGACATCGCCTCGGCCACCACTCGTCGAGCGCGCAGCGCGCCGGCCCGGCCCCGTTGGGTGCCAACGGTGGGGGCGCTGCTGTGTTTCGGCTCGTTCTTCCTGATCGGCGACGCGGTCGCCATGCCCATCGATCGCGCGATCACCGTTCGCGGGGTTGCCGGAATCGTTGTGACGGTTGCATTCGGTGCCTTCGTGGCGTGGGTGCTTCGAGAATGGCGCAACGGTGGTGTCGTTCCCCGGTCCCTGGCCGAGCAACCGGTGCAGCGATGGAAGCGAGTGGCTTTGGGCTGGCTTCCGCCATTTGTCGGCGTCACCCTGCTCGGTGCCATGCCCGGATGGATGACTATCGCGGCCGCTGCGATCATGGGCGCATGGATGTGGTTCCAGCTGACCCAACCACGGGCCGCGTCGTGACGGAGCTGAGCGAGCTGCTGGGTTCGCTGCCGCGCCTGAAAGTGGTTGCGTTTCTGGACGGATGCCGCGAGGCCGAGTTCGGCATGATCACCGACCTGTGCGAGATGAACAAGTCCACGTTGTCGAAGGCGATGACCGTCCTCGAGGCCGGCGGATATATCACGATCACGAAGGGATATGTCGGGCGGCGGCCCAAGACATGGCTCGCATTGACCGACCGCGGCCGCACGGCCTATCACGAACACTTGAACGCCCTCACCGCACTCGCACAACAGGCACGGAAGGCGTCGGGCGAGCCGGACTCACCGTCTGGTAGATCCTGATCGCGCTGGGAAAGAAGTGCAGCTGTGGGCTGATGGCGGGATGTCGCACCAGTGGTCTTCCGCCGAATAGCCAGGGACACATCCAGGCCCGCGGCGATCCGAAGCCTGATCTGCCGAACGCACTATTCTGCCGCATACCGCGCTGACCGATCCGGCCAGCGCGCGGGGAGTCGGAAGATCAACGGGCAGAGCGCCGTACGAACGCCGGCGGTGCGCGCTCATGCCGATGAGCGGGCGATGCGCGGCTAGCATTACCGTCTGGTTGCAGTTGGTGTTCCCTCCGGCACCTGGGTCAGATGGTCCAGGTGATCGGGTAATTGGCGTACGTCGCGGTCTCAGCTGTGAACGTCACGCCAACGGCTCCGAGATCGTCGCGCGCTCTGACCCTCATCTCCTTCAGCTCGTCCATCTGCGCCGCATGCTCTTCAGAATCCCATATACTCACCTGGGAGAGCGAGCCTTCAGGGGAGACGCCCGCGTACCAGTGAAGAAGGCCCGGCAGTCGCAGGATTGCCGGGATCAGGTATTCCGAGGTCTTCTTGTCCGCAGCGACGACCGCCTCGTACAGGCTCGGATCGAAGGTGACGCGCCCGACGCGGACGACGGCAGTTGCCGGCAACGACTCTGTCATCGCGTTCGATTTCCTCTCGGCAATGCTGGAAGATCTTTCTTCCCAGACGATCCCACCGTCAGGGCCTATAGATCAATATCGATCTTCGGAGCGACCGATAAACCAGGCTTATCTGTTGTGGCGCAAGCGACCCCGATTATCGGCTCGCGCGGGCTGGCCGTCGACGGAACCGACCACTGTGCCGGAACATCCGCTACTGCCGCATACCGCGCCGACAGAACCGGCCAGCGTGGGGCATCGGAAGATCAACTGGCCGTGCCGATCCGAGGCCGGCGCAACGTCCGCACCGATTACAGGATGGTTCGGTATGTGGGCACCACATAGTGTCAATTTGCCAATACGCGCAGGTATCGGCGCCGGTAGAAGAGTTGCGCGAGAAGCAGAATCGGGAATCCCGCTCTCCACCTGCCTGAGGGTGCAGCGCGCGTCAACGATCGCAGTGTGAGGTATACCGTGCCGTCGGGATCCAGGTGGACGATGAACGCCTCCTCACCGGAAACTGGGTGCCCGTGAAGGGTGCCGTAGGCGAATCCGCGCCGGTTCGGCAGGTCGACCACCTGCACCACCCGCACCGGTTCGTGCACCATCATTGGTCCGAAACCGGCGGAGATCCGATAGTCCATACCCTCGGCTGCCTCGGTATCGGGTCTGACCCGGAAACCACTGCGGCGCTTGACCCCCCAGTGCAGGACCTCTGCGGACACACGATCCCAGAATTCCCTTCCGTGCCCTATCGCCACCGTTCGGGAGTACTGCCGGAAGCCGGAGGGGGGTTCTCCCCACTGTGGATCCGCTGGCCGTGTATCCCCGACTTCGCTGTAGGTGAGTCCCATGGTCACTGCGGCTTTCTGGTCGTTCCGAGGCGTTAGTCCGCCACATGATCACGATAGGCAGAATCCCCGTCACCACAACTGCGCCGCTCCGATACCGTCAGACGGCGGGGAAACGCCCGGAACTGTCGCATGCCGCGCTGACCGAACCGGCCAGCGCGGGGCATCGGAAGATCAACTGGCCGTACCGATCCGAGGCAGGCGAAACGTCCGCTACTGCCAAGTTTCGGACGACCGGTGCAATCCCGCACAATCGGGTCTGTCCAGATAACGGTGTAGCTCGGGTTGATTGGGTTATTTCCGTCCGGCGGTGAGTCGGCCTTCGAAGGTGATGTCGAAGGCGTTCAGCG
>NZ_JBHZAK010000009.1:0-327191 GCF_042754165.1 Nocardia sp. NPDC059229
TTGGGGGCCCGCCGCTTTTGCCCCCCCGGCCCCCCCCTCCGCCGGGAAAATCCGCCGGGGGCCGCCCCCGGTTTGGGGCGGCGCCCCGCGTCGTTCGGAGCTCGATCAGGCGTCGAGCTCGGCCAGCACCTCGTCGGAGACGTCGATGTTGGTGAAAACGTTCTGCACGTCGTCGCTGTCTTCGAGCGCGTCGATCAGCTTGAACACCTTGCGCGCGGCCTCCGCGTCGACGGCCACCGACATCGACGGCTGGAAGCTCGACTCGGCGGAATCGTAGTCGATTCCGGCCTGCTGCAGGGCGGTGCGCACGGCGATCAGGTCACCCGGCTCGGAGATGATCTCGAAGGCCTCGCCCAGGTCGTTGACCTCTTCGGCACCCGCGTCGAGCACCGCCATGAGCACGTCGTCCTCGGAGAGACCGTTCTTCTCCAGGGTGATGAGGCCCTTGCGGTGGAACAGGTACGACACCGAACCCGGGTCGGCCATATTGCCGCCATTGCGGGTCATCGCCACGCGCACCTCACCGGCGGCGCGGTTGCGGTTGTCGGTGAGGCACTCGATCAGCACGGCGACACCATTGGGGCCGTAGCCCTCGTACATGATGGTCTGCCAGTCCGCGCCACCGGCTTCTTCACCACCGCCGCGCTTGCGGGCGCGCTCGATGTTGTCGTTGGGGACCGACGACTTCTTCGCCTTCTGGATGGCGTCGTACAGAGTCGGGTTGCCGTCCGGGTCACTACCACCGGTGCGGGCCGCCACCTCGATGTTCTTGATCAACTTCGCGAAGAGCTTGCCGCGCTTCGCGTCGATCCCGGCCTTCTTGTGCTTGGTGGTGGCCCATTTTGAGTGGCCGCTCATTCCCTACTTCCTCGTTTCAGGGGGCGCTGTCGTTCAAGTGGCAAACTACCCGCCCCGGAGGACGGACAACTGCACCAGTCTACTCGAGTGCACTTTCAGACTCCGGCGCGCGGACGCACCACGGTGTCGACGAACAGCTTGTGCACCCGCAGATCGCCGGTCACCTCCGGATGGAAGGAGGTGGCCATGACATTGCCCTGCCGCACCGCGACGATGCGCCCGGCCGCCGGGCCCGCGGGCACCCGCGCGAGCACCTCGACGCCGTCCCCGGCCCGCTCGACCCAGGGGGCGCGAATGAACACCGCGCGGACCGGCCCGTCGTCGAGACCCGCGAAGTCCAGGTCGGCCTCGAAGGAGTCGACCTGACGTCCGAAGGCATTGCGCCGCACCGTCATATCGATGCCGTGCAGCGGCTGCATGTCCGGGCGGGTGTCGAGGACCTCGGAGGCGAGCAGGATCATGCCGGCGCAGGAGCCGTAGGCGGGCAGGCCGTCACGGAGTCGCTGCCTGACCGGTTCCAGCAGGTCGAAGACCTCCAGCAGCTTGCTGATGGTGGTGGATTCGCCACCGGGCAGCACCAGACCGTCGACGGCGGCCAGCTCGGATTCGCGGCGCACGGGCACCACATCCGCCCCGCACGCCTCGAGAGCATGCAGATGTTCACGCACATCGCCCTGCAATGCCAGCACACCAATCCTCGGTTTCACGCCGTCGAGCATACGTTTGCGGGGGTGTGTGGCCCTGCTCACCCAGGGTGTCAGGGAACCGTAAGGAGGGGTGTCCATCAGCTCTTTCGGGTGAACACTGCGGCATGTGACTGATTTGCTACCGCAAACCTCGCCCGGGCCGCGCGGAGGGGTTGACGCTCCACCTCCGCCGCCGCACGGGCTGACCGTCGCGACCGGGCTGGCCGGACTTTCACTCGACGCCATGGCCTCGGTGGCCTATGGGCCGGAGGCGATCGTGCTTGTCCTGGCGGCCGCCGGGACGGCCGGGCTCGGCTTCACGCTGCCGGTGACCCTGGCGATCGTGGTGCTGCTGGCCGTGCTCATCGCGTCCTACCGGCAGGTCATCGCCGCCTTCCCGAACGGCGGCGGCGCGTACGCGGTGGCCAAGGCCCGGCTGGGCCGGCGGACCAGTCTGGTGGCCGCGGCCTCGCTGATCGTGGACTACGTGCTGAATGTCGCGGTGTCGATCGCCGCGGGCGTGGCGGCACTGACCTCCGCGTTCCCGCAGCTGTTCCCCTACACGGTGTGGATCTGCCTGGCTGTGCTGGCCGGGATCACCGTGCTCAATCTGTACGGCATCCGCGAGAGCGCCCGCGCCTTCATGGCCCCGACCGTGGTGTTCGTGCTCGGCATCTTCGCGGTGATCATCGCGGGCCTGCTGCGATCGGAACCGGCCACGGTCTCCACCGGCGCGGCGGTCGCGGAGAACGCACGCACCATCGGAATCCTGTTGCTGCTCAAGGCCTTCTCCAGTGGCTGCGCGGCCTTGACCGGCGTGGAGGCCATCGCCAACGCGGTGCCCAGTTTCGCCCAGCCCAAGGTCAAGCGCGCACAGCGGGCCGAGGTGGCGCTGGGTGTGCTGCTGGGCCTCATGCTCCTCGGGCTGGCCACCCTGATCGGCAAGTTCTCGATCCACCCGATCGAGGGCACCACGATCCTGTCGCAGCTGACCGAGTCGGCACTGGGCCACGGAATCGCCTACTACATCGTGCAATTCGCGACCGTGATCCTGCTGGCGCTGGCGGCCAACACCTCCTACGGCGGCCTGCCCACGCTGACCAAGATTCTCGCCGACGACAATTCGCTGCCGCACCGGTTCGCGGTGAGCTCGCAACGGCAGGTGTACCGGTTCGGCGTGCTGGCGCTCGGCGTGTCCTCCGCGGTACTACTGGCCGCGTCCCGCGGCGATATGAACGCACTGGTGCCGCTGTTCGCGATCGGCGTGTTCGTGGGCTTCACCATCGCCCAGGTCGGCATGGTCCGGCACTGGCTGGACGTGCGCACGCAGGGCTGGCAGTGGCGGGCGGCGCTGAACGGCTTCGGCGCGGTGCTCACCTGCGTGGCGCTGATCGTCACCGCCGCAATGAAATTCACCGAGGGCGCGTGGCTGATCGTGCTGGTGCTGCCGCTGCTGGTGGTGGCCATGGAGCGGATCCGCACGATCTACACCCGCATCGACGGCTGCCGCGGCGTCGGCTGTGTGCCCGCCGAGCCGAAGGCCACCGAGACCGCGATCGTGGTGCCGGTGTCGGAGGTGTCGGAGCTGAGCCGCGAGGCGCTCTCGGCGGCCATGTCGCTGGGCCGGGACGTGACCGCCGTGCACGTGTGCCTGCCGGGCGAGAACATCACCGTCTTCACCAAGGAGTGGGAGGCCTGGCATCCGGACGTGCGCCTGGTGCTGCTCGAGGACGGTGATTCGACGGTCGGCGGCCCGGTGGCGCGCTATGTCGCCGACCATTTCACCGGCCGCCGCAAGGTGGTGGTGATCGCCGAGATCGAGCCGCCCGCCGGGTGGAACCACGTGCTGCCCAGCCATCGCAGTGACGAGCTGGAGCGGGTGCTGCGCAAGATGAACGACACGGTGGTGTGCCACCTGCGGGTGCAGACCGCCTGATCTCCGAAAACCCGAGCGCGCCGCCGGAATTCACCGGCGGCGCGCTCGATTTGTTTGTGGCTCGGACGGTTTCGGGTGCGGCTCAGGCGGTTCCAGCCGGGTACGACTCGGCCTGCTCGTCACGGAAGGTGCGGGTCAGCCCCTCCTGCATGACCACCGCCACCAGTTCCCCGGCCTGGTTCCAGATCCGCCCGCCGGTCAGCGCGCGGCCCGCGCCCGCCGAGGGCGATTGCTGGTCGTAGAGCAGCCAGTCGTCGGCGCGGAACGGGCGCAGGAACCACATGGCGTGGTCGAGCGAGGCGTTCTGGGTGGGCTCGTCGGGGTGGATGACCTTGGACGAGCCGAGCAGGGTCATATCGCTCATGTACGCCAGGGTGCAGACGTGGAACAGCGGATCGTCGGGCAGCGCGTGCCGGTAGCGGAACCACACCTGCTGCTGGGCGACGAGGCCGTCGCGGCGGTCCACCTCCTCCTGCGGGATGGTGCGAATATCCCAGTGCTCCCATTCGCGCATGGCCCACAGCCGTTCCGGGCTCATGGACTCCTTGGCGTCGGGCAGCTCGGCCGGCGGCGGCACCGAGGGCATCCGGTCCTGATGCTCGGGTCCCGCGTCGCCGACGTGGAAGGAGGCCGACATGGTGAAGATGGCCTCGCCGTTCTGCACGCCGGTGACTCGGCGCGTGCAGAAGGAGCGGCCTTCGCGGATGCGGTCCACCAGGTAGACGGTGGGTCGCTCCGGATTGCCCGGCCGCAGGAAATACCCGTGCAGTGAATGCACCTGATAGTGCGGATCCACCGTGCGAACCGCCGCCACCAGCGCCTGCCCCGCCACCTGCCCGCCGAATGTGCGTGGCAGCTGCGTCTTGGTGGACGCGCCACGGAAGATGTCGCGTTCGAGTTGCTCTATTTCGAGCGCCTCTTCGATCGTCGCCATGCACTCGTCCCTTCGCGTTTGTCGCGCTCAGGCTAACAACCGCACAAATCTATCAATATCGACACGATCGTTTCTGTTACGATAGTTTCATGAGCTGGAAGCGCCGGACCCTCATCGCCGTGAGTTGTGTTGCCGCACTGGTGCTGTCGGCGGGCGGATGGGTGATCGTCCAGCACGACTTCGACATTCGCGCGGAGCGGGTCACCATCACCGGGGGCGCTCAACCGCTGCAGGGCACGCTGGCGCTGCCGGAACACGGGGACGGACCGTTCGGGCTGGTGGTTTTCGTGCACGGCGACGGCGCGGCCACCGCCGACCGCGACGAGTTCTACCGGCCGATCTGGGAGACCTTCGCGCAGGCCGGGTACGCGTCACTGGCGTGGGACAAGCCGGGTGTCGACGGCGCGCCGGGCAACTGGCTGGACCAGAGCATGCCGGATCGGGCCGCCGAGACCGAGGCCGCGATCGCGTGGGCACGCGGGCGTCCGGACATCGACGCGGGCCGCATCGGCCTGTGGGGCATCAGCCAGGCCGGGTGGGTCCTGCCCGAGGTGGCGGTCCGGCATCCGGAGCTGCGGTTCATGATCGCGGTCGGCACGGCCGTCAACTGGATCCGGCAGGGCGAGTACAACCTGCGCGCCGAACTGCGCGAGCGGCACGCCTCCGACGACGAGATCGCCGCCGAACTGCGGCGGCGCGAGAACGATCTGTCACTGCTGCGCGCGGGCGCGAGCTATGACCGTTACCTCGCGGCCACCGCGGATTCCCCGCCCATGTCGGCGGACCGCTGGCGGTTCGTGGGCAAGAACTTCCGCTCCGATGCCACCGAAGCCCTTGCGCAACTGCGGGTTCCGACGCTACTGCTGCTCGGCGAGCGCGACCTCAATGTCGATGTCGCCGAAACGGCGCGCGTGTACCGGGAATCGATACCCGCGAGCCTGCTCACCGTCCGGACCTTCCCGGACGCCTCGCACAACATCGTGAAGTTCGATCTCGACAAGCCCGACGGCCTGCGGTCCTTCCTGGTCGCGCTGTTCGCGCCCCGATCCCTCTATGCCCCGGGCTATCTCGACGTATTGCGCGAATACGCCGCCCAGCCACCGAACCACTGATGCTGCACAGGAGTACGCCATGAAGATCCTCGCCCTGGGCGCGGCGGGCGCGATGGGCGCCGCCGCCGTCGGCACCGCCGCCCGGCTGCTGGGCGTCGAGCGGATCGTGATCGCCGATCGGGACGGGCAGGCCGCCGCCGCGGTGGCCCGGCGCTTCGCCGGCGCCCGGGTACCGGTGTCCGCACGGCCGCTCGATGTCACCGACGCCCCCGCGCTGCGCGACGCGCTCGCGCAGGTCGATCTGGTGCTCAATACCGTCGGCCCCTACTACCGATTCGGCCGCACCGTGCTGAGCGCCGCGATCGACACCGGCACGCACTATCTCGATATCTGCGACGACTGGGAGCCGACGGTCGACATGCTCGGGCTCGATGACCGGGCGCGCGCGGCCGGGGTGTGCGCGATCGTGGGAATGGGCGCCAGTCCCGGGATCAGCAATCTGCTGGCGGCGCTGGCGGCGGCCGAGCTCGACACCGTTCTGGACGCGTATACCGCGTGGCCGGTGGATGTTCCGGGCGCGGGCGGCGGTGCGGAGTCACTGCTCGGCGACGAGCAGCCGACAGCGGCGGCCATCCACTGGATGCAGCAGAGCAGCGGCAGCATCTCGGCGGTGACGGCGGGCCGGGTGGTCGCGCAGCGCCCCTTGCGCCCGGTCGAGCTGACCCTGCCCGGCGGGCGGCGCGGCACCGCCTACACCATCGGCCACCCCGAGCCGATCACCATGCAGCGCAGCCTGAAACCGGTCGGCGACGCGGCCAATCTCATGGTGGTGACGCCGTCGACGCTGGCCTATCTGGAGATGCTGCGCCGCGATATCGACGCGGGCCGGCTCACCAATGAGGCGGCCGCGCAGGAGCTGGCGCGGCCGACGCTGGCGCGGATCGCCCGCTCGGTGCCGACGGCCCTGCGGACCCGGGGGCCGGGGAATCTGCCGCCGTTCTTCGCCGCTCTGTCGGGCCGGCGAGCCGGGCGCGAATATCGGGTGCTGGCACACCTGGACCCGTCGGTGGCCGGTGGCATCGATAAGCTGTTCGGCGATATGGCGCGGGCGACCGGGATTCCCTTGGCGCTGGGCATGTCCCAGGTCATCGACGGCTGCGCCCGCCGGCCGGGTGTGCACCCGCCGGAGGCGGTCATCGACGCGCCGCGGTTCTTCGCGGATCTGGGCCGTGAATTCGGCGGCGGCTCACCGGTCGTCATCGAGCGGGAACCGGTCGGGTAGCACCGTGCATCGTGGAGTGAGGAGTACGCCGTGGACGATCTGATTCCGGCCACCGAGATTCCTACCCGGACGCTCGTGGAGAGCATGATCCGGGAGGACGCCACGATCGATGCCGGTGAGCTCTACGATGTCGCGGCCGTGCTCGGCATGAGCGATCAGCAGGTGCGGCTGTGCATCAAAAGGCTGGTGGCCGAGGGGCGATTCACGCACGAGGGACGCGGGCGCAAGGCGGTGCTGCGCGCCACCGAGGACACCCGCGGGACCATCGAACCCGATCTGGAGTATTTGCGCTTCGCCTACGCCCAGGATCGCGGGGAGGTGCAGTGGGACGGCGTCTGGCATCTGGCGGCGTTCGCGGTGCCCGAGGCGAATCGGCAGGCGCGTGACGCCATGCGCGAGGCCATCGTGTACCGCGGCGGCGCGCCGATCCAGGGCGGGCTGTATGTGTCGCCGCACGCGTGGGAGGACCGAATCCGTTCCCTGGCAAGGGAACTCGGCATCGACGGGCAGCTCACCACGCTGTCGACCGGTGAGCTGTCGGTCGGGGGGATCACCGGGGGTGTCGAGCTCGCGGCGCGACTGTGGCCGTTGGACCGGCTGGCCGCCGGGCACGAGCGGCTGCTCGCGGCCGCCGAGCGCACCCTGCCGGCACTGCACACCGCGGATCCGACCCGACAGCTTTCGCTGGCAATCACTTTGGCGAGCGAGTTCGATCGTGCGGTCGTGTCCGATCCGCTGCTGCCGCCCGAACTGCTTCCCCGGCACTGGATCGGGGTGACCGCGCGCGCCGCTGTCGCGGAGTGCTGGGCGGAGCTGAATGCCGCTCCCCTGCCGCCGATTCGGCTGTTCCGCTGGTACGCGGAGGCGGTCGCCGAGATCACCGCCCCCACCGGCGCCCGGAATTAGACCGACAGCACATCATCCCCCGGCCCGGCCGTGACAGCGACCCGGAACCCGGAAAATCCTTACGGTTTGCTTACGCTCAGCGGTGGCAGCATGTGCTGACGGGCTCACACCCGTTGAGGGACATCGCTGAAACGGGGGGTGCCAGTGTTGGCAATCGCCGAGGTCGATCAGGCCTTGGCCCGGCTCGATGCCGACCATGGTGAGATCGCCGCGAATCTCGCGGAGCCGGAAGACGATCCGGGCGTCCGGTTTCTGGACGGGGTGCCGCTGACGGGTGCGAGCGCCACCCGCGACAATGCCCTCGCCCTGCTGGACCGGCGTGACGAACTGCGCGTCCGGGTGGACGCCTATCGGGTCAAGGGCGCGCGGCTGCGGCTGAGCGAGGACCCGGCCGTCGACGCTCGCTACCGCCGCGCCTACGAGCTACTCCATTCCGCCCCTTGCGATCTCGCCGCCGCGACCCGCGCGGTGGCCGAGTATCAGCGGGCTATCACCGAGAAGACGGCATGACCATGACCCACTGTCTGCGGCCGGACTGCGGCGGCACCATTCAGGACGGTTTCTGCGACGAATGCGGGCTGGCGCCCGCCGCACCGGCACAGCACGTTTCGACACCGGTCGTCGCGGCCACCTTCACCGGGGGCGCGCCGATGCCCAATGGGCATCCGGTTTCCCGGACCGGGGTGGGCTCGTCCCGCTCGGGTCGGCAGAGCCGCCGCGGCTCCAGCCGTTCCTCCTCCCGCTCGACCCGCACCGCGCGGTCCAGCCGGGGCCGGCTGGGCGCGGGCCTGGTGTCGATTCCGCAAGTGCCCTACCGGGATCCGTCCACGGCGGTCATGGCCGATCCGCAGGTGCCCGAGCACCAACGCTTCTGCAGCAACTGCAATCAGCGGGTGGGCCGCGGCCGCGAGGGCGTGCCGGGCCGCACCGAGGGCTTCTGTCGCCAGTGCGGCACCGCCTACTCCTTCACCCCGAAGCTGACGGCCGGTGATCTGGTGGCCGGGCAGTACGAGGTGCTGGGCTGTCTGGCCCACGGCGGCCTGGGCTGGATCTACCTGGCCCGCGACCGCAATGTCAGCGACCGCTGGGTGGTGCTCAAGGGCCTGCTCGACACCGGTGACGCCGACGCCCTGGCGGCGGCGGTGGCCGAGCGGCAATTCCTGGCGTCGGTGGAGCACCCGAACATCGTCAAGATCTTCAACTTCGTCCGCCATCCCGACCCCCGCACGCAGGAGCCGGTCGGCTACATCGTCATGGAGTACATCGGCGGGGCATCGCTGAAAGAGCTCCGCTCCCAGCACGATCCGGTCGGGCGGCTGCAGCCGTTGCCGCTGGCCCGGGGACTGGCCTACATTCTCGAGATCCTGCCCGCGCTCGGCCACCTGCACGGCATGAATCTGCTGTACTGCGATTTCAAGCCCGACAATATGATTCAGACCGAGGAGCAGCTCAAGCTCATCGACCTCGGCGCGGTCCGGCACATGGACGACGAGGACAGCGCCGGGTTCAAGACCGACGGCTACTGTGCGCCGGAGCTGGAAACCGAAGGCGCGTCGGTGGAGTCGGATCTGTTCACCGTGGCGCGGACACTGGCCGTGCTGACCTTCAACTTCGACTACCAGCACGCCTACCGGTACACCCTGCCGCCCGCGACGGAGGTGCCGCTGCTGGCGCAGTTCCCGTCGTTCCGGCGGCTGCTCGAGCGTGCCACCGCCGCCGACCCGAACGAGCGGTTCGGGTCCGCCTCGGAGATGGCCGAGCAGGTCACGAGCGTGCTGCGCGAGGTGGTGGCCGCCGAGGACGGGCAGCCGCGGCCGGCGCTGTCGACCGTGTTCAGTGGCGAGCGTGCGGCTTTCGGCGCCGACCCGCAGCAGTGGCCCGCAACACCGGACCCGCTGGCCATCGTGGCGGCACTGCCGGTGCCCATGGTCGATCCGTCCGATCCCGCAGCGGGCTTCCTGGCCACCACCTCGATCGGTGATCCCCGGCAGCTGGTGACCGCGCTGGAGGCCGCACCGGTGTCCTCGCCGGAGGTGGCCCTGGCGCTGGTCCGCGCCCGCATCGAGAGCGGCGACTTCGACACGGCCACAGCCGAACTCGCCGCACTCGAGGAGTCGGAGGACGCCGACTGGCGGATCACCTGGTATCGCGGGGTGACCGCCCTGGCCCGCCGCGACTGCACCGCCGCCCGCGAGCATTTCGACACCGTCTACGGCATGCTGCCCGGTGAGGCCGCGGCCAAGCTGGCGCTCGCGGCGGCCCGGGAGTGCGCGGGTGAGTTCGACGCCGCGTCCCGGCTGTACCTGCAGGTGTGGCGGACCGACCACGGATACCCCAGTGCCGCCTTCGGTCTGGCCCGCAGCCGGCTGCAGGAGCGCGATATCGACGGCGCCATCGCCGCCGCGGAATCGGTGCCCGCCGGCTCCAGCCACCACACCGCCGCCCAGCTCGCCGCCTTCGGCGCGCAACTCGCGGGCGGGTCGGGCCGGCACGGGTATCTCGTCGCCGCCGGCGATCGCCTCCACGGCCTGCCGCTCGATCCGGAGCACAAGGCGTGGCGGAGCATCGCCGTCCTCGACGCCGCGCGGACCCTGGCGGCCGCACAGCCGGTCGAACCGGGCGCGACCGTGCTGGGCTGCCGATTCGCCGATCGCGAGCTGCGGACCGCGCTGGAATCCCAGTTCCGGACGCTGGCGCGACTGGCCCCCGACAAATTGACGCGGCGGGATCTGGTCAACCGCGCCAATGCCATTCGCCCCGTCAGCTGGGTGTGAGCCATGACGACGACACTCGAGGAGACGACTGACGTGTGCCCGGCGTGTGGAGCGCGATGCGCCGACGGCGACCGATTCTGTGAGGACTGCGGCGCATCGCTGACCGGTGAGATCACGCCGGCGGCCGTGCCCGACCGGTGCCAGCTCGACCTCGGCACGCTCGCCGCGGTCACCGATCGCGGGAAACGGCACGCGCACAACGAGGATGCGATGGCGCTGCGCGTCCTCGACGGCACCCGGATCCTGGTGGTGTGCGACGGGGTATCCAGCTCCGAACACGCCGCCGATGCCGCCCAGCGGGCCGCCACCACCGCCGCGGACCGGCTGGCGGCCGAGCTCGGCGCGGGTCTCGGCGCGGAGGCGGCAACCATACTGGCCATCGGAGCGGCGGCCGAAGCCGTTGCGGCCCTGGGTGATCGGGGCGAGCTGACACCGTCCTGCACCATCGTGACCGCGGCGGTCACAGCCACCGCGGTCACCGTCGGGTCCATCGGCGACAGCCGCGCCTACTGGCTCACCACCGACCTGGCCGCCACCCCGCCGCGCCGGTTGAGCATCGACGATTCGGTGGCGTCGGGGCTGGTGGACCTGGGTGTGGACGAGGTGACCGCCATGTCCATGCCCCACGCGCACACCCTCACCGCCTGGCTCGGGGCCGACGCGGAGGGCGTCGAACCCCATCTGCGCACCTTCGTCCCGGACGGCCCGGGCGCGGTGCTGCTGTGCAGTGACGGACTGTGGAACTACTACCCCGACGCCGCCGCGCTCACCGCGCTCGCCCTGCCGTCCGCCCTGACCGACCCCCGCGCGGTGGCCCACCAGTTGGCCGATCTGGCGCTGGCCGCCGGCGGCGGTGACAACATCACCGTCGCCGTCGCACCATTTCCCGCCCTCTCGAGGAATGACCGATCATGAACGACCCCTTGGGTTTCCGCATCGACACCTTCCAGAACGAGTACCTGCCCGCCGGTGCGACGCGGGTCGACGCGGTCGTCACCGTGACCGCGACCGGCGGCGGCGCGATACCGGCCGGCGGCGGGGCGGCCGAGGTGATCGTCGTCGACTGCTCGGGCAGCATGGACCACGCCTACGGCAAACTGGCCGCCGCCAAGAACGCCACCGCCGCCGCCATCTCGGCGGTGCGCGACGGCGTGGACTTCGCCGTGGTGGCGGGCACCGACCAGGCGCGCATGGTGTACCCGGTCACGCCGTCGCTGATCACCGCCTCGCCCGGTAACAAGGCCAATGCCATTGCAGCCGTGCAGAACCTGCGCGCCGGGGGCGGCACGGCGATCGGCGCCTGGCTGCGGCTGGCGCGGCAGCTGTTCGGGGACCGCGGCGGGCTGCGCCACGCCATCCTGCTCACCGACGGCCGTGACGAGCACGAGACGCCGCAGCAGCTCGACGCCGAAATCCGGACCAGCACCGGGGTGTACGTGTGCGACTGCCGCGGCGTCGGCACCGATTGGGAGATCGCGGAACTGCGCAAGATCTCGAGCGCGCTGCTCGGCACCGTCGACATCGTCGCCGACCCCCGGGATCTGGTGGCCGACTTCCAGGCCATGACCACCGCCGCCATGGGCAAGTCGGTCGCCGATGTCGCGCTGCGGCTGTGGACCCCGCGCGGGGCCACCGTGAAATTCGTCAAGCAGGTCGCGCCGGAGCTGCTCGACCTGACCGGGCGGCGCACCGAAACCGGCACGCAGACCGGCGAATACCCGACCGGGTCCTGGGGTAGCGCGGAGAGCCGCGACTACCACATCTGCGTCGAGGTCGCGCCCGGCGGACTCGGCGATGTCATGCTCGCCGGGCGGGTCGCGCTGGTGCGCGGCAGCGGGGATCAGGCCGAGGTGCTGGGGCAGGGACTGATCAAGGCCGTGTGGACCGACGACGACGCCCAGTCCAGCAAGATCAGCCCGGAGGTGGCCCACTACACCGGGCAGGCCGAACTCGCCGGGGTCATCCAGGAGGGCCTCGCCGCGCGCCGCGACGGCGACCTCGACACGGCCACCAGGAAACTCGGGCGCGCAGTGCAGATCGCCGCAGCCTCCGGCAATGCGGACACGGCCAAACTTCTGGAGGGCGTGGTCGACGTGCTCGACGCGCGGACCGGGACGGTGCGGCTGAAGTCCGCGGTGCGCAAGGCCGACGAGATGACCTTGGACACGCGGTCGACCAAGACCTCCCGCGTGCACAAGCGGTGAGGAGGACGACCATGCTGACCTGTCCGGCCGGACACGATTCGGCGGCCAGCGACTACTGCGATGTGTGCGGGCTGCTCATGGAGGCGGGCGAGAAACCCGCGCCCGCACCGGAACCCACGGGCGTGCCGTGCCCGGTGTGCGGCGAACCGCAAACGGGACGGTTCTGCGAAGGGTGCAGTTACGACTTCGTGGCGGGCGGGCTCGGGGTGACGAGGGCCGCGCCGACTGCCACGGTGGTCGTGCCGGCACCGACAGTGGTCGCGCCCGCATCGGCGATGGTCGCGCCGCCGCCCGACTCCGAGGCTTCCATAACCGCCTGGACGGCAACGGTTTTCGCTGACCGCGAGTACTTCGATACCATGCGCAGCGAGGACGACGACGTCGAATTCCCCGCCTACTGCCCCGAACGCGTCTTCGCGCTGCAGGGCGCGCAGGTCCGGGTGGGCCGCTACAGCGCCTCCAAGGGCATCGATCCCGAGATCGATCTCACCGGTCCCCCACAGGATCCGGGCGTCTCGCACCTGCACGTGCTGTTCGTCGCCCAGCCCGGAAACGGCTGGGCCGTCATCGATCTCGGCTCCACCAACGGCACCCGCGTGAACGCGGCCGCCGCTCCCATTCCGCGTGGGCAGGCGGTGCCGGTGCGATCCGGTGACCGTATCCACCTGGGCGCGTGGACCACTCTCACCCTGAAGCAGGACACCCCGTCATGACGACGTTGCTCACCCGTCCCCAGACTCCGCGCCCCGAGACCGGTGGGGTCGGGGTGCTCACGCAGGTGCGCGGGCTGCTCCCGGGCCGCACGGACACCCCGGGCTGGATCCGGCTGCTGGCCGTCGCCGCGGTACTGCTCACCGCGGTGACCGCGCTGGTCATGGCCGCCGACGCGCGGTCGACCCGGCACGGCATCGAGGTGATCGGCCGGCACACCGCGCCGACCGTGACCGCCACCGAGGACCTGTACTTCGCACTGGCCGATATGGACGCTCAGCTGGCGAATGTCCTGCTCGCCGGGAACGATTCGACGCTGGCCACGGTGCGCAAGAACGCGCTCGCCGGCTACGAGCAACGCCGGGTGCAGGCTGACGCCGACCTGCAGCAGGCCATGACCATCGCCACCAATGACGATACGTCCCGGCAGATCCGGGAGCTGCTCGACAAGTTCGGACAGTACGAGGCACTGGCCGCGGACACCTTCCAGCTCGGAGATCTCGACCGCGGCGCCGCGGGACAGCCCTCGGCGCGCACCCTGGAGGCCTACCGGGCGGCGACGGGCATGGTGCCGGATCTGCTGTCGCGTGCCCAGAAGCTGGCCGACACCAACAGCGGCGTGCTGAGTCAGGCGTACCAGGACAGCGAGCACACCACGGTCGCGGCCCGCGTGCGCATCGCCGTATCGGGCCTGCTGCTGCTCGGCGTGCTGGCGGGACTGCAGGTCGTGCTGCGGGTGATGCTGCACCGGCGGGTCAACCCGGCACTGGCCGCGACCACCGTGCTGATGCTGGGGGTGCTGACCGGCGGCTACCTCGCGAATGCCTCGGCGGCACACCAGCTCACCGTCGCCAAGCAGGACGCCTTCGGCTCGCTGCTGGCGCTGCGGCAGGCGCGGGCGCTGAGCTACGACGCCAATGCCGACGAGAGCCGCTACCTGCTCGACCCCGCACACGCGGCGACATACCACCAGAGCTACTTCGAGAAAGCGCAGCGACTGGCCGGGGTCCAGGCGCGCGGCGTCGACGACTACGCGGGCGCGCTCGACCAGGCGATCGGCGCACACAGCGGCGATCTCGCGCAGGCCATCAGCGCCGACTCCTTCCTCGGCGAGGAACTGCGCAACATCACCTTCTCCGGTGAGCGCCAGGCCGCCAAGCAGAGCCTGCTCACCTACCAGGCCTACCAGCACGACGATCACGCGCTGCGCGGACTGGCGGGCTCGGACCTGCGGGCGGCCATCGCCCTCGACACCGGCGCTTCCAACGACCACTTCGCCGCCTACGACAAGGCCCTGGTGTCGACCATCGACATCAACCAGCACGCCTTCGACACCGCGATCACCCAGGGCGAGAACGATTTGTCGGGCTGGAGCACCTGGCTCCCGTACGGCGCGGCCGTGGTCGTCGCGGTGCTGGTGCTGCTCGGTGTCCGCCCGCGCCTGGCCGAGTACCGCTGACCGGAGGTGACCGGGCACGAGACCTCGGCCAAGATGGTCTCGTGCCCGATTTCACCGCCATCAGCCCCGACGCCCTGTACGAACTCATCGCCGAGCGGGCCATGATGCTGGCGGGGTATGCGGTGATCGCGGTCGACGGCGCGGATGCCGCAGATCCGCTCACCGTCGCGAACGGGGTCGCCGAAGTCCTGCGCACCCGGGGCCGTCCCGCCGCGGTGGTGTCGCTGCACGATTTCGTCCGGCCCGCCTCGGTGCGCCTGGAATACGATCGCGACAGCGAATTCACCTACCGCACAGGATGGTTCGACTACGCGGCGTTGAATCGCGAAGTCCTCAAACCGCTCCGGGACACCGGGCGCTACCTGCCCGCGCTCTGGGACGAACGCGCCGATCGCTCCGCCCGCGCTCGCATCCGCACCGCCGACGACACCACGGTGCTGTTCATCGCCGGACCCATGCTGCTCGGGCGCGGCCTGGACTTCGATCTGACTGTCGGCCTGCGCATGTCGGCGGGGGCGCTGCGCCGCCGGACGGACGCCGCGAGCCTGTTCACCGTGGACGGACTGCTCGAGTTCCAGCGCGAGCACGCCGAAGAGCCCGATATCCAGGTCGCCTGGGACCATCCGGACCGGCCGGCGATCCGGGTCGGCTGAACCCGCCCGACAATCCTGATCGGCCGAGCCGCGGCACGGAACTCAGCGCGATTCCGCCTGCTCCGCCAGGGCCCCGAACGCCGCCTTGGGCTCCCAGGTCAGCGAACCGCTTTCGGGCTGAAGGACTTTCACCAGTCCGGGGCTCGCCAGGTCCAGGTCGAGCGCGGGGTCGTCGCGGTGCGGCAGGTCGTAGCGGGCGAAGCAGTAGTAGAAGGCGGCGTCCACGCCCGCGGTATCGAGGATGCCGAGGAGTTCGGTGAGGTGGTCGGCCTGGGCCGGCTCGTCACGCTCGTAGCGGCCATCGAGGCGTAGCGGCCTCGCGGTGTCCGGGTCCCATTCGATGATGTCGAAGCCGTGCGGGCCCGCATCGGGCGCACCGCGGAAGGACGGGCAGCCGAATTCGGTGATGGTCACCGGCTTTCCGAGCTGCTCACCCTGAGCGACGTAGGCGCGCATGGTGTCCCGATAGCCGGGGGCCAGCTCCGCGCCGCGGTATCCGGCGTCGGTGGCGAGGATGTCGAAGAGCTCCCAGTCGACCTGCTCGAACGGCAGGCTGCAATAGGTCAGCCTGCCGCGGAACCGGCCCCGGGCGATCGCGGCGGCGCGGGCCAGGAGATCGTTGACGCGAGCGGGGATTCCGGCGAGCGCGGCCTGACCCGCCGGGGTGCGGAGGGCGGCGGCCCGCTCGGCCAGGGTTTCGCCGGGCAGATAACCGAGCACGAACATGGCGAGCTCGGATCCGACCGCCAGCACGATCTCCGCGCCGCTCGCACGCAGGCGTTCCGCGTGTTCGGCGCAGTCGGCGACGACGGCGAGGACCTCGTCCTCGGTCACGTCGTTCAGGAACGGGCACACCCAGACTTCCAATCCGGCGGCCGCGGCCTCGGAGGCCGCCAGATTCAGCCGTTCCGGGTACCCGCCGGTGATGCGGACCGCGTCGCAGTGCAGGTCCGCGCGGATGACCCGCATGTCCTCGCGGACCCGGGCGATGTCGAACGGCTCGTGGGTGCTGCTGCCCAGGTTCACGAAGCCGGTGTCGTAGCAAACGCCGATCGCTCTCATCGGCTACCTCCTCCATTTACGGTACGGTTCGTACCCTAGTTGCGACCATAGCCCGCTTCGAACCGGTCTCGCAAGGTACGCTCAGTACCGTTATGAGCGAATCGACAGAGCGCCCGACCCGCCGCCGCGGCCCGGCACTGGAACAGGCGATCCTGCGCGCGGCCGTGGACGAACTGCTCGAATCCGGATACCCCGGGATGACCATGGATGCCGTCGCCGCCCGGGCGGGCACCAACAAGAACGCCATCTACCGGCGCTGGCCCAACCGCGCCGCACTGGGCGTCGCGGCGTATCGGCATCTGACCTCGGCCGCGCTCGAACTGCCGGACACCGGCACCCTGCGCGCGGACGCGCTGGAGTTGTTGCGCCGCGCCAACTCCCATCTGTCCTCGCCGCTCGGCGAGATCCTGCGCAGCCTGCTCTCCCAGCTCGCGAACGAGCCCGAACTGCTCGCGCAATTGCGGGAACAGTCCGGGGACGCGGGGGCCCGGCCGTGGCTCACCATCCTCGAGCGGGCGGTCGACCGCGGCGAGGCCCCGCCCGCGGCGTGCGTGGCCCGGGTCGCCACCACGCCGATCGACCTGCTGCGCAACGAGTTCGTGACGCGTGGCGTGCCGACGGTGCCCGACGAGGTGCTGGTGGACATCGTCGACACCGTGTACCTGCCACTGATCCGCGGCTATTCGGCAGCGGGTCACCACCGGGGCGAGGTCAGGCCGCCCAGGGCGAATCGAGAATGACCTCGACGAAGTCGCCACGCCGGAATCCTGGCGAGAAGTGTTCCAGGACATCGGCTTTCACATTCCCGAACGTGGTATCCGGGCGATGGGCGATCCCGTCGGTGAAGGCGGCCAGGATGCGGCGCTTGAAATCCGGGCGCGGGTGGGCGCGGATCACGGCGGCGCGCTGCTCCTCGGTGACATCGTCGTAGCCGATGCCGAGCACATCGAGCTCGACACCGGCGGTGACCAGGGCGATCTCGGGTGCCATGTGGGCCGGGATCTCCGGGGTGGTGTGCAGAGCGATTGCGGTCCAGGCGATATCGGCGCGCTCGGCGGGGATGCCGTGCGCGCGCAGGAGGGCCCGGGCGTCGTCCGCGCCGTCGATCTCGAAGCGCTGCCGGGAATCCTGGTGCCGGGGTGTCAGACCCAGGTCGTGGAACATGGCCGCCACGTAGAGCAGTTCGCGGTCGTAGCCGAGCCCGCGGCGCGCACCCTGCAGCGCACCGAACAGGTAGACCCGGCGGGAGTGATCGAAGAGCAGTTCGCCCGCGGTGTCGCGGACCAGTTCGGTGGCCTCGCGAGCCAGAGTGCTGTCGGGGATGGCGATATCGGCAATGTGTTCCATGGCAACCACACTCGCCGGACCGACGCCTGTGGCACCGTGTCTTTCCGGACAGGAACCCCACAGATCCGGACATGCCGGAGTGCTAGGTTCGGGTGGGTGGGCAGGAAGCGAATCGCGGTGCTGGCCTTCGACGGCGTCCGGCTGCTCGATGTCACCGCCGTACTGGAGGTGCTGAGCACCGCCGCCGGGTCGGGTGCGCGCTATGACGTGACGCTGTGCTCACCGGACGGCGCACCGGTCACCACCGCCGCGGGTACGCGCCTGCTCGTCGACGCGGCCGCGGCCGAGGTGGGCCGCGTGCACACGCTGATCGTGCCGGGCGACGACCGGTTTCCGCACTCCCCCGTCGACAGCGGGATTCTGGACGCCGTTCGCGCCCTGTCGCCGTCCACGCGCCGGACGGCTTCGGTGTGCACGGGCGCTTTCGTCCTGGCGCAGGCCGGTTTTCTCGACGGCCGCCGCGCGACCACGCATTGGCGGCATGCCGCCCGGCTGGCCCGCGCCTACCCGTCGATCACGGTCGAACCGGATGCCATCTACATTCGCGACGGCAAATACCTCACCTCGGCCGGAGTCAGCGCGGGCCTCGACCTGACCCTGGCCCTGGTCGAGGAGGACGAAGGCGCCGACCTCGCCCGCGAGGTGGCGCGGGAACTGGTCGTCTTCCTGCGGCGGCCGGGCGGGCAATAGCAGTTCTCGGTGGCGTCCCGCACCGCGGTGCCGCGCCGGGACGATGTGCGCGCCGTCGTCGACGAGGTGTTCGCCGACCCGGCCGCCGACCATTCGCTCACCGCCATGGCGGCCCGCGCCGCCGTGAGCATCCGGCAGCTCACGCGCCTGTTCCGCGACGAACTCGACACCACCCCGGCGGTATTCGTGGAATCGGCGCGCGTCGAGGCCGCACAGGCGATGCTGGAGGCCGGGGCCTCCGTCACCGCCGCCGCCCACCGATCCGGTCTGGGCAGCGAGGAATCCTTGCGCCGCATCTTCTTCCGGCGCTTCGGCATCACCCCGTCCGCCTATCGGGCCCAGTTCCGGACCGCGCGCCGGGCCTGACCGGACGGTCCCGGCGCGGTCAGGCCGTGCCGGACTCGAGCAGGGCCTTGGCGCGATCCAGGCCGGAAACCTCTGCGGTCATGGTCTTCTGGACGGGGCCGTTCATGAGCAGCTTCTTGAGGCCCGACAGTTCCGCGGCCAGCGAGAAGGTCACCGCGGTGCCCTCCGCCACCGGCGCGAAGGCATAGGTGACCGTGGGACGCAGCGGTCCCGCGATGCCCTTCAGAACGACCTTCTCGTTCAGGATGTACTCGGTGATCTGGACGTCGGCGGGGATGCCCCGGCCGCCGGGACCCGAGACCGTCTGACGGTAGATGGTGCCCACGGCGGGCGGGCCTTCGGCGGTGATCTGCTTGACGCCGGTGCGCCAGCGGGCGCTGTTGGCCGAGTCGGCGAAGAAGGCGAACACTTCGTCGATGGGGCGGGCGATGGTCACCGTACGGGACGCGGCGGGCATGGCGGTCCTTTCGCCTCGAGGGTGTTCGGCAGCGATGCTGGTTCATGACACCAGCAAGCGGGCGGCCGGGCCACCACCCGGGCGGCGTGTCCGCGCCGGCTTCGCCGAGCCCGGTCAGCTCACCACCGGCGATGGCGAGCGTCGAAGGTTTCGGTGGGGTATTCGTCCTCGACCGGCGTGCCGCCGGCGCGACGCGCGGGCCAGAAGCGGCTGGCGTACTGACCGCGGATGCGGCTCAGATCCGGCTCGTCGATCTCGGTGATGCCGACCTGGAACAGCAGGATCATGGTGGCCATGCTGACGGCGATGATCAACGGGGTCAGCAGCTGACCGGCCTGCGCGCCGGACGGCGAATGCATGTGGTCGGCCACGTGCGCCCGCATGGCGAACATGCCGGTGTAGTGCATACCGCAGACCGCGACGCCCATGATCAGCGCGGCGCTGATGGTCGAGATGAGGCCGCGCACGTGCAGCGCGAACCACAACGCCGCGGTGGCGGCGACGACCGCGATCACGATGGACAGCAACACGATCCACGGGTCGTACTGCACGGCCGCATCGGTTTTCATGGCGTACATGCCCGAATAGTGCATCGCTCCGACGCCCAGGCCGGTGATCGTGCCACCGGTGACGAGCGCGAAGGTCTCCCCGTGCTGGTGCACCACGATGTACAGCCCCAGCCACACCACCCCCATCGCGATGGCCGCGCTCAACAGGGTGATCGGCACGTTGTAGCGAATCGTGCTGTCCTGCACCGAGAATCCCAGCATCGCGATGAAGTGCATGACCCAGATCCCGGTCCCCCCGAGCGCGATGGCCCCGGTCACGATCCACCCGCCGTGACCGTTCTGATTGCGTGCCCGCACCATGCATCGCAGCGCCAGCAACGACCCGGTGACGGACATGACATAGGCCAGGACAGGGGTGAGCCACCCATAGGTGAAGTGGTCGATTACCAGCATGCGGGCTCCTTGCCGGAATGGCTGTTCATCACGGTTCACCGGTGACTGAGCCGAAGACTAGCGAGGAAGTACCAGGTAGTAAATTTGCCGCAGTACCGTCCGAAATAATTAGCTGGGGTTTGCTGAACGGTATGCACGCAGGTAGCCGCCGGTATGGGCGGGCCTGGAGCACCGCGCGTCCCACGTATGCGGTCCTTGACACCTAGCACCCACCCGGCAACCCGACAAGGGCCGAAGGTCACTCGTGCACAATGCAATTGCGGAACAGTGCACAATGGAACCGCGAAATCACCTGAGACCCTCGGTCTGCCGACTTCGTCGAGAATCTCCAATTCCGCCCGATACCAACGGATTCCCCGACCGATTCGACGACCTATCCCTCCCGGCCACCCGCACCACGGATCTGAGCAACATCACCGGGAGCAAGTGAACGACGATCGCCGGGTGGTTTCGAAGACCACCCGGCGATGTCGAATCAGATTGTCGCGGAGCCGTTTACCGGCCGGAGCCGATTACCAGCCGCGCTCGGCGAGGCGGTGGGGCTGGGGGATCTCCTCGACATTGATGCCGACCATGGCCTCGCCCAGGCCGCGCGAGACCTTGGCCAGGACGTCGGGGTCGTCGTGGAAGGTGGTGGCCTTGACGATGGCGGCGGCACGCTCGGCCGGGTTGCCGGACTTGAAGATGCCCGAGCCGACGAAGACGCCCTCGGCGCCGAGCTGCATCATCATGGCGGCGTCGGCGGGGGTGGCGATGCCGCCCGCGGTGAACAGCACGACGGGGAGCTTGCCGGTCTCGGCGACCTCGGCGACCAGCTCATAGGGGGCCTGCAGTTCCTTGGCGGCGACGTAGAGCTCGTCCTTGGGCAGGGAGGTCAGGCGGCGGATCTCGTCGCGGATCTTGCGCATGTGGGTGGTGGCGTTGGAGACGTCGCCGGTGCCGGCCTCACCCTTGGAGCGGATCATGGCCGCGCCCTCGGTGATTCGGCGCAGCGCCTCGCCCAGGTTGGTCGCGCCACACACGAACGGGACGGTGAAGGCGAACTTGTCGATGTGGTTGGCGTAGTCGGCGGGGGTCAGCACCTCGGACTCGTCGATGTAGTCGACACCCAGCGACTGCAGGATCTGCGCCTCGACGAAGTGACCGATGCGGGCCTTCGCCATGACGGGGATGGAGACGGCGTTGATGATGCCGTCGATCATGTCCGGATCCGACATGCGGGACACGCCACCCTGGGCGCGAATGTCGGCGGGGACCCGCTCCAGCGCCATGACCGCGACGGCGCCGGCATCCTCGGCGATCTTGGCCTGCTCCGGCGTGACGACATCCATGATCACACCGCCCTTCAGCATCTCGGCCATGCCGCGCTTGACGCGGGCGGTACCGATGGTGGGGGTGGTGTCGGGCGTGGTCACGGCAAACTCCTGGGTCATGTGGGCCAATCGGTCGGATCGCTCGGAATCGAACAGGTCGATTCTAGGCGGCGCTTTCAGGCCACTTCATAGCCAGTCCGACACGACTGGACTGCCCGCCCCGCAAGGGATGACGGGCGTCACAGCGCCAGGGTTACCGCGTCACTACTACAGCGGTCCGACGACGAAAATCGTCGCCCAGTACTCGGCCGCGGCCGGACCCATCAACGGCTCCAGGAAGTCATAGAGCAGGTAAGACACGAAGAATTTTCCACCTTCCACACACGGTCCGCCGATTCCGTTGCGCGGCAAACCTTCCCAGGGACCCTAGCGGAGATTGCGCCATAGATCACGAAAGGTCCGGGAAGCCGCCGGTCAGCCCAGGGTGTAGACGTACCGGCTCGTGGGCACCAGATCCAGGTTCAGGTGCGCGCCGAAGCGGACGACGCTCTCCATCATGGCCGTCACGCGCCGCTGCAGTTCCGCATCGTCCCCGCCGCTGCCGTAGAAGGCATGTGCGCTGGTCATGGCCGCCATCGGGAACAATTCCTCGACGAGGGCGTCGACCCGCTTGCCGTCGGTGATCGCCTCGGTGACGGTGTTCTGGACGTAGCCGAACGTGTCCTGCGTCTCGATAGCCACTGGCGTGTGCAGGACGTGCCACCGATGCAGCCACTCCTCGCGCGTCAGGTCCTCGGGAATCCGCAGAATCGCGATATTCGCCAGCGCGTCGGTCCGGACCCCGTCCTCGACCACCGGCGGCTCGATGGGCCGGCGCTCGTCCACCACCCAGCCGTTCACGTCGTCCGCCACCGTCCGCAGCACCTCGGTGACCGCCGCGTGCTCGCCCTCGGTCCACACGCTCACGATGGCGTCGATCGGCGCGTCATAGGTGGTGTGCTTCACCTGCGCGGCTTCGACATCGGCATCCCGCACATTCACCTGATAGGCCGTCACCCCCACCCCGGCCAGCTCTTTGCGCAGCTCCTCGCCCCGCAGCCGCTCCCCCAGCCCCGCGCCCCACAACACATACATCAACTTCATGCCGTAAGTCCTTGCCACAGATCACCATTGATCGCCCCACCGTAGCCCCGCCCGCCGCCCGGAATGCGAGCTTTCAGCCCCCGATCCCACCCACCGGACCGAGGCCGGCGGTTGTCAGCGGATGGAGCGGACTTCGGGGTCGATGTCGGAGTCGGCGGCCGCGATGGCCTCGGCGAGGAGTTGGTCGAGGTGGTAGGGGTAGACGGTCTCGCCGGAGTGGTCGATCTGGGCGATATCGGTGGGGGTGCACCATTTGCTGCCGGTGATGGAGCGGCGTTCGATGTAGTCGAGGTTGGTGGGAACCGGGTCGAACGCCTTGGCACGCAGCGCGAAGAACAGTTCCTCCGAGCGGATGAGTTCGCCGTTGAAGGGGAACACCGCTACCCGGCGCCAGAGGGGGCCGCGCAGGGCCGAGGAGTCGGCGGCATGGCCGGTTTCCTCGTAGAGCTCGCGGATCGCGGCCTCGCGCAGGGTTTCCCCGGGGTTGACGCCGCCGCCGATGGTGAACCAGAACGGGACGTCGGGGACCTTGGGGTCGACGCCCTGCAGCAGCAGGACCCGGTCGTTCTCGTCGACCAGGACCACGCGGGCCGAGGTGCGGACGGTGTCGACGTCGAGGCCGGTGGAGGCGGCGGGGGTGACCCGTTCGGCGATCTCGAAGTAGGTCGGCAGCGGTGCGGTACCGCCGAGGTGCAGCCAGCGGACCAGGCGGCGGGTGCGCAGGGCGAGGGTGTCGCGGACCGCGTCGTTGTGGAAGCGGCGGGCGATGAGGACTCGGGCCTCGGCATCGGCGAGCTCGGCCACCAGCTGGGGTGGCAGCAGCGCGATGTCGACCGCGGACAGGGCGGCGGCGAGCTGGTTCTCGACGGTTTCGCGGTCGCGCCAGTTGGAGCGTTCGGCGCGGTCGGCCAGGGCGGTCAGCCGGCGGGCCTGCTCGACCAGGGACGGATCGTAGAGCCCGGCCAGGGTGGTGGCCACCGAGCGCCCCACCACCGCGCGCCGGGCCAGGGCCGCGTCCAGCGCATGGCGGGCCTGGTCGGTGCGCACGTGCAGGCGGTCGAGGCGGTTGGCGGTGGTGTAGGCCCAGACCGCGGCCGCGACGATGAGGGCCGCGACGAGGGCGAGGACCAGGATGGCCGTCGCGGAGAAGGTGATCATCCGGCGGTCCTGACGCGCACGTCGCCGACGGTCACGGTCTCGTACACCCGCAGGATCTGCTCGGCCACGACCGGCCAATCATATTCGCCGACAACCTGATTCGCGGTGCGGATGAACTCCTCGCGCCGGACGTCGTCGGTGAGCATGCCGCTGATCGCCTCACCCAGCCGCGCCGAGTCCCCGACCGGCATCAGCTGGCCCGCGGTGCCGTCGCGCAGCACGCGGCGGAAGGCGTCCAGATCGCTGGCCACCACGGCGGTCCCGGCGGCCATGGCCTCGACCAGCACGATGCCGAAGCTCTCACCGCCGAGATTGGGCGCGACATAGACATCGGCACTGCGCATGGCCGAGGCCTTCTCGGCATCCGACACCTGACCGAGGAAGCGCAGGTGTCCCGCGTTCTCCCCCGCCTCGCGGCGCAGCCGGTCCTCGTCACCGCGGCCGACGATCAGCAGCTCGAGCTCCGGATGCCGGCGCACCAGTTCCGGCAGCGCGCCGAGCAGCACCTCCATGCCCTTGCGCGGCTCGTCGAACCGGCCCAGGAACAGCACCGACTTCCCCGCGCGCGGATACCCGGCCAGCAGCGGCGCGTGCGCGAACGCGGGCACGTCGACACCGTTGGGGATCTCGACCGCGTCCCCGCCGAGCGCCTCCACCTGCCAGCGCCGCGCCAGCTCGCTCACCGCGATCCGGCCGCTGATCTTCTCGTGGTACGGCCGCAGCACACCCTGAAAAGTGCTCAGCACCAGCGACTTCGTGGTCGAGGTGTGGAAGGTGGCCACGATCGGCCCCTCCGCGATCTTCAGCGCCAGCATGGACAGGCTGGGTGCGTTGGGTTCGTGGATGTGCAGGACGTCGAAGTCGTTCTCGGCGATCCAGCGGCGGATCCGGGTATAGGCGGTGGGCCCGAAGGACAGTCGCGCGACCGAGCCGTTGTAGGGGATGGCCACGGCCTTGCCCGCCGACACCACGAAATCGGGCAGCGGCGTGTCGTCGGCGGCGGGCGCGAGCACGCTCACTTTGTGGCCGCGCTCGATGAGCACCTGCGCCAGCTCCACGACATGGGCTTGCACCCCGCCCGGCACGTCGAACGAATACGGGCAGACCATGCCGATTCTCATAGCGCCCCTGTTCCCTGCGACCCCTGCGCGTCATAGCCCAGCGCCCGTTGCGCAGTGGCGATACGTTCCAGTCTGGCCTGCGACAGGTCGCTTTCCCACAGGGGTTGCAGCATGTGCCAGTCCGCCGGATGGGCGGCGATATTGGCGGCGAACACGTCGGTCAGCGCCTGGGTGGCGGGGGCCACGCCCCCGGACAGATCCAGCGCCTCGAAGACCTGCATGCCCCAGCCCTCGCGGCCGTCGGCCTCGGTGGTGAACCAGCAGTGCACGGGCAGCAGCGCGGCACCGGTGCCGGCGGCCAGCTTGGCCGCGCCGGCGGGCAGCCAGGTGCGTTCACCGAACATGGTGACCGGCACCCCCTTGCCGGTGAGGTCGCGCTCCCCCATCAGGCACACCACCTTGTTGTCCCGCAGCCGATCGGCCAGCTGCGGGAACGGCGGCTGCTCGCCGCCGGTCAGCGGGAACACCTCGAAGCCCAGGCTCTCCCGGTACTCGACGAACCGCTCGAACAGCGACTCCGGCTTCAAACGCTCTGTGACCGTGGAGAACTGGCCGTAGTTCTGCACCAGCCAGACCCCGGCCATATCCCAGTTGCCCGAGTGCGGCAGCACCAGCAGCACACCCTTGCCCCGGGCCAGCGCCGCGTCCAGGTGTTCGACCCCGTCCACGTGCAGCTGTCCGAGCGCCGTGTGGTCCATCGACGGCAGCCGGAACGCCTCGCGCCAATAGCGGGCATAGGACCGCATACTCGCCGCGATCAGGCTGTCCGGCACCGCCTCCGGTGTCGTGCCCAGCACGCGGGCGAGGTTGCGGCGCAGCTGGTTCGGGTGCCCGCGGTGCGCCTTCCGGTTCGATCGCCGGGCGACGGCGTTCGCGCCCGCGTCGAAGCCCTTGCGCGCCATGCCCTCCGGCAGTCCGCGGACAAGCCGCCACCCGGCCGCGTACGCCTTGTCGGTCATCGCGGACGTGAAATCGGTTGTCACCGCTACGGTTCCTCCGGAGCCTTCGTTGTGGGGGCGATGATGTCACGGGCGCCGGGGGAATTGCGCACCGCCAGCACCCGCTGGAAGACGGTGATGATGCTGAGCACGGCCAGCGCGTACATGGCCGCGTACACCGCGTACGACAGCCAGGTGATGCCGAAATAGCCGCCGATACCGGTGAATCCGGCACCGACCAGCACGATGACCAGCCGGTCGGGCCGCTCGATCAGGCCGCCGTCGGCCGACAGCCCGCTGGCCTCCGCCCGCGCCTTCGCGTACGAGATGACCTGCGAGGTCACCAGCACCACCAGGGTCGCCACGAACAGATGCTTGGAGTTCGCGTGGTACACCGACCACCAGGCCAGCCCCGCGAAGATGGCGCCGTCGGCCACGCGGTCACACGTGGCGTCCAGCACCGCACCGTATTTCGTGCCGCCGCCCCGGGCGCGGGCCATGGCCCCGTCCAGCATGTCGAACATGACGAACAGCCAGATCACCATCGTTCCCCAGAACAGGTGATCGGTCGGGAACAGGGTCACCGCCGCGACGATCGAGGCGGTGGTGCCGATGAGCGTCATCGCATCGGGCGTGAGCCCCGTGCTCACCAGCGCTTTGCCCAGGGGCGCAGTCGCTTTGGCGAACGTCTCGCGACCGAAGAAGCTCAGCACGCTATCCCGCGTCCTTCCATGCGTCGGCTTCCTTCCACGCCTGTGCCAGCAGCGCCCGGGTTTCCCGGAGCAGCTGCGGCATCACCTTCACTCCGCCGACGACGGTAATGAAGTTCGCGTCCCCACTCCAGCGCGGCACGATATGTTGATGCAGGTGATCGGCGAGTGAACCACCGGCAACGCCACCGAGATTCAGGCCGACATTGAAGCCATGGGGCCGCGACACCTGCTTCATCACCCGGATCGCCTGCTGGGTGAACGCCATCAGCTCGGCGCTCTCCTCGGTGGTCAGGTCCTCGAGGTTGGCGACCCGGCGGTAGGGCACCACCATCATGTGGCCCGGGTTGTACGGGTACAGGTTCAGCACCGCGTATACCCATTCACCACGCGCGACGATCAGGCCGTCCTCGTCCGACATCTCCGGAATGTCGGTGAAGGGGTGCCCGGTCTTCTTGGCCGCGTCGATCTTCTGATCCTCGGCCTCGCCGGTGATGTAGGACATCCGGTACGGGGTCCACAACCGCTGCAGGCGGTCCGGATCCCCGGCACCGGTATCCACGATCTGCTCGGACACGGGTGCAATCCATTCACTCATCGATCCGCCTTGCGGATCTCGAAGCCCTCCGCGGTCGGCGACTCGTTCTCGCGGCGCCCGATCCAGTCCACGATGGTGGCCACCGCGTCGGCCACGGGCACACCGTTGACCTGGGTGCCGTCGCGGAAGCGGAAGCTGACCGCGCCGCTCTCCACATCGCGCGCGCCGGCCAGCAGCATGAACGGCACCTTCTGCGCGGTCTGGTTGAAGATCTTCTTCTGCATGCGGTCATCGCTGCGGTCGACCTCGGCGCGAATGCCGTTGTCCTGCAGGCGTTCGATCACGCCGTCCAGGTGCTCGACGAAGGTCTCGGCGACCGGGATGCCGACCACCTGCACCGGTGCCAGCCAGGCCGGGAACGCGCCCGCGTAGTGCTCGGTGAGCACGCCGAAGAAGCGCTCGATGGAGCCGAAGAGCGCACGGTGGATCATGACCGGGCGGTGCTTGCCGCCGTCGGAGCCGGTGTACTCCAGCTCGAAACGCTCGGGCAGGTTGAAGTCCAGCTGGATGGTGGACATCTGCCAGGTGCGGCCGAGCGCGTCCTTGGCCTGGACCGAGATCTTCGGGCCGTAGAAGGCGGCCCCGCCCGGATCCGGCACCAGCTCCAGGCCGGAGTCGGTGGCCACCTTGCGCAGGGTCTCGGTGGCCTCCTCCCACAGCTCGTCGGAGCCCACGAACTTCTGCGGGTCCTTGGTGGACAGCTCCAGGTAGAAGTCGTCGAGGCCGTAGTCGCGCAGCAGCGAGAGCACGAACTGCAGGGTGTTGGTCAGCTCCGCGTGCATCTGCTCCTTGGTGCAGTAGATGTGCGCGTCGTCCTGGGTCATGCCGCGCACCCGGGTCAGGCCGTGCACGACGCCGGACTTCTCGTAGCGGTAGACCGAGCCGAATTCGAACATGCGCAACGGCAGTTCGCGGTAGGAGCGCCCGCGCGACCGGAAGATCAGGTTGTGCATCGGGCAGTTCATCGGCTTGACGTAGTAGTCCTGGCCGGGCTTGCGCACCGAGCCGTCCTCGTTGAGTTCGGCGTCGAGGTGCATGGCCGGGAACATGCCGTCGCGGTACCAGTCCAGGTGGCCGGAGACCTCGAAGAGATGCCCCTTGGTGATGTGCGGGGTGTTGACGAACTCGTAGCCCGCGGCGATGTGGCGGCGGCGCGAGTAGTCCTCGAGCTCCTTGCGGATGATGCCGCCCTTGGGGTGGAACACCGGCAGACCGGAACCGAGCTCGTCGGGGAAGGAGAACAGGTCCAGTTCCAGGCCGAGCTTGCGGTGGTCGCGCTTCTCGGCCTCCTCGAGCAAGCGCAGATGCCCGTCCAGCGCCTCGTTGGATTCCCAGGCGGTGCCGTAGATGCGCTGCAGGTCCTCGCGGGACTGGTCACCACGCCAGTAGGCGGCCGAGGAGCGGGTCAGCTTGAAGGCCGGAATGTACTTGGTGGTCGGGATGTGCGGGCCGCGGCACAGGTCGCCCCACAGCTTCTCGCCGGTGCGCGGGTCCAGGTTGTCGTAGATGGTCAGCTCTTTGCCGCCGACCTCCATGACCTCCGGATCGTCGATGCCCGACTTGTCGGAGATGAGCTCGAGCTTGAACGGCTCCTTGGCCAGCTCGACGCGGGCCTCGTCGACCTCGACCACCCGGCGCGAAAACCGCTGCGCGCCTTTGATGATCTTCTTCATCCGGGACTCCAGCTTGGCCAGATCCTCGGGGGTGAAGGGGCGGTCGACCTGGAAGTCGTAGTAGAAGCCGTCCTTGATGAACGGGCCGATGCCCAGCTTGGCCTCGGGGAACTCCTGCTGCACCGCCTGGGCCAGCACGTGCGCGGCCGAGTGCCGGATCACATTGCGGCCGTCCGGGGAATCGGCGGTGACAACCTCGACCTCGGTGTCGAGTTCGGGCACCCAGGACAGGTCCTTGAGCGCGCCCTCGGCGTCACGCACCACGATGACCGCGGCCGGGCCCTTGCTCGGCAGGTCCGCCTCGCGCACCGCGGCCCCGGCGGTAGTCCCAGCCGTAACCCGGACGCGGGCGACTGGGGTCTGCTGGGGTGAGGTGGTCACGGCTGGACACTCCTTGGCGGTTCACGGCGGGTGGTCGATCCGCCGTACAGGTTGGACTGGATGACCGGGCACCCCCTTCGTGAAGGGCAGAGCCCCGGCGGCACCACTCTATCGGCACGGTTGTCACCGCGCGCCGATGGACCGGCCCCGCCGCGTCGCCCGCCACCGCGCAGGTCCCGGCCCGGGCCGATCCCGTCCCGGTGACCAGGTGAAACACCCGATCAGCACGAAGAATCGAGGATCCGGCGGCGCCTGTGGAACAAGATCGGCCCAAACCGTGGAGTCCAGCGCTCCCGGGCAGGTCGACCGCATGATTCTCCGAGCGACCGCACCGGCACGGCAAGCGAATTCATCGCAGGGCCGAGACCGCCACCCGCGTGCGGCGGCCTCGGACGTGTGCGCTTGTCCTGCGCCGCAGGAGGTTTCGGGCAGCCGGGGTGGCGGCTGCGGGCGGGCACGGTCGCGCCGACGCGCTCCGCCGGGCCGTCAGCCGCGCGCCGCGACCTCGGCGAGCAGGGCTTCGCGTTCGGGGGCGGGGCGTTTGGGGCAGCTGGTGCACATCTCGCAGCCCGGCACCTCGAAGACCAGGCAGCAGGAGATGCGGCGGACGAAGGTGCGGCCGCCGACGTCCTGGAACCGTGGCACCGGCAGCCGGCCCGCGACATCGCGGGCCAGGCGGGCACCGGCGTCCTCGGCCCCGATGTCCAGCGCGCGGTTGCCGATGGCGTCGGCCACGATCGCCCACAGCGAGGCCGCGCCCGCGCCGGACACCTCCGCCACCACCGGAATCACGCGAGACAGCGTGTGCCGCAACGCATGTCCGACGGACGCGGTCGTACAGCAGCCTCCGGACTCGGCATCCGCGTCCTCGGCGGGCACCACCGGACCGGCACTCGCCGGGCCCGCGGCCTCCCCGGATCGCGGCGATGGCGCGATCGGAGACCAGGATTCGATGGGCAGCGGACCCGCGCCGACGAGGTAGCCGCGCGGTTCCGGCAGCACCCGCTCCACGCCGCCGTCGGGCCGGATCTCCAGGGCGATGCGCTCGAGCGCGGGGTCGAAGGCGGGCCGCCCGCTCGCGATGGCCGCGACGATCGGATCCACCAGCGACGAGGCCGCCATGCACCACCACAGCGTCCCCGACACCCGCGTGTTGGCAGTCCCCCACGAGATCCCCATGTCGGCGATCCGCTCGGCCAGCCACTGTGGTCGCAGTAGGTCGGTGCCCGGCACCAGCGCCTGTGAAACGGGGGGCTGCGCAACCATTTCCATTCGACTCCGATCCGGCCGATCCACGGTGATTACTACCCACGATGTCACGTTTCCGCGCCGATGTGGGCCGCTCCCCCGCGACCCCCGGCGCACCCGTTCGACTCGCGATGCCGCGAGGCGCGCTCAGCGTATGCCGCGTGGGCTCCCCCACCGCGCCGACGCGCCCGGCGGCGAGCACTGCCTGGATCGCCACCCCGGAAAACACGATGGTGCGGGCATTCCCGAACGGGAAGCCCGCACCATCGCAGGGTGGGCGCTATCAGTGGGTGTGGGCCAACGCCGATAGCTCGGGTGCGTCGATTTCCCGGATGCCCATGGCGGTGACCTCCAGGACTCGGGCGGTCCCGATGTCGAAGAACAGGCCGGAGACCTCGAGGCCGCGTTCCAGGATCGCCCGCCGGACCACCGGGTGGGCGCGCAGCGTGTCCAGCTGGACGGCCACATTCACGATGGACAGCTGGTCGGCCACCCCGAATCCGGCACGCGCTGCGGCGGCGGCGACCGGGTCGCCGGAGTGGAAGCGATCCAGGCTGGCCCGGCCGTGGACCAGCCAGTTGCCCAGGCCGGGCCCGGTGGGCCCGCCCGCGACCAGTGCCTTCATCGCCCCGCACGCGGAGTGACCGCAGACCACGACATTGTCCACGACCAGATCGTCGACGGCGAAGGCGAGCGCCGCCTCGATGGAACTGTCGCGGCCGCCGGGGACCACCAGGTTGCCGACATTGCGGATGGTGAACATGTCACCGGGCCCGCTGTTGGTGATCATGTTGGGCACGATCCGGGAATCCGCGCAGGTCAGGAAGAGCGAGTGCGGGTTCTGCCCGTCGCGTAGCTCGTCCAGGTGCGGGCGCACCAGATGGGCGTTGCGCTGATGGAAGGCGGCCACGCCCTGGGTGATCGGGTTGCCGTCGCCCTCGCGCCAGGGGCGCAGCACATCGTCGAGCAGGGTACGGGCGCGCCCGCGCACCGGCGGGCCCGTCAGGGCGTGCGCCATGCGGGCGGTGCCGAGTTCCACGAATTCGACTGTGCCGCCGGTGCTCTCGTGCTGGCCGGCCCAGTCGTGGATGGCCTCGTAGGCGGCGTGGTCGAGGAAGTCGACGCTCATCTCGACCAGCACGTCGGTCCCGCCGGGCACCTTGGCCAGTTCCGAGGACAGTTTCGGCAGTGCCAGGAACGTGCAGGTGCCGTCGATGCTGACCAGCCAGCGATCGGTGCCGGCCACCTCGCCGGCGGTCACCGAGACGCGCACGACCCGCCACAGCAGCAGGCCGAAGGCCAGCGCCAGGCCGATGATGACGCCCTCGAGCAGGTTCAGGAACACCACGCCGAACACGGTCACCAGGTACACCAGCAGGTCGCCGGTGCGCCGGGCCAGCTTGATGTGGGCGAGCTTGACCAGCTGGATACCGACCACGATGAGCAGACCGGCCAGGGCCGATTTGGGAATCTGCTGCACCAGGCCGACCAGCGCCACCGAGAACACCAGGATCCAGAGGCCGTGCAGGAAGGCCGAGGCGCGCGAGCGGGCGCCGGCCTGCACATTGGTGGCACTGCGCACGATGACGCCGGTGACCGGCAGGCCGCCGAGGCCGCCGGAGATCACATTGGCCGCGCCCTGCCCGACCAGCTCGCGGTCGAAGTTGGTGCGCGCGCCGGTGTGCATCTTGTCCACGGCGACCGCCGACAGCAGGCTCTCCACGCTGGCGATCAGGGCGATGGTCAGTGCCGCGAGCACCACCTCACCCCACTCGCCGGAGGGCAGGTCGGGCAGGCCGATGGCGTCGAACAGCGAGCCGCTCAACACGATTCGCTCCGGATCACCGGGCAGCACCAGTGACAGCACGGTGCCGGCGACCACGGCGATCAGGGGGCCGGGCAGCACCTTCAGTTTGCCCGGCACGTACTTCCAGCTGAGCATGATGGCGATGACCACCAGGCCGACGACGAAGTCGTCGCCGTGCAGGTTGAGCAGCTGGTTCGGCAGTTCCTTCAGGTTCTCCCACGCGGAGCTCTGCGAGGTGCCGCCGAGCAGCACATGGAATTGCTGCAGCGCGATGGTGACACCGATACCGGCGAGCATGGCGTGCACCACGACCGGCGCGATGGCCAGCGCGGCGCGGGCAATGCGGCTGAGCCCGAACAGGATTTGCAGCACACCGGCCAGCGCGGTGATGAAACAGGCTGTCTTCCAGCCGAATTCGTTGATGGTGGCGGCGACCACCACGGTCAGGCCGGCCGCGGGCCCGCTGACCTGCAGCGGTGAACCGCCGAGCAGGCCGACCACGAAGCCGCCGACCACGGCGGCGATGAGTCCGGCGGCGATGGGCGCGCCGGAGGCGACCGCAATGCCGAGCGAGAGCGGCAGTGCGACGAGAAAGACGACAAGGGATGCAGGAAGATCATGACGCAGCAGGCTGTCGAGCCGGCCGTCGGTTCTGCCTGGCGGTGAATCGGTGTCGCGAGACATTTCGCTCCTCAGCGAGCATGTACAGGGGGCATCGAATAAGGGCTGCGGACAGCTCTGGCCGCAGACTCACCGGACGAGCAGAGCCCAGATTAAAGGTAAAGACTTACCAAAGTCTGAGAAAGGTGGTCGCCAACGCAAAAGGGGCGTGAACCCTCTCGGGCCCACACCCCTTCTTCCCCGGCCGTCACGCGGGTTGGGCCACCCGCCCGACGTCATCGATCTCGGCGATCCCGTCCACGGTGACCTCCACCACGCGCGCGGTGGCGATATCGAAGAACAGGCCCGAGAGCACCACGCCGCGCTCCTGCACGCCGCGGCGAACCACCGGATGCGCGTACAGCGTTTCCAGCTGCACCGCCACATTCACCATGCCGAGCTGATCGACGGGCCCGAACCCGGCCGCCGCCGCGGCCACCGCGACCGGATGCCCGAGCCGGAAGCGCTCGAGGCTGGGCCGGGCGTGCGCGAGCCAGTCGTCGAGCTGGGACCCGGTGACCAGTTCGCTGTGCAGCGCACCCATGGCGCCGCACCCGGAGTGCCCGCACACCACCACCGAGCGGACATCCAGCTTGTCGAGGGCGTAGATGAGCGCGGCCTCCATCGACGAGTCCTGGGCGTCACGCGGAATCAGGTTGCCCACATTGCGCACCGTGAACAGGTCGCCCGGACCGCTGTTGGTGATCACGTTCGGCACGATGCGGGAGTCGGCACACGTGACGAAAAGCGAGTCCGGTTCCTGGCCGTCGCGCAGCACCCCAAGGTGCGGGCGCACGACGTGCGCGTGGCTGCGGTGATAGGCGGCCACACCGGCGACGATCGGGTCCACGTCGGTGGCGGTGCGCCGCCAGGGTCCGAGGACCTCGTTCAGCAGGTGCCGGGAGTGCCCGCGGGCGGGCGGCCCGTCGGCGACATCGGCCATGCGCACCGCGCCGACCTCCACGAATTCGACTGTGCCGCCTGCACTCCGGTGCTGGTCCACCCAGTCCTGCACGGCGTCGTAGGCGGCGTGGTCGATGAAGTCGACGGTCATCTCGACCACCACCTCGGCGCTGCCGGGCACCTTGGCGAGTTCGGCGGCGAGCTTGGGCAGCGCGAGGAAGGTGAAGCTGCCGTCGACGGTCACCCGCCAGCGCAGCGCGTCCACCTTCTCGGCCGCGACCGACACCCGCACCACCCGCCACAGCAGCAGGCCGAAGGCCAGTGCGAGCCCGACCAGCATGCCCAGCAACAGATTCCAGAACACCACCACGAAGGCGGTGGCGGCGTATACCACCAGGTCGCCGGCGCGCTGGGCGCGCCGGATGTGCGCGAGTTTGATCAGCTGGATGCCGACCACGATGAGCAGTCCGGCCAGCGCCGCCTTGGGAATCGAGCGCACCACGTCGACCAGCGCCACCGAGAAGAGCAGGATCCACAGCCCGTGCAGCATGGTCGAGGTCTTGGTGCGCGCTCCCGCTTTGACATTGGTGATGCTGCGCACGATGACCGCCGCCACCGGCAGGCCGCCGATCAGTCCGGAGACCATGTTGGCCGCACCCTGGCCGAGCAGCTCGCGGTCCAGATCCGTTCGGCGCCTGGAGTTCTGGCGCATCCGGTCCACCGCCACGGCCGATAGTAGGGTCTCCACGCTGGCGATGAGCGCGATGGTCACCGCCATCAGCGCCACCGTGGCCCAGCTGCCGTGCGGCACCTGGGGCAGGTGCAGTTCCGCCGGCAGTGAGCCGTTGAGCGTGATGCGCTCGACCCGTACCGGCAGCACCCGCGCCAGCAGGGTCGCGACCACCACCGCCACCAGCGGCGCCGGCACCTGGCGAGCCGGTTCGGGCAGGCGCCGCCAGCCGAGCAGGATGGCGATGACGACCAGTCCGATGCACAGGTCACCGGGGTGAACCGAGGCCAGCTGGTGCGGCAGCGCGACGATGGCGTCCCAGGACGAGGTCAGCGAATCGCCGCCCATGAGCACGTGCACCTGTTCGAGCGCGATGACGATGCCGATTCCGGCGAGCATGGCGTGCACCACCACCGGCGCGATGGCCAGCACCCCGCGTGCGATCCGGCTGAGCCCGAACAGAATCTGCAGGCCACCGGCCAGGATGGTGATGAAACAGGTGGCGGCCCAGCCGAATTGGGTGATGGATTCGGCGACCACCACGGTCAGCGAGGCGGTGGGCCCGCTGACCTGGAGGGTCGATCCGCCGAAGAGTCCGGCGACCACGCCGCCCACCACCGCGGCGATGAGTCCGGCGGCGACCGGCGCGCCCACGGCGACGGCGATGCCGATGGACAGCGGCAGGGAGACCAGGAAGACGACGAACGAGGCGGGTAGATCGTGGCGCACCAGGGCGGCGAAGCCGGGAAGCGACGTCCGTGGAGGCTGATCGGTGTCGGTGGACATATCTCTCCTTCGCCGGCACGACAGGGCCGCCCGGTTCATCGGTCAACATGTACTGGCATCGAATCGAGAGGCAGCGGCGGGCGAGGCTGGAGAACCACGACGCTTGGCAGATCGCGGGTAATCGTAAAGACGGTGCAAAGGAAATGAAAAGCATTTGCGACAGTTGAGGCGAACCGCTATCAAACTGTGACACAGCTCACTGCGTCACGCAAAAGGACTGCCGCGGGCCGAGATGTCACCGGCTGTTCACCCGCCGCACCCTGCCGAGTCAGAGACGCTGCCTAATCTCTCGCGCCAGATTGCTGTGGAACCCGAAGTGAGACGGGGTCCTTCGGAAAGGGTTCCGCGGAATGTCGCTCCCCCGCCGCGCTGTCGTCGCGGCCGTCGCCGCCGCGCTCGCGACCACCGGTTGCGGCACGCACGCCGAACCGGCATCCGTTCCCGCCGTGACCAGTTCGTGGACCCCGCCGCCGGGGCTGTCCGGGCAGCTCACCCTGTACTCGGCGAATCCGCAGGACCTCACCGACGACCTGCTGGCCGGGTTCACCCGGGCGTCCGGGGTGAAGGTGAACGTCGTCAACGGCGAAACCGGCAAGATCACCGCCATACTCGACAAGGAGGGCCCGCAGCCGCAGGCCGATGTGGTGTACCTGGCGTCCTGGACGCCCGCGGCAGAGTACGACCTGCAGGGCCGCACCCTGCCCTACACCCCGCGCGGCGCGGACCGGGTGCACGACGGCTGGATCGGCAAGGATCACGGCTTCATCGGCCGGGACGGGTCGGCGCTCACCATGGTGGTCAACAGCAAGGCGAGCCCGCGCCTGCCCAACGACTGGGCCGATCTGGCCGCGCCCGAGTTCCGCGGCCGGGTGATCATGCCGGACCCGCGCGAATCCGGCACCGCCCGGGACCTGCTGGCCGCCATGGTCAGCGCGTGGGGCAAGGACCGCACCTGGGCCATGTTCGACGCCCTCTTCGACAATGGCATGGTGGTGCGCGGCGGCAACGGCCCCGCCCTCGACCAGGTGACCGCGGGCGCCTACGCCGTCGTCCTCGGCGGCGTCGACTACGCGGCCTACGACGCGGCCGCCAAAGGCGTTCCGCTGCGGGTCATCTCGCCGGCCTCCGGCACCGTCATCACCCCGCGGCCGGTCTTCATCCTGAACACCACCCGCAACCCGGCGGCCGCGAAAGCCCTGGTGGACTACATGTTCACCCCCGAGGCCCAGCAGATCACCGCCGCGCACAAGATGATTCCCGCCCGCACCGACGTCCCGGTCGCACCCGGCACCCGCTCCTACGACGAGGTCAAGCAGCTGCCCTTCTCCTGGGATCAGGTGAAGGGCAACGGCACCGGCATCCTGACCGAATTCACCCAGCGCTACCTGAGCTGATCCGCGCCCGGTTCAGCCGCGGCCGTGCGCCCGCTCGTAGGCGGCCCGCGCGGCGGCGGCGCGATCACGTTCGCGCTGGTCGGCCAGGGCCGGATCCAGGCCGTGCTTGGTGAGGCGGGCCCGGCGGAACACGTACATGAGCGCGGCCGTGAAGTAGATCAGCGGCAGGTACAGCAGCGCCATCATGGCCAGCCCGATCCACAGCGGGCCGGGAATGAGCAGGAACAGGCACAGCGGCGGGATGATCGGGAGGAGGATGCGCAGCATGTAGCGCCGCGCCGCCCCCGGCCCGGTCAGATCGTCGATCACCCACTGCGCCATGGCCGGCGGCAGCGTCCCGCCGCAGATGTAGCGCAGGCGCTGCAGCGGATTCGGGCTGGTCTGGTCACGCACGGTCAGACTTCCTCGGCCAGGCGGAGTTTCAGGGCGGCGAGTTCGACGCGCAGGGCATCGGGCAGGCGGTTGCCGCCGATGCGGGCGTACCACTCGTCGATCGATTCGAGCTCGCGCACCCATTCGCCGCGATCGACGGTGAGGGCGGCGTCGATCAGGCCGCGGTAGCCGTCGCCGAGTCCGTCGAGATCGAGCGCGGCGGCGGTGGGCACGAAGCCGATCGGGGTGCGCTCGGCCGGAGCGGTGCCGTCCAGCCGTTCGAGCGCCCACTTCAGCACGCGCACATTGTCGCCGAAGCCGGGCCACAGGAACTTCCCGTCGGCGCTGCGCCGGAACCAGTTGACCTGGAAGATCTTCGGCAGCTGCACGCCCGCGCGCTCCCCCATCGCCAGCCAGTGCGCAAAGTAGTCGCCCACGTGGTAGCCCAGGAACGGCAGCATGGCCATGGGATCGCGGCGCACCACGCCGACCTGGCCGGCCGCGGCGGCCGTGGTCTCCGACGACAGCACCGAGGCGGTGAACACCCCGTGTGCCCAGTCGAAGGATTCGGCGATGAGCGGGATGGTGGTGGCGCGCCGGCCACCGAAGAAGATCGCCGAAATCGGCACGCCGCGCGGGTCGTTCCATTCGGGGGCCACCGACGGGCATTGCTCGATCGGGGTGCAGTAGCGCGAATTCGGGTGCGCGGCCGGGGTTTCCGAGCCGGGCGTCCAGTCCTTGCCGTGCCAGTCGAGGAGGTGGGCCGGGGGCTGCTCGGTCAGGCCCTCCCACCACACGTCGCCGTCGTCGGTGCGGGCGGTATTGGTGAAGATGGAATTGCCCGCGTCGATGGTGGCGATGGCGTTCGGATTGGTCCGCATGCTGGTTCCCGGTGCGACGCCGAAGAATCCGGCCTCCGGGTTCACCGCGTAGAGCCGCCCGTCGGCCCCGAACCGCATCCAGGCGATGTCGTCGCCGACGGTCTCGGCCTGCCACCCGGGCAGGGTGGGCTCGAGCATGGCGAGGTTGGTCTTGCCGCACGAGGACGGGAAGGCCGCGGCGATGTAGTGCGTCTTCCCTTGCGGCGAAGTCAGTTTCAGGATGAGCATGTGCTCGGCCAGCCAGCCCTCGTCGCGGCCGAGGACCGAGGCGATGCGCAGCGCGAAGCACTTCTTGCCCAGCAGCGCGTTGCCGCCGTAGCCGGAGCCGTAGCTCCAGATGGTGCGGGTCTCGGGGAAGTGCGCGATGTACTTGGTCCTGTCGCACGGCCACGGCACATCGGGCTGCCCAGGGCCGAGCGGCGCGCCCACCGAGTGCAGGCACCGCACGTATTCCGTGTCGCCGGTGAGCTTTTCCCAGACCGGCGCGCCGGAGCGCGTCATGATCTGCATCGACCCCGCGACGTACGCCGAATCGGTGATCTCCACACCGTATTTCGGCTCGGCGGCGTCCAGCGGGCCCATGCAGAAGGCAATCACGTACATGGTGCGCCCGGCCATCGCCCCGCGGTAGTGCTCGGTCATGACGGTGCGCATGTCGACCGGATCCACCCAGTTGTTGGTCGGTCCGGCGTCGCTCTCGCGCTCCGAGCAGATGAAGGTCCGGTCCTCCACCCGTGCCACGTCGCCGGGGTCCGAGACGCACCAGAACGAGTTGGGTTTGGCCGACAGCGGGATGAAGGTCCCCTTGGCCACCAGCTCGGCGGTGAGCCGATCCCATTCGTCGCGAGAGCCGTCGCAGTAGACGATGCGCTCGGGCGTGGTCAACTCGGCGATCTCCGCGACCCAGGCCAGGATGCCGGGATGGTCGGTCGGCGTGGTGGCGACGGCGGCGAGGGGACGTTCAAGCACGGCGAGCCTCTCTGACGGAAACAACTAGGTATTTAGTTTAGAAAACACGCAAGCAGAAAGGCGGGCGGGGCCGCCGGACGGTGCCGGGACACCCGCTACGCGGGCTGTTCGAGCGCCTCGGCCTGGCCGGAGACCACGCCGGTGAGAATCGCGCGGGCCACCGCGAGCAGTTCGGCGACCTGCGGCGAGGTCAGCGCGTAGGTGACCGAGAGTCCCTCCCGGCGAGCGGTGACCAGACCGGCCCGCCGCAGAATGGACAGCTGCTGGGACAGATTCGCGGCCTCCACGCCGATTTCGGTGAGCATCTCCGAGACCGCGTGCTCCCGCTGACTGAGCAGTTCGAGCACTCGGATGCGCACGGGATGGCCCAGCGTTTTGAAGAAGTCCGCCTTCATCTGATAGAGCGGCCGTTGCATTCCTGGCACCTGCGAGCCACTCCTTCCACTGGCGGCGGATCATCCCTGCGCACGACCCACCCGGCAATTGCAGAGTTTAGCAACCAGGCCAATCAAGGCCCACGCGCCCCGGCGTGGCACGGACGTGCGACGGCCGCGCGTGTCAGCCAGGGATGAACCGTTTTGCCGAGCGATGAGATTCCGCGTGCATGGTACGTTCGGTCGTTCGCCGGACCGCCTACCAGAAAGACCAACCGTGCCCCTCGCCACCCTGAACGGCATCCGACTCAACTACGACGTCACCGGCAGCGGGCCGCTGGTCGTGCTGGTCATGGGCACCGGCAGCCCGGGCCGGGTGTGGCGCACGTATCAGGTTCCGGCACTGGTGAAGTCGGGCTTCCGGGTCGCCACCTTCGACAATCGCGGCATCGCGCCCTCGGAGGAGAGCGCGCACGGCATGCGCATCGAGGATCTGGTCGCCGACACCGCGGCCCTCATCGAACACCTCGGCGGCCCAGCGCATGTGGTGGGCACGTCCCTGGGTGCGCGCGTGACGCAGGAGCTCGCGCTGGCGCGGCCGGAGCTGGTGCGCAAGGCGGTCATGCTGGCCACCGCCGGGCGGCCGCATCCGCTGACGAGCACGTTGAGCCGCGGCGAGCAGGCCCTGCAGGAGCAGGGCGTGAAACTGCCGCCGGAATACGCGGCGGCCATCAAGGCGATGCTGAACCTCTCCCCGCACACGCTCGAGGCCGACGACCAGGCCCAGCAGTGGCTCGACATCTTCGAATACTCGGCGAGCGCGACGGAGCCCGCGCCGGGGGTGCTGGCCCAGATGCGCATGGACCGCTCGGGCAATCGTCTCCCCGACTACGCCCGGATCACCATCCCCAGCCTGGTCGTCGGATTCGCCGACGATCGCATGCTGCCACCGGTTTTCGGCCGGGAGGTGGCCGCGGCGATTCCGGGCGCGCGCTTCGTCGAGATCGAGAAGTGCGGCCACTACGGGTATCTGGAACGCCCTGAGGAGATCAACCGCACCATCATCGACTTCCTCACCGACGGGCACGCCTGAGCCCCAGCAGATTCCGGCCCCATCCCCGAGAGAAGGAACCGGACAGCGCTAGCCCGCACCGAGCTCGGCGGCAATCGCGCCGGCCAGCAGGGTGCGGGCCCGGTCGAGGGTGAGCGAGCCGCTGTGCCAGCGCTCGCTCAGACCCTCGACCAGGGCGGTGAGGCGTTCCGCGACGGCCGCGGCGTCGAGATCCAGTGGGATGGAACCGGTTTCCTGACCGTGCAGGATGAGCGTCTCCACATCGGAGTTCCAGGATTCGGTGCTGGCCCGGAGCGGTTCGCGCAGTGTGGGATCGAAGGCCGCGCTGGCGCGCAGTTCACCCCAGGCGACGCTGTTCTCGCGGACCTCGTCGGTGTCCTGCAGTTCCAGCAGCAGCATGCGCTCGACCTGCGCGCGCGGGTCCACGAGGTCGGCGAAGGCCTGGTCGGTGTAGGACTCCGCCCGGTGATTGATGTGTTCGAGAGCCGCGCGCAGGATGCCCGCGCGGTCCTTGAAGTGGTAGTAGATCAGCGCGGTGGACACGCCCGCGGCGGCGGCCAGTTTCTCGACCCGCAGTCCGCGGACTCCGTCCTGCGCGATGACTCGAACGGCGGCTTCCAGGATCTGGCTCTGACGGTCCGACACGATTCCTCACTCTAGAACGATTGCGCGGCCGGTCCGGAACGGGCGGCGTCTCCGAACCGGCCGCGCCCCGGCGAATTACAGGCTTCACCGGGGGCTCGGATGCCTCAGTCGACGGGTTCCTGCTGGGTGGTGCAGTGGATGCCACCGCCACCGGCCGCGATGGCGTCGATATTGATCTGCACCACGGTCCGATCCGGGAACAGGCGCTGCAGGGTGGACTGCGCCGCCGAATCGGCCTCGGGGTCACCGAATTCGGGGGCGATGACGCCGCCGTTGCAGACATAGAAGTTGATGTACCCCGCGGCGAAGTCGTCGCCCGCTCCCCGGTAGCGCAATTCCGAAGGCGCTTCGAGGGTTTCGATCTCGAGCGGGCGGCCCTGCGCGTCGGTGGCATTGTGCAGGATATCGAGGTGACGGCGGGTCACGTCGTAGTCGAAGGACTCCTCGTTGTTGTCGAGTCCCGCGACCACGACGCCGGGGCGGGCGAAGCGGGCATAGAAATCGGTGTGGCCGTCGGTGATGTCGTGCCCGGCGATGCCCGGCAACCAGATCACCTTCTGGAGGCCGAGCAAACGGTGGAGCTCGGCCTCGACATCGGGCTTCTTCCAGCCCGGATTCCGATTGTTGTTCAGCACACAGGATTCGGTGATGAGCGCGGTGCCCTCGCCGTCGACCTCGAGGCCGCCGCCCTCGAGTACCAGATCGGTGTGCACGGTCTCCACCCCGGCACGGCCGTCGACCACGGTGGCGACCTTGGCGTCGCGGCGGTGCTGCTGTTTGCCGCCCCAGCCGTTGAAGTTGAAGTCGACGCCGGCCTTGGTGCCGTTGCCCCGCACGAACACCGAACCGGTGTCGCGCATCCAGAGGTCGTCGAGGTCGGCGACGATGAGCTCGACATTCGCGCCGCCCAGCAGCTTTCGCGCCATGTCGAGTTCGTCCTGGCGCACCAGCATGGACACCGGTTCGAAGCGGGAGATGGTGGCGGCGATGGTGGCCAGGTTCTGGCGGACCTGCGGCAGCAGCTGCCTACCCCAGATGGCTTCGCTCGCGCCGAAGGCCATCCAGGTGCGCTTGTGGGGCGCGCCCTCGTCGGGCATCACCCAGGAGCGGCCGTCGCTGGGCGTCGAGGACGAGGTGTCGCCGCTGAACCACGACGAGATCGGCCCGTCGCAGCCCGCGAGCAGCAGCCCGCCCATGGTCAAAATCCCGGATCGCATGAACCGGCGTCGTTGCATCTCGCAGTCTCCTTGTGTGAGGGGCACGGCGCGGCGTTTCCCTCTCCGGCGCGCTGAATCCGCTGAACCCGCTGGTAGAACGGCCGTCCGCACACGACGACCCCGAGCCGGGCACCAAGGACTGTATTCCTGACTGAATTTTCAGTCAAGGAACGCGACGCAGGTCACCCGGCACGGGCGGGCCCGGCGCACGGGCACGGGATCGGCGGGGCCGTTTGACGAGAGCCGTATATCTTTGCGCGCCAGCATCATCCGCCACCGAACCCGCCCTAGGGTGGCCCTGACGGCGATCGACGACAGGAAGGACGCAGGTAGTGGCAGGCAAGGGCGTGGGCTGGCTGGAACCGATCGAGGAGTCCACACAGCGGTTCCTCGCGACGGTCGACACGCTCACCGACGACCGGATCGGCGGTGCCTCGCTGATCCCGCCGTGGACGCGGGGCCATGTCATCGCGCACGTCTGCCGGGCCGGGGACAGCCTGGTGCGCCTGCTGACCTGGGCGCGCACCGGCGTGGAGACCCCGCAGTACGCGAGCATGGCGGCGCGGGCCGCCGAGATCGAGGCCGGCGCGGCGCGACCGGTGGCCGAACAGCTGGCCGATGCGGCCGCCGGCGCGCAGCGATTCGCCGACGCGGTGCGGCTGCTGCCGGCCGAGGCGTGGGAGCGGACCGTCCGGCCGCGCACCGGGGAACTGCGGACGCCGGAGACGCTGGTGCCGATGCGGTTGCGGGAATTGGAGATTCACCATGCCGACCTGAATGCCGGATATTCGTTCTCCGACATTCCCGAATCCGCGGCGCGCTGGATTCTCGACGATATCGCCGACGCGCTCTCCGGCCGGACACCCGACGGCCCGGCACTGCGACTGCGAGCCACCGACAGCGACTTCCGCCGGGAGCTGCAGGGGGACGGGCACGCGTCGCCGATCGGCATCACGGGCACGCAGGCCGACCTGCTCGGGTGGCTCAGCGGCCGGATCCCGCCCGCCGCGACCGGCCTCACCGCCGCGGGCGCCGACACCGTGCCGCCGGCCCCGACCTGGATCTGACCACCCCGAATTCGGTCATCCCGCTCCCGCCCGGCCCCGACGCCAGTCAGACTCGAAAACTATGACCGCCCTTCGCATCACCGCCACGCTGGCCGCCGTCCTCGTGATCGCCGGCGCCTGCGCTGTCGCGACAGGTCCGGCCGCGGCGCCCGCGCGGGCGTACGGACCGGCGTCGTGCGTTCCGGGGAATCCCACCCAGCCCACCTCCGAGCTGTTCGCCACCACCAACACCGCCACCATCACCGACCCGGCCGATCCCCGGCTGAGCGACCGGTTGTCGCAGTTCGAGCTGGAGGTGGACGCGACCGCGCTCACCGAACTCGCGCTGCCCGTCGGCTCGGAACTGCTGAACGGGGTGTTCTGGTCCTCGGACACCGGGGCGGTCACCTACGAGCGGTCCCGCCAATTCCAGCTGGCCTGTACCGATTTCAAGAATCTGTGCTGGGTCGCCGACGACCTGCGGGTGCGCTACAACCAGGAATCGGTGCTGACCTTCGAGTACCTGCCCGGCGACGACGTCCGCGCCGATGGCTTCACCGTGACCGTCCCGGGCATCGACCGCACCCGCTTCCACGATGCCCTGGTCGCGGATCCGCAGGTGCGTGACCGGCTCGGTGGCGGATCGGTCACCGAATCGGGCGATCTGGTGCTGGTGGCCGACCGCGCCGATCAGGATCTGGTGCGGAATTTCGTGACCGGACTCGGCGGCGCGTGGAACGACGGCCAACTGCGTTACGGCGATCGCGAATTCGTGCACGGCACCGGTACGGCCGCTCTGGCGTGCCAGCTGTGATCGCCTGAGAGCATCGCTGTCATCTGCATGGTCCTATGGTGAGACCAGTATTCTCGGGGGATGAAGCGTACGTCGTTCGCGCGGTGGCCCTGCTCGGTCGCCCGGACCATGGATCTGCTCGGGGACTGGTGGACGCCGCTGGTGCTGCGTGAAGCCTTCTACGGGGTGCGGCGATTCGACGAGTTCCAGCAGGAATTGGGAATCGCCCGCAATACGCTCAGCGATCGGCTCAAGCGGCTGGTCGAGGAGGGGCTGCTCGAAAAGCGGCCGTACCACACCGAACCCACCTGGTACGAGTACGTGCTGACCGAGAAGGGCCGCGACTTCTGGGGTGTGCTGCTGGTGATGTCGCGGTGGGGCGACCGCTGGCTGGCCGACGCGGACGGGCCCCCGGTGATCCTGAACCACACCGCGTGCGGGCACGACACCCAGCTCAAGGTGGTGTGCGAGCACTGCGATCAACCGGTGCCGATCGAGGAGTCGCGGCTGCGCATGGGGCCCGGCTATCCCGAGCGGTTGCGCGAGCGGCCCGATATCCAGGCGCGGTTCGCCCGGCAGGAGACCAAGTAGCTTTCCCGGATTCCGGGTGACATCCCGGAATCATGCGTTGACCTGCATCGTCTATTTATGCAACTATCGAGCCAGTAGCAGCTTTCACAGCGAGGTGACGCATGGAGTGGACCGGCGCGAAGTATGCCGATGGACCGACGGCGCAGGCCGAGATCTGGATCGACGCGACGCCCGAGGCGGTGTGGGCGCTCGTCTCGGATATCGGGCTGATGCCGGAGATGAGCGCGGAACTGCAATCGGCGCACTGGGTGCGGCCGGACACCCCGCCCGGCGTGGGCAGCACCTTCGTGGGCACCAGCCGGCACGAGGCGCTGGGCGAATGGTCGACGACTTCCCATGTCGTGCAATGGGATCCGCCGCGCGTCTTCGCCTGGGCGGTCAGTGATCCCGAGAATCCCTCAGCCACCTGGCGTTTCACCGTCGAGTCCGCGGACGGCGGCACGACTCTGCGGCAGTGGGTCCGCATGGGCCCCGGCCGGTCCGGGCTGAGCATCGCCATCGAGGCCATGCCCGAGAAAGAGGAGAAGATCGTGTTCGTGCGCATGCGGGAATTCGAGGCCGCCATGCAGGCCGTGGTTGCCGACATCAAGCGCCGTGCCGAGGAGGGGACCCGCTGATGCGCACCGCCACCACCGTCGAACTCTCCCGCGACTCCCAGCAGGTCATCGACTTCGTCCGCGAGGCCGAGACCACGGGCCTGGACATCTGCTGGGTCGCCGAGGCCTGGGGCTCCGACGCCCCCTCGGTGCTCGGTTACCTCGCCGCCCGCACCGATCGAATCCTGCTGGGCTCCGGCATCATCCAGGTCGGCACCCGGTCACCGGTGGCCATCGCCCAGGCCGCGCTCACCCTGGCCGAACTCTCCCAGGGCCGCTTCCTGCTCGGCCTGGGCTCCTCCGGCCCGCAGGTCATGGAAGGGCTGCACGGCGTCCCGTTCGCCCGGGCCCTCACCCGCATGCGCGAGACCATCGACGTCATCAAGCAGGCCACGGCCGGCGAGAAGATCTCCTACCAGGGTGACACGATCCGAATCCCCTTGGACGGCAACAGCAAACCGATGCGGCTGTCGATCCCCGCCAACACCGGCATCCCGATCTACATCGCCAGCATGTCGCCCAGGATGCTCGAGCTCACCGGCCGGGTGGCCGACGGCTGGCTGGGCACCAGTTTCGTCCCCGAGGGCTCCCACGCCTACTTCGACCACCTCGACGCCGGCCTCGCCGCGGCCGGCCGCACCCGCGCCGACATCGATGTCTGCCAGGGCGCGGAGGTCGCATTCTTCGACGACGAGGAAGCCGTCACCCGCCACGTCGCCGGCCGAAAACTGGAGCTGGCCTTCAGCATCGGCGGCATGGGCAGCGAGAAGACCAACTTCTACAACGCCGCCTACGCCCGCCAGGGCTGGTCCGACGTCACCGGCGAGATCCGGCAACGCTGGCAGGCCGGCGACCGCGCGGGAGCAACCGCCCTGGTCACCGACGACATGATCCTCGCCACCACCTTGATCGGCACCCCGGACATGGTGCGACGCCGGCTCCGGACGTGGAGCGACGTCGGCGTCGACACCGTCCGCCTCTACCCCGCGGGCGACACCCTCGACACCAAGCTGGCCAACCTCGCCCAGGCCCTGGACCTCATCGCCGACCTCGACCACACCCCGATCACCTCGCCGTCGCCCGCCGACTGACCTCGGCCGCCCGGCCCGGTTTCGGCCAGGGCACAGCCCTTTCCGCGATCGCCGCAGCGAACGGGCTGTCGCGGACGGGACAGCATAGTCTCGATTCATGGTGCCGGGGACGAATGGGGCGGGATTGCCGCCGAGTCTGGTGGAGGTGGCGACCCGGCAGGTGCGGGCCGAGGTGCTCAGCGGGGTGTTCGAACCCGGGGAGCGAATCGGCGAGGAGGCGCTGTGCGCGCGGCTGGGGACCAGTCGCGCGCCGGTCCGGGAGGCATTGCGGCTACTGGCCCAGGAGGGGCTGATCGAGCATGTGCCGCGCCGGGGGTTCCGGGTCGCGGTGTGGTCGGCCACCGACATCCTGCAGCTGTTCGAGTTGCGGCGGGTGCTGGAGCGGCACGCCATCGAGAAGGCTTTCCCGCTTGCGGCAGAAGGTGATCCGCTACGCGAGGTACGGGCCGCGCTCGAGGAGATGCGCGCGGCCGACGCCGCCGGGGACCTGTTCGAGCGCGACAATGCCCATCGGCGCTTCCATGCCGCCATCGTGGCGCTGGCGGGCAACCGGCAACTGAATCTGGCGTATGAGCCGATCCTGTTGAAACTTCAGCTGCCGATGGCTCGTAACCTGCGCACCGAGGCGCGGATCGCGCAGCGCCGCAATGGTATTCGGCGCCACGCCGAACTGCTGTCCGCCCTGGAGTCGGGCGACTCCGCCGTCGCCTGCGACGCGCTGGTGCGGCACGGCGAGCTGGCCTATCTGGACCTGGATATCCGCTAACACAGCGGATACATTGCGGGACCGCCGATTTCATACATTCTGTCGACAATCGACAGATGAGTACCACCGGTCCCACGGTCGTGGAGATTCTGGCTTCACACGAAAGCGGCAGCGGCTCGCCGACGCACACCGCCGCGCGGGTCGCCGACGCCATCGCCGCCCGCGGCGCGGACGGCACCTGGATCACCCCGGTGCCGCGTGAGCAGCTGCTGGCCGCCGCCGCCGAGATCGAACGCCGCCCGGGGGCGCGCACCCTGCCGCTGTACGGCGTGCCGTTCGGAGTGAAGGACTCCATCGACGTGGCGGGGTGGCCCACCACCCTCGCTTGTCCCGATTTCGCCTACACGGCCACCGAGACCGCGCCCGCGGTCCAGCGCCTGCTGGACGCGGGCGCGCTGTTCGTCGGCAAGACCAACTTGGACCAGTTCGCGACCGGGCTCAACGGCACCCGCACGCCCTATCCCATTCCGCGCAGCGTCTACGGCGACGAATTGATCTGCGGCGGCTCCAGTTCCGGGTCGGCACGCGCGGTGGCGCTGGGCGAGGTGCCGTTCTGTGTGGCCACCGATACGGCCGGATCGGGCCGAGTGCCGGCCGCGCTCAACGGGATCCTCGGCTGGAAGCCCTCGCGCGGGCTGATCAGCACGGTGGGCCTGGTACCGGCCTGCCGATCGCTGGACTGCCTGTCCCTGATGGCGACCACGGTGGAGGATCTGGACCGGGTCTTCGAGGTGATGGCGGGCGTGGATTCGGACGATCCATGGAGCCGGGAGCACGGGCCGCGTTTCGCCGGCGGGCGGGTGCGGGTCGGCCTGCCCGACGCGGCCGAACTGGAATTCTTCGGCGACGAGGTCTTCCGGGCGGCCCATCTGGGTGTGCGAGATCGGCTGGGACGGCACGGATTCGACTGTGTACCCACCACGCTGGAGCCCTTCCTGGCCGCGGGCGAGCTGCTGTACCAGGGTCCGTGGGTGGCCGAGCGGCTGGTGGAGTTCGAGACCTTCGTGGCCGCGCGGCCCGGCTCGATCCTGCCGGTGATCCGCGAGATCCTCACCGGGGGTTTCCGATTCACCGCGGTCGACGTGTTCCGCGCACAGCAGCGCCTGCAGGAGTTGCGGGCCGCGGTCGCGCGGATGTGGGCAAAATTCGATGTGGTCGCGGTGCCCACCATCGGCACCACCTTCACCGTGGCGCAGGTGCAGGCCGATCCCATCGCCACCAACACCGTGCTGGGCCACTACACGCATTTCGGGAATCTGCTGGATCTCACCGCGATTTCGGTACCGGTGGGCAGCACCGCGGACGGCCGCCCGCTGGCGGTCATGGTCTTCGGACCGGCCCTCGCCGACGACACCGTACTCGCGGCGGCCGCCCGCATCCTCGACGAGCCGCGCCCGGCCGTGGCGCATTCGGAATTCCGGCTCGCACAGAAAGAACGACAATGACGGCAGTTCACCACATTCCGGCGCAACCCGCGGATTTCCCCTTCGACCCGAACACCCTGGCGTTGCTCATCATCGACATGCAGCGCGATTTCCTGCTACCCGGAGGTTTCGGCGAGAGCCTCGGCAATGACGTGGCGCTGCTGCGCACCGTCATCGAGCCGCTGGCGGCGCTGCTGGCCGCCGCCCGCGCCGCCGGGCTCCCCGTCATCCACACCCGCGAAGGCCATCTGCCCGACCTGTCGGACTGCCCACCGGCGAAGCTGACGCGGGGCAACCCCGCCCAGCGCATCGGAGACCCGGGCCGGTTCGGGCGCATCCTGATCCGCGGCGAATACGGCCACGACATCATCGACGAACTCGCGCCCCGCGACGACGAGGTGGTGATCGACAAGCCCGGCAAGGGCGCGTTCTACGCCACCGAGCTGGCGGATGTGCTGGCCCGCACGGGGATTCGCGCACTGCTGGTCACCGGCGTCACCACCGAGGTCTGTGTGCACACCACGGTGCGCGAGGCCAATGACCGCGGCTACGAATGCCTGGTCGTCTCCGATTGCGTCGGTTCGTATTTCCCGGAGTTCCAGCGCGCCGGCCTGGCCATGATCGCCGCGCAGGGCGGCATCTTCGGCTGGGTCGCCGATTCCGCGGCCGTCCTCGGCGCGCTCACCTCCGCCGTCTCCCCCGCCCCGGCCCAGTGAACAGGAACTCCCATGTCCGTCGATACCGAGCTGCCCGGTGAAACCGGTTCGGCCGCACCGCTGTCGCTGCCGTGGTGGACCCGCGGCGACACCAATGCCTTCTTCGGCCTGTCGTTCAATATCCTCGTCAATGTCCTGACCCTCACCACCCTGTCGGTCGCGGTGGTGAAGATCCCGAGCGCCGATGTGCTGGGGACCGTGCTGCCGGCCCTGGGCGTCGCGCTGGTGCTGGGCAACCTCTACTACCTGATGCTGGCGCGACGGCTGGCCCGCCGGGAGGGCCGCGCCACGGTCACGGCGCTGCCCTACGGGCCCAGCGTGCCGCACATGTTCATCGTCGTGTTCGTGGTCATGCTGCCGATCTATCTGAAGACCGGCGACCCGATGAAGGCGTGGTCGGCAGGCTTGGCCTGGGCGTTCATGATCGGCGTGATCGTCATGATCGGCGCGTTCGTCGGGCCCTTCATCCGCCGCATCACGCCGCGCGCGGCCATGCTGGGCACCCTGGCCGGCATCTCCATCACGTTCATCGCCATGCGGCCCGCCGCGCAGATGTGGGAGGCCGCCTGGATCGGATTGCCGGTGCTGGCCATCATTCTCATCGGCTTCTTCACCGATGTGCGGCTGCCGGGCAATGTTCCGGTCGGGCTGGTGGCGCTGCTGACGGGCACGGCCATCGGCTGGATCGGCGGCTACATGTCGGTGCCGGATGTGTCGAAGGCCGCCCACGATATCGCGCTCGGACTGCCGGATCTGCGGCTGCACCTGCTCTTCGACGGGCTCGCGCATCTGGCGCCGCTGCTGGCCACCGCGATTCCGCTGGGCGTCTACAACTTCACCGAGGCCATGAGCAATGTGGAGAGCGCCGCGGCGGCGGGCGACAACTACAACCTGCGCAGCGTGCTGCTGGCCGACGGGTTCGGCGCGATCATCGGATCCGGATTCGGGTCGCCGTTCCCGCCCGCCGTCTATATCGGCCACCCCGGCTGGAAGGACGCCGGCGGGCGCACCGGGTACTCGCTGGCCAGCGGCGCGATCATCGGATTGATGTGTCTGCTGGGGCTTTTCGGAGTGCTCGCCACACTGCTGCCCATCCCGGCGATCGTGCCGATCCTGTTGTACATCGGTCTGCTGATCGGGGCGCAGGCGTTCCAGGCGGTGCCGCGCCCGCATGCGGTGGCGGTGGTGGCCGCGCTGCTGCCGAACCTGGCGGAGTGGGGCGTCGGCCAGATCGACAATGCGCTCAGCGCGGCGGGCACCACCGCGGACAAGGTCGGCATGGGTGCGCTGGGACAGGCCGGGGTGGTCTACGACGGGCTGAAGACGCTCGGCGAGGGCGCGGTGCTGGCCGGACTGGTACTCGGCGCCATGGTCACCTTCGTCCTCGACAAACGGTTCCGGGCAGCGGCTCTCGCCTGCGCCGCCGGTGCGGTGCTCAGCTTCGTCGGGCTGATCCACGCACCCGAGGTCGGCTGGGCCGCCGCCCCGAAGGTCGCCCTCGGCTATCTGTTCTTCGGCCTGGTGTGCCTGGCCTGCTCCATGCTGCGCACCACCCGCACGACCCCGGATACAGCTGCGGCCGAAGCGATCTCGGACTAGGTCTGGCGGACGGGGGCGTAGGTGTCGGCGTCGAGGGCGAAGGTCCAGGCGACGCCCTCCTTGGCGGTGCGGGTGGTCGGTGGGACGCGGAGCCAGTAGGTGCGATGGGTGCCGTCGGGTTCGGGGGTGGAGTTGACCACCTCGACCATGACGACATCCTCGTCGTCGGGGAGTTGGATGCGCCAGAGAATGCCGGTCTCGTCGCGGTGGACCGGCTCGGCGCCGGATTCGGCGAGATAGCGGTCGTAGCCGAAGAATTCGAGCATGACGCGGCGGAGTTCGGCGTTCTCCTCGGTGCGGATGCGGGCGGCGGTGAGGGTGGTCAGGTCGTCGAAAAGGGAAGCGGGGACCGGCATTCCGCGCCAGGCATGCAGGGCGAATCCGTCGGGATAGACCAGGGCGGGGCCGTCCTGAGCGTGCAGGCGGCCCGCCTCGTCACGTTCCAGCCGGTCGGGGCGCTCGCAGAAGACGATGACGTGCTCGAAGGGCCACCACCAACCAGCAGTGCGGGCGACACCCGCCAGGCCTGCGAGGCGTTCGCTGTCGGGGAAGGCGGACAGCCAGGCGGCGTCGTGCTGGCCGAGGACGGCATCGAGGAAGATGGCCTGGATGTCGCGCTCCGCCTTGGCGCGGGCCTTCCGGTCGGCGGGATCGACGGCGACGGCGGCGTCCACGACGCCGAGGCGGATGCGGTCGGTGAGGGTGCGGGTGGCATCCCACAGACGAGCGCCGGTCGCGTTCCACAGTTCCGACCAACCGGCAGGGCCGAGCTGGTCGTGCACACGGCCGCGTTCAGCCGCCCAGGGCCGGGTGCGCACCTCGTCGCGGACGCTGCGACCCGGGTCGTCCAGAGCACGGATGGCGGCGACAGCCGCCAAAGGTGAAGCCACCCAGACATATCGGGTCGGGGCGGCCAGACCGGCGCTGGCATAGGCACGCCGGGCGGCCTGCTCGGCAGCGGAGCGATCGGCGGGTCCCGTGGCGGCTGCGACCGCGCGCCACTCATCGAGAAGCTGCATGTGAGATTCCTTGGCTATCAGGCGGATCGGCACCAGGCAGGCTCAGTCGGCGACGATGCGGACTGCGCCGGGGAAGTACTCCCGCTGGCGGATGACGCGGAACCAGCCCTTGGGCAGGGGAATCGGCGCGTGTTCCTCGTGCACCACGCGCCCACCCTCGGGCAGGTGCATCAGTAGGCGGGCGCCGGAGCGCAGTAGCTGCCCGGGTGCGGCCACCGCGTGTGCATGCCCGGTCACCTCCCCCAGCGCGAGCACCATGCGCCCGCGCGCATCCCGCGGTTCGGGCGGCGTCTCGGTCGCGTGCGCCGGCAGCTCCGACTCGGCGATCGGCATGATCAGCACATCTCCTTGACGGAACATGAGGTCCTCCCCGTGAGCACCGGCGCCCCGTGCGTCCGGCTCACTCGAAACTAGCGGTGGGGTACGACAATTCGCGGTCACGGTCGAACACCCCACGCCATCGCTCCATCGCTGTCGCCGAATGGTCGGCGCGCCGAGGGCGCTCGGCCGCGCCCCGCGCCGGTGACCTGTCGGGCGGTCTTGGTAGAACTGGCGGGCACGGACAGATCACAGCCCTGGCGTACGGAGCCCGTCATATGACCATTTCCACCCATCTGCAGGAATTCCACGGCCTTCCCATTGTCGAGTTCCCCGGGGACGCGGCGGAAGTCGCGCTGCCCGCGGCGGACGCGGCCGCATGGCGAATCGCCGTCGATCCGTACGGCGACTCCCCGGAGGAGTGGCCGGCGGCCTTCGCGCGTTTCCTCGCGGCGGTGGACACCACCCGGGTGCGGGCGCTGGTGATCGGGCAGTGGGGTGAGGTCTACGACCACAACTCCGATCTGGTGATCGACGAGCTCATCCGGGTGCGGGAACGGTTCCCGGCGCTGCGCGGGGTCTTCCTCGGCGAGATCACCTACGAGGAGGCGGAGATCTCCTGGATCCAGCAGTCGGATGTCACGCCGCTGCTGGCCAATTTCCCCGCGCTGGAGGAACTTCGGATCCGCGGCGGCGAGCACCTGGCGTTCCCGCCGACCCAGCAGGCAGCGCTCCGCACGCTGGTCGTGGAGACCGGCGGCCTGGGCGGGGACGTGGTGCGCGGGATCGGCGCGAGTTCGCTGCCCGCGCTCGCGCACCTCGAATTGTGGCTGGGCGTCTCCAATTACGGCGGTGACGCCACCGTCGCCGATCTCGCCCCGCTGCTGTCCGGGGACCGGTTGCCGAAGCTGACCTCACTGGGCCTGCGCAACAGCGAGATTCAGGACGAGGTCGCCGCCGCGGTGGCCAGGGCGCCCGTGGTGGCGCGTCTGCAGACCCTCGACCTGTCCTTGGGCACGCTCGGCGACGAGGGCGCGACGGCGCTGCTGCACGGACAGCCGCTCACCCATCTGCACACCCTCGATCTGCACCACCACTTCATCAGTGCCTCCCTGCGGGCGCGGCTCACCGCGGCGCTGCCGGGTGTCACGGTGAATCTGTCGGAGGCCGAGGTCGAGAACGACGAAGAGAATCCGGCCGATCGCCGCTACACGGCCGTGGCGGAATGACCGGTGCGGGGGCGACGCGCCTTGCCGTGGTGGGCAATCCGGGCAACCGGCGCGTGACCATGTTCCAGGACGCGGTGCAGCGCGCTGGAATCGCCGAGGCGCGGGTGGTGCCGTGGCTGGCTGTGCTCTGCGGGCGTGCGGAATTCGGTGCGGGCGAGCTGGTGCGGCTCGACTCGCCGGGTGAGGATCCCGAGGTCGAGCGGCGGCTGCGGGATGTCGAGGATGCGACGCGGGTCGAGGGCACGGCCGTCTGGTACGAACGATTCGTCGCGGCCGCGCGAACGGCCGGTACGCAGGTGCACGCCGGCGGCGCACGGCTGCTCGACGACCCGGAAGCGCTGGCCGTGCTCTTCGACAAACGCCGCTGCCACGCGGTACTGCGGGAAGCCGGTGTGCCCGTGCCGTTCTCACCGACCTCGGGGACCGGGACGCAGGTGCGCGGCTGGGACGATGTCCGGGAGCTCATGACCACGCACCGGCTACCGCGGGTATTCGTCAAGCTCGCGCACGGCTCCTCGGCCTCCGGGGTGCTGGCCGTCGAGACCGCCGGTCGCGGCCGGGTCCAGGCGACCACCTCGGTGCAGCGCGATCCGGATGGGCGGCTGTTCAATTCGCTGCGGGTCCGGCGGTACACCACCGAATCCGAGGTCGCGGGCATAGTCGACGCCCTGGCGCCGGACGGTCTGCACATCGAACACTGGCTGCCCAAAGCCTCCCAGCACGGTCGCAGCGCGGACCTGCGCGTGGTGGTCGTGGACGGGCGCGCCACCCACGCGGTGGTGCGCACCAGCGGCTCCCCCATGACCAATCTCCATTTGGGCGGCGCGCGCGGCGATCTGGCCGAGGCCCGCGCGGCCATCACCGCCGCGGGCGGCAGCTGGAACGACGCCCTGGCCATCTGCGAGCGCGCCGCCGCCTGCTTCCCCGGATTCTCCCGGGTGGGCGTCGATCTGCTGCCCGCCACCGGCTGGCGGCGCTTCGCGGTGGGTGAGGTCAATGCCTTCGGCGACCTGCTGCCCCGGCTGCGCGGTCTCGACGGGAGCGGGGCGGAGCAGGCGGACACCTATGACGCCCAGGTGGCCGCGATCCTGCGTCGGATCGGAAGCGAGCAGCATGTCATCGCCTGACCACCCGAGCGTGGAAACCCCTGCGCCGGACCCGAATATGAACGAGGTGATCGGCCGCGACGACCTGCTGCTGGTTACCCTCGACACGCTGCGGTTCGATGTGGCGGCCGAACTGGCCGCCGCCGGACGACTGCCGAACCTGGCCCGGCATCTGCCGGGCGGCCGCTGGGAAAAGCGGCATGCGCCGGGCAGTTTCACCTACGCCTCGCATCAGGCCATCTTCGCCGGATTCCTGCCCACGCCGGCGACGCCGGGCCCGCATCCGCGGCTGTTCGCCGCGCGATTCGAGGGCAGCGAGACCACGGCCGGGCGCACCTTCGTCTATGACACACCGGATTTCGTGTCGGCGCTGGCCGGGCGTGGATATCACACGGTGTGCATCGGCGGTGTCGGGTTCTTCAACAAGCGCGGGCCGATGGGCTCGGTGCTGCCCGGGCTGTTCGAGGAGAGCCACTGGGACAGCGACTTCTCGGTGGCCTCGCCGACCTCCTTCGAAGCGCAGGTCGCCCGCGCCGAGGAGGTGATCGCGACACTGCCCGCCGAGCGGCGGCTGTTCCTGTTCGTGAATGTGTCGGCGCTGCACCAGCCCAACTGGTTCCATCTCCCGGGCGCGCCGCGGGAGGCGGGCGACTCGCGTGAGACCCACGCCGCCGCACTGGAATACGTGGACCGGCACATCGGCCGCCTGTTCGCCGCGGCCGCCCGCCGCCGCCGCTGCTTCGCCATCGTGTGCTCCGATCACGGAACCGCCTACGGGGACAGTGGTTTCACCGGGCATCGGCTCGGCCACGAGGCGGTGTGGACGGTGCCCTACGCTCAGTTCTTCCTGGAGAGATCCGCATGACCACGATTGCCACCCGGCCGCGGCCGTATCAGAGCTACGTCTACGGCTATCCGCACAAGACGGCGTACCGGCCGCTCGGTGCGGATCGGCCGCTGCTGAGCGAGCTGTGGGCGGCGGAACCGAAGGACGCGCTCTCGCTCTACGCGCACATTCCGTTCTGCGAATACCGGTGTGGCTTTTGCAATCTGTTCACCCGGGTAGGCGCGCCGGAGGAGCTGACCACGCGGTATCTCGACGCGTTGGAGCGGCAGGCCGGGGCGGTGCGGGCCGCGCTGGGCGACGGACCATTGCGATTCGCGGCCGCGGCCTTCGGCGGCGGGACGCCCACGTTCCTGACCGCCGGTGAGCTGGAACGGCTGTGCGACATCATGGAATCGGTGATGGGCGCGGAGCTGCCGGCGATTCCGCTGTCGGTGGAGACCTCGCCCGGGACCGCGACCCCGGACCGGCTGGCCGTGCTGGCGCGGCGCGGCGCGACCCGGGTGAGCATCGGCGTGCAGAGTTTCGTCGACGCCGAGGCGCGGGCCGCGGTGCGGCCGCAGCGGTGCGGTGAGGTCGAGGCGGCTCTCGAAGCAATTCGGGCGGCGCGGATTCCGGTGCTGAACATCGATCTGATCTACGGCATCGAGGGGCAGACCGAGGCGACCTGGCAGACCTCGCTGGACGCGGCGCTGGCCTGGCGGCCGGAGGAGCTGTACCTGTACCCGCTGTATGTCCGGCCGCTGACCGGACTCGGGCGGCTCGGTGCGGACGCCGACGCGGACTGGGACGAGCAGCGGCTGCGGCTCTACGCGGTAGGCCGCGACCAGCTCCTGGCGAACGGCTACGAGCAGCGGTCGATGCGCATGTTCCGGCGGATCGGCGCACCGGCTGCCGGGCCGGACGATTACGCCTGCCAGACCGACGGGATGATCGGCCTGGGCTGCGGTGCCCGGTCCTACACATCGGGGCTGCACTATTCCTTCGACTACGCGGTGGAGACCCGCGAGGTCCGCGGCATCATCGACACCTACACGCGAACAACCGATTTCACGCGCGCCGAGGTCGGCCGCCGGATCGACACCGACGAGGCCCGCCGCCGCCACCTGCTGCAATCGCTGTTGCAGGCCGAGGGGATGGCGGTCGCCGCCTACCGGGAGCGATTCGGCGGCGGGCCCGCCGACCACTACCCGGTCGAACTCGCCGAGTTCGCCGAATTGGGTTGGCTGGACCCAGAATCCGGCCCGGAGCTCCTACGCCTGACGCCCGCGGGACTGGCCTACTCCGATGCCCTGGGCCCGCGACTGTTCTCGCCCGCGGTGCACGCCGCCATGGCCGCCTATGAACCCCGGTGAGCCGCCATGGATCTCACGATTCTCTACCGTGGACCGCTGTCCTCCTGCGATTACGACTGCCCCTACTGCCCGTTCGCCAAGCGCCGCGACAGTCGGGAGCAACTGCGCGCCGACCGGGCCGCGCTCGAACGCTTCACCGCCTGGGTCGCCGATCAGCACGGGGACCGGTTGTCGATCCTGTTCACGCCCTGGGGTGAGGGCCTGGTCCGCTCCTGGTACCGGCGCGCGCTCGTCGAACTGTCCCGGCTGCCGAATGTCGCGCGAGTCGCCATCCAGACCAATCTCAGCTGCCGCACCGACTGGCTCGCCGACGCCGATCCGGACACCGTCGCCCTGTGGTGCACCTACCACCCCGGCCAGACCCCCTACGACCGCTTCGCCGCGAAGTGCGCCGACCTGGACCGGCGCGGCATCCGTTTCAGCGTCGGCATCGTCGGCTTCCCCGAGCATCTCCCCGAGGCCCGGCGTCTCCGCGCCGACCTGCCAGCGCACGTCTACCTGTGGGTCAATGCCCCCGAGGGCCACGAACTCTCCGACGCGGACGCCGCCGCCTGGACCACCCTCGACCCCCTGTTCCCCTACAGCCGGGATCCCCACCCCGCCGCCGGATTCCCCTGCCGCACCGGCGAATCCGTCATCTCGGTCGACGGCGACGGCACGGTCCGGCGCTGCCATTTCGTCCGCACCGAACTGGGCAACCTCTACGACGGCAGCTACCGCGCCGCCCTGCTCCCCCGCCCGTGCCCGCTGTCGGCCTGCGACTGCCACATCGGCTACGTCCACCTCGAAACGCTGCCCCTCTACGACGTCTTCGCCGGCGGCGTCCTCGAGCGCATCCCCGCTACCTGGGCCGATCCATCTCCTCCAGAAAGATCCGCAACCCCTCCCCGATCTTCCCCGCAGCATTCTCCAACTGCTCCGGCGACAACACCTTCCCGAACGACGCCGCCTTCAGCAATTGCCGCTGCACCTCTTTGAGGTTCATCGTCGCCCAGTCGCGTCGTGAGAGTTCCGGCATGGCCCGGAACGATACCTCGAGTAGAACGTTTGTTCGAGTACGCCGGTTCGATCGCGCGCAACTCCCGCACAGCGGCAACTGTCATCCTCCGAAGATGGCGGTGGGATCCCCGGTGTACCAGGTGTTGTCGATGCGCATGCGGCGGATGAGCCAGCGGTCGCCCTCGCGCTGGAGTTCGAGGTCGTAGGGGTTCTTCAACAGGGCGTGGACGCCGGGGTCGGCGACCAGCAGGTGCTGGGCTTCGACCAGGGCGGTCATCCGGGCGGTGTCGCCGTCGATGGTGATGCGGGGGTTGGTGACCTGATGAGTGGTGTTCACCCGCCCGGTGAACATGGCCAGGATGGTGGTGACGATGGTGTCGCGGCCGGCCATCACCGGCGGTGCACCACCCCAGCGCGAGGCGGCCGGGCGGAAGTCGAGTTCGGCGTCGGCGGTGAAGGCCGAGGCGAACAGCTCACGATCCTTGGTGTCCTGTCCCAGCCCGAAACGGTAAAGGGCGTCGGTGATTTCGGCGCGGTCGCGCAGTTCCGCGACAACCGCGGCGATATCGGTCGAGGGTGCGGACATGGCCTGGTGCGTGGTGTGGCACGCCATCGACGCCGGGCGCGGCCTGACCGGTGTGCTCCGGGTCGGCTTCGTCGGCCCGGCCGCCGCCCAGTTGCTGGTCGGCGCCACCGCCGAGTTCCAGCGCCGAATTCCCGACTGCGAGGTGCGGATACGAGAGGCGCAGCCCGCCGAGATCCCGGACCGGCTGCGAGCCGGGGACATCGATCTGGCGCTGTGCGCGTTTCCCGACGAGGCAGCACCGGACCTCGACCGGGGACCGGTGCTGGTCAGCGAGGTCTGCGTCCTCGCCGTCGCCGCGTCCCACCCGTGGGCCGGCCGGACCTCGGTACCGGTCAGCGAACTCGACCGGGTCACGGTCATCCGGCTCGCGGGGGCGGTAATCCCCACGGCCACAGCACAATCCGGCCCGGTCGCGACCACGATGCAGGAAGCGTTGACGCTGGCGGGAACCGGACAGGGCGTGCTGGCCCTCGGCGCCCACGCCCTGCGCTATCACGCGCGCCCCGATGTCACCTACGTACCGCTGCGTGACGCGCCGACGGTGACATGGGGCCTGATGTGGCCCGCGGGCCGCGACACCGCCCGCGTCCGCGCGTTCGCCGCGGCGGCTGAATCGTTCACGCAGTAGCCGAAAGGAACCCACCCGACCATGGCCTCCATCCGCCACGAGATCGCGATCCATGCCTCGCCGCACCATGTTTGGGAGGTGATCCGCGATATCGGCGCCGTCCACGAACGCCTGCTCCCCGGGCGGGTGGCCGGCACCCGGATCGACGGTGCCCACCGGTTCCTCACGTTCCCCGACGGTCACGTCATCCGGGAACTCATCATCAGCGTCGACGACGACACCCGTCGGCTGGCCTACTCCGTGGCCGAGGGCGCCCGCCCCCGGCTGGACTACCACCACGCCTGTTTCGAAGTCCGCGCCGACGCCGACCACGCGCGCCTGATCTGGACCACCGATCTCCTCCCCGATTCCGCCGCCCCCGAGGTGCGGATTCGCACGCAGTACGGCATCGCCGAGATGAAGCAGGCCATCGAAGCCTCCGCCGAACCCGAGTGACACGTTCCGGGGCCGCTCACCGGGCAATCCAAGATCAATTAGGGTCGCGGTGTCACAGATCGGCCGCGTCCGGTGTCTTGTGGACCGACACGGGTCGAAAGTGAGGACAGGAGCCACCCATGACCGGGACCACGGCCGCGACCGAGGCGTTCGTCGCGCATCGGAATCTGCTGTTCACCGTTGCCTACGAGATGCTCGGCTCGGCGGCCGACGCCGAGGACGTGCTGCAGGAGACCTGGCTGCGCTGGACCGGCGTCGACCTGGACACCGTGCTGGATCAGCGCGCCTATCTGGTGCGGATCACGACGCGGCAGGCGCTGGTGCGGCTGCGCACGCTGGGCCGCCGCAAGGAGTCCTATGTCGGTCAGTGGCTGCCGGAGCCGCTGCTGACCGCGCCCGATGTGGCCGAGGATGTCGAGCTGGCCGAGAGTGTTTCGATGGCCATGCTGCTGGTGCTCGAGACGCTGACGCCGACCGAGCGGGCGGTGTTCGTGCTGCGCGAGGTGTTCGACCTGCCCTACGACGAGATCGCCGAGGCCGTCGACAAGACCTCGGCCGCAGTGCGTCAGATCGCCCATCGCGCCCGCTCCCATGTCGCGTCGCGGCGTCCGCGCGAGGCGGTGTCCGCGGCCGAGACCCGCGATGTGCTCGAAGCCTTCCAACGCGCGCTCAACACGGGCGACCTGCAGGGGTTGCTCGACCTGCTGGCCCCCGACGTGGTCGCGCTGGGTGACGGCGGCGGGATCAAACAGGCGCTGCCGCGGCCGATTACGGGCGCGGATCACGTGGCGCGGCTGTTCAGCGTGGGCTGGAGGACCGTCGCCGCGGGCATGAAGATCGAGCCGGCCATGGTCAACGGTCATCCAGCGCTGGTCTTCCGGGTCGACGACGAGGTGGACACCGTCCTGGCGATCCGCATCGACAACGGTCTCATCACCGGGTTCTACTCGGTACGCAACCCGGAGAAGCTCTCGCGCATGACGCAGGAGACCAGCCTGAGCCGGTGAATCCGGCTACGCTGCAGGGCCGTTCAGGTACGCGTCCACGGTGGCGCGGGCCAGTTCGGCCATCCGGGCGCCGTAGGACTCGTGCCCGTCGCCGACGAATCCGCCGTCCGCGTCGCGCAGGTCGTGCACCGACCGCGCGTAGCGGTCCGGGATCCACCCGGGCAGTGGCCGGTAGGCCGCGAGGGCCTCGGTGTCATAGGCGAAATCCGTGCCCTGCACGGCATTTCGCCTGCGTTGCGTCTGCCCGAACCGGTTCAGCGCGGCCAGGCCCTGATCCAGGTACAGCTGCAAGATCCGGAACTGACTGTCGAGATACTGCTCGCGCGCGACCGATTCGTTCGGATGCTGCAGCAGATACACCAGCACCAGCGGCGTGTGCCAGGCATACATCGCCCGATCGCTCTGCTCCTGCGCGAGCGCCTCGTGCCAGATGGGTGCGCAGGGCATGGCCGCGCCGCACGGGCAGGTCTCCGAATGCTGTTGCACGCCTTGTGATACCACGCTCCGCTGGCGATCAGCCGCGCCCGATGTAGGGCATGCCCGTCGCCATCACGGTCAGGAACGGCACGTTCACCTCGAGCGGCAGCTCGACGGTCTGGACTACCAGCCGGGCCACGTGCGCGGCGTCGATCGTCGGCTCCGGACGGACGCTCCCGTCCGCCTGCAGCGACCCCGCCGCGATCCCGGCCGTGAGTTCGGTTGCGGCATTGCCGATATCGATCTGTCCCGCGGCGATATTGTGCGCGCGTCCCTCCAGCGCCAGCGCCTTGGTGAGCCCGGTGATGCCGTGCTTGCTGGCCGCGTAGGCGACAGTGTTCGGCCGCGGCGTATGCGCGGAGATCGACCCGTTGTTGATGATCCGCCCGCCCTGCGGCGTCTGTGTCCGCATGAGCCGGAATGCGGCCTGCGCGCACAGGAACGATCCGGTCAGGTTGATGTCGACGACCTGTTTCCAATCCGCCACCGGAACCTCGTCGATCGGCAGGGTGGGCCCGAAGATCCCGGCATTGTTGATCAGCACATCCAGCCGCCCCCACCGCTGCACGATGTGCGCGAACACCGCGTCCACCGCCGCCGGATCGGTGACATCGGCCGGCACGGCCGTCACGCTGCCCGGCCCGGGTGCCGAGGCGACGACCTCGTCCAGGGTGGCCGCCGTGCGCCCGACCGCCACGACCTGATGTCCGGCCGCGGCCAGCGCATGGGTCATGTTGCGGCCCAACCCGGTCCCGGCACCGGTGACAAGAACGATCTTCGATGTGGTCACGAACGCCGAGCGTATTCGACCGGCGCGGCCACTCGGCGACACCATCGCGTCACGCAACCCGGATATGTTCCGGAGACCGGAACATTCGGCGCCCGGACTTCGTCATGCCAACCGCTGTCAGTCGGCAGGTTTGCCCGCGGCGAGGACATTCGCTCGCAGGTGCCGCACCAGTGCCACGAGCCGTTCGATCGTGGCATCTTCCGGATCGGACAGCCGCAGCTGCAGCAGCTCCCGGCCCGCCTCGTGCACGATCCGGGCGGAGTAATTGATGCGCACGGCAACGATGCTCGGGGACGTGGTCGCCGACCCGTACGCGGCGCTGGCGTCGCGCTACGGGATGCGGGGGCTGATCGGCATGCTGCAGCAGGCCTGCCGCGAGGGCATCGACGCGGTGCCCGACGCTCCGGCCGAGCTGCGGGCATTCATCGAATCGATGGAAGCGGCGCCCGGCTGGCTGGACATGCAGCTGGTCGAGGAGGGCGCGCGGGCGTCCCGGGTCGCCGCGGCGTTCCTGTCGCCGTTCCTGACCCGCGGCGCCTTCCTGGCCACCTTCCTCAACACCTACGCGGCCCTGCCCATGACGCTCACCGGAGCGCTGTCGGGCCGCCGCGCCGCACGACGGGTCAACGAGACATCGAATTTCTTTGCGGTGACGACACTTCCGGGCGCCCTGGAACGTTTCGGCGAGGGCTTCGAGGCCGCGGCCATGGTGCGGCTGATGCATTCGATGGTGCGCTACTACGCCCTCCAGCGCACCGAGCAGTGGGATGCCGACGTGTACGGCGTCCCGGTGCCGCAGGTCGACCAGATGCCCGCGGGCCTGATCAACATCTACCTGCTCACCATGCTGGCCGCCCGCCGCGGCCGCACCGAATTCAATGCCCGCGAGCGCGCGATCCTTGAGTTCAGCCGCTACCGCTGTTCCTGCTCGGCCTGCCCGAGGAGCTACTCCCCACCACCGCCGAGGGCATCCGCGAGGTCTTCCACGCCCGCGCCGCCGTCCTGCGCGACGATTTCGACGACGCCACCTGCGGCGAACTGGTCCGGTCCACCATGGCCGCCTACCTGCGCCCCGGCACCTCCCGCTACGACCGCGCCGCCGACGCCGTCGAAAAGAGCTGGAGCCGAGTCTTCTTCGTCGCCTTCCGCGGCGGCGACCGCAAAGCCGCCGCCGCCATGAGCGTCACCCTCACCCCCGCCGACATCGCCCGAGTAGCCCTGACCGCCCCCTTCATCACCCTCCGCTTCCTCCTCATGTCCGCCGTCAGCACCCGCCCCACCCTCCGCCGAGCCGCCGACGCCTACACCACCCGCATCGTCGAGAAACGCCTCGCCACCTACGGCCACGCCGAATACACCACCGACTCCCACACCTACCCGACCCACACCTCCCCCGCCGTGTAGGAGCCTCCACCCCACCCAATGTCGGCCCGTGGCCTGAACTTTCGGGGCCGACATCGGATGGGGTGAGCTAGTGAACGATCACAGCAACTTCCCGGCTGTGACGTGATCCCCGGCTGTGACACCAGCCCCGGCTAGGGCGTGCGAGAGAACCAGCGCCGCAGGCGGCCGCCGGACGCGTTGACGAGCGGCCGAGCCCGGACCTGTTCGAACCAGGCGGGCAGGGGTTCCCGTGCGGCCAGCCAGTTTCCGGGCAATCCGGCGGGCCGGGTTCCGGTGTGGGCCGCGACGATTCCGCCGACGATGGCGCTCGTGGTGTCGGTGTCGCCGCCGACCGACAGGCAGGTGGCGATCGCGGCCCGGTAGTCGTTCAGGTAGGTCGCCGCGGCCCACATCGTGAAGGGCACGGTGTCCTGCGCCGTCACGCTGGTGCCGTTGCCGATCTCCGCGGCGACCTGCCCGGCCGGAGCCCCGAGCAGCGCGTAGGCCCGGCGGATCAGGCGGGTGGTCTCACCGTCGTCGAGCCGGTCCAGGACGGTGGCGAGGAATTCCGTTGGCGCGGGGCGGGTTCCGGCGAGCCGGGACTGTGCCGCCGTGGCGGCCGCCACCGCCACCGCGACCGCGCCGATGATGCCTTCGCGATGCGCGTGCGTCACCTGCGCCGACCGGACCGCTTCGGCGGCGGCCCGGTCCGGGTCGCTCGCGTAGAACGCGCCCAGCGGCGCGGCGCGCATGGCCGCCCCGTTCCCGCACGAGCCCTGCCCGCCGAAGGCCGCCGCGGTCACCTGCCGCCAGGGCACGCCCCGGCGGATGCGCCCCAGCGTGTCCACGGTCATGAACCCGTAGTCGCGGCGCTGGTCGATGCGTTCGGCGAAGGCGGCCACGAGCCGATCCTGGTCGATCGCACCGTGTTCGAGCAGTTCCCCCGCCACCGTGCAGGCCATCTCGGTGTCATCGGTCCATTCCCAGCGGCCCGCCGGGAGATCACCGGTCTGCAGGTCGGCCAGGGGCCGGCGCAGGACGAGGAACTCGGCGCCGACCGCGTCCCCCACGGACAATCCATCCAACGAATCCAGCATCAAGTCGACATGCACCGCGTCGATGCTAGCCACGGTCGCACGGCACAGCATGCCGGTGCCGACTTCTTGTCTGTGCTCACCGCCAGACTCACTTGTCTGTGCCCACTGCCAGACTCATCGGTATGCGATGGGCGGTGGCGGAGACGGGTGACGGCGGGGCACGGGTGTGCCCGCTGGATCGGGCCGGTCGGCCCGCGGGTCCGGTGGTCGAGGAGTCCTCGCTGGCCGAGGCCGTGCGCTCGCGTCCGGAGGCCGAGCGGTGGGTGTGGCGCTCGACCGCCGGAACCTATCGGCGGCTGCTCGAGGCGGGCGTGCGGGTGGATCGCTGCTACGACGTGGAGGCGGCGGAGTCGCTGTTGATCGGGCACGAGGAGGGCCAGTCCGGGCAGGCCCGCTCGCTGGCGGCGGCCTGGGCCAGGCTGCATCGGCTCCCCGTGCCGGAGGACGCGCCCGCGCGGGCTGCCGACACCCAGCCGACCCTGTTCGAATCCGCCCCGGTGCCACTGCCATCCGGGACCGACGAGTTCACCGCGCTGCTGGAGGTGTACGCGGGACAGGTCGCCCGCACGGCCGCGGCGGAATACCCGCACCGCATGCACCTGCTGCTCACCGCCGAGTCGGCGGGCCTGCTGGTGGCCGCGGAGATGTCGCGGGCCGGGATCCCCTGGCGCGCCGACCTGCACCGCGAACTGCTCGATTCCCTGCTCGGAGAACGCATTTCCGGTACCGCGGAACCACGGCGCATGGCGGAGCTGGCCGAGGAGGTGTCGCGGGCCTTCGGCGGGGTGCGGGTCCGCCCGGACCTGCCCCAGGACATCATCCGAGCGTTCGGACGGGCGGGAATCTCGTTGTCCTCCACCAGAAAATGGGAGCTCCGGGAGATCGACCACCCGGCGGTCGCGCCGCTGCTGGCCTACAAGTCGCTCTACCGCCTGTACACCGCGCACGGCTGGTCCTGGATCGACCAGTGGGTGCACGACGGCCGCTTCCGTCCCGAGTACCTGCCGGGCGGCACGGTGACCGGCCGCTGGACCACCAATGGCGGTGGCGCACTCCAGATTCCGAAGGTGGTGCGCCGCGCGATCCGCGCCGATCCGGGCTGGCGGCTGGTGGTCGCCGATGCCGATCAGATGGAGCCACGCGTCCTCGCCGCCATCTCCCGCGATCCCGGGTTGATGGAGGTGGCGGGCCGGGGTGAGGATCTCTACGCCGACCTCGCGGCCCGCGCGTTCGGCGGCGACCGCGCCCAGGCCAAGGTCGCCATGCTGGGAGCGATCTACGGCCAGACCTCGGGCGACGCACTCACCCACATGGCCGAGCTGCGCCGCCGCTATCCGGACGCGGTGGCCTATGTCGACGACGCGGCGGCCGCCGGGGAGGAGGGCCGCCTGGTGCGCACCTGGTTCGGCCGCACCTGCCCGCCCGCGACATCATTCGACCAGGCGGACACCGAGGATGGGGCCGCCACCGGGTACGGCTCCACCCCGAGGGCCCGGGCTCGCGGTCGCTTCACCCGGAACTTCGTCGTGCAGGGCAGCGCCGCCGACTGGACCCTGCTGGTGCTGGCGGGCCTGCGCCATGCGATGCACACCGCGGGACTGCGCGCCGAGCTGGTCTTCTTCCAGCACGACGAGGTCATCGTGCACTGCCCCGAGGAGGAGGCGGCCGCGGTCGCGGAGGCCATCACCGCGGCCGCGGACACCGCCGGAGAGCTGGCTTTCGGCCCGACCCCGGTCCGCTTCCCCTTCACGACCGCGATCGTGGAGTGCTACGCGGACGCGAAGTAGGAAATCCCCTGCAGCGCTGCGTGTTTCGCCCCTACGGCGTGCGCAGCGCGGACAGCCCCGCGGCCAGCAGCGGCTCGACCGCCTCGCCCATGTGCTCGAAGCCGGGTCCCACGGTCTGGCCGTGGATGTGACGGAAGTGGATGCCCTCGCTGATCACCGCCAGCTTGAACGACGCCAGCGCGATATAGAACCCGATCTCGGACACATCGCGGCCCGTGCCCGTCGAATAGCGTTCCAGCACTTCGGATTCGACCGGATAGCCGGGCGCGAGCGCGACATCGCTGACCCCGGGCATGACGCTGTCGCTCATGCGCTGATAGACCAGCAGCAGGCCGATATCGGTGAGCGGATCGCCGAGTGTGGCCATCTCCCAGTCGATTACGGCCGCGACCCGGTCCTCGGCGTCGACGAGCACATTGTCGAGCCGGTAGTCGCCGTGCACGATGCCCGTTGCCGATTGCGCGGGCAGGTTCTTCGCCAGCAGATCGTGCAGTTCGACGGCGGCGGGCAGGTCCCGGCTGTAGGAGGCGTCGAGCTGCTTCTTCCAGCGCCGCACCTGCCGCTCCAGGAATCCGTCCGGCCGCCCGAAGTCCGCCAGCCCGACCGCGCCCGGGTCGACGGTGTGCAGGGCGGCCAGCGTGTCGATGAGGCCGGTGGCGATGACCCGGGTCCGGTCGGCGCCGAGCGGCACCAGTTCGGCCGCGGTCCGGTAGGGCGTGCCGACGATCCGCTCCATGACATAGAAAGGCGCACCGACGATGTCGTCGTCCTGGCACAGCGCGTAGGTGGCGGGCACCGGCACACCGGTGTCCGCGAGCGCGGTGATCACCCGGTACTCGCGGGCCATGTCGTGCGCGGTGGCGAGCACGTGCCCCAGCGGCGGCCGCCGCAGGATCCACGCCGACTCGCCGTCGCTGATCTCATAGGTGAGATTGGACTTCCCGCCCGCGATCAACCGGCCGCGCAGCGGACCGGTCACCAGGCCCGGCCGAGTGTCGGCCAGCCACACCGCGAGTCGCTCGAGATCCAGGCCGGGTAGTTCGCCGGGCCGCTGATCGTCGCTCATGTGTCTCCCCGAAGCTCAGTGGCCGTCGCCGCTGTCCAGCAGCCGCGCCTGATAGTGCCGCATGCCCGACAGCCAGCGGTCGTAGTCCGCGCCCTTGCGACGGTACATGTCGAGCACCTCCGGATGGGGCAGGATGAGGAACCGCTCGTCGTCCAGGGCGGCCATGACCAGCTCGGCCACCGCGTCGGGGGTCAGCACCGCACCGGCCGAGGTGACCGCCCGGGTGGCGGCCATGCCGATGGCGTCCCCGGAGTTCTCCCCCGCCCGCAGCAGCGGGGTCTCCACGCCCATCGGGCACAGGCAGCTGACCCGGACGCCCTGGTCGCCGTAGGTGACCGACAGCCATTCGGCGAACCCCACGGCCGCGTGCTTGGTGACCGCGTATGCGGCCGAACCGATCTGGGTCAGCAGGCCCGCCGCCGACGCCGTGCTGACGAAGTAGCCCTCGCCGCGTTCCACCCAGCCGGGGACGAGCAGCCGCGCCGCGCGGATGTGGGCATTGAGGTTGACGTCGAGGGTGGTGTCCCAGTCCTTCTCGTCGCCGAGACCGACCGGCCCGATCACGCCCGCATTGGCGAAATACAGATCGACCGGCCCGAATTCGGCCTCGGCGCGGGCGATGAGCTCCTCGATGCGGGCGGTGTCGGACACATCGGCCCCGACCGCCACGGCCGCGCCCGGGAACTCCGCGTTCAGCGCCGCCGCGACCGCCGCGGCGGCCTCGCCGTTCAGGTCGGCGACGACGACCCGCGCCCCGGCCCGCACCAGCCGGGCGGCGATGGCCCCGCCGATGCCGCCACCGCCTCCGGTGACAATGGCGTTCCTACCCGCGACCTGCACGTGTGCTCCCTACGGCCCGTGCCGGCACCCGACCCGGGTGGATCGGAGGCGCCGGCTGATGGAATATGAAACCTACGTCGGATTCAAGTTCATGACCCGTCCGGCGTCAACCGGCCCGGCGGCGAGAGGTGAACAACCGATGCGGACAGCACATCTGGTGGACGAGTGGAAACGGCTGGGCAGCGCGCAGGTGGCGGCCAATGGCATCGAGCTGCGGGTGGTCGAGCACGGCGCGGGGGCGCCGGTGGTGTTCTGCCACGGGTTCCCCGAACTCGGATTCTCGTGGCGGCATCAGGTTTTCGCGCTGGCCGAGGCCGGGTTCCGGACGCTCACCCCGGATATGCGCGGCTACGGCGGCAGCTCACGGCCCGAGCGGGTCGAGGAGTACGACATGCTCACGGTGTGCGGGGATCTGGCCGGGCTGCTCGACGCCTATGGGCTGGAGGACGCCATCTTCGTCGGCCACGACTGGGGCGCGTCGGTGGTGTGGCACATGGCCCGGGAGTATCCGGAGCGGGTGCGGGCGGTGGCGGGGCTGAGCGTCCCCGCGACCCCGCGGTCGTCCGGGCCGCCGCTGTCGATCATGCGCGCGCGGCTGGGTGCGGACTTCTACATGGTGTGGTTCCAGGAACCCGGGGTCGCCGACGCGGTACTGGCCGCGGACCCGCGGCGCACGCTGCTGCAGGACGACATCATGAGCGCCGCCACGTTCCTGGACACCAGCACCCCTGAGCCGCCGCTGCCGGAGTGGCTCAGCGAACCCGAATTCGAGTACTACGTCGAGACTTTCACCGCCACCGGGTTCACCGGCGGGCTCAACTACTACCGCAATCTGGACCGCACCTGGGAGCGGACCGCGCATCTGGAGGGCGTGAAGATCGCCCAGCCGTCGCTGTTCATCGCCGGATCCACCGATCCGGTCATCCGGTTCACACCCATGCAGAAGATGTCGGCGCTGCTCAGCGATCTGCGAGGAACGGTCGTCCTCGAGGGTGCGGGGCACTGGATTCAGCAGCAACGGCCCGCCGAGGTCAATGCCGCGCTGATCGACTTCGCGCGCGGGCTGGGCTGAGCGCTACTCGGCCCGCAGCTGCAGCGCGTTCACCCACAGCTGGGTCAGCGTCGTCACCAGCTTCTCGAACGGGATCCGTTGCTTCTGAACGTAAACCATGTACGCCATGCGGCTCACCATGGCCGAGAGCGCGTGCGCGGTGATCATCGGATCCAGGTCGGCGCTGGCCTGCCCGGACTCCTGCAGCCCGCGGATCATCCGGGCATTGCGCTGCGCGAACGCTTTGCCGCGCTCGACGCGCAGGCGGCGGAAGTTCTCGTCGATGTTCGCGACCTGCTCGAACAGTGCCATCAGGCGGGCATTGCGCTTGTAGGACAGCAGGTAGTCGCGATTGGCGGCCTCGATGAGCGCGCGGGTGTCGGTGATCCCACTGCGCTCGCGCACGTGCGGGTGCAGCATCTCCTCCGAGACCTGCTCGACCAGGGCCGCGAAGATCTCGTCCTTGCTGTCGAAGTAGGTGTAGAAGGAGCCCGACGCCATGCCGGCGGTCTTGGAGATGTCGGCGATCTTGGCGTCGAGGTAGCCGTCGCGTTCGAAGACCTCACGCGCGGCGGCGATGAGGGCGCCGCGCGTGCGCTGACCGCGCCGGGTGGGCGGGGCGGTACGGCGGGATTCACCCTCGCCTGTCATCGATTCGGACGCCAACGCTGATCACTACCTGTCGTTTCGCGGACAACTTTCCAGGCGGACACCGTATCAACCGGCACGGCCCCGACGGCGGGTGACCGGTTACCGCGAGTGTGCGGCGATGCGCCGGTCGATGACCGGCAGCGCGAACTCGGCCCAGCGAATGTTCTCCTGCTCGAAGGCGATTCCGCGCAGCAGGCTCAGGTACGGCCCGATGCGGTCGACCTCGGCGAGGTAGGCCTGCTCGCTGCGCCCGTCCAGCAGGCGGCCGCGCAGTCGTTCGTAGCGGGCCAGTTTCGCCTTCGACCACTCCAGTTTCTCGGCGACGGCCGCCCGCACCGCGGGGGCGTCCTCGGCCTCCATGGCCTGGACCTTCACCATCATCTCGTCGCGGATGGCGGTCGGTTTGGAGGGCTCGGCGATGAACGCGTGCAGCGCCGCCCGCCCGGCCGGGGTGATGGAGTGCAGGCGCTTGTTGGGCCGGCGCTCCTGCTCGACGACGCGGGTCTCGATGAGACCCTCGGCGGCCATGCGCTCGAGCTCCTTGTACAGCTGCTGCGGGGTGGCCAGCCAGAAGTTGGCGACCGAGGCGTCGAAGCCCTTGGCCAGGTCGTAGCCCGATGCCTCCCCCTCCAGCAGGGTGGCCAGAACCGCGTTGCGTAGCGCCATCCGCCCAGGCTACCACCATAGGCGATTATTCAATTTCTTGTCTAGATTCCCGTAGACACTTCCAACTAAGGCCGCTACCGTCTGAATAACCTAATCAATTAATTGACTAATGGAGGTGGGCATGCACGACTACGACGCCATTGTCATCGGCGCGGGCAATGCCGGACTGACCGCCGCGGCCACGCTGCAGCGCGCGGGGGCGCGGACGCTGCTGGTGGAGCGGCACAATGTGCCCGGCGGCTGCGGAACCTCGTTCCGGCGCGGGCGATTCGAGTTCGAGGTGGCGCTGCACCAGCTCTCCGGGGTCGGCGTGGAAGGACAGCCGATCTCCTTGCGCGAGGGGCTGTTCCAGCAGCTGGGGATCGCGGATCGGCTGGAGTTCGTGCAGGAGCGCGATCTGTACCGGGCGGTCGTCCCCGGCCGGCTGGATGTGACGATTCCGGCCGACTGGGATGCGGCGATCGACGTCCTCGACGCCGAGTTCCCGGGCAGCCGGGATCGGGTGGCGCGGTTCTTCGAGCTGATCAAGCAGGTGACGTTCTGGCAGATCGCGGCCATGCGCGGCATGCCCGCCGAGCAGATCGACCCGGTGCTGTTCCGGTACGGGCTGCGGCCGCTGCAGCAGGTGCTCGACGAATACTTCGACGATGACCGGATCAAGGTCGCGCTCGCCATGTACTGGACCTATCTCGGCCAGCCGCCGTCCAAGCTGCGGTTCCAGGATCTGGCGCTGACGCTGTTCGCCTACCTCGAGTTCCAACCGTGGCATGTGCGCGGCGGGTCGCAGGCCATGTCGGCGGCGATACTCGACTCGTTCCTGCAGGCGGGCGGGCAGGTGCGGTTCAATACCGGGGTCGAGGCGATTCTCACCGCGGGCGGGCGGGTGCTCGGGGTGCGGCTCGAGGACGGGACCGAGGTGACCGCGCCCGAGGTGGTGTCGAATGCCTCGCTGCCCACCACCTACGCCATGCTGGACGGGATCGAGGTGCCGGCGGCGGTGCGAAACGATCTGGCCACCAGGCGGATCGGGGTGTCCGGGTTCGTGCTGCACATGGGCCTGGACGCGACGCCCGCGGAGCTGGGCTTCACCAGCAGCACGACGTTCGTCAACCGGGACACCGACGACGATCGCACCTACCAGGCGTGGAAGTCGTTCGAGCCGGTGCGCGGAATCTGTGTCAGCTCCTACGATGTCGCGCCCATTGGGTTCGCACCGGCGGGGACCACCCACGTCAGCCTGATGACGTTGCAGTACGCCGACATCTGGAAGAACGTGGCGTCGGCGGACTACGCACGCACCAAGTTCGCCTTCGCCGAGACGCTGCTGGATCTGTGCGAGGCGGTGACGCCGGGCATCCGCGACGCCATCGAAGAGGTCGATGTGGCAACGCCTTTGACCATGATGCGGTATCTGGGTCATCCGGGCGGGTCCATCTACGGCTACGACCAGGACGCCACCGAGGGCTGGCTGTTCCGCAACAGCGAACGCGAAACCCATGTCCCCGGACTGCATGTCGCCGGGTCCTGGTCCGGCATGGGCGGATTCCAACCCACACTCGAGGCCGGGGCCCGCGTCGCGCGCCGCCTGCTGCGCACCCAGGCCGCCTGAACGGAGCACATCGTGAAACGACACCCCCTCGCCACCCGATTCGACGGCGCGGCAGGCATTCTCGACGAGATCGAGGCCCGACTGCCCGAAACCCGCGACCACAGTGCGGAAGCCCGCGCCACCGTGGACGCCCATCACCCCAAGCGGCTGCTGCTGCGGGTGGACACCGTGCTCGAAGAAACCGTGTCCGCCAAGACATTCCGGCTGCGCGGCCTCGACGGCGCGATGCTGCCGCCGTTCCTGGCAGGCCAGTACGTGAACGTCTTCTTCGACGGCACCAGCCGGCCGTTCGCCATCTCCTCCAGCCCCACGGAGCTCGGCTTCTACGACCTGACGGTGCGGCGGGTGCCGGGCGGCCGGATCAGCAATCTCCTCCTCGACACCGTCGCGGCGGGCCAGGTGCTCACCACCACCGGTCCGATGGGGACCTTCCACCACAATCCGCTCTTCCACGGTGACCGTCTGGTGTTCCTGGCGGGCGGCTCGGGTGTCGCACCGGCCATGAGCATGATCCGCGAGCTCACCGACCGCGGGCCGGTCCGCGAATTCCATCTGATCTATGGTTCGCGGGACGCCTCCGACATCCTGTTCCGCGAGGAACTCGACAGCTTTGCCACCCAGCCCGGCATCACCGTCGATCACGTCATCGCCGACCCCTCCCCCGACTGGACGGGCCGCACCGGATTCCTGTCCGCCGACACCATTTCCGACCTGACCGGCCCCCTCGGCAATCGCATGGTCTACGTCTGCGGCCCCCAGGCTCTCTACCCCTACGCGCTCGAGCAGCTCACCGCCCTGGGCCACCCCCGCAAGCGAATCCGTTTCGAAGCCAACGGCGCTCCCGCCGACCCCACCACGCAGCCGCACTGGCCCACCACCGCCGACCCCGCCGACGAGGTCACGGTCACCGTCCGCGACACCACCTTCCGCACCCCACGCAATCGCCCCCTCCTCGATGCCCTCGAAGACAACGGCATCCGCCCCGAAGCCGCCTGCCGCTCCGGCGAATGCAGCCTCTGCCGCATCCGCGTCCTGAAGGGCGAAGTCCACACCGCCGCCGAAGCCAAACTCCGCCTCTCCGACCCCGCCGCCGGTTACACCCACTCCTGCGTCGCCTACCCCCTCACCGACGTCGAACTCGACCTCTGACTCTTTCCCCACCAGCTCGGCCCGGGCCGCGCGCGACGGCGCGAACCGGGCCGAGGGCCTCGTCCCCGGAACAGGTTCACACTCGCGGGATCCGCCCAGCGGGCGCCGAGGTGAACGAGGGCCGTGGAGCGCCCACGCCGGCCACGAGCCGCTGGCACCTGGCCGCGGCGGTTCGGCGCCAGCGGTGGAGACTGAGGCGGTGGAGGATGCCGGGCTGGTGGTTGTGGTGGACGCGGCCAATGTGGTGGGTTCGCGGCCGGACGGGTGGTGGCGGGATCGGGCCGGGGCAGCGCGGCGGTTGCTCGGGGAGCTGGGTCCGCTGCGGGAGCGGCTGCCCGGGGTGACGGACGTGGTCGTGGTGCTCGAAGGGGCCGCCAAGGCCGCTGCCGACAGCGCGGGGGCCGAACTGCGGGTGGTACTCGCGGACGGTTCCGGGGACGACGCCATCGTCGAGGTGGTCGCGGCCGAGGCCGGAAAGGCCGGGGCCCGAGCGGGTTCAGTGCTCGTGGTGACGGCCGATCGTGGTTTGCGGGCTCGGGTCGAGGCGCTCGGAGCGACGACGGCCGGGCCCAGCTGGCTCCGGAACGCCTTGGCCCAGCCGGAATAAGACTCCCGCCACGGGGCAACCCCTCCCAGCGGACCCGGGGACCCTACCCTGACCGCACCCTGAGGACACATCCCCCGCGGGTGGGATTTCCGGGCGGTGGTTTTTCGGTAGCTTCGGAACAGTGCAGCCGCCGTTGATCGTTCGCCTGCGCGGCGCATGCCTGGTGGTGGGCGTGCTCTGCGCGTTCCTGCTGGGGTGGGATTTCGCGTCCGCGCCCGACGCCCGGGCCGATGGCGCGGCGAGCGGGGGTGATCTGACGGTGGCGCAATCGCTGGGGGCACGCGAGCTCACGGTGGTGATCCGGCGGGCCGAGCCGGGACCGCTGCGCGTCGAGGTGGTGAGCCATGCAGGGTCGGCGGCCGGGGCGCTGACGGTCAGCGCCGCGCCGGTCGATCAGGGTGGCGAGACCTCCTCGGGCACGGTCGAACTCGCGGATCGGCCGGGGCTGTATGCCACGACGCTGCGGGTGGATCATGCCGGGCCGTGGGAGCTGTCGGTCTCGGACGGCGAACGGACCGCCCGGATTCCGTTCCTCGTCGCCGCGCGCGTGGTGACGCCGTGGGAGCGGGCAGCTTACGGTGGCTTCTTCGCGGCGGGTGTGCTGCTACTGGTCGCGCTGGGTACCGCCCTCCTCTCGAAAAGAGGCTGGCCGACACTGATTCCGGTGGGCGCGCTCATCGCCGCGCTGACCGTCGGGACCACGGGGGCGGTGCTGTCCTCGAGTGCGCCGCAGCCGCGGCCGGCGGGCAGCCTGCTCGATCCCACGTCCGGCAATATCGGCAATCCGTTCCCCGAACGCGATCTGCCGCTGACCACGAATTATTCACGGCCGCCGGTGAATCTGGCCGTGCGTGCGCAGCCTGCGGCGGCAGGGCAACCGACGGAAGTCCAGCTGTCGCTGACCGATTCGGCGACGGGGCGGCCCGTGGACGATCTGCTGGTCACCGATGACGCGCTGCTGCACCTCATGGTGGTCGGGCCGGCCGGGACGTTCTGGCATCGGCATCCGATCCGCACCGCGCCTGGGGAGTACCGGGTCAGCCTGGGGCTCGGGGAGTCCGGCGATTACGCGGTCGCGGCGGAGATCGCCCGGCGCGGCGGGGGTGTGCAGTTGCTGCGGGCCGCGCTGCACGTCGGCGGTCGATCCGGTTCCGGCGCGGTCGATCCCGCACCGAGCGGGACGGCTCTGACGACCACCGAGGCGATCGCGGGCGAACCCGTCACCCTCACCGCGGCCTACGGCGGTGCCGCGGATCTACAGCCCTGGCTGGGGATGGTCGGCCATCTCATCGCGGTCGGCCCGCTGCCGGACGGCGGGCCCGCCGGGACGTCCGCGGCGACGGCGCCGATCTGGGCGCACGCCCACGCCATGGCCCCGATGCCCGCCGTCGGCGCCCAGCCGCCGGACGAGACCGTCGCCGCCTACGGCCCGAATGTGGCCTTCACCTTCACTTTTCCGCTGTCCGGCCGGTACCTGGTGTGGGCGCAGGCCGAGCGCGGCTATTCCGTCATGACCATTCCGACCACGGTCGACGTCCGAGCGGGGGTTCCGCAATGACCAGGCGCACAGGACTGATCGCGGCGATTGTCGTGCTGGTGGCCGCGCTGCTGACCTGGTGGCTGTGGCCGTCCAGCAGCGCGAAACCGGTGCCGCGCAGTGCCGCCGGGCCCTACCAGGTGCAGCTGCGTGTCTCCGGCGGATCGCCGCACACCGGCGACAACACCGTCGACCTCGACATCACCGACCAGCACGGCACCGCCGCCACCCCGGACCGCGTCTCGGTGGAGCCCGCCATGCCGCAGATGGGCCACGCGCTCCCGCCGAGCACCGCCGCGGTCGTCACGCCCGGGCACTATCGGGCGACCGTGACGCTGCCCATGCCGGGGCAGTGGGAGATCGCGGTGAAACTGTCCGGCGCACCGGGATCCGGCAGCGCCACCTTCTCCGTCCAGGCCAACTGAATCGAAGGAAAGAGGATCAGGAGCAGACCATGGACCTCACCGCCAACGGTCGCGGGCTCACCGCCGAGGCGACCGCACCGATCACCATCCGCCCCTGGCTACCCGCGGCCATCCTGTTCGCGGCCAGCATGACCTTCGCCGTCGGATCGACCTGGGACATCCAGTGGCACTCCGATGTCGGGCCCGACACCTTCTTCACGCTGCCGCACCTGTTCATCTACGCCAGTGCGGCGATCGCCGGATTCACCGGTCTCACGGTCATTCTCGTCACCTCGGCCGCGGGCCGGGCGGGGCGGCGGGTGGACGGTGAGCTGGGCGGACCCGGCATCAGCGTATTCGGGCGGACGTTCACCGCGCCGCTCGGGTACATGGTGGCGGCGCTGGGCGCGGCGTCGTTCCTGCTGTACGGACTGTGGGATCTGTGGTGGCACAGCCTCTACGGGTTCGACGCGATCATCGACTCGCCGCCGCACATCGGGCTGTTCCTGTCCAGCACGGTGATCTCGGTGGGCACGGTGATCGTGTTCGGGGCGGCGCGGGCCCATCGGTGGGGGCGGATCGGCGCGCTGTTCGCGCTGGCGCATCTGGCGACCTCGAGCACCGTCACCGCGCTGGCGGTGCAGCGGCTGAGCACCGGGACCGTGCGGTGGACGGTCGCGGTCACCGCGTTCATGGTGATTCTGCTGATGGTCGTGGGTGCGGGATTCCAGCGGTGGGGCGCGACCGTCACCGCCGTGTTCTCCTCGGCGATCCAGGGCGTGTTCTGGTGGTTCGCGCCGTGGGCGGCGCGCGCCTACGCCGATTTCGTGGGATTGCCCATGCGCGAACACATCCGGGGCATTCCGGCGACTCCGGCGCTGATTCCTTTCTGCCTGATCCCGGTGGGCATCGTGATCGATCTGCTGCTGCGCCGCACCGACAGCCCGGCGCGCCTGCTGCCCGCGCTGGCCGGTGGGCTCGGCGGGGCGATCATCGGCGGGTTCAATCCCGTGCAGCAGGTGATCATCTACGACGCCCGCCTCTCGCACGCCTCCGTCATCATCGCCACCACGGTCGCGGCCGCACTGCTGGGTGCGCTCGGCGGCTACCTGGGCTGGCGCTTCGGCGACATGCTGCGGCTGTCCGCCCCGTCCGAGAAGGTCAGCGCATGATCAACCGTCTACTCGCCACCGCCGCAACGATTCTCGCGATTCTCGGGCTGACCGCGGGCACCGCCGCGACGGCGTCGGCGTATCAGCCCGTCAATATCGTGCACACCGAGCACGTGCAGGCCGGGCCGTATTCGCTGACCGTGGGGTTCAGCGAATGGCCTTTGCGCGCAATGCAATCGCTGGACTTCACCTTCATCCCCGACGGGGGCATCGAGGACAAGACCGGCACGCTCACCGAGTACCAGCCCAACGGGAAGGTGCGCCACGCGGAACCGCTGTCGCGGCACCCGCGCAAGCGCGACGTCTGGGGCCTGGACGTGCGCTCCCTGGACGAGCAGGGCGCGTGGACCTTCCACTTCGTCATCGACGGCCCCCAGGGCCGCGGTGAAGGCGATCTGGCGAACCTCCCGGTTCTCCAGCAGCCCGGTCCCCCACTGGGCGTGAGCTGGGCCGTCAGCACGATTCCGCTGATCGGCCTGATCGCCTTCCTCGCCTACGCCTGGCGCCGCAGCCGCCGACCGGTCACGGCCCCGCAGCCCGTCTGACGGTCAGTCGGTGGCCCCGGCGAACATGCCCGGCTCGTAGGACCCACCCTGCTGATGCAGGATGACACCGAGCCGGTTGGCGGCGTTGATCATGGCCACCAGCGCCACCAGCGCCGCGGTCTGGTTGTCGTCGTAGTGTTTCCGAACCTGCGCCCAGGTCTCGTCGGAGACCCCGAGGTGGGCATCCGCCAGCCTGGTGCCCTCCTCGGCGAAGGCCAGCGCCGCCTGTTCCGCCTCGCTGAACACCGACGCCTCCCGCCAGGTCGCCACCAGATTGATCCGAACCGGCGGCTCCCCCGCGGCCGCCAGCTCCTTGGTGTGCGCATCGGTACAAAAACCACACCCGTTGATCTGACTGGCCCGCAAGCTCACCAGCTCCTGGGTCGTTTTCGGCACCTCCGACTGCGTGATCACCAGACTGGCATTCGCAAACCGCTTGGCGAACTTCGCGCCGACCTCATTCGCGAACATATCGAGCCGAGCACTCATAGCGTCCATCTCCTTCATCGTCAGTGGGACGACCATGAGGTGCCGGCCACCCCGGATTTGTGACATCGCCCCGCTATGACACAGACCACATGTCCCGGCTGCGGCCGACGACCGGCCCAATCGCGGCAGTCTGCGCAGGCGAGCAGCGGCTTCCCGCCAATTTCGCCGTGGTAGTGCGCGTTTGGATCGCGGGGGCGCCGGTTGAGTATTCGCCCGTGTCGTACCGTGGGCTGTGTGGGGTTTTCCGACGGATGGGATTGCTTTGCCGCGTTGGTCGACGGAGCGTGGGTCGAGAGGAGACCGCGCCGGCCAGAGGTGGCCGGCCAACTCCGGCGTGAAACCCAGCTGATGCCTTGGCTGGCACCACTGTTGCCCCTGCAGGTGCCGATCCCCCGGGTGGTGAGCGAGACACCGTTGATCGTGCGTCATGCCCTGGTCCCCGGGACGTCCATCGAGTCTGCCGGGACCGAGCACGGGCTCGCGCTGGGAAAGTTTCTTCGCGCCCTGCACGACAGCCCCTCAGCCGAGGCGGTGCGGCACGGACTGCCATCAGCGACCGAAACCAGGCGCAGCCGGGCTGTGATGATCAATCGTTTCCGAACCGAAGTCGTGCCGTTGATCCCAGCGGCACACCATGATTCGGCGCTGGCGGTCCTGGATGTCGTAGCGGAATTCCCCGCGGATACGGTCGTCCACGGCGATCTCGGCCCGGAACATGTCATGGTGTATGGAAACCGGATCGCCGGCGTGATCGACTTCGGCGATGTCCATCTCGGCGACGCGGCGAATGACCTGGCATGGCCACTGTTCGGCGCACCAACAGCCTTCGCCGACGCAGTCGCCGCCGCCTACGGCCTCACCGACGACCTCCGCCGCCGAGCATCGTTCTGGCATCAACTCGGGCCATGGCACGAAGTGACCTATGGCTTGGACAGAGACGATGACGACATCGTCCACAGCGGAATGACCGGCCTGCTCGACAGACTGAACCTCACCCACGACTGATCGCCTCCGACCCTCGGACGCACGCGGTTCCGAATACTCCTCGCCCGCAAGAACACCCGATGCCGCGACGGGCGAAATATATTGCTGTGCAGAGCATTCGGATGCACTCCTGAGCTTCTGGAGTGCGGCTGGGTGGGCGGCAATTCCGCCCACCCAGTCTCGAGAATCAATCTAGTGGGGCCAGCATGCGGGAGCGGTGCTGTCCATCCAACAGTTCGAGCTTCCTGTGGGTACGAGCAGTGGGCCGAACATCCCCAACGCCAACGAGATGAAATACATGGTTCGAACCTTTCGAAATATGAATAGAACCGGCACAGTAGTTCGCCGTCGCGTCGGTGTGCAGCCCCGACTCCCAGGGGCGCTTTCAGTGATGGATCACCTCACCGAGCCGCGGCAGGACGAGTCGCTTCCAGCTGCGCTCCATGGCGTTGCGTACCATCTTCTGTCGGCGGTCTTCGATGTCGAAACCTGTCTGCGTCAGCAGAAGTCGGGTGCCATGACCCTGCGGCTGCAGCGTCCAGTCGACAATCCACCGAGCGGGGTACTCGGCCTGCCGAAATATCCAGCTGTAGGTCAACTGCTCGCACGGCCGGGCCGCCAGCACCTCGCAGATGATCTCGTTGGGCGATGAGTCCGGGATGGTGAATCGGAAGTGGGTTCCGACCGAGGCGGCGAACCCGGTCGGTCGAAGCAGCCACCGCTCCAGCAGATCCGGCTCCGTCAGCGCGCGCCATACAGCTTCTGGCGGCTGCCGGAAGAAGCTGCCGAGCTCGACTGCGGCGGGATTCAACTGTGGATCGGCAATCACCGGCTCACCACCGCGACGAGGGGTGAAACGGCCCGCAGGCTGCTCAATTCGCCTGGCCTTCCTTGTATTTCGCTTCCATTTCCGCGGCGAGCTGCGGCTTCTCGGCCTCCATCTTCTGGACGTAGGCAACCGCGTCGCCGACGGTTCTCAGGCTCGCAAGGTCCTCGTCGGGGACCTTCACGCTGTACTTGTCCTCCAGCTGTACAGCGATCTCCACCAGTGACAACGAGTCGATGTCCAGGTCGTCGACGAAAGACTTCTCGATCGTGACCTCGGCGGCCTCGATACCCGTCACCTCCTCGACGATCTCCGCGATGCCGGCGACGATTTCTTCTTGCGTGGTAGCCACGAAACACTCTCCTCGGTGTGACGACATATGCGTAGTACTCCGCTCGTCCTCCACGACCGCTTCGGTTTCCGCTGTCGGGGTCGGACGGGAGTGCCCAGTACGCTAAAAGCTCCAGTGGGGTGGAGGTTCAACAGGTTGTGACGGACGACACACAATCCGGTGTGCTGGTGAGCATCGGGGAGTTGGCGCGCAGCACCGGGCTTCCGGTGCGAACGATCCGGTTCTATTGCGACGAAGGCATTCTGGAATCCCGGCGCAGCGCAGGCGGGCATCGGATGTTCGACGCCGACAGCGCCACCGAACGACTGCTGCTGGTGCGGCGGTTGCGCGCGCTCGGTCTCGGGCTGGACTCGATCACCGGCGTGCTGCAGGAAGAGCGGTCGATGGCAGAGGCCATTGCTGCCGAAAGTGCGCGGCTCGATATCGAATTCAGGTCGCTGGCATGGCGGCGGGCGTCACTGCGGGCCATGGAGACGGTTGCCCCGGCGCAGCGGGCCGAGCGACTCGCGTTGCTGGCCGCCGCGCAGGACGGAGGTGCGGCGCACGATTGCCTCGTACGGTTCTGGCGGCGCATTCTCGCACCGATACCGCGATGCGACAGCGATATGTGGGTGGGCTGGAATGTCCCGGAGCCGCCTGCCGATCCATCCGTCGACCAGGTTGTCGCGTATGCCGAATTGCCGAGTGGAGGTTGTCCAGCTGTTGCCATGCGGACCAGGTCGGCAGGTCTGGACTACCGCCAGTGGTGGTCGCCGAGCGCCGCTGCTTCCGACCCACCGTCGGCGAATATGACCTGACCGGTTACGAAACGGTTCGCCTCACCGGCCAGCCAGCAGATGAGCTCTGCAACCCATTCCGGACGGCCCGGGAACCCGCCGAAGGGTTGTGGCGCAGCGGTTTCGACTGCCTTTCGCACGTTGTCATCGGCGAAGATCCACGCTGCCGCAGGAGTGTCGACGACCCCCGAGGCAACGGCATTGAGCGCTATGCCAACTCCGGCCCACTCGGCGGTCGGAGCGACATTGCGCACCCAGCGGTTCAAGGCACGCTTGGCAACTCCGTAACCAGCGGTCGCGCCACCGGCAGCCGGATTGTTGGCCAGATACGCGACGGCAGCAGCCTCGTCGCCGTCGAGGCATGCCTGCATGATGCGCTCGTCCGCCGGTGCCAGCGACGATGTCGACGACACAGCCACCGCTCGGGGCGCGGGACCTTGCGCCAGCAACGGACGAAGGCCCTCCAACGTCGCGACAGCGCCGAAGTAATTCGTTTCCAGCATGCCGGTCCTGCCTCCGCCCGCAATCGCCAGCACCGCATCGATCGGCCCAAGCCCACTCACCTGGTCGACAAGCGAGCGACGGCCTCGAGGCGTGGACAGATCAGCTTGGACCTCAGCGTTTTCGAGATCGCATCCGATGACCCTGGCACCGCGTTCACGCAGCAGCGCAGCAGTCGCCGCGCCGATTCCCGATGCCGAACCGGTAACCACATAAGTACGTCCGGCGGTCCCTGCCTGCGATGTCATCGCGCCCCTTCTCATCACCCGACCGGCACCATGCACTCACACCTCGTCGATGCCGGAACAACCCCAACACCCTACGTAGGCGTCGCCACTGTGCGCATCCAGAGAGGCCCGAGACGTCTGTGCCCCCAGTGCGTCGGGGATCTCTATGGCCAGCAGCATCATTGCCCGACCCTCACCGGTCATGGCCTGTTCGCGGGTTACGCACCGCCCCGTCTCGGCCTCCGCCGGGGCACTGCCGTGTGGCCATTGCTAGCCGATATCGGCGACGACGAACATCGGTGTCTGGTCGTCGGCCTCTGCCAGCAGGGTTCCGGAGGTGTCCCACAGGGCGGCGCGGCCGCACCCGGTGACCGGGCCCGCCGGCCCCACCTGGTTGGCAAGGGCCACGTAAACGTTCGCACGGTCGGCGATGCCGGGATATATCGACGCACGTTCGGCAATGCCGCGACCGGTGCCGTACAGGGCGCTGGCCAGATGGACATCACAACCATCGTCGGCAATTCGGCCGACCAAGTCGGGGAAATGGTTGTCGAAGCAGGTGGCAAGGGAGAAACGTAAACCCTGGAGTTCGAAGCGGCCGTCCTTGTCCGCGGAGGTGAAGAACTGCTGCTCTTCCTCGAACAAATGCTGTTTGTGATAGGCGGTGAGCAGATCACCGGCGGCGCTGTAGACGTAAGTGGCGATCACGGGACGGTGACCGTCGAGGTCGGGGGCAGCGCAGTTCACAACGGTCGCTATCCCGGTGGTGCGCAGCCGATCCAGGCGAGGGTCATCGGCGCGCAGCCACAACCCCTCATCGGCTGCGGTAGCCGCCAGTTCGTATCCGGTCACCGCTAACTCGGGAAACACGATCAACTCGGCGGAGTCTGCGCCTGCCTGTTCGGCGAGCCTGACCATTTGTCCGATGTTGGCCCGGACATCGATAGGTGCGCAAGTGAGCTGTGCCGCCGCGACTCTCATGCGCCGCAGATTACGCCGCACAATGTGAACGCAGTGACCTTATCGGGCCGACGGCACGGGCTGGTAGGCATCGAATGCTCAAAGTGGATACCCAATTTCGATCATGTCTTGCTCCAGATCGATGAGGTCGACTCAGGATTGAGCCCCGTCACCACCGGAGCCGTTACGCATCGAAGCCATCTCTTCGGCATCGCCCCAACCGGCAGCGGCACTCCACAAACCCGCTCGATACCCACCGGCTGCACGCGAATTCCTCGACACCGCAGGCCGGCACCTGAGCCCCCGTCAAATGACCATCCTCGACACACTCGACGCCCTGGACGACGTCGCCACCCTCACCAACGCCTATACTCCCTGAACCATCCTCGGCCTGCGCGGTGCGTCACGTCCGCACCCACGGCTCACCGTGCACAGCCGAGGGAGCCTGATCTCTCCAAAATGATTTGCAGTGTTGGCACTTTCAGCGAATTCCAGGCGCGACGGTCAGCGCGGCGGGATGCGCAGTCGCAGAGCCTCGCCTTTCCGGGCACAGGTCCGTCGACAGCCATCCCTGTTCGCCAGGCCGTCGAGAACACGGCGGAGGAAAAAGGAAGCCCGGCCGCGCGCCAACCAGCGTGAAACATGACCGAGCAGAGGAGTTCAGCAGTGGTAGCTACCGAGCAGGATCAGTTCTTCCACACACTGATCCGGTCGGCCCAGCGACTATCGTTCGACCCACGGTGTCCGGAGCTGTATGAGCCGGGGCCCGACGGCGATCAGCGCTATGGAATGACCGCGCAGTGGTCGCCGCTGTTCGACACGCCGATCTGGGCGTCGATGTCGGAGCAGCAACGAATCGTGTTGACCCGCTGCGAAGTAGCGCAGTTCCTCGGTATCGCGATCTGGCTCGAAGTCGGATTACAAGTCGCGCTGTTGCGCGCCAATCACGGTGCCGACCCCGCTCGCCCCGACATCACGTTTCTGCTCAACGAATGCGCCGACGAGAACCTGCATTCGCTGATGTTCATCAAGGGCGTCGACAGCATCGGAGCACACTTCTATCCCCACGATCGGCTGCAGAAACTGCTGGGCCGGCTGTTCGCGATGTTCGCCTGGCACGAGGTCGCCTACGGGATCGTGCTGGCCGGGGAGGAAATCTTCGACGCCATGCAACGCGATTGGATGACAGACGCCACGGTCGCCGACGCGATACGCCGCACCTCCTACATCCACGTCGTCGAGGAATCACGGCACATGGCCTTCGCCCGCCGCCGCATTCGCGACCAACTCACCACCATCTCGCGGCCACGACGGTTCCTGAGCACGATCGCCATCGCCGTCGGAACCCACATCGTCGCCAAGAGCCTGATCAACCGGCGCGTCTACGAAGAACTCGGACTGCGCTGGCCGGAGGTGAAATCCGCGATCGACGCCAACGAGCACCACCGCATGATGTTCCGCTCGGCCACCGCCTCGTTCATCGAGTTCCTCCACCGCGAAGGCCTGCTCAACCGGGTCGCTCGACGCATCTACCGCGCCTCGAACCTGCTCTGACCTCTCGAAAGCGATTATGGCCCACGTCATCCTGGGACACTGCTGCAAGGACGTCTCCTGCCTGAACGCCTGTCCACGCGACTGCATCCGCCCCCGCCCCGGCGACACCGACTTCGCCACCACGCCGACACTGCACATCGACCCGAACTCCTGCATCGACTGCACCGCCTGCGTCGACGCCTGCCCCACCTCAGCGATCAAACCCGACCACGCCCTCACCGCGACCGAACAACACCATCTCCGCCGCAACAGCGACTACTTCGCAAACACCGGGCCCCGAACCACACCCGGCCGGCGACCAACAATGCCTCTCCCACGGCCTTCGACCGTCGGTGGTCGACGGCCCCGTATCGCAGTCGTCGGCGCCGGCCCCGCCGCCATGTACACCATTCGTGAGCTGCTGCGACGGTCCAGCTTCGTCGACGTCACCGTCTACGAACGCCACGCCCACCTCGGCGGCCTGCTGCGTACGGCCATCGCACCCGACACCGGCCTGCGCGAAATGCTGAGCCTGTTCGATGTGCCATTCGGCGACGACCGGGTCAACGTCGTCTACAACACCGAGATCGGCCGCGATCTCTCCCTCGAAGCCTTGCGCCGCCGGTTCGACGCGGTGGTCTTCGCCCACGGCGCCTCGATTCCCCGCCCCCTCACCCGATCCGACTCGACATTGCCCGTCGGTGTGTACGACGCACTCGATGTCCTTGCCGGCGTGAACAACCCATCCCCCACCGAGACGCCGCCCCTCGGGCCGCATTGCCTCATCGTCGGCGCCGGAAACGTCGCCCTCGAGGTGATCAGACACCTCGCCCACCAACACAACACATCCCCGAGCATCGCCGCACTGACGCAGGTGACCGTTCTGTCCCGTGCCTGCGCAGACCGGTCGGCATTTGCCACCCCCGCCATGCAGGACATCCTGGCCCTGCCCAATCTGTCGATACACACGACCAGAACCCTCGAACATGAACCCGGCTCCGCAGCAGGCCAACCGCTGAGACCGGCGATGGACCACCTAGCCGATCCGAACGACCGAGACGACACCCGGCTGCCGGTCGTGTTCTGCTTCGAACAGCACGTGACGAACATCGAGTCGACGGACACCGGCGAATTGACCGTGTATACGACCGGCGGGCACACGTTCCTGGCCAGCACGGTGGTCCGTGCCATCGGGTTCCGCACCGCACATATCGACGGACTCCCCGGCACACACAACGGTCAGATCCTCAACCGAAACGGCAGAGTCATTTCTCCGACAACCAGGGATCCTCTGCGCGGCGTGTACGTCGTCGGATGGGCCAAACGCGGTGCACACGGTGGAATCGGCGAGAACCGCGTCTGCGCCGCCGAAACAGTCGAGCAACTCGCGATCGACCTTCATCTGACCCGCCCGACCCACCAGAGGGGCGCGGCCATGTGAGCCGACCCCCACCCAAACCGCCACGCCGACATGATCATCCACCCGGTGATGCCGTGCCCCATCGAGCCCAAGCCGCATTTCGCGCTAACCGAACCTGCCAGCGCGGCTGCCGAGTTGCGGACGACCGGTGCAGTCCCGCACAAACCGTTGTCGAACAGCAGTTTCGCGCCAATTCCTCAGCCGTAGTGCACGTTCAGAACGGTTGGACTGGCCGTTCATCCGCGACGTGGTCGAAGACTTCAGCGAGTGACAGAGCCCGTCTCGGTGGTCATGGACCTCGAGGGTCGGGCTCGGGTGGCGTGGAGCATCACCGACCACGGTGAACCGTATCCTGGTGTGGTGCTTGCGCTTTACAGTGCTGCGGTCGCCCTGGTCACCGGTGCTACGTCGGCGTGGTTGAGCTACTATTTCGGCTCGCGGAAAGAGCTCTTCGCTTGGCAGCGGGAGCAGGCTCTGCGGTGGGATGGCTCGCGGCGGGAGGCGTACTCCGCGTATGCGGCGGCCGTCAAACGTGAGGTCCGAATCCACGTCAAGATGGCTGCTGCGAAGCACCCTGAGCTCTGGCCCGGCCATGAGGTGCTGGATATTTCGACAGGGTGGCCACTTTTGGTGACTGCGGAAGACGAGCGGGCTGCGTTGCTGGAGTCGATTCTGCTGCTGGCCGATGGGCCGACTGTGGCTGCGGCTCGTGAGTGGCAACAGAAGGTGTGGGAACTCCGCCGGCTACACAATGACACGTCGATCAACGCGGAGTCGGTGCGGCAAGCGCTGGCGGGCACATCCGATGCGCGAGACCGCTTTTACGCGTGTGCACGGGCTGATCTGGGAATCCTGGCCCCGCTGCCGAGCCCGGCGCCGCTTCCGCGTCGGAGGGAGGTCACCAGTTCAGCTGGCGTGGAGCCGGGCCTCAGCGATCATGCTCCCTCGGCTTGACCGGCGGCAGATCCGGCAGCGGCAGGACCGCACGGCGGGCATGGGTTTCCTCGGGATGGATCGTGATAACGTCCAGCCGCCGCACCAGTGAGGCATTCGTCAGCGGGCCAAGGGCCGGGCGTTCGCGAGGATCGCATCGACCGTTTCGCCGACGGTGAGGTCGGAGCTGTCGAGCCACAGGCCGAGGGGCGGAGTTTCGGTGCGCAGGACGCTGTCCAGGTCGTTCACGGTGAAGGATCCGTACGCGTGCTTCGGGCGGGCGGCCTCGCGCCGCGCCACCGCGTCCGGACTCGGGGCGAGCACCACGACGTAGAGCGGATCAGTGCGAATCCGGCTGATCAGGTAGGGCAGCAGGTCGCCGAGCACGACATCCTGCACCACCGCCGTGAACCCCGCCGCCGCGTAGGAGTCGGCCACCTCGGCGGCGAGGCGGTGCCGCAGGCGGAGCTGTTCGAGCGCTTCGGGACTCGGATCGGGGGTCATGTCGGCGCGCCCGCTCACCAGGAAACGCCGGAAGACGTCACCGCGCACATGGGCCGAGCGCGGCAGCCGCTCGGCGAGGGCCTGCGCCACGGTCGATTTCCCGGCGGCCTGAATACCGGTGATCAGATAGACGGCGGAGGATTCATCAGGACCGGGCATGGTCCGGACGGTAGCCGACAGGCCGCCACGCCCGCAGCGACATTTCCGCTCCCGGCGAGTCGCCCGACTCTCCGGCCGTGAGTAACGGCGCTGAGTACTTCGGCGGATTCGGCGCGCCGTGTCGGTCAATACTGTTGCGGTGTCGGCATATTCGGGAGGAAAGGCGGCACGGCGATGAACTCTCGGCACTGGCAGGGGTCCGAGGCCTCGCGACACATCGAGCCGTTCGCCACACGGCACCGGCCTCCAGCTCCGCAGCGGTGCGGACACGCTGGTGATCACTTGCCGTATTCGGGCACACGCGGAGCCCGGGTTCGCCTAGCGTGAGCGGGGTTGACGTCGAGAGGGGTCAAGAATGCGGGCCGGGATGCTGAGCGTGGCGGAGCTGGTGGCGCGGGTCGAGGCGGGAACGCTGGACACGGTGCTGGTGGCCATGACCGACATGCAGGGTCGATTACAGGGAAAGCGTTGTTCGGCACGGTATTTCGTGGAGGAGGTGCTGGATCGGGCGACGGAGGCGTGCAACTATCTGCTGGCCGTCGACGTGGAGATGACCACGGTCGAGGGCTACGAGATGTCCTCCTGGGACACGGGCTACGGCGATTTCGTGCTGCGGCCGGACCTGGGCACGCTGCGGCTGGTGCCGTGGTGGCCGGGCACCGCGCTGGTGCTCTGCGACGTCGAGCAGGTGGACCCGCACGGCCGGCCCGGGCAGCCCGTGGCCGCCTCACCCCGGCAGGTGCTGCGCGCCCAGCTGGATCGCCTGGCCGAGCGCGGCCTGTCCGCCTATGTCGGCACGGAACTCGAATTCCTCGTCTTCGACGACACCTACGAGTCCGCCTTCCGCAGCGGCTACCGCGATCTCACCCCCGCCAACCAGTACAACGTCGACTACTCGATGCTCGGCACCGCCCGCATCGAACCGCTGCTGCGCCGCATCCGCACCGACATGTCCGGCGCGGGAATGTATGTCGAGTCCGCCAAGGGCGAATGCAATCCCGGCCAGCACGAGATCGCCTTCCGCTACGCCGAGGCCCTGGTCACCTGCGACAACCACACCATCTACAAGACCGGAGCCAAGGAGATCGCCGCCCAGGAGGGCCGCAGCATCACCTTCATGGCGAAATACAATGAGCGGGAAGGCAATTCCTGCCACATCCACCTGAGCCTGCGCAACAGCGCGGACGAGCCGGTCTTCGCCGACGGCGACGACCCCTCGGCCCTGATGCGCCACTTCATCGCGGGCCAGCTGGACTGCCTGCGCGAACTCACCTACCTGCTGGCCCCGAACATCAACTCCTACAAACGATTCCAGGCCGGCAGCTTCGCGCCCACCGCCCTGGCCTGGGGCCGCGACAATCGCACCTGTGCCCTGCGCGTCGTCGGCCACGGCCCGTCGCTGCGCCTGGAGAACCGCATCCCGGGCGGCGATGTGAACCCGTATCTTGCGGTCGCCGCGGCCATCGCGGCCGGTCTGCACGGCATCGAGCAGCACCTCCCGCTGGAGCCGGAGTTCCACGGCAACGCCTACCGTTCGCACCGCCCGCGCGTCCCGCACACCCTGCGCGAGGCCGCGCAGCTGTTCGGCGACAGCAAGATCGCCCAGAAGGCGTTCGGCCCGGAGGTGGTGCGGCACTACCGCAATGCCGCGCAGGTCGAGCTGGACGCCTTCGACGCGGCGGTGACCGACTGGGAGCGGATCCGTGGCTTCGAACGACTCTGACCCCGGCCGCCGGCCCGTCATCGGCCTGCCCACGTACTCCGAACGCACCCGCTTCGGCCACTGGGACGTCGACGCCGCGGTGCTGGCCCGCACCTACGTCGACCTGACCGAACGTGCGGGCGGCATCCCGGTCCTGTTGCCGCCCACCGGAACTCCGCGCCCCGAGCTCGTCGACCGCCTCGACGGCCTGGTGCTCACCGGCGGCGCGGACCTCGATCCCGCCCGCTACGGCGCGCCACCGCATCCCGCCACCCGCAGCCTGCGCCCCGACCGCGACGAGTCCGAGTTCGGGCTCTTCGCGCTCGCCCGCGCCGCGGGCCTGCCGGTCCTGGCCGTCTGCCGCGGACTGCAATTGGCGAACGTCGCCCTCGGTGGCACCCTGCTGCAGCACGTCCCGGATGCCGTCGGGCACACCGACCACTCCCGCTCCCCCGGCGTCTTCACGGTCAACACCGTCACCACTGTTCCCGGCAGCCGCCTCGCCGCCATCGTGGGCTCCGAGGCGAAGGCGCACTGCCACCACCATCAGGCCATCGGCACGCTCGCCCCCGGCCTCACCGCCACCGGGCACTCAGCGGACGGCATCATCGAGGCCGCGGAGACCCGCGACGGCCCGTTCCTGCTCGGCGTGCAATGGCATCCCGAGGAGAACCCGACCGACCTCCGCCTCATGCGGGCCCTGGTCGACCATGCGGCACAGTACGGAAAGGAGCGCACCCCGTGACAACCACCGACATCGTCAATCCCGCCACCGAGCAGGTGCTGGCCACCATCGCCGCGGCCGACATGGCCGCCACCGACGCCGCCATCGAACGCGCGCACCGGGCGACGGCGAGCTGGCGCACCGTCGCCCCCGGCGACCGGGCGCGGCTGCTGCGCCGCTTCGCCGAGGCGGTGGACGCCGAGATCGAGCAGCTGGCCCGGCTCGAGGTCAGCAATGCCGGCCACACCATCGGCAATGCCCGCTGGGAGGCCGGCAATGTCCGCGACGTCCTGCACTACAGCGCGGGCATGCCGGAACGCCTGCTGGGCAATCAGATTCCGGTTCCGGGCGGCGTGAACATCACCTTCTGCGAGCCGCTGGGCGTGGTCGGCATCATCGTGCCCTGGAACTTCCCCATGCCCATCGCGGCCTGGGGCTTCGGTCCCGCGCTGGCCGCCGGGAACACCGTGGTGCTCAAACCGGCCGAGCTCACCCCGCTCACCGCCATCCGGCTCGGCGAGCTCGCCGTGGAGGCGGGCCTGCCCGAGGACGTCTTCCAGGTGATCCCGGGTCGTGGTGCGGTGGTCGGGGCCCGTTTCGTCACCCATCCGGCCGTGCGCAAGGTGGTGTTCACCGGTTCCACCGAGGTGGGCAGGCAGATCATGGCCGGCTGCGCCGAGCAGGTGAAGCGGGTGACCCTCGAATTGGGCGGCAAGAGCGCCAATATCGTGTTCGCCGACGCGGACCTCGAGCGCGCCGCCGCCACCGCGCCCTACGGCGTCTTCGACAATGCCGGTCAGGACTGCTGTGCCCGCTCCCGGATCCTGGTGCAGCGCAGCGTCTTCGACCGCTTCCTGGGACTGCTCGAACCCGCGGTCCAGGGCGTGCGGGTCGGCGATCCGTCCGACGAGTCGACCGAGATGGGACCCCTCATCTCCGCCGCCCACCGCGACCGCGTCGCCGGATTCCTCGAACCGTCGACCAAGGTGGCGTTCACCGGTGCCCGCCCCGACGGCCCCGGATACTGGTTCGCCCCCACCGTCGTCCTCCCGTCGAGCCCCGAGGACCGGGTGCTCACCGAGGAGGTGTTCGGCCCGGTGGTGGCGGTGGTGCCCTTCGAGGACGAGGCCGACGCCCTGCGCATCGCCAACGACACCGCCTACGGCCTGTCCGGCTCCATCTGGACCAGCGATGTCGGGCGGGCGTTGCGGGTGGCCCGCGGGGTCGAGGCCGGGAACCTGTCGGTGAATTCCCATTCCTCCGTGCGCTATTGGACGCCGTTCGGCGGATTCAAGCAGTCCGGTCTGGGCCGCGAACTCGGCCCCGACGCCGCGCGCGCCTTCACCGAGACCAAGAACGTCTTCCTCGCCACCGAGTAACCCGCCCCTCATCGAAGGAGATACGTTGCAGCGCTTACAGGATCGAGTCGCGGTCGTCACCGGCGGCGGCAGCGGCATCGGGCTGGCCACCGTCCGGCGCTTCGCCCAGGAGGGCGCGAAGGTCGTGGTCGCCGATATCGACGCCACCAGCGGCGAGGCCGCCGCGGCCGAGGCCGGCGGGCTCTACGTGAAGGTCGACGTCACCGACGAGGAGCAGGTGCGGGACCTGTTCCAGGCCGCCGTCGACACCTACGGCGGCCTCGACATCGCATTCAACAACGCGGGCATCTCACCGCCGGAGGACGATTCGATCCTCACCACCGGCATCGACGCCTGGAAACGGGTGCAGGAGGTCAATCTGACCTCCGTCTACCTGTGCAGCAAGTACGCCATCGAGCACATGCTCGAACGCGGCCGGGGCTCGGTCATCAATACCGCGTCCTTCGTGGCCGTCATGGGCGCGGCCACCTCCCAGATCTCCTACACCGCCTCCAAGGGCGGCGTGCTGGCCATGAGCCGGGAGCTGGGAGTCCAGTTCGCGCGCCAGGGCATTCGCGTGAACGCGCTGTGCCCCGGACCGGTCAACACTCCCCTGTTGCAGGAGCTGTTCGCCAAGGATCCCGAACGCGCCGCGCGCCGCCTGGTGCACATTCCCGTCGGCCGGTTCGCCGAGCCGGAGGAGATCGCCGCCGCTGTGGCCTTCCTCGCCAGCGACGATTCCTCCTTCATCACCGCCTCGCAGTTCATGGTCGACGGCGGTATCGCGGGTGCGTACGTGACGCCCCTGTAGCGCAACGGTTTTCGAGCGCTGCGGTTCAGGCGCCGACGGGGGCCTGGTCGACCTCCGGCGGCTCCTCCACGGTTCGTTTGGGCCCGGTGAACCAGCGGCGGGCCGAGACGAACCACCAGACCGCGATCGCGCCCACCACCCCGACCAGGGTGAGGGGCGCGTAATTCACCGCGTTCCAGGTGAATCCGTCCACCCACGGATACCCGTGGTCGTCGGTCGGCAGGATGAACAGCACGCTGATGATCACGATCCAGATCAGCGCGATGATCCCGATCGGCCGATACCAGCGGCCCAGCTGCCACGGCCCGGCCTGGAATCGGTTGCCGCGCAACAGCCGCAGCAGCACCGGAATCCCGTACGCGATGTACAGGCCGATGGTGGCCACCGAGGTGGCGGCGGCGTACGCGGTCGGGGCATTGGCGGCCGGCACCAGCATCGACGGAATCAGCAGGATGAACGCGAACACCGAGACGAAGAAGACCGCGTTCACCGGCACCCGGCGAGCCGACAGCTTCGCCCACAGCTTGGATCCCGGCACCGCGCCGTCGCGCGCGAAGGCGAACAGCATGCGGGAGGCCGCGGTGACCGAGGCATAGCCGCAGAACAATTGGGCGACGGCGGCAATGATCAGCAGCAGCCCGGACCAGAACGAATTCAGCGAATTCTGCAAGATATAGATGACCGGATAGCCGCTGTTCTTGGCCGGATCCAGCGCATCGTCGAGATTCGGGATCGCGAACGTCACCGCCATGATGAGCAGATACCCCGCGATGGCCGACACCACAATGGTGTTGATGATCCCTTTGGCCGCCATGCGCGAGGCGTCGCGCGTCTCCTCCGACATGTGCGCCGACGCGTCGTACCCGGTGAACGTGTACTGCGCGTGCAGCAGCCCGAGCAGGAAGCTGAACGCCACCCCGCCGAACCCGATCGCACTGTTGTCCACGGTCTTGGTGAACACGAAGCCGATGCTCTGATGGTGGCGCGCACCGAAACCCAGCACCACCACGAAGATGGCCACACCACCCACATGCCACCAGGCCGACACATTGTTGATGACCGCCGACAGGTGCGGGCCGATGATGTTCAGCACCGCATGCAGCACCAGAATCCCTGAGAACACCGCGAAGATGGCATTACGGTCGGTCCCGATATCCCATCCGATCACATTCAGCACCACGGTGGTGAAGATGGCCGCGCCGTAATCGATGGCCGCGGTCACCGCGATCTGCCCGATCAGGTTGAACCAGCCGGTGAACCAGCCCCACACCGGCCCGCCCAGCTCCGACGCCCACCAGTACAGTCCGCCGGACGTCGGATAGGCCGAGGCCAATTCGGCCATCGCCAGCCCGACGAACAACACCATGACCGAGACCAGCGGCCAGCCCCACGCCATGGTGATCGGCCCGCCATTGGACAGGCCGATCCCGTAACTCGCCAGGCCGCCGGTGAGAATCGAGACAATGGTGAAACTGATCGCGAAATTGGAGAATCCGGACCAGGATCGCGCCAATTCCTGTTTGTAACCGAGTTCGGCGAGACGCCGTTCATCATCGGATCGAGGCTGGGTTGCGGTCATGCTAGCTCCCGAGTGAAAACGCCGCCCTCACACGGCGTTTGCCAGGAGCCCAGTGTGCGGTAATCCCGTGCCGAACCGCAGGCCAACGGGCAAACTAGTCGCCCGGTTCGGAAACTGTGCGGTGCAGGACCAGCTTGGTGGTGTGCGCCGCGTACACCGCGGGCGCGTCCTCCCAAGCGGCGGTCATCATGGTCACGATCTCGGCCGGAAGATCATGGTGGGCAAAGCTCACGCATCCGACCGCTGCCCCTGGGCGAGGGCGGCCAGTTCCTTGACACTCCGGCGGGCAGGGGCAGGTGAATCATCGGCATCTACGTGCTCCTTCGCTTCCGGCGGACCGTCTATAACAGTCGTTATAATCGAGGGGCGGTACTCTATGACGGTTGTTATAGACAAGGAGGAGTCGATGGCGGGGACGCCGGGCGAGGCCGCGGATTCGCGCGGCAAACTGGTGGCCGGGGCGGCCGACATGATCCGGCGGCGCGGCCTGAACGCGACCAGTGTGCGCGAGCTCGCCAAATACGCTCACGCGCCACTGGGTTCGACGTACCACTACTTCCCCGGCGGCAAGACCCAGCTCGCGACCGAGGCGGTCACCTTCGCCGGGGATCTCGCGGCGACGCTGCTCGCCCGCGAACTGGACCGGGGGCCGATCGAGGGGATGCGCGCCTTCCTCCAGATGTGGCGGAAGGTCGTGGTGGACACCGACTTCCGCGCCGGGTGCCCGGTGCTGGCGGTCGCCGTGGAAGACCTGCCCGAAGCCGAGGGCGCACCACGCGAGGCGGCCGCCGCGGCCTTCAGCCGCTGGACCGAACTACTGACCGACTCGATGTGCGACCACGGGGCCGAGCGCGCCGAGGCCGAGCGCACGGCCACCCTGATCGTCGCCGCCGTCGAGGGCAGCGTGGCCATGTGCCGCGCACAGCAGAACACGGAGCCCTTGGACCGCATTGCCACCCAGCTGGAACCGCTCGTGCAGTCGACGATTACGCGCGACCGGACCTGATATACCCGGCAGCCTGTCAGAACCCGATCACGACCGGACGCCGACCGCCACATAGGACGACGACCACCCTGGCAGCTCCCATCCGAAGCCACGTCGATACGCGCCCGCCGACGGCCAGCTCGACGCGTCCTCACCGCCTATGCCCACATCGCCTGCCAAACCGGCAGCCAAGACCGATAAATTCGAGGCACCAGGTCACGGCCGGCCCTCCCGACAGGAGAATTCCGTGTTCCCACCCATCGACGACCCCCACCCCGAATACCACGATCCCAACGCACCCGACACCCTGTACGCGACGAAACCGCCGTGGGACATCGACCGCCCCCAGCCCGCTTTCACCGCCCTCGCCGAGGCCCGCGCCCTGCACGGCCGGGTCCTCGACCTCGGTTGCGGCACCGGCGAACACGCGTTGCTCGCCGCCGGCCTGGGTCTCGACGCCACCGGGATCGACCAATCCGCGCAGGCGCTCGAACTGGCCCGGCACAAGGCGGCGGAACGCGGCCTGCGGGCGCGGTTCGTGCGTCACAGCGCCCTGGACCTGGCCGGCCTCGGCGAGACCTTCGACACCGTGCTGGACTGCGGCCTGTTCCACCTGTTCGACGGCGCGGACCGCATCGCCCTGGTCGACGGCCTGGCCGCGATCATTGCGCCGGGCGGACGCTACTTCCTGCTCGGTTTCAGCGATCGCCAGCCCGGCACCTGGGGTCCGCATCGCCTGAGCCGCACCGATATCGAGTCCGCCTTCACCGATGGCTGGCGACTCGATTCCCTCGAACCGGCCACCCTCGACATCCTCCCCAGCCCGACCCCGGTGGCAGCCTGGCTCGCCGCCCTCACCCGGCAGTGATTCCCCTGCCCGCACCACAGCCCATTTCGCCCCCTCGGGCCTTCAGGCCAATCCGGCGCGCAGCACGAGAATTGCTATCTGCGTGCGGTTTTCGAGACCCAGCTTGGCGATGACGCGGCTGATGTGCACCTTGACCGTGGACTCGCTCATGTGGAGGGTGCGGGCTATCTCGGCATTACCCGCACCCGTGGCGACGGCCCGGGCGACCTCGCGTTCCCGATCGGTGAGCTGGGAAAGCTGGGCGAGCGCGTCCGGTTGCTGTGCGCCCGGACCCTGCGTGAAGGCGGTGAGCATGCGTTTGGTGATGGCGGGCGCGAGGATGGCGTCACCGGCGGCGACCACCTCGACGGCACGGGCGAGTTCGCGGGGCGGAGTGTCCTTGAGCAGGAAGCCCGCCGCGCCGGATTCCAGTGCGGCGTAGACGTATTCGTCCAGTCCGAAGGTGGTGAGGACGACCACCGCCGGCGGCGTGGGGAGGCCGCGGACCCGGCGGGTCACCTCGAGACCGTCCACGTGCGGCATGCGGATATCGGTGACCACCACATCCGGGCGGTACCGGTGCACCAGGTCCACGATGGCGCGGCCGTCGCCGTCCTGGGCGACCACCTCGATATCGCCGCCGGCCTCCAGAATCATTGCGATGCCGGAGCGCACCAGTTCCTCGTCGTCGAGCAGCACCACCCGGATCACGAAACCTCCTTCACCACATCGTCATTCGTCGGCCGTCAGCGGGAATGTCGCGTGCACCCGGTAGCCGCCGGCCAGCGGACCGGAATGCACGGTCCCACCGGCGAGTTCGACCCGTTCGCGCATGCCGAGCAGACCGAAGCCGGAGCCCTGGGCAGCCAGGGCGGTCCGCTCACCGGGGCCGTTGCGGACATCGACGTCGAGACGATCGTCGGCGACGGTGAGCGCCACCCGTACCTCGGCCCCGGCCGCATGCTTGGCGGCATTGGTCAGCGCCTCCCGCACCAGTCGATGCGCGGCCCGGCCGACCGGCCCCGGCACCCGCGGCAGGTCCGGCGGCAGTGACAGGTCCACCTGTTGCCCGGCGGCGACCGCCTCGGCGACGAGTTCGGCAATGGCGCCGAGGTCGGGCACGGGCCGCAGCGGCGCCGCCTCCCCACCGTCGCGGGCGCGCAGCACGCCGAGCAGCTCCCGCATCTCGGTCAGGGCGCGCGATCCGGTGGCGCGGATGGTGCCGGCGATCTCGGCGGGCTTGCCGTCGGCGGACACCTCGAGCGCCCCGGCCAGCACGGTGATCTGCGAAATCCGGTGCGCCACAATATCGTGCAGCTCCCCCGCGATGCGCAGGCGCTCGGCCTCCACGGCCGCCGCAGCGCGCAGGTCGCGTTCGCGTTCGGCCTGCTCGGCGCGTTCCCGCAGGGCCGCAAGGGTTTCGGCACGCTGATTGGTCCACAGTCCCAGCAGCAGCGGCAGCGCGAGCCCCACCGTGACGATGACGCCGCGGTGGACGAACAGCTCCCACCAGCTGCCCGCGCCCCAGGGCACCACCGCCACGATCACCGACGCGAGCGCCGCCAGCCAGGTCGGGCGGCGGTTGCCGTAATGCCGGGCGACCGTGTAGATCGCCAGCAGCATGGGCGCGAACGCGCCGACCAGCAGCTGCCCGAGCAGCGCCACCCCGAGTACCGGCAGCGGCCGGAAGCGCCGCGCTAGCAGGGCGATACCGGCCACGACAGCCACCGTCGGGCCCGCCGCGGCGGGCAGCAGGCCGATCGCGGAGGTGTGCACCTCCTCGAAACCGGCCGCGCCGAACAGCGCGGCGAGCACGACATCGAGGATCACCGTGCCGATCCGGCGCGTCGTGCTCATTCCGGCAACCCTAGTCGGGCTCGGCATTCTCACACGTCACGGCGCGCGAGCAGCACGTGTCCGAGTGCCAGCAACCCGGCCGCCACCAACGTCAGCGGCAATACCAGCAGGGCGGGATTCCCGGTCCCGGGCTGCACCAGCTGCCCGGCGGACAGGAAGGGCATCACCTTCGGGCTGACGCCGGCCAGCACCGCGCCGGTCTCCACCACGGTCGGGAAGCCGATGGCCGCCACCATGGCGACGGTCGCATTGCGGGTGACGGCGGCAATTCCCATACCGGCCAGGGCGGCGAGTGTCACATACACGGGCACGGCGACGAAAGCCCGTGCCAGATGCGAGGTTTCGGCCGGTAGCGTCGAGTTCAGCAGCTGCACGAGCACGGTCACGCCCACCAGCGCGAGGCCGTAGAGGGCGGCGAGCACGCCCACCGTGAGCGCCTTCGCCGCGAGGACCCGGCCCGGCCGGCGCACCGTGAGCACGGTGGTAGTGATGGTGCCGTAACGGTATTCGTGCCCGAAGGCATTGACCGCCACCGCGGTGGCGAACAGGGTGGCCAGCAGCAGCGGGAGCCCCGAGACCGAGGCGGCGAACTGCTCACTCGGCGTGGCGTAGTCGCGGGCCGCGGACAGATAGGCGATGAAGGCCTGCAGGGCCAGGCCGAGCGCGAGCAGCGCCCAGGTGGAGCGCAGGGTGGCGAGCCGGGTCAGTTCGTAGCGGATGGCATTGGACATGAGCGGAATTCCTGTTCGATGTCAGGCGGCGACGTGGCCGCGGTACTGGGCGGAATCGGCGGTGGCCTGGAAGTAGGCGTCCTCCAGGCTGGTGCGCGCCTGGGTCAGCTCGGTGATAAGCAGCCCGGCGCGCAGGGCCAGGGCGGCGACACCCTGCCGGTCGTGACCTTCGACGGCCACCGTGCCGTCCGCCTCCACCCGGGCGCGGAATCCATGGCGGTTCAACGTCTTCGCCAGTTCCGCGGGCCGATCGGTGCGCGCTGTGATGCGGGGCGCGGAGTTGCGGGCGACGAACTCGCGCACCGATTCCGCGGCCAGCAGCCGCCCGGTGCCGATGACGACCAGCGAATCCGCCAGGTGCGCCATCTCGTTCAGCAGATGCGAGGAGACGAAGATGGTGCGCCCTTGGTGCGCAAGCTCTTTCAGCAGATCGCGCAGCCAGCGCACACCCTCGGGGTCCAGCCCGTTGGCGGGCTCGTCCAGGATCAGGGTGGCCGGGTCACCCAGCAGCGCGGCCGCCAGACCCAGCCGCTGGTGCATCCCGAGACTGAACCCGCCCGCCCGCTTCCCGGCCACATTGCACAGGCCGACCAGGCCCAGCACCTCCTCGACCCGGCCCTCGCCGATGCCCGCCCCGGCGGCGATCATGCGCAGATGCCCGATGGCCGTGCGCTTGGGATGCACGGCGCGGGCATCGAGCATGACGCCGACCGAGCGCAGCGGATCGGTCAGCTCGGCGTAGGGCTGCCCGTCGAAAAGGGTGCGGCCGCTGCCGTGATCGAGGCCCAGCATGAGCCGCATGGTGGTCGACTTCCCGGCCCCGTTCGGACCGAGGAAGCCGGTCACCACGCCGGGCCGGACATCGAAGGACAGGTTGTCCACCGCCGGTACGTCCCCGTAGCGCTTGCCGAGCCCACGCGCCTGAATCATCCGTTCACCTCGTATCGGAGGGGCGACGCCCGCTGCGTCACCGTGTCGGCTCCGACGATTCCGGAGCCGGGCGGCGCGGCCATCAGCCGACAGCACACGGCGAGGTACCACTTTCGGCTTACCCCCGGGTCGATGAGTGTCCCAGAACGGACGATTCTCTTGCTCGGCCGAGCAAACCGTCATACGGTTTGCTCATGCAAGCAAAATCCAGCCCAAGCAAGCAATCATTGGGGAGGACGTTCACCGAGGTCGCCCGGCGCGCCCAGATCGTGGACGCGGCCATCGAGGTCATTGCCGATCAGGGGTATCCGAACGCCTCGTTCGCCAAGATCGCCAAGCAGGCCGGGCTCAGCAGCACCGGCATGATCTCGTATCACTTCCAGGGCAAGGGCGATCTCATCCGCGAGGTGGTCGCCCGCATCATGCGGACCTCCGCCGAATACGTTGTCGCCAAACTCGATACGGAGGACGGCCACCGGGGCCGATTGCGCGGCTTCTTCGCCGCGAACCTGGCCCTGATCGACGAATATCCGAAACACATGCGGGCACTGTCGAATATCGCGGCCAATGCCGGGACCGACGATCCGCACCTGTTCGGCCTCGTCGAGCAGCTCGACAGCGTGTCCGCGGCACAGGTCGAGCGACTGCGAGAAGGCCAGCGCGACGGGGCATTCCGCGAATTCGATCCGGTCGTCATGCTGATGGCCATCCGTGGCTCGGTGGACGCCGCCATCGCGCGCGCCGCCGCCGACCCGGCCTTCGACACCACGGCCTGCGCCCAGGAACTCGCCGACATCTTCGACCGCGCCACCCGGAAGGACGCCTGATCATGGCGCTGCCCGCGACCTCCCCGCACACCCCCGACTCCGACCGCACCCCCGACCAGAAGCGCGCGGCCCTGCGCAAACACACTGCGCGCCAGGTGATCCTGGAACTCGTCCTCCCTATCGGCGCCTACTACGCACTGCGCGCCGCGGGCGTCAACCCCTGGCTGGCACTGGTGGCGCCCGCCCTGCTCACCCTCCCCTTCCTCGCCTACGACGCCGTCCGCCACCGCCGTGTCGACGCCATCGCCCTGTTCACCCTCACCATGATCGTGGCGGGCACGGTGGTGTCCCTGGTCACCGGCGATCCGCGCACCCTGCTGGTCCGGGACAGCTGGCTGTTCGGGGCACTGGGCCTGTGGACGCTGGGCACGCTGTTCACCCAGCGGCCCATGATGCGCAGCTTCGCCCGCACCATCGTCACGGTGAAGATCGGCGAGGCGGGGCATCGGGAATGGGATGCCCGCTGGGACAACGACTCTCGCTTCCGCCATCAATTGCGCGTGCTGACCGCGGTGTGGGGCACGGTGTTCACCCTCGACGCCGCCATCCGGGTGGCCTTCGCTTACACACTGCCACTCGACGCCGTCCCCCTGGCCACCACGCTGCAATGGCTCGTGGTGCTCGCCGGGCTGATCACCTTCCACATCGTCTACGTCACCCGCAACGGGCTGAAGGTCTGAAACACGGAGGGATTTGCCGGTCGCTGAGACGAATTGACCGCCGCGGTGGCCGAAAATTGTGTCAGCCCCCTCGACAGAACTTCTGCCTTTGCGCCGTAAAGTGATACGTTTTCTCTATGGCCGGTTCGGCCGATAACACTTAATGCGCATCAGGGAGATGCCGTGTCCAGAGCTGTGAAAGCGACCGCCGCATGGGTTTGCGGGGGAATTCTCGGGATTGTTGCCGGTTTGTTCGGGGCGGGCGGCGCGTACGCCGACGACGCGGGCGGTCCCGCCCAGGTCGGCGACACCGTGTATTTCAGCATGGGCGAGTGGAACTGTTCGATCGGCGCGGCCGGCGCGGTGGGGTGTGATCTGACGGTTCCGGCGGCCACCATGAATGTGCTCTATGCCGGGGCGCAGGTGCCGTTCTCGAATGTGCCTGCCATTGCCATCGATTCGACCGCGCTGCCCGCGCATCCCGAGTGGAATTCCAACGGCAGCCACACCCTCGCGGGCGGAAATCCGGGTCTGGCCCCCATCGCGCAGGTGAGCGGACACGATCCGCAGTTCTCGATTACCCATGCCGGCGCGACCTGTCAGGTCACCTTCAATGGCTCGGCCGTGTGCACGTCGATGGGGCACGGGTTCAGCCAAAGGGGACCAGTGCCTTTCGGCTACTGATCCCCTTCGAATCACATGATTACCGGTACCAGACGCCGGAATCCCAGTCGCCGTAGTCCCAGACATTGAAATCGTAACGACCATGTGCTCCTCCGAAGAGGTAACCCCACCAGCCGGCCGAAGTGTCGCAGATCTGGTCGTCGTGGTTGCACACCGTCAGAACCGGGAAGTCGCCGAACCAGTCGTCGACGCCGGCCAGCGGATAGCCGATGATCCCGTTGCCGGGAGTCGAGGACAATCCGCCCCAACCCGGGCCGGGGGCCCGCTTGGGATCCGACAGCAGAATGGCATTGGCATTGTCGACGTCCTGGTGTGCGGTGACCCAGGCGTGCACGATACCGGCGCCCTCACTGTGCCCGATCAACCGGATGTGGTCGCCCGGGCATTCGTTGCGGTGCTGCCAGAACAGTCGGTCCAGTTCGTTCAACCCCGACATCGGGTCGGCGGAGTTGTATCCGACTGGCTGATCGACGTACGGGATGAAGATGGACGAGGTGTTGTCGCCGAGGCCGCCGATGCCGATCGCCCAATCACCGGTGCAGACATCGGCATTGGCCTTCGGGGCCGCCAGGTGTGTGATGGAAAAGAGGATGGCCAACAGTAATGCGGCGAAGAGCGCCGTTGCTCTACGCATGGTCGTAACTTTCTTTATTTGTATAACCTCCGGGTCGGGCCCGGCTTGCGCATGATGTACCCAAAAATTGCTGGGGTTCTTGATTTCTGGCGAAACAGTTACACACGCACTGTTTTTGTTGGCCGTACCGCGATGTCAGCGGGCCGCGTGTGCACGACCGGGCGAGCTTGCCGGGCATTGACACGGAGACGTTCGGCCATCGGTCGCACAGCGCGCGGGTCGGTCGCGGCCGAATCCGGTGTGCCGGTGCGAAACTCCCGTAACCGAGGATGCGCTGCCCGAAATCGGCGGCGCCGCCGGTTCAGTTGCGCAGGCGGACCAGGGCGATGGGGCACTCGCTGCCGTGCAGCAGCGCGTGACCGGTCGAGCCGAGCGCCATACCGGGATAGCCACGGGTGCCGTGACTTCCGACCACCAGCAGTTGCGCGCCAGCGGCGGCATCGAGCAGAACCCGGGCGGGACGTCCTTCCTTCACAACGGATTTCACCTCGACGCCCGGGTAGCCCCGGGTATTGCGATCGAGCATGCGCGTGAGCAGCTGGACCGCGTCGTCGTAGGAGCGGGTGTCACTGTCCCCGGACACCTCCCACGCCTGGACCGCGATCAGCGGCACGCCCCGCCGGGAGGCCTCGTCGAAGGCGATCTCGAGTGCGCGGACACTGTGCGGCGACCCGTCCACGCCGGCTACCACGGGCCGGTCCGACAGCCCGTCCGTCTCACCGGGAACCACCACCACCGGCCCCTGCGCATGCCGCGCCACACCGGTGCTGACCGACCCGAGCAGGCTGCGGTGATAGGCACTCATCCCGCGCACACCGACCACCACGTAGTAGGCGGTGGCGGCGAGCTCCGCCAGCACCATGACGGCCGGGACATCGACGAGGAAGGTGCGGATATCGCGAATCTCGCGGTCCCCGGCGGCTTTCCGCGCGATCTCGGCGGCGGCGTCGAGGGCGGCCTGGGCGGTGTCGCGCAGCCGATCGTGCAGCAGCCGGACCGGGCTCTCGTCCAGGGGCGATTCGCCGCCCGCGGGCACCGCGAACACCAGGTGCAGGGCCGCGCCGCGCAGGGCCGCGTCCACGGCGGCCCAGCGCACGGCGTGCAGGGCGGACTCGGAGGCGTCGACACCGACCACGATCGGCCGGTCGAGACTGTAGACAGGCACCGCGCTCGGCCTCCCTCCGGGTGGAAAGAACCTTCCGCGGGCGATCCTACGAGCCGACCGGACGGTCTCCAGGTCGACTCGCTGTGGGCAGTCCGACGATGAACAGGGGCTGATCGGGGTACATCTGGGTGGACTGATCCCGCAGGATCTGCCACAGCAGCGCATACGGTTCACCGGTCTCGGCATCGCGTAGGCGCATGACCGTCGGCGCCCCGGTGAGGCTGTAATGCTCCTCGGTCCATATGCGCCGGAAGAGTTCGAAGCGGCCGAACTCGGTCAGCAGCCGGGCGTCGTCGGCGGCCTCGCCGACGAGGGCCATCACGCCGCGCAGCGTGGCGATCGCACGCCGCAGATCGGACTCCCAGGCCGGAAGCACCGCACGCGCGGCCGGATTGGTGAGCATCCACCGCAGATAGTTGCCGTCCTCGCCGACGCCCGGGAAGGTGCGCAGATGAGCGGTATTGGCGGCCAGTACATTCAGATACCGGTCCAGGTAGGCCGCGGGGTGCGGGAGGTGGGCGGCGAGAATGCCCGGCACGTCCGCGGCTATCGGGCCGCGGGCCGCGGCCGGGTGCTGCGGCAGGGCGGACAGTTCGAGCAGATGCCGGTATTCGACCGGGGTAACCGGGCCGACCTTGTGCAGATAGCGCACCATGGCCGTCAGCACCTGCTCGGTCGGATGGTCGCGGTCGCCGCGTTCCATGCGCGTGATGTAACTGACGCTGACACCCGAGCCGAAGGCCAGCCGCTCACGCGAGACGCCGCGTCGTTCCCGCAGCCGCCGCAGCGTACTGCCGAAGCTCGGCGGTTCCACCCGCCCGAACATCGACCCCGAGTCGCCGAAACTTCCGTCACTCATATCCCGCCCCAGAAAACACTCCATCCGCCTGGATGGACCTCGATCAGTGGCTACTGCCTAGCAGCCTGCGCTCCTGTCGGCAAATCGAGAATCCGGAACAAATAGGGGCAGAGCAGCGAATTCCCGGTATCGGGACCGACTCACTCGCCGCCCGCGGGCGCGGCGACGGCCGCCGGGGCGGCGGGAAGGTCTCGGCGCGAACGATATTCGCCCCGCCAGCGCAGGAACCCGAGCACCACGAGCAGGAAGAACAGACCGTAGACAGCGCCCGAGGCGTACAGGCCGGATTTCATCGCGAGCGGCACACCGACCAGATCGACGAGCATCCAGATGATCCAGAAGTCGGTCAGGGCCCGGCTCTGCGCGAAGGTCGCGATGGCGCTGCCGACGAAGACATAGGCGTTGGCCCACGGGGACCAGGCGATGTGCAGCCAGCCGAGGTGGGCGAACGCCTCGGCCACCGCGACCGTGCCGACCGCCAGCAGGGCCAGCAGCGTCACGCGTTCGCGGCGGGTGGCGGGCCGGACCATCAGATCCCGGTGCTCGGAGGTGCCGCGCCGCCAGGCCAGCCAGCCGTAGCCCGCGAGCCCGATGAACAACAACTGCTTGAGCGCATTGCCGGGCACGTGGGCGTGCACCGACGCCGCCAGCAGCAGGACCGCACCGGCCAGCTGCACGGGCCACGTCCACATGGTCTTGCGCATGGCCAGCCACACCACTGCGAGGGACAACAGATTGCCGACGGCGTCGGTCCAGAGGATGTGTTCACCGAACAGGTCGAATCCGGCGTTCACCGGGCCTCCTCCGCTGCCTGCCGAGCACAGCTGCCGGATCCGGGTCCCGGGGCGTGCGTTCTGTCGTCGTGCGGAACCACCGTGCCACAGCCCGATATTCCCGCCGCCGTCCCTCCCCGATCGGAGACCGGCGCGGCACAGGTATGGACCGCCGGCATTGATGCCGATCGCCCCGGAACGGTGAGGGTCCCCCTTCGAAAAGGGTGCGCGGTGCGCGGCGGATCTACGAGGTTCCAGCCGATCAGAATGATCAGATCGATCGCAGACCGGACATTCGAGGATGTGAATTGCAGCCAGATGATGGATCCGTGGTGGATTCCGGCTGACTTCGCGCGGCGGAATGACCTTGTGCGCCCGCGTGAGTACGTTGGCGGATATGCGCACCGAAGGTGATTCCTGGGATATCAAGACCAGTGTTGGATCCACGGCATTGTTCGTGGCGGCCGCCCGGGTGCTGGGTGGCCGCGCGATCGATGCGCCGGCGCACGATGAGTTCGCCGAGCTGTTCGTGCGGGCCGCGGGCGGGGAATGGGCCGAGCTGCTGGCGGGCCGGCTGCCCGAACACCCGCTGCTGGCACCCGAGTTCGGGGTGCAGTTCCAGCAGCATCAGATCTCTCGCACCCGATATTTCGACGATTACATGGCCGCCGCCTCGTACGCGGGGGTGCGTCAGGTGGTGATTCTGGCGGCCGGCCTGGACTCGCGTGCCTACCGGCTGGCGTGGCCGGACGGCACCGTGATCTACGAGCTCGACCGCCCGCAGGTGCTCGACTTCAAACGGGACACGCTCGCCGCGGCCGGGCACCGGCCCCGCGCCGAGCGGCGCGAGGTGGCGGTCGATCTGCGCGAAGACTGGCCGAAGGCCCTGCGCGACAGCGGATTCGATCCCGCCGCGCCGACCGCGTGGCTGGTGGAGGGCCTGCTGATCTATCTGACGCCGGCTGCGCAGGACCAGCTCTTCGACGCCATCGTGGGGCTCAGCGCGCACGGCAGCAGGGTCGCCATCGAGCAGATGGATCCGCTGCCCGCGGAGTCGGTCGCCGAGATGACCGGGGAGGGCGAGACCGGCTCGGACTGGGTGGACATGATCTACAACGAGCCCCGCAGCGACGCCACCGAATGGTTCACCGGACGCGGCTGGACCGGTCAGCGCGTCAATCTCACCGACTACATTCACGACCTCGGCGGCACTCCGCCCGACAATCCGCGACAGCAGTCGCTGATCAACCTGGTCACGGTCACCCGGCCCTGACCCGGCTCGGCCCGGATCTCGCGCGGTCCTGGTGTCACAGCGGCACGCTGTCCAGGGCCGCGCGCATTTCCGCGAGCACCAGCGGAAGTTCTTCCGGGGCAGGCGATCCCAGTGCGATGCGCAGCCCGTGCGGCACGTGCGCGGTGGTGGCGAACGCCTCGGCGGTGCAGACGCGAATGCCGCGCCGGGACAGTTCGGCGGCGATCCGGTCCATGCGCTGGTCCGGATCGATGGGCAGCCACGCGAAGAACGAGCGCGGGTGGGCGATCGGATTCCGATCGCCGAGCTCCCGGTGCAGGATGCGCTGATGCTCCTGCGCGGCAACGCGACTCGCCTGTTCGAGAGCGTCGACGGTGCCGTCGGCGAGCCAGCGGGTGGCCAGGGCGCTGGTCAGCCCGGGCGGACCGGCCATGGTGGCGCGCAGGGTGCGGGCCAGGGCGGGCGCGGCCACGGACGGGTGGACCAGCATGCCGAAACGCAGTCCGGCCGCGACGCTCTTGGACAGGCTCGACACCCAGAAGGTGCGCTCCGGGGCGATCGCCGCCAGCGGCGGCGGGGCCGGATCGGCGAGAAAGGCGTAGGCGGCGTCCTCGATCAGGAACAGATCGTGCTGGCGCGCAACGGAAACGAGCGCTCGCCGCCGGTCGCTGTCGATCACCCAGCCGAGCGGATTGTGCAGGGTCGGCATCGTATAGACCGCGCGCACCGGCCTTTTCGCACACAACCGCGCCAGGGCGTCGGGATCCGGGCCGTTCCCGGCCGCCGGAACCGGTGCGAGTGTGAGCCCGTGCGCCTGGGCCAGCAGCTTGAATCCGGGATAGGTGAGCTCGTCCACGGCGATCACGTCGCCGGGCGAGAACATCGCTCGCACAATCAGATCCAGCCCGTGCTGCGCGCCGGCGGTCACCACCACCCGCGCCGGATCGACCTCGATCCCCCGCCGCCCGACGAACCCGGCGATCGTCGCGCGATCGTGCGGCCGCCCGCCCGGCGGCTGTTGCCGCAGCAGGGCGTCGAGATCGCCGGAGGCCGCCAGGTCGCGTAAACCCGTGCGCAGCAATTCCTCTCGACGCGACGACAGCGGCTGGGTGAAGGCCAGATCCGCCCACACCGTCTCCGCGCCCGGCCCGTACGCGGCCGCGGCCAGCCGCACCGACCGATCCCGCACGAAGCTCCCCCGCCCCGGTTCGCCGACCACCAGCCCCGCCCGCTTCAGTTCCGCGAACACCCGGGTCGCGGTGGCCACCGCGATACCGTGCTCGGCGGCCAGCTGCCGATGCGTGGGCAGGCGCTGTCCCGGCGCCCAGCGCCCGTCCCGGATCTGCCCGGCGAGGGCGGTGGCGACATCGGTGTAGGTCCGCATCATCCGACTGTACCTAGGACAATTTCTTGATCGTCCTGACCCGGCGTCCTACCGTCCGTTCCCATGACGATCGCGACCACCGAAGTGCCCGTCCTGGACTACCTGCGCGCACAGCTCGACGGCACCGGGACCGACGGCCTGACCTGCCAATTCCATTACCCCACCGCCATTTCCCGCACCCTGGGCATCCGGCTGGTGGCCATCGACCCCGGCCGCGCCACCGTCGAGATGGACACCGATCCCGCCCGGCACGGCAACCAGCAGGGCACCGTCCACGGCGGCCTGCTCACCGAACTGGCCGATGCCGCCATCGGCACCGCCTATTCCACCGTCGTGGGTCCCGGCGAAACGTTCACCAGCATCGATCTCCGCGCGGTCTTCCTCCGCCCGGTATGGCAGGACACGCTGCGCGCCACCGCTTTCCCCACCCACTCCGGCCGCACCATCACCCACTACCAGTGCGATATCACCCGCGCGGACGGCAAGCCGGTCGCCACGGTGACCAGCATCGTCACCACCCTGCGAGGCGAACGCTCCCACGGCCGCTGAGTATCGGAGAATTCTGCCGAGTATCGGAGAACCTATAGCTGACATAGGCCGATCTATTGGCAGTCGGATACAACAGCTTCCTAACGTGGTCGCCGGGACGAGCTGACGAACCCTACGAGACGTCGGTCCGTCGCCGAATCGACCGCGAGACGGAGGAACGATCCGATGGCACAGATCCTGTTCGTCATGACCGGCGTCGACCACTGGACGCTCGCCGACGGCACCGAGCACCCGACCGGCTTCTGGGCCGAGGAATTCGCCGCACCCTACGAGGCGTTCACCGCGGCCGGCCACGAGATCGTGGTGGCGACCCCGGGCGGCGTGGTGCCCACGGTGGATCGCGCCAGCCTGACCCCGGAGGCCAATGGCGGCCCCGAGGGAGCGCAACGCATCACCGAAATCCTGGACAGCGCAATCGAACTGCAGAAGCCGAGCCACCTGACGGACGTCCGGCTCGACGAGTACGACGCCGTCTTCTACCCCGGCGGCCACGGCCCGATGGAGGACCTCGCGGTGAACGCCGACTCCGGTCGCCTGCTCACCGCCGCGCTGGCCTCGGGCAAACCGCTGGGCGTGGTGTGCCACGCACCCGCCGCACTGCTGGCCACCGCCGATGCCGACGGCAGGTCACCGTTCGCCGGATACCGGGTGGCGGCGTTCACCAATGCCGAAGAGACACAGGCCGGAAGAGCAGAAAATACCATGTGGCGCAGGCTATTTGCGTGCGCCGACGATCCGCAGGGCCAGATCCACGTAGTAGTCGCCGATCTCCTCGGGCGACAGCGGCCCGCCCTCCCGGTACCAGCGTGCGAGGTCGATGCCCAGCGAGAGCAGCGCCACCGCCGCCATGCGCGGATTCGGGTTGTCGAACACGCCCGCGTCGACCCCGCGCTCGATCAACTGCCGCATCTCGGTGTCGATGACGTGGCGAATCTCTTTGATCTCGCGCTGATGCTCGGGGCTCAACGCGGCGAGTTCGTAGTTGATGACCCGGGCGACGGTGTGCGCGCGGGCGTGGTGAATCGCGAATTGCCGAATGACCGCGACCAACTGCTCGACCGGGTCGTCCGAGGCGGCCACCGCCTCCCGCATCCGCTCGAGCGTGTCCAGGTGCCCGGTGTGCGAAACCTGGTAGAGCAGCTCTTCCTTGGAGCGGTGGTGGACATAGATGGCCGCCGTGCTCAGTCCCGCGATCGAGGTGATGTCGCGCGTGGTGGCGCCGTGGAAGCCGCGCTCGGCGAAAGCGGCGACCGCGGCGTCCAGTAGTCGGGCCCGCGTCTCGTCCGCGCGCGAGCGATCCTCTGATTCGGTCACCTGGACAGTCTTACATCAGAGCGCGAGCACCAGTTTTCCGGTGTTGCCGCCGGTGAACAGCAGATTCAGCGTCTCACCGAAATGCTCCACCCCACCCTTCACGACATGCTCCCGGCTCTTGATCCTGCCCTCGGTCAGCCACTTCGCGATGTCCGCCACCGCCTCGCCGTAGCGGTCGGCGTAGTCGAAGACCACGAAGCCGGTCATGGACGCCCGGAACACCAGCAGCGACATGTAGCGCGACGGCCCGGGCCGCAGCTGGTCGTCGTTGTAGGCCGCGATCGCCCCGCACAGCACGATGCGGGCCCCACGGCGCAGATTGGCCAGCGCCGCATCGAGAATCTCACCGCCGACATTGTCGAAGTAGATGTCGATGCCCTTCGGCGCGAGCTCCCGCAGCCGCTGCAGCACGTCCTCACCGCGGTAGTCGATCGCGGCGTCGAAACCGAGCTCCTCGGTGAGCAGCCGGCACTTCTCCGCCCCGCCGGCGATCCCGATGACGGTGGCGCCCTTGGCCTTCGCGATCTGGCCGACCACGCTGCCGACCGCGCCCGCCGCCGCCGAGACCACCACGGTCTCACCGGCTTTCAGCTTCCCGACCTCCAGGAGCCCGAAATACGCTGTCATGCCGGGCATTCCGAGCGCGCCCAGCCAGGTCGGCCCCGGCGCGACGCCCAGGTCGACGTGCTGCACGCCGCGGCCGTCGCTGATCGCGTACTCGGTCACCCCGAAGGTGCCGCTCACGGTGTCGCCGACGGCGAAATCGGGGTGGGTGGATTCGACGACGGTCGCGATGTCCAGCGACCGCATCACTTCGTCCAGCCCGACCGGCGGGAGGTAGGAGCGCACGTCGTTGAGCCAGCCGCGCATGGCCGGATCCAGCGAGATGAAGTCGATCTTCACCAGGATCTGCCCCGCGCCGAGCGGGGGCAGATCCTCGGTGGTCACCTTCCAGGTGCCGACGCCGGGCAGTCCGGTGGGACGCTGGGCCAGCCGTACCTGCTGTGTCTTCGTCATGGGGGTCTCCTCAGATCGCGCCCTGGTCGGGGTCGCCGGCGGGCAGCGGTTCGAAGACCTGCACGTCCGGCGGTGCCGCGAGGGCGTTGGCCAGGGCCGTGCCGACTTCACGCAGAGCCGCGCCCTGGCCGTGTTCGCGCAGCGCGTCCCGGGACGCCCACTTCTCGATCATGACGAACTGCCCGGGGTTCTTGGCATGCCGGTGCAGCGCGTAGCGCAGGCAGCCGGGCTCGGCGTGCACGGCCGGAGCGGCCGCGCGCAGGGTCTTCTCGACCAGGTCTTCCTGGCCGGGCTTGGCGATCATGGTCGCGACGACGACGCAGGGATCGGCCATGGGATCCTCCTCGGAGAATGGATGGTGTCGAAACTCGTTGCGGTTAGCCGCGTTTGCCCCAATCGGGGTCGCGGCGGCGCAGTTCCCACTGCGCGATGGAACGCTTGTGCACCTCGTCCGGTCCATCGGCCAGGCGCAGGGTGCGCAGGTGGGCGTACATGCTGGCGAGCGGGAAGTCGTCGGAGACGCCACCGCCGCCGTGCACCTGGATGGCGCGGTCCACGACCTTCAGCGCGACATTCGGCGCTGCCACCTTGATCGCCGCGATCTCGGTGCGCGCGGCCTTGTTGCCGACGGTGTCCATCAGGTGCGCGGCCTTGAGCGTCAGCAGGCGGGCCATATCGATCTCGATGCGGGACTCGGCGATCCAGTCCTGGATATTGGCCCGATTCGCCACCGGCTCACCGAAGGTCACGCGCGACTGCGCACGGTCGATCATCAGATCGAGGGCCCGCTCGGCCATGCCGATGGCGCGCATGCAGTGGTGGATGCGGCCCGGACCCAGGCGGGCCTGGCTGATCATGAACCCGTCGCCCTCACCGGCGAGCAGCGCGGTCCTCGGCACCCGCACGTTCTCGAACAGCACCTCGGCGTGCCCCTCGCGGTCCTGGTAACCGAAGACCGGCAGGCCGCGCTGCACGGTCACACCCGGTGCATCGATCGGGACCACCATCATCGACTGCTGGCGGTGCGTGGCCGCGCCGGTATCGGTCTTGCCCATGACGATGAGGACCTTGCAGTTCTTGTGCAAGGCGTTGGAGGTCCACCACTTCCGGCCGTTGAGCACGTAGTCGTCGCCGTCGCGGTCCATGCGCAGCTGGATATTGGTGGCGTCGGAGCTCGCGACCGCGGGCTCGGTCATGGCGAACGCGGACCGGATCTCACCGTCCAGCAGCGGGCGCAGCCACTGCTCCTTGTGCTCGGGTGTGCCGAAGAGGGTGAGCACCTCCATGTTCCCGGTGTCGGGGGCGGCACAGTTGGTGGCCTCCGGCGCGAGATGCGCACTGCGGCCCATGATTTCGGCCAGCGGCGCGTACTCCAGGTTGGTCAGGCCCGGGCCCCACTCCGGATGCGGGTGGAAGAGGTTCCACAGCCCCCGCTTCCTGGCCTCGGTCTTGAGCTCCTCGACGATCGGCGGCTGGAAGTGCGGGTCCCCGGACTCCGCCATCTGCTCCTCGTACACCGCCTCGGCCGGGTAGACGTGCTCGTCCATGAAGGCGAGTAGATCGTCCCGGTAGCGCTGGGCCCGATCGGTCATGTCGAACATGCTCACTCCTCGAAATAGTCTGTGCCGCGCAGGCGAAACTATACTTGAACCCGGATTCAACTTCGTTTTCCGGCGGCCGAGCCGAGGTCGGCCAGTTCGGCCAGCACCGCGCGGTGCCGGCCGGGACTGCCGAGCCCGAGCTGATCGGCCTTGGCGCGCTTGAGATACAGATGCACCGGATACTCCCACGTCATGCCGATGCCGCCGTGTAATTGGAGCGCTTCTTCGGCGGATGTCACCGCGACGTCCGCGCAGTAGGCAGCGGCGACCGCGGTGCCCACGGCCGCGTCGGGATCGCCCGCAGCGATCGCGCCCGCCGCGTAGCGGGCACTGGCGGCCGCCGCCTCGACCTCCACGAACAGGTCGGCGAGACGGTGTTTGAGCGCCTGGAATCCGCCGACCACGCGGCCGAATTGGCGGCGCATCTTCAGATAGCCGACGGTCGCCTCGAGGCACCACGCCGCGATACCCGCCTGCTCCGAGGCCAGCAGCGCCGCGCCGGTCTCCAGCGCAGTCCGCAGCGCGGCCGCTCCCGCCTCGGCCGGGACCACGAGGTGCCCGGGCGCGGCGTCGACCACGACATCGGCCAGCGGCCGGGTCATATCGAGCGAGACCACCGGCGTCACCGTCGCCGCAGCCACCGGCACGGCATGAATCTCGGTGCCGGAGGCGGTGTCGACCGCGGCCAGCAGCACATCGGCGTCCAGGACGCCCGCGACGCTGGTCACGCTGCCGGAGAGGCGGCCGCCGGCATCCTTCCGGAAGGACGGGACCGCGTCCGGCGAGGCGGCGGTGAAGGGCGCGAGCAGCGCGACCGTCACCGCACCGTCGGCGAGCTGCCCGACCAGGTCGGAATCACCGGCGAGCAGCACGGTGGCGGCGATGACGCTGCTGGTGAGAAACGGGACGGGCGCGACGGACCGCCCCAGTTCCTCCAGCACCACCGCCGCGTCGCGAGCGGAGCCGCCCGCGCCGCCACGCTCCTCGGGGACGAGCAGTCCGGCCAGCCCCAGGTCCCGCGCCAGCGCTTTCCACAATCCCGGTGTCAGCGCCCGATCGCCCGCATAGGCCCGCGCAACCGCTGCCGGATCACATTGGGCCGCAAGCAGATCGCGCACCGCGTGCCGCAGCGCCGCCTCGGTGTCGGTATCGAGCAGCAGGATGTCGTCGCTCATCGGGCCAGGTCCTTCCAGGCGGTGTCCTTGTCCCCGCGCGCCTCGGCGGGCAGGCCGAGGACCCGTTCGGCGACGATATTGCGCAGAATCTCGGACGTGCCGCCCTCGATCGAATTGCCCTTGGCGCGCAGGTAGCGGTAGCCGGGCCCGCGGCCGGCGAAGTCGACGCGGTCGGGCCGCACCATGGTCCAGTCGTCGTAGCGCAGACCGTCCTCGCCGAGGATCTCCAGTTCGAGACCGGTCAGCTGCTGGTTGGACCGCGCGAATGCCAGTTTGAGCGCGGAACTTTCGGGCCCCGGCTGACCGGCGGAGGTCCGCTGCCGCATGCGGGCGGCGGCCAGCCGCCCGGTTTCGGCCTCGACCCACAGCCGCAGCAGCCGGTCGTGCAGTTCCGGCGTGTGCCTGTCCGGATTCTCCCGCCAGGTGCGGGTGACCGCGGCGAGCACACCGCTCTCCCGCGGCACCGCGCGCCCGCCAATGGCCGCCCGCTCGTTGTTGAGGGTGGTGGTGGCGACGCGCCAGCCCTCCCCCACCCCGCCGAGGCGCTGGGCGTCGGGGATGCGGACGTCGGTGAGGAAGACCTCGTTGAACTCGGCCTCGCCGGTGATCTGGCGCAGCGGCCGCACCTCGACGCCGGGATGGCGCATATCGCAGATGAAGAAGGACAGGCCCGCGTGCTTGGGGCGGTCCGGGTCGGTGCGCGCGAGCAGGATCGCCAGATCGGCTTTGTGGGCCACCGACGTCCACACCTTCTGCCCGTTGACGATCCAGTCCTCACCGTCGCGGACGGCCCGGGTGCCGACCGCCGCCAGGTCCGATCCGGCGCCCGGCTCACTGAACAGCTGGCACCAGATCTCCTCGCCGGTCCACAGTGGACGGAGGTAGCGCTGCCGCTGTTCCGGGGTGCCGTGGATGGCGATGGTGGGCGCCGCCATCCCGAGGCCGATGCCGTTGAGTTCGGCCTGATGACCCGGAGCTCCCGCCTGTTCGAACAGCTCGTCGACGAACAGCTGGAGGTCGCGGTCGGCGCCGCGGCCGCCCAGCCCGACGGGGAAGTACACCCAGGCCAGTCCGGCGTCGAAGCGGGCGCGGTGGAAGGTCACCGGGTCGGTGGTGGCCGGATCATGCTCTGCCAGCAGGGATTCCACCCGCCGGCGCAGGTCGTCGCGAACCGTATCGCTCATAGGTCCTGCTCCTTCGTCTCAGGGCACCAGCAGGGAGACGGCTTCGGCGACGCAGGCCGGCTTGGCCGCGCCGTCGATCTCCACGGTGACCCGGCTGACCGCCTGGAACCCCATGCTCGCCGGCGTCAGCGACACCAGTTCCACCCCGGCGCGCAGCCGCGAGCCCACCGGGACCGGGGACGGGAAGCGAACCTTGTTGGCCCCGTAGTTGACTCCCATCGACAGCCCCTCGACGGTGTAGACGCTCGCGGTGAGCATGGGCAGCAGCGACAGGGTGAGGAAGCCGTGGGCGATGGTCGTCCCGAACGGACCGGCGGCGGCCCGTTCCGGATCGATATGGATCCACTGGTGATCGCCGGTCGCGTCGGCGAACCGGTCGATCTGCTCCTGGGTCACGGTGTGCCAGTCGCTGTAGCCGAGATGGGTGCCGACTGCCTTCTCCAGTTCGGGCAGCCCCTGGAATACCCGCATTGTTCGCGTCCTTCCGTTCGATTCCGTTGCGCGGCTAGTTCTTCGGCCCGCCAGCCACGTAGATGACCTGTCCCGACACGAATCCCGCGCCCTCGCTCGCCAGGAACGACACCGTGTGCGCGATGTCCTCGGGCTTGCCGGAGCGGGCCACCGGGATGGTGGAGATGAGCGCCTGCCGGAAGTCGTCGAACGAGACGCCCATGCGCTCGGCGGTGGCCTGGGTCATCTCGGTTTCGATGAAGCCCGGTGCGACGGCATTGGCGGTGACGCCGAACTTGCCGAGCTCGAAGGCGAGGGTCTTGGTGAAGCCCTGCAATCCGGCCTTGGCGGCCGAGTAGTTGGCCTGGCCGCGATTGCCCAGCGCCGAGGTGCTGGACAGGCTGACGATGCGGCCGAAGCCCTGCTCGATCATGTGGCGCTGGACCGCCCGCGTGCACAGGAACGCGCCGCGCAGGTGCACGCCCATGACCGCGTCCCAATCGGCGACGCTCATTTTGAACAGCAGGTTGTCGCGCAGGATGCCCGCATTGTTGACCAGCACGGTGGGCGCGCCCAATTCGGCGGCCACCCGGTCCACGGCCGCGGTCACGGCCTGCTCGTCGGACACGTCCGCGCCGACGGCGAGGGCGCGGCCCCCGACCGCCTCGATCTCCGCGACGACCGGTTTGCAGGCCTGCTCGTCGAGATCCAGGACGGCGACGGCCATTCCGTCGTCCGCCAGTCGCCGTGCGATCGCGGCGCCGATGCCCCGGGCCGCGCCGGTCACGACCGCTACCCGCGGTGTCTGCGTGCTCACGATGTTCTCCTCTGTGGTGCGATCAGGTCGGTGTCGATCAGGCCGAGGGCGTGCAGACCACGCGCCCGACGGTCTTGCCGTCGGCAAGGCGCTGGACGCCATCGGCGATGTCCGCCAAGTCGAGTCGTTCGCTGACCAGGGGACGGATCGCGCCCGCGGTGGCCAGCCGGGTCAGCTCGCGGTGGCAGTCGGCGACCGCGGCCGGGTCGTAGGCGTTGTAGAGCCCCCAGTGCAGGCCGACGATCGAATAGTTCTTGACCAGTGCGTGATTCAGTGCGGCGCTCTGGATGTCGCCGCCCGCGAAGCCGACGACCAGGATGCGGCCCTCGAAGGCGATGCACTTGGTCGAGCGGGTGTAGGTGTCGCCGCCGACCGGGTCGTAGACGACGTCGGCGCCGCGATTGTCCGTGACCCGCTTGACGACCTCGACGAAATCCTCACTCCTGCGGTCGATCACGATGTCGGCGCCGAGCGCGCGGGCGTACTCGGCCTTCTCGGGCCCGCCCACCACGCCGATGACGCGGGCCCCGGCCGCCTTGCCGAGCTGGACGGCGGCACTGCCGACCCCGCCCGCGGCCGCGTGTACCAGCAGGGTCTCCCCCGCCTGTAGCGCGGCACGGCGATGCAGTCCGAACCATCCCGTCTGGTAACCGATGAACAGGGAGGCGGCCTCCGCATCGTCCAAAGCGGTTGGCGCGGTGAAGGTCTGGGCCGCCTCCAGGACCGCGTACTCGGCGAAACCGCCGTACGGCAGCGAGCTGCCGCCGAGCACGTGATCACCGACCGCGATCCCGGTGACCTCGGCGCCCGTGGCCACGACCTCCCCGCACAGCTCGACGCCGGGCGTGAACGGCAGTGGCGGCTTCACCTGGTACAGGCCGCGGCACATGAGCACGTCGGGAAAGTTCGCCGCCGCGCCGGTGACCCGCACGACCACCTGACGTGGGCCGGGTTCGGGGCGCTCCACGGTGTCGAGCCGCATCACCTGCGCAGGCTCGCCCAGTTCGTGGACCCGCCAGGCCCGCATGTCCGCCACTCTAGACGCCCCCGGTCAGCGTGAGGCCGCCGTCCACCACGAGCAGCTGGCCGGTGAGCCAGGCCGCGTCCGCGGAGAGCAGGAAGGCGACCACGCTGCCGATGTCCTCGGGCATGCCCAGCCGCTTGAGCGGGTAGGCGGCGGCGATCTGCTCCTCGCGGCCCTCGTAGAGCGCGGTGGCGAACTTCGTTTTCACCACCGCCGGCGCGACGGCGTTGACGCGGATGTCCGGGCCGAGTTCGACCGCGAGCTCCTGGGTGATGTGGGTCAGCATCGCCTTGCTGGAGCCGTAGAAACCGATGCCGGGCGCGGGCTTGAGCCCGGCGACCGAGGAGACGTTCACGACCGCGCCGCCATGGTCCTTCATCCACGCCCGGTAGGCGTGCTGCACCCACGACAGGGCCGCAAGGCAGTTGACCTCCACGATCTTTCGGGCCGCGTCGAGATCGAGCTCCACCATCGGCCCGAACACCGGATTGATCCCGGTGTTGTTCACCAGCAGGTCGGCACTTCCGAAGGTCTCGACTGCCCGCTCGAGGGTCTCGGCCTGATGCGCGGCATCGTCGGCGCGCCCCGCCACGGCCAGCGCCTTCGACGGCCCGCCCAGCGCCGCGACGGCCTCGTCGAGCGCCTCCTGCTTGCGGGCGGTGATCACGACCTTGGCGCCCTCGTCCACCAGGCGCTGCGCGATACCGAGGCCGATACCCCGGCTGGCGCCGGTGACAATGGCGGTCTTGCCTTCGAATCTGTTCACGGACAGGTCCTTTCAGGTCGCCCGTGGCCACGGCGGTCTCGCGCCGCGACCCGGGGCCGACCCCTAGCAGGGAACTTACTAAGCGCTTATTTTCCTCCGCCACCATGCGCCAAACTCCCGTCGCGGTCAATACCGCCGAGGGGGTCCAGCTCCTGTGATACGGCACACAGTGCGCTCGAAAGCCAAGGTCATGCAGGAGAAAACGACACGAACTCGAACCCGGATTCAGATTTCCGGACCCTTGCGGCAGCTACCGCCGCAATCCGCGCACGTGGGGTCGCGAGCTATCGGGCGGGGTCGCGAGCCAATCAGGCGGGCCGCTAGCTATTCGGACTTCACCTGCAGGGCATTGACCCACAGCTGGGTCAGGGTGCCGACCAGCTTCTCGAAGGCGATGCGCTGGTGCTGGACGAAGACCATGTAGGCCATGCGGCTGACCATCACCGACAGCGCCTGAGCGGTGATCAGCGGATCGAGATCCGCGCTGGCCCGCCCGGATTCCTGCAGTTCGCGGATCATCCTGGCATTGCGCTGGATGAAGGCACGGTTGCGTTCCAGGCGCAGCGCGCGGAAGTTCTCGTTGATCTGGGTGACCTCTTCGAACACCCCCATCAGGCGCGCATTGCGCTTGTAGGCCAGCAGGTATTCCCGGTTGGCAGCCTCGACGAGCTCGCGCGGGTCGGTGACGCCGGTACGGGCCCGCACGTGCGGGTGCAGCATTTCCTCCTGCACCTCCTCGACGACGGCGGTGAAGATCTCTTCCTTGCTGTCGAAGTAGGTGTAGAACGAGCCGGCGGCGGCGCCCGCGGCCTTGGAGATGTCGGCGATTCTGGCGTCGAGGTAGCCGTCGCGTTCGAACACCTCGCGCGCCCCGGCGACGAGGGCGGCACGGGTGCGCTCTCCGCGCTTGGTGCGTGGGGGTACCCGGCGAGGCGCAGCCTCGCGGTCGATGGGTTCGGACGTCACGGCGGATCACTCACTCGGTCGCAGGGACGGCTGCCGATTGCCACCGTATCACCGCGTATACCAGCACATATCGTCCCACGCCGCCGTCTTCGACCTGCTCGCTCGCGCGACCTGAACGACGGCCGACCGTCATTGAAGTTGACACCGGATTCAGATATGGTCGCGCACAGGGTCGTGACGCCGCTCACTCCGACCCCGTCTCATTCGACCTCTACATAACTGGATGTTCCATGACAAATGTCGCCGACCGTATCTGGCAGCACGCGTCCGAACGCCCCGACGCCATCGCGCTGCGCCACCTGGACGGCACCCTCTCCTACGCCGAGCTGGCCCGCCGCAGTGCGGCCTTCGGCGGTCGGCTCACCGAATCCGGTGTCGCGGTGGGAGATCGCGTGTTGCTGGTGGCGCCGACCGTGCCGGAGTTCGTGATCGCCTACCTGGGCGCGCAAGTGATCGGAGCCGTCGCCATCCCGGTGAACACCATGGCGACCGCACCCGAAATCGGTTATGTGCTCGACGATTCCGGCGCCCGGTATGCCATCGCCTGGCATCTGGCCCGCACCGCGGCCGAGCAGGCCGCCGCCGAGCGCGGCATCCCGGTGCAGGTGCTCGAGCCCGGTGCGCACGCCTCCCCCGCCCAGCCGACCGCCGAACCGGTCCGGCGCGCACCCGACGACACCGCGATCCTGCTCTACACCTCGGGCACCACGGGCAAACCGAAGGGCGTGGAGCTCACCGTCGCCAATCTGATCGAGACCGCACGCATTTTCATCGATCAGCTGCGGCTCACACCCGAGGAACGCTTCGGCACCGGGCTGCCGCTGTTCCACGTGTTCGGGCAGGCGGTGTGCCTGATCACCACCCTGCACGCGGGCAGTTCGTTCTCCATGGTGTCCCCGTTCGTCCCCGGGGCGATGATCGAGACGATCCGCGATCACCGGCTCACCGTGGTGGCGGGCGTGCCGACCATGTGGAATGCCATGCTGCACAGCGCCGGTGACTACGGTCCGGAGGACTTCGCGAGCCTGCGGCTGGCCTGCTCGGGTGGCGCGTCGCTGCCCGCGGAGGTGATCCGGTCCTTCACGGAACGTTTCGGCTGCACCATTCTCGAGGGCTACGGGCTCACCGAGTCCAGCGGGGCGGCGACCTACAACCCGCTGGATCGCGAGCAGCGGACCGGGTCGGTGGGTACCGCGCTGCCCGGCACGTCGATCGAGGTGCGCGATCCGGAGGGCACGGTGCTGCCGGCCGATACGGTCGGTGAGCTGTTCATGCGTGGGCCCAGCGTGATGAAGGGGTACTGGCAGCGGCCCGACGCGACGGCGGCCGATCTGTCCGGCGGCTGGCTGCGCACCGGTGATCTGGGCCGCGTCGACGCCGACGGCTACGTCTACATCGTCGACCGCGCAAAGGATCTCATCATTCGCGGCGGGTACAACGTGTATCCGCGCGAGGTCGAGGAGGTGCTCTACGAGCATCCCGGCATTGTCGAGGTGGCGGTGATCGGCCTGCCCGACGACCACTACGGCGAGGAGGTGGGCGCGGTGGTGGCCACCGCGCCCGGCGTCGAACTCGATGCCGGGGAGCTGCGCGCCTGGGCCAAGGAGCGCCTGTCCGCCTACAAGGTGCCGCACCGCTTCGCCTTCACCGACCAGCTGCCCAAGGGCGCGACGGGCAAGATCCTCAAGCGCGCCATCGACCCGAACCTGTTCACAGACAAGGCATCCCGATGAGCATCGTCCCCACTGTCACCGGCACCGTCGATTCCAGCGAGCTGGGCCGGGTGCTGGTGCACGAGCACGTCTTCGTGCTCGGCGAGGAGTACCGGCAGAACTACGGCGACTGGGATGAACAGGCCCGTGTCGACGACGCCGTGAAGCAGCTCGACGAGCTGAAATCGCTGGGCATCGACACCATCCTGGACCCGACCGTGCTGGGACTGGGCCGCTACATCCCCCGCATCCAGCAGATCGCGGCCCGCACCGAGCTGAATATCGTCGTCGCCACCGGCGTCTACACCTACAACGACCTGCCGTTCCAATTCCATTACAACGGACCGGGTTTGATGATGGACATGCCCGAGCCCATGGTGGAGCTGTTCGTCAAGGACCTCACCGAGGGCATCGCCGGGACCGGGGTGCGCGCGGGATTCCTCAAGTGCGCCATCGAGGAACCCGGGCTGACGCCGGGTGTGGAGCGGGTGATGCGGGCGGTCGGTCAGGCGGCGGTGCGGACGGGTGTGCCGATCACCGTGCACACCAACCCGCACACCCGGTCCGGGCTGGTGGCCCAGCGGGTGCTGCGGGAGGAGGGCGCGGACCTGACCCGCGTGGTGATCGGCCACTCCGGTGACTCCACCGATCTGGACTACCTCGCCGAATTGGCCGATGCGGGTTCCTATCTCGGCATGGACCGCTTCGGCATCGACGTCCTGCTGCCGTTCGAGGACCGCGTGAACACCATCGTGGAACTCGTCCGCCGCGGGTACCGCGACAAGATCGTCATCGCCCACGACGCCGCCTGTTTCATGGACTGGTTCGATCCGGCCGCCAAGGCCCAGATCGCCCCGAAGTGGAACTACCGCCACATCAGCGAGGATGTCCTCCCCGCCCTCCTCGCCAAGGGCCTCACCGAGGACGACATCGACACCATCCTGGTGCGGAACCCGCGCCGCTACTTCGAGAAATGACAGTTGCGCCGCCGCGGGGATTTCCCGCGGCGGCGCACAATCCTCACCAGCGGTCAGTCGGGGACGACGATGGCGAGTTCACCGGCGGCGTAACGGGCGCGCAGCACCTTCTTGTCGAACTTGCCGACGCTGGTCTTGGGCACCTCGGAGACGAAGGTCCAGCGTTCGGGGAGTTGCCATTTCGCGACCTTGCCGGACAGGAACGCGCGGAGCGCACCGGCATCGGGTTCGGCGCCGGCGCGCAGTGCGGCGGCCACGACGGGACGCTCGTCCCACTTCTCGTCCGGCACACCGAAAACGGCGGCCTCGGCGATGTCGGGGTGCGCCATGAGCGCGTTCTCCAGATCGACCGAGGAGATCCACTCACCGCCGGATTTGATGATGTCCTTGGCCCGGTCAACCAGGGTGAGGTAGCCGTCGGCACTCATGGTGCCGACGTCGCCCGTGCGCAGCCAGCCGTCGCGGAAGGCGTCGGCGCCGATTCCCGCGGCATCCGGCGAGTAGTAGGAGGCGGTGACCCAGGGGCCGCGAACCTCCAGCTCTCCCACCGCTTTTCCGTCGCGGGGCAGCTCGGTGCCATCGTCTCCGATGAGCCGCGCCTGAACCGCGGCCGGGATGCGGCCCTGGGTGATCCGGTAGGCGAAGGCGGCCTCGCCGTCGAGGCCCGCGGGCGGCCAGGCCAGCGCGCCCAGCGGGGAGGTCTCGGTCATCCCCCACGCCTGGATGATGGGCACGCCGTGCCGTTCCTCGAAGGCGCGCATCAGCTGCGGCGGCACCGCGGCACCGCCGACCACGACCGCCCGCAGATGGGTCAGGTCCTGCGGCTTCGCGTCGACGGCGGTCAGCACACCGTTCCACACCGTCGGCACGGCCGCGGCGAAACTCGGCTGCTCGGCGGCCATGAGCGCCAGCAGCGGCTCCGGTTGCAGGAAGCGGTCGGGCATCACCAGCGACGCCCCGGCCATGAGCGCGGCATAGGGCAGACCCCAGGCATTGGCGTGGAACATGGGCACGATGGCCAGCATCCGGTCGCCGGCGCGCACGCCCATGGCATCGGTGGTGCAGGCCTGCATGGAGTGCAGCCAGTTCGAACGATGCGAGTAGACAACACCTTTCGGGTCGCCGGTGGTGCCGGAGGTGTAGCACATGGCGGCGGCCGAGCGCTCGTCGAGGACCGGGAAGTCGAAGGTGCCCGGATACTGCGCGAGCAGGGTGTCGAACTCGTGGACGGTGACGCCCTCGGGTGCGGGCAGCGCCGCGGCGTCACCGTTGGCGACGATGACGTGGCGCACGGTGCGCAAGGTCGGCAGTACCGGCGCGAACACCGGGATCAGGGAGGCGTCGACGATCACGACGCGGTCCGCCGCGTGATCGGTCACGTAGGTGATCTGTTCGGGGAACAACCGGATGTTGATGGTGTGCAGCACCGCCCCCATGGCGGGCACCGCGCAGTAGGCGATGAGGTGCTCGTTGTTGTTCCACATGAAGGTGCCGACGCGATCCCCGCGGCCGATGCCCAGCGCGGTCAGGGCGTGGGCCAGCCGGGCCGCCTGCTCCCCCAGTTCGCGGTAGGTCAGGACGCGGGATTCGGTGCCGGTCCAGGTGCGGACGGTAGCGTCGGCGTGCACCGTGCTCGCATAGCGCAGCAGGGTGGCCAGGGACAGCGGTTCGTCCTGCATGGTGCTGGGCATCGGCAGGTCGAGCTCGTCGTAAGTCATTGTGCAGGTGTCTTTCTCGGGTACAGCCCGGGTGAACGGGGCCGGGAGCGCCGTGCGCGGAAGTGACGCGCCCGGCCCGGTTCGCTGCGCTCAGCCGCGCAGCGCGGAGGCGAAGATGCCCGGCAGGGCGGCGGCGCCGGGTCGCTTCGCGAAGTTGGTCAGCCGCCGCAGGGTGGTGGCGCCGGTGCGGTTGGTCACGAACCACGGCGGTTTCGGGGAGAGCGCGAACTCGCCGCGCAGCAGCGACCGCGGGACGGGGCGGAAGGGGCCGCGGACCACGGTGCGCTCCGGATCGGCGATCAGCAAGCCGTTGTGCACCACGCCGATTCCGCTCTGGATGTCGGCGAGGGTGTGCCCGGGGAAGGCACCCCAGGAGGCGCGGGCGGTCAGGTAGCCGAGGCCCGTCCAGGCGTTGATGGCGACGGTGCCGTACCGCAGGTCGGCGATGGCTCGTTCGAAATGCTCACCCAGCCGGTCGATGGTGGCGGGGTCGGCGATGATGTTGACGCCGAGGGTGCCCTCGAACTCCTCGTTGGACACGCGGACCGCCTGCGTGAGGAATTCCGGTGCGTCGCCGCTCAATTCGAGCACGCCCAGCACCGGGGCGAAATACTCGGTGCGCAGCGCGGTCTCGTCCCGGTGCGGCACCAGTCCGGTGATGAGGGTGCGCGCGCCGATCCGCTCGGCGCCGGGATAGGACGTGCGCGCGCCGTCGACGCGGGCGGCCGAGCCCGGGTAGTAGTCCGGACGCTGCGGCGCCCGCTCGAGCGCGGCGCGCAGTTCGGCGAGGAACCGGTCCTTCTGGGGCCAGTCCGCGGAGATCACCGCGACCTGCGCGGCGACGCAGTTGTAGCCGTTGTTGTGCAGGCGCTGGGTGGCCAGGTGCTCGGCCTGGTACCGGAGGTCGGCGTCGGACCAGCGGCCCGGGATCACGATGGTGGGTGAGACGCCGCCCAGTTCGCTGGTGATGGGCTTGTCGAGTTTCGGTGTGCCCGCCGCCTTGTTCCGCGCGCCTTCCTCGCCGGTGCCGAACACGATGGCGTCGTGGGTGAGCGCGCTGCCGGTCATGTGCACCGCGTCCACGCCGGCATGGTGCACCAGCACCGTGCCGACCTCGGCGCCGCCGGTGAGCAGGCGTACGAAGCCGCCCTCGATCAGGGGCGCGAAGATCTTCTCCAGCACCGGCAGCAGCGGGTCGGTGATCGGATTCAGCTTGAGCGCCACCACCCGGTTGTCGGCGTAGAGCTGGTAGAGCACGTCCAGCGGCGCGATCGAGAAGATATTGCCCGCGCCGAGAACCACGCCCACGCCGCCGGTCTCGGCCGGGGTGCGCTGCCCCAGACCGGCTCGGGCACGGACGGTTTCGGCGTCGACGCCGGGCCTGGTCCAGACCTCCGCGCGGAATCCGTTGAGCAGCAGCCAATCGAAGACGCCGTGCGGGAAGACGTCGACCGCGGTGCGGCCGCCGGGAGCGGCGTAAATCGGGTAGCCGTCGACCGGGCTGCGGCCCTGCTCCAGTGCCCGCAGCGATTCCGCGAGCGCGGCCGCGCCGGTGAGCAGCGAGTAGGGGCCGCTCACCCATTCCTCGCCGAGCAGCGGCGAGTCCAGGGGCAGCTTCTTGATGCGGGCGGCGGTCTCGACCCACTCCCGCGCGTAGCGCGCGGTATTGGCGTGAATCTGTTCGAGCAGCCGCCGCCGGGCGAGCAACGGGGTTCGGGCCCAGTCGATTTCGCCCTGCCGGAGTGCGGAGACGGTGGCGTCGATGGTCGCCGCGGCGGTGGTGGTCACGATGCGTTTCCTTCCGAGTCGGCGTCCTCGGCGAGCATGACGGCGGCCTTCTCGCCGATCATGATCGTGGGCGCGTTGGTATTGCCCCGCACCACCGACGGCATGACCGAGGCATCGGCGACGCGCAGGCCCGCGACGCCCAGTACGCGCAGGCGCGGGTCCACGACCGAGCCGATGGCGCAGGTGGAGGTGGGGTGATAGAGGGTCTGGGCGGTGCGGGCCGCGAAGTCGAGCAGTTCGGCGTCGGAATCACCGGCGGGAGTGAGGAATTCGCCGGTGGTGAGCTCGCGCAGCGCGGGCTGGCCGGCGATGTCGAGGGCGCTGCGCAGTCCGGCGATGATGCTCGCGCGGTCGGCCTCGGTGTCGAGGTAGTTGTGGCGGATGCGCGGCGCGGTGGCCGGGTCCGCCGAGCGCAGGGTGAGTTCGCCGCGGCTGGTGGGGTTGATCAGGCAGGGGCCGAACGCGTAGCCGTGCTCGGTCGCCGCGCCCATGCCCTCACCGTGGAAGAGGACCGGGGCCTGGTGGAACTGGATGTCCGGGCCCGCCAGTCCGGTGCGGGTTTCGAGGAAGCCGCCGGTCTCACCGATATTCGAGGTCAGCGGACCGCGGCCGGATTCCTGGAGCAGGCCCAGGTTCTGGGGCGTGAGCGCGGTCATCAGGGATTCGCGGTCGGTGCGGTAGTTGAGGAACATCGACAGGTGATCCTGCAGGTTCTGCCCGACCGGCAGGTCGCGGACGGTCTCGATGCCGAAGGCCGCCAGCTGTTCGGCCGGGCCGATGCCGGACAGCAACAACAGCTGCGCGGAGCCGTAAGCGCCTGCGGCCAGCACGATTTCGCGCCGGGCCCGAATGGTCTCGGTGCTGCCGTCGCGGCCGATCACCACACCGGTGGCCCGGCCGTTCTCGATGACGATCCGGTGCGCGAGGGCGTCGGTGATGACCATCAGGTTCTCCCGCTCCAGCGCCGGGTGCAGGTAGGCGACCGCGGCGCTGCATCGCATGCCGTTGCGCTGGGTCACCTGGTAGCGGCCGACGCCGAGCTGGGTGACGCCGTTGAAATCGTCGTTGCGGGTGTGCCCGGCCTGTTCGGCGGCACGCAGGAATGCTTCACCCAGTGGATGATTCGACCGGCTGTCGCTGACCGACAGCGGCCCGCCCACACCGTGATAGGCGTCCTTGCCGCGCTCGTTGTCCTCGGCCTGCACGAAGTACGGCAGCACCTCGTCGTAGCTCCACCCGTCCGCGCCGGCAGCGGCCCACGCGTCGTAATCGGCGCGGGCGCCACGGATGTAGATCATGGCGTTCATGGAGCTGGATCCGCCCAGGACGCGGCCGCGCGGGAGGTAGGCGCGGCGGCTGTGCAGCCGGGGTTCGGGTTCGGTGTCGTAGTCCCAGTCCAGCGGGCTCTTGAACAGGGACGGGAAGGCGACCGGCAGGTGGATCTCCTCGGCGGTGTCGCGCGGCCCGGCCTCGATCACGGCCACCCGGATCGCCGGATCCTCGGACAATCGGCTGGCCAGCACGGATCCCGCGGACCCCGCGCCTACGACGATGTAGTCGTACACGGTCGGCACCTCTCTCCACCTCATCGATCGACCCGGGTCGGCTATGACCCGGGTCACTGTCGCTGTCGGTGTCGATACTGCGGGTCAGGTGCATCCACCCACCATGTGCGCGGGTTTGCCGATACCGCCCGGCCGACTGTGCTGGAGCACAGTCGGCGGCGAGAGCAAGTACCTACTATCGAATCCATGACAGCGCTCACCGGCCCGCCGCGCAACGGCTCCACCGCAGTGCCGCCGACCGGCTCAACCGCGGTAACGCCGAGCGGCTCAACCGCAGTGCCGCCGAGCGGTTCGACCGCGGTAGCGCGCACCCTGCTCGTGGAGGTCGACGACCTCACCACCGAACTCGTCGGCCGCATCCTCACCGGCGAGAACGCCTATGCGGAGGCCGCCCTCACCGAGGCGCAGCTGCACCTCGTCGTCCGCGACAATCTGGCCGCCCTGCTCGAACAACTCTCCGGGAGCGCCGGGCGGCGGCTGCAACCAGCGACCGTGGTGGGCCGGGTCAAGGCGGAACTGGGCGTGCCGATCGCGGCGGTGCTGCACGCGTACCGGCTGGCGGGACGGCTGCTGTGGGAACGCGCGCTCGTCACGGCGCGGGGGACGAATCTGGACGCGCTGCCGCAACTCGGCTCGGAGATGTGGCGGCTCCTGGACGACTATTCCGGCGCCGCTGCCGATGCGTACGCCGACTACCTCACCGAGCGGGTCCGCCGCCACGACGTCGAGCGCCGCGCCATGCTGCGGCGGCTGTTCGACGGCGATGCCGACGATCCCACCCAGCGCGACATCGCCCGGGCCCTGCACCTGCCGCCGCTGGGCAGTTTCGTCGTCGTGCACGCCGAAACCGATTCCGGCGCAATCGAACCGCTGTTCGGGATCGAGGATCGGCTGCGGGCCGACTTCGTCGAGTCGATCTGGCTCACCGAGCCGGGCGCGCGGATCGGGCTGCTCAATGTGGCCACCGCACGCTCGCACGAGCGGGTGCTGTCGCGCCTGCGCGCACATGCGACCGGGCGCATCGGGGTGAGCCGCCCCTTCCCGACGCCGGGGTCCGCGGGGACCGCCTTGCGCGAGGCGGAACTCGCGGGGCGATGCGCGCCACCCGGCAGCACGGCCGTGACCGCGTACGGCAGCACGCCGATCCCGCTCGTTCTCGCGCATGCGCCCTCGGCGTCACGGGAATTGGCGGACGACGTCCTGGGCCCGGTGCTCGAACTGCCGCCGGAGGAACGCGACACCCTCCTCGATACCCTCGAGCTGTGGTTCGAATGCGGTGGCTCCAATACCGAGGTGGCGCAACGGCTCCACTACCACCGCAACACCATTCACTACCGGCTGCGGCGGATCGAGACGCTGACCGATCGCCGGTGCTCGGACCCGAAGGCCGCCGCCGAGCTGTACATCGCCCTGCACGCCGCGCGGCTCGCCGGATTCGATCCGGCCTGAGCCGCAACCGGGTTCAGCGTCCCGATCGCCCGAATCGTCCTAGATTTCGTGCTGTCCGGTAGTGCGGCGCTCATTCGTGGCGGGGTGCGGGCGGGCGGGGCGTCCTGCCGCGCCGATGCCGCCGGTGCGGCGGCGATGCTGCGGGGCGAGGTCGGAACGCGCGAACTGGCCGGGGGTCTGCCCCTTCCAGTCGCGGAAAGCGGTCGCGAACGCTGACGCGCTGGTGTAGCCGAGCCGGGCGGCCACCGTGTCGATGGTGAAACCGGCGGCCAGCAGCTCCTCGGCCAGCAGGCCCGTTGTCTCGCAGGCCAGTTCTCGGAAGGTGGTGCCCTCCGCGGCCAGTCTGCGGCGCAGGGTACGGACGCTCATGTGCAGGTCGGCGGCGATGGCGACCTGATCGATGGCGCGGCCGTGCCGCATCAGCAGGGCCCGGACCCGACCGGCCAGCCCGACCCGGGCGCGGCGGCGTTCGACGATCTCCGCGCACAGCTGCCCGTACTGCCTGCGCAGCATCGAATTCGCCTGCGGCATCGGGCGTTGCAGATCGGTGGCGTCGAGGTAGAGGGTGTCGGCGGGCTGGTCGTAGACGATGTCGCCGATGCCGAGCAGCACACCGACCGCCTCGTACACCGGGGCGTACGGCAGGGTCAGCTCCAGCCGGTGCACCAGGACGTCCCAGGACAGCAATTCGCGCTGAATGGTGCGCAGGGCGGCCAGGTCGCGTTCGAGAGCGAAGCGGCGCAGGCGCGGCGGGACGGGCTCGGCGTCGAGGGACACCAGCACCCGGTCACCGGCGTCGGCGATGGTGAATCAGCAGTAGGCGAAGGACAATTCGGCGTGGCGGGCCCACAGTTCGGCCATCTCGCGCACCGTGGAGCAGCTGCTCAGGGCGATGCCCAGGCTGCCCAGCATGGGCAGGTGCACCGAAAACCCCGCCAGCAGGCCCATTCCCGGGTCGTCGCCGGTGGTGTCGAGGATGTTGCCGATGATCCGGAGCTCCTGGCCGATGTCGATCTCGAGCTCCGGGTCCTCCAGGTCGGATTCGGTGAGCCCGGTCTCGGCCAGTGCGGCGGCTGTGGACATCGAGCGGCCAGCGGCGAATTCGACCAGCACGGCCGCGCTGTGTATCGAACGGACACGCCAGGAGTCGTCGAGCATGCCGACGATGATCTCCCACCCGACCCCCTCCGCCGGCCCATTTCAGCAATTCATCAGCTAATGCCATGTCGCTCCGGGCGTGTCGCCTGGTCACAGCGGGTACGAGCGTGGCCCAAATCAGCAGAGGCATGGCCTCGGTCCGCGCGGGCAAACTCGCGACGCCGACATAGCCTGATCCCCGTTGGCCGCTGGCCCTTGGCGGCCTCCACGGTCCCGGCCAACATCGGGGCCGGACGCCGTACACGGCAGTCCCCCTCGGCGGGCGCGGTACCCAACAGTCAATCCTGCCCGCTCGCCGAGGGGCCCGCGTCCACATGCCCCAGTGCGTCCCGCCGGGGCTTCGAGCACCCGGTGGAGATGATGACGGCGAGCCACACCCACCGCAGCGCACTGCGCCTGCTGGCGTAGTGGCCGGTAAGGGCTCGTATTCAAGTGGTCTGAATTCGTCTGCCGGGTGAGCGCGAAAACCGCCGAGAGCAACGGTCGCGGCAACTTGCCGCGACCGTCCATCCTGTCGAGGGTGCCCGTTCAGAAGAAGTAGCTGCCGGGATTGCCCCGCAGCTGAATTAGGGCGTCGAACGGAGTCGACGGCCAGCCGTGTGTCCATGGGCGCCGGCGGTGGCGGGTCCGGCACCACCGCACAGAGCTTGACCCACGGAAACTCGCTGAACAGGTCCACATAGTGGGTGTGACCGAGGACGATTTCCTCCTTACCGTTGCAGCCAGACGCCGTGTCAACGGGCACCGACGCGACCATCCAGGGGTGCGGCGGCACGCTGTACGCGCTGCAGTGGGGTCACGCCGAGCCGCCGGCCCCTATAGCACAACATGATAGAGATGTCCAGGAAGGCATGGCGTTCTGAGCGTGTCGCGCCCTCATGTTGCGCAATCCCTCGCCCGGGAACGCCGGATCGCCGTCATGCCGGCGACCCCCGAACGTGTCGTTCAACTCGAGGTCGCGCCGTGCCGGGATCGGAGGTCCGCTACGAGATCTCCTCCGCCGCAGGCCGATACGCGGCACCGTAGAAAAAGTAATCGAATTTGATCACTGAATTCGCTCGCGGAATGAAGATCAAATAGCGTCACCTCGGCAAAATGTGCCGTTAGCTCATTATTAACTGTGATTATTCCCACAAAAAAAGGGGTGGATCTGCAGATTTCTTCTTCATAACATTTTTATAAGCGCCGTGATGGCGTCGTTATCTGTCTGTGAAAGGAAGCTCCATACGTGTTCTCCCGCAAGATCGTTGCCGCCGCCACCCTCTCTGCCGCCGCCCTGTTCCTCGGCCCGGTCGCGGCGGCCTCCGCTGCCGGCTCCCCCGCCACCGGCCTGGGCGCGGGTTCGGCTGACGCCGGCTCGTCCTCGGGTTCGGCCGGCTCGTCCTCGGGTTCGGCCGGCTCGTCCTCCGGTTCCGCCATGCTCGACTCCGGCAGCTCGGCACTCGACGGCGGCACCCACGCCATCGTCAACATCCTCGATGCGATCAACGGTGTCAGCAACCTGGGCAAGTCCAAGCCCGCCTCCTGATTCGGGATGCGAGCCTGAAGGGCTCGTATTCGAGTGGCCTGAATTCGTCTGCAGGGTGAGCGCGAAAACCGCCGAGAGCAACGGTCGCCGCAACTTGCCGCGACCGTCCACCCTGTCGAGGGTGCCCGTTCAGAAGAAGTAGCTGCCGGGATTGCCCCGCAGCTGCATCAGCCCTTCAGGCCCCCGCACCCGTCCTGGCCGGCGCCGCCATCTATGGCTGCGAGTCACGGTCACGGTGTGAGCGGGAGTCGATCGGGCGTGCGGGCTACCGGCCGTCCTGCGGCGCGGACCAGATCACCGATCCGGATCGCATCGTGGACGGCCGCGCCACCGACATCGTTGTTGAAGAAGACGTAGGCATCGAGATTCCTATCCCAGGTGTCCTCGATGCGCCGGACCCATTCGGCCAGAACGCGTTCCGGGTAGCGGGGTGCGGACCGGCCGGGACCTTCATGGAAACGGACGTAGGCCCAGTCGGCCGTGCGCCACAGCGGCGTGATCGGCCGGCCGAGCCGGTCGGCCCAGCACAGTGCCGCACGGTGTGCTTCGAGCACGGCCCGGACCCGGTCGTCCCACCAGCTCTCGTGGCGCGGCTCGACCGCCACGCGCAACTCGGCGGGGATCAGCCCTAGCACCTGGTCGAGCCGCTCGGGTTCGGCGGTCAGGGTGGGGGGCAGTTGAATCAGTATCGGCCCCAACCGATCCCCCAGCCCGCGCGCCGCATCGATCATCCGCTCCAGTGGTATGTCGACGTCCCGCAGCCGGCGATAGTGGGTGACCACCCGACTGGCCTTCACCGCCATCACGAAATCCTCCGGTGTCCGTCCGTGCCACCCCTCGAAGGTCGTCCGGGCCACTGGCCGATAGAAGGCCGCGTTCAACTCCACGGCCCCGAATGCCCGCGCATACACCTCGAGCCACCGGCGCTGCCCAATTCCTCGCGGATACACCAGCTCCCGCCAGTCGGCGTACTGCCACCCCGATGTTCCGACGAACACTGTCACGGCTCGTCACCCCGGCCCCGCATCACGTGAGCAAACCTCCGGACGCCATACCCCACTGTCCCACCATCGGTCCGACAAGGCAGTGAAATCTTTCTGTTTCACACAACCGTGCGCCCATTCGACCGCGGTTCGTGCATCGCCAGGTTGTTCATCTCCGCCGTGCCGCTCCGGCACGCGATCGACGCGCACGGACCGTGAGCGAGGTGGCTGTGGCCTACTCTCGGGTGGCATGAGCTCAGCCACTGATACAACTGCCGTGACGAACTTGATCGCGAAGTATGCCGAGTTGGTCGATAGTGGGGATTTCGCTGGAGTGGGGGCGTTGTTCGCGCACGGGGTGTTCAGCGGCAGCGGTGGGTCGGTCGCGGGGAGTGAGCGGATCGAGAAGATGTTTCGGGGCATGGTGATCGTGTACGAGGACGGGACGCCGCGCACCCATCACGTCACCACCAATATCGCCGTCGAATTCGGCGAGGACGCCGATACCGCCACGGCGCGTTCCTATTTCACGGTTTTCCAGGCCACATCGGACCTGCCTCTGCAGCCGGTAGCGGCCGGCCGTTACCGGGACCGCTTCGAGCGCAGCGCCGGGCAGTGGCGGTTCGCCGAGCGCCAGGTGCAGATCACGCTTACCGGCGACATGAGCCGCCACCTGCGCACCCCGGCCCCGCAGGAGAGCTGACGGGCGGTCAGTCCCACCCGTGGAGGGCGAAGGAAGTGCCGTGATGACAGTTCCGGACGCCTGCGGCCTGGTAGGGGATGATATTGGGCGGCAGGGCATCCGGGTCGGCCCAGAGCAGACCGGCACATTTGTGGGGCTCCATGTTCACCGGCTCTCCGGTCCAGCGGAGGGCTTCGAAGAAGAAGCCGATGCGGGCGGCCCCGGACTCGCCGCGGTGGTGGAGGACGTGCGCGAAGCGCAGGTCGGCGGGGTCGATGGTGATTCCGATTTCTTCCATGGCTTCACGGATCACGCCGTCCACCACCGATTCGCCATCCTCGAGGTGGCCGCTGGGTAGATTCAGCCGGCCGTCACCGTAGCCCGTGTTCGCGCGCTCGCCGAGCAGGACCAGGCCATCGCGCCACAGGACGATGTGGACATCGATGATGCTGCGGTAACGATCCGTCACTCGTTGCCCGGCTTCCGCCCGATTCCACACGCCCACAAGGTCCCCAGCACCGCCCCCGGCGGCACCAGCACCCACACCCACCACGGATAGAACCACTCCAGCGTGACGCCCAGCAACAGCCACACGATCAGGTTCAGCCCGCTGAGTGACAACCACACGATGGTCAGCACCGTCATGGCGATCCGCCCGCCCGATGGCCCCGGCTCTTTCATCTCGGGCAGATCGGCGGACACCTTGGCCAGCTCGCCCCGGGTACGAGCCTGCCAGATCGACTGCACCCGGCTGTCGAACTCACCGAGATCGAGCACGCCGGCGTCCACGGCGCGGCGCAGCGTCTCCTCGAGTTTCTTCCGTTCGGCGTCGGAGATCCGAATGTCGTTGGGGTGCACCGGCTCACTCACAATCCCGATCCTGCCATTCCCGGCCCGACCGCGCTCGCGAGTGCATCGAATGCTGATCAGCGTTGGCGCTCGATTCCGTAACGGCCCGGCTGGTGTCCGATCCGATCGAGGTCGACGGGGCCGGCGTCGTCACGGCGGAAATGATCGACCCAGGATCGGTCCAGCCGGTGGGGGCGGACGGATTGGAAAGTCATGTAGGAATCGATGATTCGGGGTGCGATGGACTGCAGGGCGGCGGGCGGATTCGGGAGCCGGTGGACCGCGCGCAGCGGGTCGTCGATGATCAGCAGCAGGGCGTTGTCGGCCAGCGGGCGCAGCGGGCCGGGGAACCAGCGTTGCCGCCAGTCCTCGAAGAGCTGGTCGACGAGCGCGCGACCGCCCTCGGTGTAGGCGTAGTGGGCGCGTTCGTAGTCGACGGTCCAGGCCAGCAGGTCGGCTCGAGTGTCAGGCACCTCGAGGCCCATGCGCTCGCCGACACCGCGCCAGAAGTGAAAGCGGGCCAGACGATCCGCGTCGGTGAACACGGCCAGACCCAGGTGTTCGAGTATCCGGTCCGCTTCGAGGGCCAGCGAGGCGAGGGTGTAGAGCTTGTCCTGATCGCTGATCCCGAAACGGCCGTGAATGGCCTCCATCCGATCGATCGCCGCGCGCCCGCACGCACTGCTGTGGCCGTGACGCAGCATCTCGCCGAAGAACACCAGGGTGTCGTCGTTGCGCCGGCGCACGTCGTGCATCATGTCGCCGGTCCCGCGCCGATACACGATGCGCGAGATGGATGGGATCGCGACCTGCCGGGCGAAGGCGACCGTGTAGGCGGCATGTACGAAAATCGGGTCACCGTACCGGACTTCGATGCTGAGGCGGGTGGCCTCCTCGTTGTCACGCACCGGATCGAGCTCCGCCAGCCGGCGAGCGAGCGCGCGCCCGGAGATCAGTCCGCCCCTAGCGCGGGGCAATGCGTACTTCATGACGACCTCCGAGATCGATATCGATGAGGGCTTCACCGGCGTGCGACGCGATGAACTCCGCGTCCCGCGCACCGGCCACGCTGTAGGCGCGCCCAGGATTCAGCCGGGCGATCCGTAAAGTGGTGCGGCACAGGCCATTCCCTGGCCTGAGCACCAGGTCGAGGGCCCGGCCGTCGGTGACGGCACGGGCCACGAGGACGTCCGGATAGGCCGCCTCCGCCAGCACCGGCCCGGCCCGCCACTGCGGCGGCGCGCCGAAAGCGATCAGATCGCGCACACCGGCGGCCCGATTGAACCGGGACTGGAGCGCATACATATTGCCCAGTCCGGACAGCCCCGCGTAGTAGCGAACGCCGTTGGCGCTCACCGGATCACCGAATTCCTCGATCCCCGCAAGCGCCGTCCGCGCAATATCCTCATCGCCCATCTCACGGGCGGCCGAGGCGATCATGACCTGCCCGTAGGCACTGCCGAACCGATAGTTGCCCGCATCGACCCGCGAGCTCGCCCGCAGCGGAAACCCGACATGCTCACCGCGAGCATGGATTTCCTGGTCACGCACGATCCACCAGGCCCGCTGCGCGTACTCCGGCAACCCGGCGTGCAGCCACAGGGCGGTGGTGAGCTGGATCGCCGGACCCGCCCAGAAGTTCCAGGATCCGCCCAGCCGGGCGCTGCGGACGCCGATGATCCGGCCGTCGGGGCGCAGGAACTCCGATTCGTAGGCGTGATGCAGGCGGTCGATGGCATCGGCCGTGAGCGCGGTGCCGTGCAAGCGGTCGTGGGTCAGCAGGGTGTTGAGCCCGAAGGTGTTGCAGACCGTGTAGATCCAGTTCGGTTCACACGGGTACAGGGTGTAGTCCCCGTCGATCATATTGCGGTGCACCGATTCCGCGAGCGTGCCGAAACTGTTCCGATATGCGCGGCGATCGTTCCATCCGAAGGTGAGTGCGCCGGGGGCGGAGAACCGATCGTCGTTGAGCGTCTCGTACATCCCCACCATCAGCCCCAGATAACCGGTGAGCATGATGTTCTCGCGGTCGGCCGGGTCCGGATTCCAGCGCAGATTGCCCCAGAGATTCTCCAGCGCCCAATAGCCCCAGACCCGCCTGTCCAGGATCTTGACGATGGCATTGCGCTGCGCCTCGGCGAGATACCCGGTGAAGGCCGGAGTTCGCGTGTACTGGGCGGTCGCCAACGCGTACCCCAGACCGTTGAGCTGGTAGCGCAGGGCCGCCTCACGAAACTGATCGATCCTGGTGAAGCCGTCGAACCGGTCCAGCGGTTGCAACGCGAGATCGAGGGCGTAGCGCAGCGCCGCGAGGTCTTCCGCCGAGTGCTCGGCCACCGGCGGCGCTTCCGGCGCACCGGTGATCGTGAACACTCGGGACTCCAAGCGCGCGTTCAGCTCTCGGCCACGCCTCCGCTGCGACGCCCGCCGCACGAGGAAGACCCCGAACGCGACCGATACCAGCGCGAAGGGTGTCACCAGGACCAGCACGGCCGCCCAGGACCACACCGCGTGACCACTCATCGCGGCACCGAGCAGAGCCGATGCGAACCACACCAGCGGCGGCAGCACCACCGGACCGAATGCCCACCAGGCGAAGAGCGCCGCCAGGCAGCCCAGCCAGACCGCCGCCATGAGCAGCGGATGCCCGGCGTAGAGCAGGCCGCCGCCCGGTACGACCGCCCCGAGGGCGAAGGACGTCACCGCGGGCGAGACGTCGGCGAGCACGGCCGTGGCGGCGGCCGGCCACACCACGGCCCAGCAGGTCATGGCACGCAGCAGCTTTCGCCGCGTCGTCGTGCCGATCCGGCCGAGGCCCTCGGGCAGGCTCAGCCGGACCGTACGGGTCTGCCGGCCCGGTGGATACAGCGTGCCGATCGTCATAGGGCACTCCTGGGCGTGGAAGCCACGGCCTGGGGCGCGAGCCGCCGGGCGGGCGGCGGCGCCGGTGTCGATGGCGCCCCGCCACGCCGGGTGAGCAACCGCCAGCCGAACCCGGCGAGGGCGATCAGATAAGCCACGGCAATACAGCAACCCATGCCTGACACACTGTCAGGCAATCTGACAGTGTGTCAAGAGCCGGTAGACTGAGCGCGAACCCAGGATTCGGAGGTGCAGTCGATGACACAGGCAACCGCGCGCAACGTCGCCGGGGACCGCCGCCCGCCCAGCCGAGGCGACCAGCAGCGCGCCCTGATCATCGACGCGGTCACCGATCTGCTGCGCACGGTGTCGATCACCGATATGTCGGTGCTGCGGATCGCCAAGCACGCCGGCGTCTCTCGCCCCGCGTTCTACTTCTATTTCGAGTCCAAGTACTCGGTGGTCGCCGCCGCCCTCGAGCAGGTCTGGACCGAAATAGACCAGGAGACAAGCGAATTGACCTCCTACGACAACCAGGAGCCCCCGGCGGACTTCACCATCCGCATGATCGACGGCGCGGTCGCGGTCTGGCGCCGCAATGCCCACCTCCTCAACGCCTGCGCCCAATCCCGCGACACCGACGCCCAGTTGCGCGCCATGTGGGACGCGTTCATCGGGAACCTGGAGCACAAGCTCGTGGCCTTCATCCAGCCCCAGGTCGACTCCCACCACATGCGCCCGGCCTCCGCCGACCTGCCCACCCTGATCGGCGTGCTCGTCGCCATGACGGTCGCGGTCCTGCGCGAAGAGACCGCTGCCACCGACACCGCGGCCGCCACCCGCAACATGGCCGCCGTCCGGCAGGTGTGGCTGACCGCCGTGTGGGGCACCGGGATTCGGTAGACGACGATCGGCCCACCACGATTCGTGGTGGGCCGATCGTTCGATGAAACCTTGGCCGCACGCCGGTTACCCACTCCGGCGTGGATACCGCCGGGGCTAGCCGCGCCGCACCGCTGTAGTAACCGGACCGACGGCCCGGAAGGTCAGGGCGACGACGAAGGTGAGGGCCGCGATGGCGGCGGCGGCCGCGAACGCGGTGGTCATGCCGCCGACCAAGGCGTGCTGGGCCGAGCCGCCGGCAGTGCGGGAAGCGGTGCCGAAGACCGTGACCAGGATGGCCAGACCGAGGGACGCGCCGGTCTGCTGGAGAGTTTGCAGTGCGCCGCCGGCCGCGCCCGCCTCGTGGGTGTCGACATTCGACATGATGATGACGTTCAGAGGCGAAACCGACAGGCCGATACCGCATCCCATCAGGATCATGGCGATGAACAGCAGCGGGAAGTAGCCGCTGTCGGCCGTCAGCTGGGTGAGCAGGACCAGGCCGGCCACCATCAGGGCCGCGCCGGTGAGGGTCACCGGTTTCGGGCCGAAGCGGGGCAGCAGGCGCGGGATCAGCCGGATCATGGTGAACATCAGCAGGGCGGTGGGCAGGAAGGCGAAACCGGTTGCCAGCGCACTCAATCCGAGCACGTCCTGCAGGAACTGGGTGAGGAAGAAGAACATCGACATGCCCGCCATCGGCGCCAGGAACATGTTCGCGTAGGCGGTGGCGCGATTGCGGTCGGCGAACAGGCGCAGCGGCAGTAGCGGTTGGGCCGCACGGGATTCGATGGCGAGGAACGCGGCGATCAGGATCGCGCCGGCCGCCAGGGAGATGTCGGTGGTGGCAGTCCCCCACCCGTCCGAGGCGGCGTTGATGAAGCCGTAGACGAGAGCGGCCACACCGGTGGTGGCGGTCAGCGCACCGGGCAGGTCGAGGTGGGCCGGCTGCCGTTCGGCCCTGGGCAGGTAGCGCAGCGCCAGCACCACGACGATCAACCCGAACGGCACATTGATGAAGAGCACCGAGCGCCAGCTCAGCCATTCGGTCAGCAGTCCGCCGACGATGAGGCCGATAGCGAAACCGGCACTGGACATTCCGGAGAACAGTGCGAGTACGCGCATCCGGGCTTTCGGATCGCTGAAGGTGGTGGTCAGCAGGGCGAGGGTGTTGGGGCCGGCCATGGCCCCGCCGATGCCCTGCACGACGCGCGCGGCGAGCAGCCAGCCCGCGGAGGGCGCCAGCCCGCCCGCGAGCGAGGCCAGGGTGAACAGGGTCGCGCCGGCGATGAACAGGTTGCGGCGGCCGAACAGGTCGCCGGCCCGCCCGCCGAGCAGCAGTAATCCGCCGAAGGCGAGGCTGTAGGAGTTCATCACCCAGGACAGGCCGGTGGCGCTGAAATGCAGGTCGGTCTGGATGCGCGGCAGCGCAACATTCATCACGGTGATGTCGAGGACGATCATCAATTGGCAGGTCAACAGGGTGGCCAGCACAATTCCCGACCGGAGTCGGGGGGCTCGAGCGTGTGCCGGCACGCGCACGGCAGCGTTCGAGGGAAGGGTGGTCGACAAGGGGATGCTCCATCGAATGGGATACAAACGGAGGAAGCCTCCGTTTCCGATGGAGTTATCATATGGAGGGTTCCTCCACTTGCGCAAGCCTAACCGGAGGGTCCATCCGTTTCTAGTGGAGGGTTCGTGGAAGCACCGTCGACCGGAAAGCCGATGCGCGCCGACGCGCGCCGCAACTACGAGCGGATCGTGACCACCGCCCAGCAGGCCTTCACCGAACTGGGCCCCGAGGCGCCGCTCGAGGAGATCGCGCGCCGTGCGGGGGTCGGCATCGGCACCCTGTACCGGCACTTCCCCAATCGTGAGGCGCTGATCGAGGCCGTCTACCGTTCCAGCATCGAGCATTTGAGCCAACGCGCCCACGACCTGCTCGAAACCCACACGGCCGGGACGGCTTTCGAGTACTGGATGCGCGAACAGGTGGAGTGGGTGATGGCCAATCGCGTCCTCGCCACCACGCTCAAGGCGGGCATGGACCACAACACGCCGACCTTCACGCTGTGCCGCGAGGCGATCACCGGGGCGGCTTCCCTGCTGGTACAGGCGGCGCGGGACGCGGGCACCATCCGCGCCGACATCGAGCCGCGCGATCTGATCCGGCTCGGGCACGGCCTGGGTGTCGCCTGCGAGACCACACCCGACGCCGCCGAACGCCTGATCTCGGTGACTCTCGACGGCCTGCGCGCCACCCCGCCCGACGCTCAGCGGTTGTAGGGCTGTTCCTGAACCCAGCCGAAACCGCGCTCCAGCAAGGGAAACGACTTCAGATCGAGCTTGCTGAACCACGCGTGAGAACCAGCGGTGTGAGCGCGGCGGGATTCGGCGGGGGGTGCTAGAGCAAGCTGTTGGCGGCGAGGCGAGCGAGGCAGGTGTCGACGACGTCGGCGGCGGAGCCGGACGCCTCCCCCGCGGCCCAGAGTTCGGTCGCCAGGCGGACGGCGGTGTTGGCCATGGCGGCGGCGAGCGCGACGTCCAGGTCGTCGGCGGGGCGGCCGGTGCGGGCGGCGATGATCGGGATGAGCTGGGTTTCGCAGTCGTATTGGACGCGCAGCCAGGTCGCGCGCAGGGCGGGCAGTTGAGTCGCGGCCCGGACCAATGGGCGCAGCCGGCTCTCGGCGATGCCCTCGATCGCGAGCGTGCCGACCGTGGCGGTGCGATACGAGCGGCTCAGGGCTTCCCGCAGCGACAGTTCGGGCGGGCAGGCGGCGAGTTCGTCGGCCCAGGCCTGGGTTCCGATGGCGAGCAGCGGCGCGACGACGTCCTCCTTTCCGGCGAAGTACCGGTAGAAGGTGCGCAGCCCCATCCCCGCGGCCGCCGCGATCTCGTCCACGGTCGTTGCGGCATAACCGTTTTCGATGAAGAGCCGGGCGGCCACCAGCGCCACTTCCCGGCGTGTGGCCGCCCGGCGGGTCTCGCTGAGCGCCGGGCGTCCGGCACGGTTTCGCTCGCTCGTCACCCGGGGAACTGTACCGAGGTCGAAAACGTTTGATGGCGCGACGTGCCATTTTCGGCATATCGTGTCAGAAACTAGTTCCACCGATCAGGAAGTGATCCATGAACCGTCTCGAGCAGCTCCGCATTCTGGTGACCGGCGCCGGATCCGGTATCGGCCAGGCCACCGTCCTCCGTCTGCTGTCCGAAGGCGCGGTCGTCGCCGGCGCCGACGTCAACGCCGAGGGCCTCGCCCTGACCCGCAAACAGGCCGCCGAGGCGGGCACCGCCGCGCGGCTGACCACCGTCGAGATGAATATCGGCGTGGAGTCCGAGGTGGTCGCGGGCGTGCGCACCGCCATCGACGCCCTCGGCGGACTGGACGCGGTGGTGAACGCGGCGGGGATGCTGCGCGCGGCCCACACCCACGAGACGTCGCTGGACCTGTGGAACCAGATCATCAATGTCAACCTCACCGGCACCTTCCTGGTGATCCGCGAGGCCCTGCCCGCCCTGCTCGCCAACCCGCGCAGCACGGTCGTCAACTTCAGCTCGACCTCGGCGAACTTCGCCCACCCGTATATGGCCGCGTACTCCGCCAGCAAGGGCGGCATCCAGACTCTCACCCATGTCCTGGCCCTCGAATACGGCAAGCAGGGCCTGCGCGCGGTGAGCGTCGCCCCCGGTGGCATCAAGTCCGGCATCACCGACGCCACCCCCGGCTATCTCCCCCAGGACGCCGACTGGTCGCTGTTCGGCCGCCTGATCGCGGTTCTGCCCCAGGACAATCCGGCCGAACTGGCGGGCCCCGAGAATGTGGCCGGCGTCATCGCCATGCTGGTCTCCGACGACGGCCGCTTCATCAGCGGCACCGAGATCCGCATCGACGGCGCGGCCCACACGTAATACGGCGGGGCCCCGATCGATACGGCAAGGCCCTGATCGACGATCCGATCGGGGCCTGCTGCCGCAACTACGTTGCGGCAGCCACCAGTTCGGCCGACGCCCCGCGCAGAATGCCATCCGCCGTCCCCGCCGGCCACTCGAGCGCCGCATCCAGCTTGTCCAGCACGTCCCCCGCGGGTGCCTCGACCAGGCACCGCTCGATCTGACTGATCACACCGGCCGACGGCCCGCCGTTCTTGGCCACCTCGGCCTGCGTCCACCCGTTCTCCCGCCGCCGCGCCTTCACCCGCTCGGCCAGCGCTTTGATATCCGACGCTCCGCCCGTCGCCGCAGCACCGGTCTCCGCAACCTCTGCGGCAACCGCCGCCACCGCCGCCGGCTCCGAAACGGCTGGCGCTGCAGCCTCCGAAACGACAGACTCCGCCCGCGCATCCAGCACCCGCGGCGCCTTCCCGGAAGTCATCACCCCCTGGGTAATGAGCCGAGACCGCTTCCGCCTACCCATCTTCGCCATACACCGCTCCTCGATCCGCCATCCCAGCCTTCGCTGAAGCCCCGGCAAGGTTGCCACAGGTTCGCGTGATTCCCCTGCCATCCCCTCCCCCTCGGCGTGCCAAGCCCCGGAATCGCACGCACAGACGACCGGTCGATCGCTGGATGCCGACCGCACCCCGAGCCGCCGAACTGCGAACCCACCCGGATTTCCAATCGCAATGCCGAGCCGGCGGCTGCGAACCTGCGAGGCCCGGGCCGACCTTGCGCCGTGTCAGCCGTTTTCAGGTGAGTTGTTGCGGTGGAGCGGCACGTCTTCGAACTCGGTGAGCAGGTGACGGAGGAATGCTCGAATCACGTGCTGGGCTGATGTCGTTGCGCCGTACAGGGTTTCGATTACCGGTTGCAGCTGCGGGCCGGTGTCGACGGCCAGGCGCACCAGGCCTTGTTCGGCGCAGCGGGTCAGGGTCGGCTCGAGGAACTTCGCGGCGTCCGCGGTCCGGCCGGCGGCCGACAGGCAGCAGCCGTACAGGAGTTCGGCATTCGTGAGCGCGCGCCGGCGGTTCTGGGTGGAGATCACGTCGACGAGGCGCCGCGCTTGCCGGCATGCCTGTTCGGCCGCTGCCGGGGTGCCCTTGCCGAGGAGTAGCCGGATAGCCGAGTCGTGGGCCAGTTCCGCGGCCACCGCGGTGGGAGCATCGGGATGGGCGGTATACGGCTCGAGGCTTTCGAGGTCGCGGCGGTCGGTGTCGGTGATCGGCAGACCCAGCCGGATGCGTTCGTTGATCATGCGGGCTGCCAGCCGCGGCAGGATCATGTTCGCCGCGAGCTTGGTTCCCTCGTCCAATCGCTCGTTCATGGCGTCGATATCGCCGCGCACCGCGGCCAGGCGGGCGGCGGTGCCGTAGCCCGCCATCTGGAACTCGACCGCCCCGCCCTCGACGCCGAGCCCGCCCGCGAGCAGCTCCTCGGCCTCGGTGAATTGGCCCTTCTCGTACAGCAATTCGCCGAGCAGCGCGCTGGCGAGCCGGGTGGCCTGCGATTGCCTGCCCGTCTGCAGCGCCTGGCCGAGCGCGGTGCGGAACCGGGACTCGGCGGTGCCGGCATCGAGCTGTTCGGAGGCGGCGCTCCCGTCGACGCAGTCGCAGTACACCGGGCCGAACGGTCCGCGCGCCCGGTTGCGGTACGGTTCGATCCAGCGATACCAGCTGTGCACCTCGGCGAAGTCGAAGCGATACAGCGCCGAGATCATCGCCCCCACTGCCAGCCCGTGGGCCATGAAGGGCCGCACCGAATCCCGTGCCTGTGCGAGCTCCGGCGCCAGTACCGCCGTCTGATCGGTCGCGAGCGCCAGGCTGATACGCACCAGCTTCATCTCGAGCTCGAGGTCGGCGGATTCGCCATCGCGGTCGCGGGCCGCGGCGAGCGCTGTCTCGGCGCGTGCCAAGGCGGTCTCCGCGGCGGCCGGGCGCTGTATGGCTACGTTCGCCCACGCGATGTTCAGCTGCAGCTGCGGATTCGACGCGGTGAGCGAGCCCGGCAGTTTGGCCGCCAGCCCGAGCAGCGTCCCCATACGCGACTGCTCTATCAATTTCCCGGCGTGCGCGGCGACCAGTCGGGAGGCCCGCTGGGGTTCGCCTGCGGCGAGCAGGTGATCGACGGCCTCGGTGAGCATGTCGTGGGCCTCGAACCACTGCGCGGCGGTGAGGTGCAGTTCCTCGAGCAGTCCCGGATGCTGCCGGATCAGCCGCTCGCGCAGAAAGTCGGCGAACAGCGAGTGGTAGCGGAACCAGCGCAGATCGTCGTCGATGCTGCGCAGGAACAGATCTCGCTGTCGCACCTGTTCGAGCATGTCCTGGCCGTTGCTCACGCCCGTCAGCACCTCGGCGAGCTCACCGTTGATGCGCGTCGGAACCGATGTCCGCGTGACGAATTCGAGCAGTTCGGGTTCGAGGGTGTCGACGACGTTCTCCATCAGGTACTCCCCGATGGCGTAGTGCCGTCCCGAGATCTGATCGATGTACGCACCCGGATCGTCGCGGCCGCGCAGCGACATCGAGGCCAGTTGCAGTGCCGCCGCCCACCCTTCGGTGGATTCGCGCAGTCGCTCGACCTCCGCCGCGGCGAGGGTCAGCCCGCCGGTGTCGGCGAAGAACGCGGCGGTTTCCGCGTCGTCGAATCGCAGTGCGGACTCATCGATCTCGGTGAGTTCGTCACGAACCCGCATGCGCCCCAGCGGAAGTCCGGTACGGCTGCGGCTGGTCACGATCACCCGCAGGTGATGGCAGCCGTGGTCGAGCAGGAATTCCATCGCGGCCACGGTCGCGGCGCTGGTCACCCGGTGCCAGTCGTCGATCACGAGCGCCAGGTTCTCGCCGCTGTTGTGGATCTCGTCGATGAGGGTGCTCATGACGTGCCGCGCGGCATCACTGGCATGCTCCTCGAGCAGCTGTTCCAGATCCCCGGCCACACCGGGATGGGCATAGCGGATCGCCTCCACCACATGGGTCAGGAACCAGACGACATTGTCGTCATCGTCGTCCACGCTGAGCCAGGCGGCTCGAACACCCTCGGCGGCAAGCACATCCACCCATTCCGCGGCCAGTGTGCTCTTCCCGAATCCGACGGGTCCGTGGATCAGCACCAGCCGCCGCGCCTGCCCCTCCCGCAGCCGGTCGAGCAGGCGACCGCGCAGTACCGGCTGCCGCGGCGAGCTCGGCGGACGGTATCGGGTGGACGGCGTCGGCGCCGGAACCGGGCTCGAACGCGGCGGCGGGACGGGAACAGGCGGTGCGACCGTCCGGGCTCCGGTGTCGGCCGGCAGCGCCATCGAGTCGACCACGAGCCCGGATGCGAATTCGATATTGCGCAGCCGGTCACCGAACTCCCTTGCGGTCTCGGGCCGGTCCGAAGGATCCTGTGCCATAGCGGATTCCAGCGCCGAGCACAGCGCTGCCGGTGCCTCACTGCTCCGCAGGTCGGGCACCGGTTCGGAGGTGATCCGCACGAATTGCGCGACCATCGACTCGCCCTCGCGGCGTTCGAAGGCGGCGTGCCCGGTGAGCAGGCAGAACAGTGTGGCGCCCAGGCCGTAGATGTCGGCGGCCTCGGCAGGCTCGGCTCCCCGCAGCACCTCGGGCGCGGTGAATGCCGGTGTCCCGGCGATGAGTCCGGACCGGGTCTCGAAAGCCCCACTGATGCGTGCGATTCCGAAATCGCTCAGCAACGGCTCGCCATAGTCGGATTGCAGGATATTGGCCGGATTCACATCGCGATGCACCATCCCGTGCCCGTGCGCGGCCGCCAGTGCACCGGCGATCTTCACCCCGACCGACAGCACCTCCTGCCACGGCAGCGGCCCCCGCTCCCGAATCCGCGATTGCAGCGACCCGAGTGCAAAGAACGGCATGACCAGATACGGCCGCCCCGTGACCGTGACATCGGCCGACAGCACCTGAACGATGTGCGGATGCCCGCCGAACCGGCCCAGCGCCCGCTGTTCCCGGAGAAACCGCTCCCGCTCATCCCCACTCGACCGCGCATCGAGCACCTTCACCGCGACCAGCCGATCCAGCGAATGCTCGTGACACCGGTAGACGACCCCGAAACCACCCCGCCCGATTTCCAGGGCATCGTCGAGCCCGGCCGCGGCGAGTTCCTCGGCGACCCCTATCCGCAGGTCAGGCTGCGTACCCTCACTTTTCCGTTCGACCATGCCCGCTCATTTGCTTCGACGAGTTGGGCTCCGACACCCCGATCGTAACCACGGGTATGCCGGATCGGCGGATTGTTGCCCACCGCGGCCGGAACCGCGAACCCGCACAGTGCCCCCAGCGACCACACCAGCCTCACCAGCAACGGCCTGGCCGGCGACCGCCCGCAGCGAGCGCGCGCATGGCATCGATGGTGACCGAGATCGGCTGGTGCTGTACCAGCAGCCGAATCCGGTCCGGGGTGGGCTTGGACGAAGCCGCCGCCGAGCCGAATTCCGACGGGTCAGCCGCTCATGAGCACCCCGCACTGCTGTGACTTCTACGGAGGCCGCCTCCGGGATTCCGGGGGGTGAGTCGGTTCGGTGAGTGGTCCGACAACCGGAAGCAATCAGCAAGACGAGACGTCCGGTCCACCACATGTCTCCTACCGTTCTGCCAGATCGCCGCGCCGCCCGCTCCTCGGCGCGCGGATCGCGCCATTGCATCGAGTCGCGCGCACCGCAGCCGGAAAACTCGGAATCGGGTCCACCCAGCGATCGCTGCGCGATAGTTGAAGTCGGCGAAGGAGTTCAAGATGGCAGAGATCGTGTCCGTCACCGGCGGCGAGGTTCTGGGCACGCGCGAAGGCGGCATCACCCGTTTCCTCGGCATCCCTTACGCGGCAGCGCCGATCGGGCCCGCCCGGTTCGAAGCCCCGCGACCCGTCGAGGCCTGGTCGGGGGTGCGCGAAGCCCTCGAATTCGGACCCACCTGTGTGCAATCCCCGTATCCGGCACCGATTCACGCCCTCATCGGCAGCGACGGGATCCCCGGCGACGAGTATCTGAACGTCAATGTGTGGACGCCCGATCACACGGGGTCCGGTCTGCCGGTGCTGGTGTGGATCCACGGCGGGGCGTTCGTCCGTGGATCGAATGCCCGGCGCATTTACGATGGCACCGCCTTCGCGCGCGACGGCGTCGTGGTGGTGTCGATCAATTACCGGCTCGGCATCTCCGGGTTCGCCGCGGTTCCGGGATCCGCGTCGAATCGTGGTCTGCGCGACCAGATCTTCGCATTGGAGTGGGTGCGAGAGAATATCGCGGCCTTCGGCGGCGATCCCGGCAATGTGACGGTCTTCGGCGAATCCGCGGGCGGGATGAGCGTCGTGGCGCTGCTCGCGTCACCGCGGGCACGCGGGCTGTTCCGGCGCGCGATCGCACAGAGCGCCAATGGTTCCGCGGTGGCCACCGCGGAGGACGCGGGCAAGGTGGCGCGGCAGCTGGCCGATCTGCTCGGCATCGAGCCGACCGCGTCCGCCTTCGGCCGGCTCGGACCGGAGGAGCTGCGCAGCGCCCAGGATGCACTCGCCCTGGCGCTGATGACCGACCCGGATCCGGACCGCTGGGGTGCGTCGATCGTCGCCAACGGACTCGGCATCATGAGCTTCTTCCCGATGATCGACGGCGATGTGATCCCGGACCGTCCGGCGGATATCCTTGCCGCCCAACCGGATCGGACCGTACCCCTGCTCACCGGATGGACCGCCGAGGAATTCCGATTCTTCACCTTCCCCTCCGGTCTCGCCGCCGGAATCACCGACCGGACACTGCCGCATTTCCTCGCACGCTACGGTCTGGATCCGTCGGTCGCCGAGCGCTACGCCGCCAACCGCCCGAACGCCACACCCGCGGACGTGTTCGCCGCTGTCCTCACCGACCTCGTCTTCCGCGATGACGCCATGCGCATCGCGGAAGCCACCGCCGCAGCGGGCAACCCGGCCTACGTCTACGAATTCGCTTGGCGCTCAGCCATTGCCGACCTGGGTGCCTGCCACGTCATCGAGGTCCCTTTCGTCTTCGACCAACTCGCCGCCGCCCACACCCTGACCGGCCCGAACCCACCGCAGCCGCTGGCCGACGAGGTGCATCGCGCCTGGGTGCGCTTCGCCACCCACGGCGACCCGGGCTGGTCCCGCTTCGACACCACCACCCGTACCGTTCGCGTCTTCGACGCCCCGGAATCCCATGAGGTGGCCGACCCCCGCGCGGACGAACTACGCGCCCTGCGCCGAGCGAAGCTCACCTCCAGCGCGCCGGTATAGCGGCATGAAATGGCAAAGGCCGGAGGTCAGGAACCTGCGGCCTTTGTCGTGCGTGCCCGCTCGAATCGGCGAGAGGCGTTGGGAACCAACGAATCCGGGCGCGTTGGTCGGCATGCGCAGTCCACGGCCGCTCGACGCACGCCGGTCTTGACGCGTGTGCGGCCCCGCCGCTACCTTGAAATCGAGACAGATCAGTCTCGATTTTGGCCCGATGGAGGCGAGTCGAACATGGTTGCGCAGACACTGGACGTGCGGGAAGCCGTCCAGATCGTCGAACGATTGGCACAGGCGAAAAGCCGACAGGACATAGCGGCCACAATGGCCGTGTACCACCCGGACGCCGTACTCGAATCGCCGTCACTCGAATCCCATTACGCCGGGACCGAGGTCGAGGGCGCGATCAGGGGATGGTTCGCGTTCGCGCCCGACTACGAGGTCCGGCTGGACGGCCACGGGCTCGATGATGAGACCCTGTGCTGCTGGGGCCAGATCACTTTCACTCCGGCGTTCACCTTCAATGGCGCAGTGCCGAACGGCAATCGGGTCTCGGTGCCGGTCTTCATTCTGTTCCGCTTCCGGGACGGCCGGGTGAGCTGGGAGAGCTTCCACTTCGACGTCGCCGGGGTCGCCCGTCAGTGCGGCGTCGACGCGAGCGCCCTGGTGCGGGCGTCATGATCGTCGGCGCTCGCCGGCCGAGCACTACCACCATGCGCGCGGCCCGGCACGAAAACTGGGGATCGCCACTGGAGATCGCCGACGTCGAACGGCCGGAGCCCGCCGCGGGTGAGGTCCGTATCGCGGTGCGGGCGACCAGCGTGAACCCGATCGACATGCACACCGGCAACAATTCCGGCTATGAGCAGTCCATGCGGCTGCCCTGCATCCCCGGGTGGGACGTCGCCGGTGTGGTGGATGCGGTCGGCTATGGGGTGACCCGCTACGCCGTGGGCGACCGCCTCTACGGTCTGGCCTGGTTCCCCTATCCCGCGGGCACGTACGCCGAATACATGACCGTGCCCGCGTATCAGCTTGTGCCGATGCCGAAGTCGGCTTCCTTCGCAGAGGCGGCGTGCTTGCCGATGGCCGCGCTGACGGCCTGGCAGATGCTCGACGCGGTCGGGGCACGCGCCGGTCAGCACGTGCTGATCAGTGGCGCCTCCGGCGGCGTGGGTCACCTCGCGGTGCAGTTGGCGGTCGCGCGCGGCGCCACGGTCACCGCCCTGGTGCGTCCCGATCACCATGCCGCACTGCACGAATTGGGCGCGCACGCCTGCGTGGACTACACCGATCCGGACGCTGTCGCGGCAATCGGGAAGGTCGATGCGGCGATCGATCTGGTCGGATTCGATTTCGGCGCTTCGCTGTTCGACCGCGTGACGCCCGGAGGCGCAATCGCCTTGGCGACCGCATGGTCGGTCAAGGGATACCAGGCCGCCGCGGCGGAGCGAGGTATCCGCGCGGCCTCGTGCCTGGTGGAACCCGATCCCACGGCCCTCGCGGCCCTCGCGGAGCTGGTCGATTCGGGCGCGGTCCGCGTGATCGTCGGCGCCGAGTTCGATCTCACCCAGGCCGCCGATGCCCAGCAGTGGGTCAAGGACCGGCGCGGCTTCGGCAAGACCGCGATCACGGTGAAGGCACCGGAGCGAGCGTGACCGGAAAGCCCAGGCAGCTACGCGGAATCGCGGTGCGCGACAAGCTTGTCGGCATCGCGACCGACCTCTTCTACGACAACGGTGTACGTGCCATCGGTGTCGATGAGGTGGTGCGACGGGCGGGGATGGCGAAGGCGAGCCTGTATCGCTGGTTCCCCACCAAGGACGACCTCGTTCTCGCGGTACTGCAGCAGCGCGATGACCGGTTCTGGGCCCGCTGGGACCAGACCGCGTCGCGCCACGCCGACGCACGGGCCGAACTCGACGCCCAGCTCGCCTGGATCCAGGACGTGGCGACGCGCGAGGGCTACCGCGGCTGCGTATTCGTCAACACAGCCGCGGAATTCAGCAAGGCGCAATCGGAGCAAATCCGGCAACGGTGCGCCGAGCACGAACACGAACTCGCGCGACGGCTCCGCGCGCTGACGGCACGGCTCGGCGTCCCGGACGGCGATCGGCTCGCCGATCAGCTCCACCTCGCCATCGTCGGCGCCTTCGCGGTCGGCGGGATCTACCCGACCGGCGGACCGGCCATCCGCCTCAGGGCCTTGGCCGAGGACCTGATGGACGGGGGCCACGCGCGTTCCGTCGGGAACTGAACACCCCCGAGCCTCGCCGGAAATCCCGAATCACCAACGCCTGGTTGGTCTTTCGGCGTCGTGACCACCCGTCGAGACCTGACGTTCGGCATCGGGCGACACCACGGGCCCGGCCTTCGGCGACGGCATCAACTCAGTCGAAAACTGCCGACGGACTCGCGACCGAGAACCCTCGTGCTCGACCAGTTGCAATTCGGTCATTGCTATTTTGCAGCGTGCGATACCCGAAGTAGTACACGACCATTTGGGAGGCCCATGTGATGAGGGCCAGGATGTAGAAGATCGTGTGGTGCTCATCGTCGCCGGGTATGCGGTAGAAGTCGTACATCCCCGCGATCGTGGCTGCCGCGGCCGAGACGGCCACTACCGCAATCGCGTTACCGCGTGCACCGATGTTCCACAGCCGCCACGCGAAATAGAGCAGGAACAGGGTGGTCAGGGCGTTCATCACAACAAAGAAGATGGCCCCGGCCAGCCCGAGTTCACCGGCGAAGAAGGACATGACCAGTCCACCTACGATGGCCAGCCCGAAGACGCCGATATCGACGGCAAGCGAAGGCCTGAACCCGTGGGTGACCTGCATCAGACCCAGGACGAGAATCACGGTGATTCCGACCGACCGGGAGAACGCATCGAAGAAGGCGAGGTGATACATCGGACTGGTTTCGTTGGCGCCAACCAGCCCGTAAATGAGGAAGTTGGTTCCCGAGGTCGCGACGATGATCCATTCGAGGCCGAGTAAGTAGTTTCCGTAGTTCCGGATGAACTTCCAGCCGGTGGTGAACCCGGCGACGACCATGAGTAGATCGGCGAGTGCGGCTGACCACCGTGGGCACGCCATTTCGGAGGCCGGTCACCTCGACCTTCAGGGCGGTCTTGTAGGGGAAGGTATGGCCCACCGCCGCCAGGGCAAGGAACTTGATCAGCTCGATGCGCGTCGCCTCGCCGGTACCCACGAGGTTCCGCAATCCGGACAGGACCTTGCGCCAGCCCTTGACGCTGCCGAACTTGTTGGTCATCACGGCTTCCAGGAAGTCGATGGCCTTGTTCATCGGCGTGTCGCCCTTCTGCACGGCCAGGCCGACGCCGCGGACCATGCCGTTGCAGGGTGCTGGATCGAGCCCGCCGAAGCAGCGAATGTTCTTGGCATCCGGGTACTTTCGCGGCAAGGTCACCGGCTCCGGGTGAGCAGTCTCGTGCACCATGGTCAGCCCCAGTCCGGCACCCAGCTCCGTCCAGCGGGTCTCCAGCCAGGACTGGTGCAACACCGGTCCGCCGTTCTCCCAGGTCATGCAGGGGCCGGCGGCGACCCGCAGCCGATGTACATCGGTACTCCGGCCGCTCGGGCGTCGTCGTGCAAGGACAGCGGGCCGTCGGGTTCGAGCTCGACGGTCTCGACGGGCTTGTCGACCTTGAACAGAACTGCTGCTGCGATCCGCATCGACATCTCCCAGCGCCATCGGCAATGTCTTCGACCACGGCGGATCCGGCCAGGTAGCCCAGGGCGAACCGCCGCGACACGTACCAGGCCACGTCCGAGAATCAGCGGTCCAACGCTCCGGGCGTCCACCTCCGACGGCACGCCGGAGCGGTTCATCGCCTCGGCGCCGGCGACGCCCCGTACGGCGGGATCGTAGGAGATCCCGCCTGGCTCCTCACCTGCGGTGCGCCCGCCGCGACTCGCAGATCACCGACTCCGGATCGGCCGTCGGCCTACACACGGGGGTGGTGTGGGACCTGGTCTCCGAGGTCTGCCCGGTGCCGGGGGTGAGCGGTGGCCGCCGGTTCGGTACACAGTGTCTCCATGGCGGTGGTCATCGCGGTGACAATGGATTCGACGGTGGGGTGGTCGAAAAGTTCGGCGGCGTAGATCATTTCGCCGTGGATTCCGGCGTGGTCGCCGTCGGGGGTGTACTCCTCACGCAGGTTGAGCAGGAGTTCCCAGGGGATGTGGCGGACCGGGACCGGGCGGTGGCGGATGGTCAGTTCGGCTCCGGCTGTGGCGATTTCGGCTCCGCGAAGGTAGGTGACCATGACCTGGAAAAGCGGGTGGTGGGTTCGGGAGCGGGGTGGGTTGAGGAGTTCGACGAGGTTGTCGAACGGGAACTCCTTGTTGTCGTAGGCGGCGAGGACGCGTTCGCGGACCTGTTGGACGAGGTCGGAGTGGGGCGGGTCGCCGGAGAGGTCGACGCGGACGATCGCGGTGTCGACTACGCAGCCGACCAGGTCCTGCAGGCCCTCGGCGTCGCGGGCGCTCAGGGCGACGCCGATGGGCAGGTCGGGGCCCGCGCCCCGGTCGTACAGGGCGAGGGCGAGGGCGGTGTGGACGAGCATGTAGATGCTGGCGCGGTGGGTGCGGGCGGCGCGGGCGAGGGCGCGGTGGGTGGCCGCGTCGAGGTGGACGGGGACGGCTGCCGCGGTGTTCTCCCGGCGTTCGGCGCGCGGACGATCAGTGGGTAGCACCGGATGTGGTGGCAGCCCGTCGAGTGCGGTGCGCCAGTAGCGCGCCTGCCGGGCCAGCAGGCGGCCGTGCACGTCCCCGGACTCGAGCAATCGCCTCAACCACAGTGTGTAGTCTGCGAACTGTGTTGCCGCAGTGGACCATTGGGGCGCTTGTCCGGTAGCACGGGCACGGTAGGCGGTGAGCAGGTCCCGCTGGATCACAGGCAGGGATTCTCCGTCGGCGGCGACATGGTGGATTACGCCGAGCAGGATGTGGTGCTCGGGGCTCGAGCGGTAGAGGCGGATGCGCAGGGGTGTTTCCGTGGTGAGGTCGAAGCCCCGTCGCAGCTCGGAATCGATTGCACTATCGACGTTTTCGCCGCCGGAGATATCCACAACCCGGAAGTCCGGCCGTGCGGACTCGATCGGCAGGATGCGTTGGATGGGACCGTCCAGGACGTACGGCAGCACGGTGCGCAGGATTTCGTGCCGTTCGACCAGATCGTTCACGGCCGCTTCCACCGCCTGGATGTCGAGCGGACCGTGCAGTTCGATTCCGGTGGTGATCAGATAGTCGGGGCGGTTGCCGCTGAGATAATTCACGGTCCACAGCCCCTGCTGTATGGGCGTGAGCGGGATCGGGTCCGTTCGGCGCACGGCGGCGATGTCGTCTGTCCCGAGTGACAGGGGGCTGTGCGGGAGATCCCCGGTTCCGCGGCGTTCGAGGGTCTGGTCGAGGGCGGCGACGGTCGGCGATTCGAACAGATCACGCAGTGACACCGCGACTCCGAGCGCGGACCGCAAGCCCGCGACTATGCGGATCGCGGACAGCGAGTTGCCGCCGAGCGCGAAGAAGTCATCGGTGAGTCCGACTTCCACCACGCCCAGCGCCCGCGCGAGCGTGGTCGCGATGACCTGCTGCCGTGGTGTGCGAACGGGAACGCGCTCACCGGCCACGGGCATGGGCAGCGCGCCGACATCGAGCTTGCCGATGGGGGTCAGAGGCAATTCGTCCATGGCCACGATGGCCGAGGGCACCAGATACGAGGGCAGGGTTGTGGCCAGCCGGGTGCGCAATGCGGCGGTATCGACGGCGCCGTCCCCTACGACGTGGGCGATGAGCGACTGTCCGCTCGCGGCCCGGCGCGCCGTGACGATCGCCGCGGTGATGCCGGGCTCGCGAAGGATGGCCGCCTCTACCTCTCCCGGTTCGACGCGAAAACCGTTGACCTTCAACTGCCGATCGGCACGGCCGAGGAAATGCAGCAGGCCATCGGTGTCCCAGCGCCCGAGATCACCGGTGCGGTACATCCGCCCACCGGCGGCGTCGAACGGGTCGGCGACGAATCGCTCCGCGGTGCGCGCCGGTTCGCGGTGGTAGCCGTTGGCGAGTCCCGCGCCGGACAGGTAGATCTCACCGGTGACCCCGGCGGGTACCGGTCGCAGCGCCGAGTCCAGTACCGCGACACGGGTATTGTCGGCCGGGCGTCCGACCGGGACCGGCCGGTCCGGCGACATGTCGTCCGGGAGCGCAAAGCTGAGCACGAAGCTGGTCGCTTCGACCGGCCCGTACAGATTTCTCACCACGGGTGGGTGCTCGCCGCGCCGCACGGCCGCGGCGGCGTGCGGCGGCAGCACATCACCGGCGGACGCGATCATCCGCAGTGCGGCGAGCTCGTTCGGAATTTGCTCGGCCAGTATGTGAAACAGGCCCGGCGACAGCATGATCGAGGTGACCCGGCCAGCGCGCAGTACCTCGCTGTAGTCGTGCACATCGAGGACGCCGGAGCGCGCGAGCACCACGGTGTGACCATTGAGCAGCGGCAGCCACATCTCCCACACCACCATGTCCCAGGTGTAGGGCAGATGCATCAGCATCCGCTGATGCCCGTCGTCCCAGCCGATCCGATCGCGGGCGCGCGTCACGATATTGCGGTGGGTGACCTCCACGCCCTTGGCCGCACCGGTCGATCCGGAGGTGAACATGAGCGTGGCCAGGGCATCGGCCGGCACGGCGACGCCGAGATCGCTGTCGTCGAACTCGGTTGCCGCACCGTCGAGTTCATGTATCACCAGTTCGGCACCGGTGAACGCCAGCAGCCGCCGCACGTGCGCGGGCGGGTAGCGGTCGCTGAGCGGTACGCATACCGCGCCCAACTTGGCGATGGCGAGAAAAACGACCACGAGATCGACCGAGCGCGGCAATGCGATGCCGATCGGCACGCCCGGTCCCGCACCGCGGGCGCGCAGCCAGCGGGCGACCTGATTGGCGCGCGCGTTCAACTCGACGTAGGTGAGCTCCGCACCGTCGCACCAGAGTGCGACATCGTGTGCGTGCGCCCGTACGGTCGACTCGAAACACTGTGCGAGCCCGCCATTCTCGATGTCGGCCGTCGCGCCGCGTCCGGCGGCGAGCAGTTCGGCTCGGTGCGCGGGCGGCAGCAGGTCGAGCTGGCCCACCGGGGACTGCCGCGGTGTGGTGAGCGCCGCCGCGGCGACGAGGATGCGCGACCACAGCTCGTCGACCTCGGTGAGGGCATCGACCTGTTCGAGCTGCACCGCGATTCGGAAGGTCAGCGCGCCCGCAGCGGGCTCCACGATGACGGTCAGCGGGAAATGTGTTCCGCCGACAACATTCACGGAGGTCACCCGCAAGTCCGCGTCCGGATCGTCGAGCAGAGCGGTATCGATGGGGAAGTTCTCGAAGACGAGCGAGGTGTCGAACAGGTCGCTCGCGCTCGCCGCCGCCAGGATGTCGGGCAGCCCGAGATGGTCGTGCTCCATCAACGCCACGCGTTCCCGCTGAATCCGGACCGCGAGTTCGATCGGCGTCTCCGACATGCGCGAGCGCACCCGCAGCGGCACGGTATTCATGAGCAGTCCCACGGCACCGTCCAGATCACCGCCATCGCGGCCGGAGACGGTGATGCCGAAGGCGACGTCATCGCTTCCGGTCAGATTCGACATCACGAGCGCCCACAGCGCCTGGATCATCGAGTTGAGCGTCAGCCCGTGCGCCGCGGCCTGTTCGCGCAGCGCGGTGACCGTGGCGGCGGGCAGGATGAAACTGCGCTCCTCGGGCCGCCGCCACCGCCGCTGGTCGGCCCGCGCGACCTTGCACGGTTCGGCTCCGGTGAGGGCCTGGGCCCAGGCCCGGCGCGCACCGTCGCGGTCCTGCGCCGCGGACCATTCGAGGAATGCGGTGAACGGTGTGGCAGCGGGCAATTCGAGGCCCCGGTAGCCCAGCAGTAGTTCACGGAGCAGGATGCCCAGCGACCAGCCGTCGAGCAGCGCATGGTGGTGCGTCACGAGCAGGGTCGCGGAGTTCGGCCCGGTGCGAACGAGAGTGACCGTGAGCAGCGGACCCACCAGCGGCTCCGTGTGCGTGTCCTCGGCGCGCACCCGCTCCACCGCCTCGTCACGCTGGCCCGACGTCGGATCGCCGAGATCCACTACCCGCCAGGGCAACTCGATGTCAGCGCGAATCTCGTATTCCGGTATATCGCCATCCACGACGAACCGGCCCAGCAGGTGCGGATGCCGGTCGAGCACCGCACGCAGGGCAGCGCTCAGCCGCTCCGCGTCGATCGGGCCGTCCACCGTCAGCACAACCTGTATGAGATAGGGGTCCTCGCCTTCCCCGCCCTGGTACAGCGAGTGGAACAACAGCCCGGCCTGCAAGGGAGTCGCGGGCAGAAAAGTACGGCCGTTGCGCATGGCGAGCGGGCTCACCGCCGCTCGGGCGGGCACCGGCGAAGGCGTCCCGACCGTGCGCGCCAGCGCACGAATACTCTGGTGTTCGAACACATCCCGCGGTGTGATCGCGAGCCCGGCAGCACGGGCCCGGTCCGACAGCCGGATGGCGAGGATGCTGTCCCCGCCGATGGCGAAGAAACCGTCTTCGACGCCGAAACCCTTGTGCCCGAGCACTTCCTCGAACACGTTGCGCAGCCGTGCCTCGGCATCGCCACGCGGCGAAGCACCGTCGGCGGGCGCCGTGCCATCAATGGTGAGTGCGCGCAGAGCGCGTTCGTCGATCTTGCCGTTGGAGGTCGTCGGGATGGCGTCGACCGCCACGATGATGGACGGAACAGCATGTGCGGGAAGCCGTTCGGCAATCGCGGTGCGCACCGCGCCGATATCGATACCCGGGCCGGCGACATAGGCGACCAGCCGCCGGTCACCGGGCCGGTGTTCCACGATCAGCACCACCGCCGCACGCACCGCCGGGAGTGCGCACAGGGCGGCCTCGATCTCGCCCGGTTCGATGCGGAAGCCGCGGATCTTCACCTGCCGGTCGGCTCGCCCGAGGTATTCAAGTGTCCCGTCCTCGGTCCACCGCGCCACATCGCCGCTGCGATACATGACGGTGCCGGGTCCGCCGAAGGGATCGGCGGTGAAGCGCACGGCGGTGCGGCCCGGCTGGCGCAGATATCCCGCGGTGACGCCGGGACCGGCGACGTAGAGCTCACCCGGCACCCCGGGCGCGGCGGGTCGCAGCGCGGCGTCGAGGATGTACACGGCCAGATCCGGTATAGCCGTGCCGATTTCGCCGGCCGACGCGACACCGGTCAGCGGCGTTCCGGTGGTGAACACCGTCGTCTCGGTAATGCCGTACATATTGACCAGGCGCGGCGCCTGCGGATCGTGCCGCGCCCACCACTCGGCCAGCCGCCACGGCTCCACCGGCTCACCGCCGAACAGCACGTAACGCAGTGCGAGCCGGTCACTTTCGGCCGGCCGGCTCGCCTCGGCGTCGACCAGCATGCCGAAGGCGGAAGGCGTCTGATTGAGCACCGTGACTCGTTGCGTCACCAGCAGTTCGAGAAATTCACGCGGCGATCGTGCCGTCTCGGCGTCGACGATGACCAGCTTGCCGCCGTGGCCCAGCGCTCCCCAGATCTCCCACACCGAGAAGTCGAATGCGGCGGAGTGGAAAAGGGTCCAGACATCATCGGGCCCGAACTCGAACCACGGCCGGGTCGCGGTGAGCAGCCGGACCACATTCGCGTGTGTGACGACCACGCCCTTCGGGCGGCCGGTCGTTCCGGAGGTGTGAATCACGTAGGCAGGCAATTGCGGCGACCGCGGCACAGCGTGTTCGCTCGGAACGACCTGCAACGGGTCCCCGATGCGCAGGGCGGGCGCGGCCGAGATCCCCTCCGGGAGTTCGACTCCGGCACCCGTGAGTACGAGCGCCGGTGCGGCATCGTCGAGGACCGCACGCAGCCGCCCGTGCGGATAGCTCGGATCGAGCGGTACATAGGCCGCACCCGCGCGCAGCACCGCGATGATGGCGACGATGAGGTCCACGGAGCGCGGCAGTGCGAGGCCGACGAATTCCCCCGGGCCGACGCCGTATCCGGCAATGATCCGGGCCAGTCTGCGAGCCCGCTCGTCGAGTTCGGCATAGGTGAGCTGTTCGTCGCCGTGCACCACGGCAACGGCCCCACCGTTCGCGGCCACCATGCGGTCGAATCGATCGACGAGCGTCTCGGTCACCTCGTCGGTGGCCGACGGCCCGGCCGGTTCCGCTGTGGGCCGCAGCATGCCGAGCGGGAGTTCCTCCGGAGCCACGGCCAGGGCGGCAACGGTCTCGGTGAGCCGGTGGTGGTGCGCGGCGAGGTCGCGTTCGGAGTACCGCAGCGCCGTCGATTCCAGCACCACCGACAGCGCCGGATCGCCGTTGTCGTAGACGCTGATGTTCAGATTGTCGGAGCGTCCGGCCGCCAAATGCCGCAGGGAGGCGGATTCGGATCCGAAGCGCAGATCCTTCTGTATGGGCATCACATTGACGGTGGGCCCGAGGATGCCGCCTTCGAGCCCGCTCCCGCCCAGGTCGGCGAGCATATCGCCGTACTGGAAACGCTGGTGGCGCAGAGTGATCAGGGATTCGGCGCGCACGGTGGCGAGGAGCTCGCCGAGAGTGGCGGCCGGATCGACCGTGATCCGCAGCGGCAGGATGTTCGCCGTCATACCGAGTGCGTGGCGGGAGCGCTTGGCGGGTACCGCCAAACCGACAGTGACCGTGCGCGTGCCCGAATCCGCGTGCAACAGCAGCGCGATGGCGGCGAGCATCCACACCGGCCACGGGGTCCCGGTGGCATCCGCCCGGGCGCGCAGTGTCTTCCACTCGGCTTCGGCGAGCACTCCGGCCTGCCGCAGGTACCGATTGCCATCCGCGGCCGCCGGCGCGGCGGCGAACTGCGGTGGCTCGTAGGACCCGCCGATGGCGAGCCGCTGCGCCCAGAATTCGCGGTCGGCCGCGAACCGTGTGGAAGTCCGGAACCGCTCGTCCTCGGCGACCAGATCCGCCACCCGGTCGAATACCGATTCCTCCACCGGGCGCCCGTCGAGCAGCGCGGTGTAGGTGTCGGCGACACGCCGGATGAAGGCGGCCGAGGACGCCCCGTCGAGCACCACGTGATGCGAGCGAATGAACCACAGCGTGCCCGCCTCGCCGACATCGAGCAGATGGTGTTCGAACAGCGGCGCGCGCCCCAGGTCGAACGGCCGCTGCAGGGCCGCCTCCATGAACCGCAACGCCTCCCCGTGCGCGTCCGCCGCGCCGCGGAAGCTGTTGCGGTGCAAGGGCCAGTCCGGCATCTCCTCCACCACCTGCACGAGCGATCCGTCGGCCTCGGTGTCGAAGCGCACGCGCAGTGATTCCGCCCCGGCGGTGACGAGGCGCAGTGCCCGTTCGAACACCGCCTCGTCGAGCGCGCCGTGAATCTGCACGTAGCCGCCGACGATCAGACGCTGCCCGGTGGCGTCGAGTTGCTGTGCGACCCAGACATGTTGCTGCGCACGTGTCAGCGGTAGGCGCCGGGTCATGCTAGCTCCTCGATGGTCGAGTGGGGACGGCGGGCGATGGCGGTCAGCAGTTCCCGCATGGTGGCCCCGATCTCGGCCACCTGTGACTCATCGAAAACATCTCGGAGATAACCGATTCGAACTCTCAACTCGAGTCCCGGATCGACGGTGACCGACAGCGGATAGTGGGTGGCGTCGGTGAGTTCGAGGCGCCCGCCGGTCACGCCGTCGAGGGTGGCGACCGCGGCGGTGAGTTGCTCGGCGTCCACCGGATAGGACTCGAAAACCAGCACCGTGTCGAACAGCAGGTCGCGCAGGCCGGCGGCGGCGTGGATCTCACTCAGCCCGAGCTGGTGGTGTTCGATCATTTCGGCCTGTTCGACCTGCACCGCGCGCAGCAGATCCGCCACGGGCATGCGCGGACCGAATTGCACACGCACCGGCACGGTGTTGATGCACAGTCCGACAATGGATTCCACGCCGGGCAGTGCGGCGGGCCGACCGGAGACGGTCGCGCCGAAGACCACGTCACCGCGTCCGAGCCTGCGCCCCAGCAGAATTGCCCAGACCACCTGCACCACGGTGTTGACAGTGACACCTGTTTCGGCGGCGGTCGCGACGAGTGCGCCGGTGGTCTCCGCATCGAGAGACCACCGGTATTCCCCTGTCGTGACCGTACTTTCGCGGAAGCGGGTGGGCGGGGCGACCAGGGTCCGCTCGGCCACACCGTCCAGGGCTCGCTGCCAGGCCCGAGTGGATGCGGCCGCGTCCCGGTCGTGGTTCCAGGCGAGGTAGTCGCGGAAGGATCCGTGCGGCGCGCGCAGCGGCACACCGGCGTAGAGCGCCAGCAGATCGCGCAGTACCAGCGGCACCGACCAGCCATCGAACAGGATGTGGTGGTAGGTCACGATCAGCACCGGCTCCGCCTCCGCGACACGCGCGAGCGTGAAGCGCAGCAGCGGTGGTCGGGCCGGATCGAATCGACGTGCACGCTCCTGTGCCGCCAGCGCCACGAGATCGTCCACCGTGGCCAGATCCACTTCACGCCAAGGCAGTTCGGCTGTTTCGGGCACCACCTGCATGGGCTTGCCCGAATCGTCGAAGACGAAGGCCGCGCGCAGGTTCGCATGGCGCTGCAGGATGTCCTGCCCGGCCTGTCGCAGCCGATCGCGGTCGATCGCCCCACCGGGTCGCACCACCGTCTGCACGTTGTAGACGTCGGCGACGCCGGAAGCGGACGGCATGGCCATGACAGCGTGGAGCAACAACCCCGACTGCAGCGGTGTGAGTGGCCACACGTCGGTGAGCCGGCCGTAATCCCGCTCCCAGCCGGTGATGTCGTCACGGCTCACCCGCACCAGCGGGAAGTCCGACGGCGTGTGCCCGCCCGCGCGTTCATCCCGGGCGTGCGTGGCGATGGCTCCCAGCGCGGTCACCCACAGCCGCGCCAGCTCCGAGACCGCCGCCTCGTCGAGAAGCGTGGTGGGATAGGTGAATCCGGCGCGCAGCCGGGTGCCCGTCACGAGCGCGTTCACGTCGATGGCGGCGGCCGCGGGCAGGTCCGGGTCCGGGTCGGCATCCGGTGTCGCGAGCACCTCCGCACCGCGGTCGTCGACGCGGCCCAGGTAGTTGAAGGCGACCTGCCCGGGCATCGCCGCCGGGAGCTGCTGGACGGCATCGGGATTCAGGTAGCGCAGCAATCCGTAGCCGATTCCGTGATCGGGGATGGCACGCAGCTGTTCCTTGATCGTCTTGAGCAGGGCACCGGTCGCATCGGTCCCGGCCAATGCCGCCTCGATATCGATCCCACCGATATCGAGCCGAACAGGGTACAGCGAGGTGAACCAGCCGACAGTGCGGGACAGGTCCGCGCCCGGCGCGACCTGTTCCTCGCGCCCGTGGCCTTCCACCCGCAGCAGCGAGACCCGAGCGTGCGTGCCCCGCCGGGCACGCCAGACCGCGAGCGCGACGGCCAGCGCGGCGATCAGGACCTCGTCGGCACCCGCATGGAAGCGTGCGGGAACGGTCCGCACGAGCGCCTCGGTCACCGTTTCGTCCGCGGTGACTTCGACCGTCGCGAGCCGGGCGGCGGTATCGACGGCGGGGTCCAGCGGCCGGTAGCCCAGCAGGGGATCCGGTGTCGCGCAGACCTGCCGCCAGAAATCGAGCTCGGCGACCCGATCCGGTGCGTGCGCGGCGTCGACCAGGCTGTGCGCCCAGCGGCGCATGGAGGTTCCGACCGGATCCAGCCGCGGCACGACGCCACTCGCGGCATTCGCGAGGGCCGCGAACAGGTCGGGCAGCAGGATGCGCCAGGACACGCCGTCGACGGCAAGATGGTGCACGGAGATGATCAGCCTGCCCGGCACGCTCCCGCGCTCGGCATCGAGCCGGACGAACTGCGCCATCACCCCGGCGGCCGGATCGAGGCGATCCAGCGCGGCGTCGAGTTCCGCGGCGATGAGCTCTCGCAGGGTATCGGCGTCCGTGGCATCGTCGAAGGTGCCGCGGTGCACCAGTTCCGACGCGTCCAGCGCATCCGTCGGCATGGTTTCGAGTCGCCATTCGCCGGAGTCGTCGCGGAACAGCCTGCTGCGCAACATGTCATGGCGGTCGATCAGCGCCGAGACGGCCTGGATCAGGGCGTCGTGCCCGGTCCGAGCGGGCAGTTCGACGGTGACGGTTTGATCGACCCGGCGGAAGCCGCCGCCACGTTCGGTCAGCCACCGGACCACGGGCGTCAGCGGCATGGCGCCGATCCCGCCGCCGGGCAATTCCGGCAGCAGGCGCGGCGCGCCGGCAGCGGCCTCCGGTGTCCTTGCCACAGAGGCGATCCCGGCCACGGTCCGGCGCTCGAACACCTCGCGCGGCGTGAAGTGCAGGCCGCGAGCCCGCGCCCGGGAGGCCAGCTGAATGGAGATGATGCTGTCCCCGCCGAGCGCGAAGAACGAGTCGTCCACACCCGGCCGGTCGACGCCGAGCACCTCGGTGAAGAGCTCGGCCACCACCTTTTCGGCGGGGGTCCGCGGTGCCCGATCCGAGCGCGACACCAGGACGGGGTCGGGCAGTGCGGCCACGTCGAGCTTGCCGTTGCCGGTCAGCGGCAGCGTATCGACCGGCACGATGGCAGCCGGTCGCATGTAGACGGGAACACGCTGTGCGATATGCGTTTCCAGTGTCTCGGCCGCGAGCGCATCATGAGTGCCGGATACCACATAGGCGATCAGGCGTGCCGATCCGGAATCCCCGGTCCGGGCCACGACGACCGCCCGGGCCACCGACTCGTGTTCGAGCAGCGCGGCCTCGATCTCCCCCGGTTCGATGCGGTAGCCGCGAATCTTCACCTGCTGGTCGCTACGGCCGAGGTATTCCAGCTGCCCGTCGCCATTCCAGCGCGCCAGATCACCGGTGCGATACATGCGGGTGCCGGGTGCACCGAACGGATCCGCCACGTAGCGCTCCGCGGTGGTCGCGGGGCGGGCGCGATAACCACGGGCAAGCTGGGCTCCCGCGAGATAGATCTCGCCGCGTGAGCCGACAGGCGTCGGCCGCAGCCACGAATCCAGCACGCGCACAGTCATTCCCGGTAAGCCACGACCGACAACGCTGGCAGTTGCCGACCCGGCGTGGGCACGGTCCACCGCGAAGTGTGTGGCGTGCACGGTCGCCTCGGTGATGCCGTACAGATTCGAGATCCGGACCTCCCCGGCCGGATCCGTGTCGTACCACGCCCGCAGGAGACGCGGATCCAGCGCTTCGCCGCCGAGCACGATATGCCGGAGCGCGGGCACGACGGCGCGGCGCAGGCCGGTATCGAGCAGTGCGCCGAAGGCCGAGGGTGTCTGGCTCAGCACCGTAATACCCTCGCGGGCCATGAGTTCGGCGAACTCGCCCGGTGAACGTGTCACGTCGGCGTCCGCGATGACGAGCGTGCCACCACTCGCGAGCGCTCCCCACATCTCCCATGCCGAGAAGTCGAAGGCGGGCGAGTGGAACATGGTCCACACATCGGTGTGGTCGGTATCGACCAGATCCCGCGTCGCGGCGAGCATGGCGACGACATTGCGATGCGTCACGCTCACGCCCTTGGGGCGCCCCGTGGAACCTGACGTGTACAGCACGTAGGCGACATTGTCCGGGCCCGAGGCGACCGAGGCGACTGCGGCGCCGCTGCGGTCGACGCTGTCGAGCACCAGGTACGGCTGGTCGCCCGCGGGCAGTGCCGCACGGTCGGCGGCGGTGGTCACGACGCAGACCGGGTTCGTTTCAGCGAGGATGAATTCGAGCCGCTGCGCCGGATTACCGAGGTCGAGCGGGACGTAGCCCGCCCCCGATTTCAGCACTCCCAGCAGCGTCACGATCAGCTCCACCGACCGTGAAACACCCACGGCAACCAGCGATTCCACGCCGACGCCGCGCGCCGCGAGAGCGCAGGCCAGGTCATCGGATGCCTCGTCGAGGTCCCGATAGGTCAAAGCTCGGTCGCCGAATCGCACCGCGACGGCATCCGCGCGCACCGCGGCCCGGGCACGGAACAGGTCCACGAGCGTCACGTCCGGCACCGGCGCGGCGGGGCGCTGCCAGTCCCGCACCCGGCGGTGTTCCGCCTCGCCGATCGGATCGATGTCCGCCACAGCGGTATTCGGATTCGCGGCGAGCGCCGCCAGCACCCGGGTCAGCCGTTCGCCCAGTCGTGACACGGTCTCCGCGTCGAGCAGCTCGGGCCACCAGCCGGCCAGCAGGTGCAGGCGATCGGTTTGGCGGACAGTCAGTGTCAGCGCGTAGTGCGTCGCCTCCCTGGACTCGAATCCGCCGATCGCCAATCCGGCGAATGCGAGGGCATCCGACCGCAGTTTCGCCTCGTCGACGGGGTAGGACTCGACGACCAGCAGCGTGTCGAACAGGTTCCGCTCACCGACACCGGTCTGCGCGCCGATATCCGGCAGGCCCAGGTGGTGGTGGGCCGTCAGTTCGAACTGCTCACGCTGTACGCGACGCAGCAGCGCGCCCACGGACTCGCCCGGGGCCAGCCGAATGCGCACCGGGATCGTATTGATGAACAACCCGACGATGTTCTCGACGCCCGCGAGGTCGGCGGGGCGGCCGGAGACCGTGGTGCCGAAGAGGACGTCGTCGCGATCGGTGGTGCGCGCGAGCAGGATTGCCCAGGCGGCCTGCACGACGGTATTGATCGTCACCTCGAACTCGGCCGCCAGGCCGATCAGCGCCCGGGTCTGCGCCACGTCCAGGTCGAACGCCCGCTCCTGGGGCAGCCCGGTGTGGGCGTGCACCGCAGCGGTGTCCGCGAGCAGCGTCGGCTCCGTTACCCCGGCCAGCGCCTTGGCCCACACCCGCCGGGAACGTGAATCGTCCTGCCGGGCGAGCCATTCCACATAGCGGCGGTAAGGAGGCGGGGATTCGACCGCGAAACCGGCGTAACCGGCCATGATCTCGCGCAGCAGCAGCGGGATGGACCAACCGTCGAGAAGCACGTGGTGGCAGGTCACGGCGAACCGGGTCCGCCCGTCGCCGAGGCGGAGCAGTAGGAAGCGCAGCAGCGGCGGGGCGGTGAGGTCGAACGGCATCGTACGTTCGGCGACGAGCAGGCGCTCGCCGGCGCCGGTCGCCCCGGACAGGTCGACCTCTCGCCAGGGCAGGACCACATCACCGGTGACGATCTGGACGGGCGTCCCGGCGGCATCCACCTCGAAGGCGGTGCGCAGGTTGGCATGTCGCTCCAGCACGGCCGCCGCGGCCGACCGCAGCCGCGACGCGTCGACCACGCCCTCCAGGCCCAGCACGAGCTGCACAGTGTACACGTCGACCGCGTCCGGATCGAACAGGGCGTGGAACATCATGCCGGACTGCAACGGCGTAGCCGGCCACACCTCGCTCAGCGTCGGGTACCGCTGTTCCCAGACTTCGATATCGCCCTGTGTGACGGACACGAGGGGGAAGTCGGACGGGGTGTGTCCGCCGTTGTAACGAGGATCGCGCGCGTGCCGCGCCACGGCGCCGAGCGCCGCACGCCACAGCTCGACCAGTTCCTCGCCCGCGGCCTCGCCGAATATGCCACGCGCATAGCCGAAGCCGGTCACCAGGCGATGGCCGAGCACAATGGAATCCACTTCCACGGCACCCAGCGCGCCACGGCCGGCGTCGGGACGAACGGCCAGCATGCCGAATTCGGTGGAGGGCAGGAAGCCGATTCCGGCGAGTTCCTCCGGAATGTCGAGGCCGGCGATGTGCCCGAAGTAGTTGAACGAGATCTCCCCCGGCTCGCCCGGTGGCAGTGCGGCGGCGGTGTCCTCGTTCAGGTATCGGAGCAGGCCGTAGCCGAGGCCATTGTGCGGCGCTGCCCGCAGCTGTTCCTTGACGGCCTTGAGGGCGACTCCCATGGCCGGGCCGCCGCCGAAGGCGTCGTCGAGATCCACTCCGGTCAGGTCCAGCCGGGCCGGGACGATGGAGGTGAACCAGCCGACGGTGCGCGACAGTTCCGTCCCGGGCACCGCGTCCTGTTCGCGGCCATGGCCTTCCAGGCGCAGCAGCACCGACCGCTCGTCCTCGCCGCGCCGCGACCGCCAGCGCGTCACCGCCAGCGCGAGCGCGGTCAGCAGCGCGTCCGCGACGCGGGCCCGGTAGCGGTCCGGAATGACGGTGAGGATGGCGGCGGTATCGCGTTCGTCGAGTTCGACGAAGGTGTGCGCCACGTCGGCCGCCATATCGCGGTGGGGATCGAAGGGCCGCTCGGCGAAGGACGGCGCCGGGCCCTCGACGATCTCGCGCCACAGCGGCAGCTCGGCGGTGAGCGCCTCGGTGTGCGCGGCGTCGACGAGGGCGTGCGCCCATCGGCGCATGGATGTTCCGACCGCGGGCAGCCGCGGCGTCTTCCCCGCCGCGACCGCCGCCCATGCGGCAATGAAGTCGGGCAACAGAATTCGCCAGGAGACGCCGTCGACGGCGATGTGGTGCGCGGCGATGACGAGCATTCCGGGGGCGGTGCCCGAATCCGGTGTCAGCCAGACGAACCGCAGTACCGCACCGGCGGACGGGTCGATCCGGTCGATGGCCGCGTTCAGCTCGGCTTCGGCGAGTACCCGGAGTTCCTCACCGGTGAGGTCGGTGTCGTAGGTCACCTGGTGGATGAGCGAGTCCACATCGACGCTGCCCGGCGGTGTGACCCGCAGCCGCCATTCCACCGAGCCGTCGCGGTAGAGCCGCGAGCGCAGCATGTCGTGGTGATCGACGACCGCGGAGAGGGTGGAAACCAGTGCGCCGCGGTCGATTCCGGCCGGCAGGTCCAGTGTCATGGACTGGCAGAAACGATCGAAGGTGCCGCCGCGCTCGACCATGAATCGGAGGACCGGGTTGAGCGGCAGTTCGCCGACGCCGCCGCCGGGCAGCTCGGCGAGCGGCGGAATCTCCTCCCGGCCCGCGGTTTCGGCGATGGCCGCCAGGCGGCCGACGGTGCGGTGCTCGTAGACCTGTTGCGCGGTCACCGCGATACCGCGCGAGCGCGCCCGGGACACCAGCAGGATCGACATGATGCTGTCGCCGCCGAGCCCGAAGAAGGAGTCGTCGACACCGATGCGGTCCCGGCCGAGCACCTCGGCGTAGGCGGCGGCGAGCGCGGTTTCGGTGTCGGTGCGCGGGGCGCGGAAGGCCACCGTCTCGACATCGGGTGCGGGCAGGGCCTTTCGATCCACTTTGCCGGAACGGTTGACCGGCAGCTCGGGAAGACCGATGATCACGGCGGGCACCAGGTGCCTGGGCAGTACCGCACGCAACCGCTGGTCCAGAGCGTCCGGATCGATGGTGTGCCCGGCGGCCGGGGTGACGTAGGCGATCAGGCGACCACCGGCATGGTTGCGGTCATCGACGACGGCAACTGCCTGGGCCACGGATTCCTGTGCGGCGAGCACCGATTCGAGCTCGCCGAGTTCGATGCGCACGCCGCGCAGCTTCACCTGGAAGTCGCTGCGGCCGAGGTACTCCAGCTCGCCGTGACCGGTCGACCGCACGATGTCACCGGTGCGGTAGAGCCGCTGCCCGGCATCACCGAACGGGTCGGCGATGAAACGTGCGGCGGTGTGCCCCGCCCGGCGCACATAGCCGCGCGCGAGCGTCGCGCCACCGAGATAGAGCTCGCCCGGCACGCCCGCCGGAACCGGCCGCAGAAAGGCGTCCAGCACGTGGGCACGGACATGCCACGCAGGTGCTCCGATGGGTACCGCGGCAGTGTCGTTCGCGCCGATCGCGTGCCGGGTGACGGCGATTGTCGCCTCGGTCGGACCGTAGAGATTGTCGTAGCGCGCGCCCGGAGCGACAGTCGGCAGCGCCGCGGCGAGTGCGGGCGTGAGCGCCTCACCGGCGAGCAGTATGCGACGCACACTCGGCGGCATCGGCGCGGCCACCGCCTGCCGGTGCGCCGCGAGCGTGGACGGCGTGAACTGCACCGTGGTGACATCGTGCTCGATGATCGCTCTGGCCAGCGCGTTCGGATCGCCGTGCGCACCCGATCCGTCGACTACGAGCCGAGCACCGACGGTGAACGGCCACAGCACTTCCCAGGCCGAGACGTCGAACGTCAGGGCGGTCTTGCGCACGACGGTGTCGGCGTCGTCGAGGCGGTGCAGGTGCTGCATCCAGGCGAGATGAGCGCAGACGGCCACGTGGGTGACGCCCACGCCCTTGGGCTGCCCGCTGGAGCCGGACGTGAACAGCACGTACGCCAGGTTTTCCGGACACAGCGGGGCAATGCGGTCGTCATCGGTGACCGTGGCACCCGACTCGGCGGCCAGGTCGAGTTCGTCGATGTGGATCACCCGGACGCCATCGGGAGCGTCGAATCCGTCCCGCCGCGTGGTGAGGACGCACACCGGCTGCGCGATATCGATCACCTGGGCATGACGCGAACGCGGATGCTCAGGGTCCAACGGCAGGTACGCGGCGCCGGTTGCCAGCACCGCGTGCACCGCGAGGATCTGTTCGGCCGATGGCCCGACAGCGAGCGCCACCACTTGTTCCGGCCCGATGCCGAGGGTAATCAGCTTGCGCGCCAGTCGATTCGAGTCGGCGTGCAGGTCCGCGTAGGTCATGCGGGTTTCGCGTCCGACGATCGCCACCGCCTCGGGCGACCGGGCCGCCTGCTCGGTGAACAGAGCCGCGAGTGTCGTGGACGCCGTGACCACCTCGGCGGGGGGACTGCCGATGAGGCGCTCGATCTCCCCCGAGACGGCGATATCGACCCGGGCGATGGGCGCATGCGGCGTACGGACCAGCTGCTCCAGCAGCCGAATCAGCCGGTCGCGGTGCGAACGATGCGCTCCGGGAACGGCAATCCGCCAGCCACCGGCCGCCTGATCATCGACGCATACGGTGAACTCGTCCCCGCCCCCGAAACACTCGGTCACCGCTGCCGTGCCGAAGTCGTCGATCACGGCACCGCCGAGCATTCGTACCGCGAGCGGCCACTGCCCGTGCACCGGCGAATTCGCCCAGAGCTCATCGATATCGGGAATGAACCTGAGTCGCCGTGCCTTGCGCAGCTCCCGCCCCACCTGTTTGGCGATCGCGTAGAACCCGGCCTGGGCCGTGACCAGAATCCGCAGCGGCACAGTGGTTTCCCCGGTATCGAGTGCGACCACGCACTCCCCCGCGGACGCCAAGCGAGACGCGTAGACGGCCAACGCGGCCAGCACCACCGCGGGCGCACCGGCCCCGCACACACGCGCGGCCCTGGTGAGTTCCGCCGATGCTCCCACCGCAGCCCAGACCGCCTCATCCGGAGTACCGCCGGTAGGACGCGCGATACCCGCGGCGGGAGGTTCGGGCCGGGCGGCGTCGACGAGAGTTTGCTCCCAGTAGTCCCGGTCGGCGGACCACGCGCCGGATTCGCGGTATCGGCGTTCATTTTCCAGCCGGTCGGCTGTCGTACCGAACGGTGGATTCGCGCCGGGGGTCGTGGGCGCGCCGTCCAGGAGATCACGCACCCGGGCGAGAATCGCGAGCGCTCCCGGCTGGTCGTTGACCAGGCGGTGATAGCGCTGATACCAGCCGAGCCGGCCATCCGGGAATCGGAAGACGGCCTGCCGGTACAGCGGCCCGTGCGCGATATCCATTCGGCACGCACGTTCTTCGGCGATCCACTCGGCGACGAAATCTCCCGCACCGCTCCCGTCGACGCTGAGCACGGCGGTCGGCACGGGCGGGTTCTCGCACACCTGGATCGCACCGGCGTCGGCACGGAACACGCTGTGCAGCACCGGGCATTCCGTCATCACGGTGTCGATCGCCTGACGCAGGAATTCCGCGTCCACCCGGCCGGTCAGTTCGATGTAGAGGTCGACATAGCGATCACCGGCCGCGAGGGCGGCGCGTTGCGCATCGCTCGGGACATGCGGTCCGGCCGTCGCGATGCGGGTGGTCTCAACGATAGTCATGGAATCCTTGTCCGGTCTTGCGGCCGAAATGTCCTGCGGCGACGAGCGTCGCGAGCGCGGGCGGAATGCGGTAGTGGTCCTCGCCGGTCTCGCGCAGCAACACTTCGATGGTGTCGGCGACGTTGTCCAGGCCGATCAGGTCGGCGGTGCGCAGCGGACCCATGCGGTGGCCGAGGCAGCGTTCGAAGAGGGCGTCCACCGTCGCGGCGTCGGTGCCGGTGTCGAGGGTGGCGGCGGCTTGTGCGATGCTCAGCATGAGCAGGCGGTTGATGACGAACCCGGGGCGGTCGCCGACGACGAGCGATTCCTTGCCGAGTGCGGTGAGCAGTTCGGTGGCGCGCGCCATGGTGTCGGCCGAGGTCTGTTCCCCGCGAACGACTTCCACCGCATCGGTCAGTGGGGCAGGGTTCATGAAGTGCAGACCGAGCACGCGATCGGGGCGACCGGTCGCGGCGGCCAGCCGGGCGATGGGGATGGCCGACGTCGCGGAGGCGAGCACGGCGTCGGCCGGGCAGACGCGGTCCAGTTCGGCGAAGAGCTTCTCTTTCAATTCGATCTGCTCGACCGCGCACTCGATGACGAACTCGACCGCGTCGAGGTCATCTAGACGGTCGGTCCAGCGCACCCGGCGGGCAGTCCCGAGGGCCATCCGCCGATCACCGCGGCCCAGCAGCAGCGCCAGGCGCACCGCTTCGTTCAGGCCGCGGCGCGCCCGCTCCACGGCGGCCGGATCGGGTTCGACCACAATGACATCGCGTCCCGCCTGCGCGAGGCATTGTGCGATGCCGGCGCCCATGGTGCCCGCGCCGATCACTGCTACGACTCCGGTCATCGGGTCACCTCCGTTTCCGCGATGCAGCGCAACGCGATATCCGGCACCGGATCATTCGGTGTCTCCAGCAGACCGTGCAGCAGCCGGGTCAGATCCGAGAGCATCTGCTGCGCGGTCGATTCGTCGAAAAGTTCTGTGGCGTACACCAGTTTCAGGACCGCGCGGTCACCGGACTCCCGGTCGAGCGCCAGTTCCGCCGTGTCCGGCGGGGTGTCGCCGAACCAGATGGCCCCGGCACGGCTGTCACCCTGCGCCGGCGCGGCCAACTCCGCGGCGGTTCGTTCCAGCAGGTCGGCCCCGGTGGGTTCGTCGGCGAAGTCCATTCGGGCGGAACCGCTTGCCGAGCCGACCACTACGTCATCGGAGCCGGAGTACCAGCTCAGCAGTGCCGCCCAAGCGGCGAGCAGCTCCGCGTCGCCCGGCACGACATCGAGCCGCTCGCGCACCGTCCCCGGCGTGTATCGGGCCGAGCCGGTTCCGCGCGGCCGGTCTGTCGGAATATCCAGTGCCACAGCCTGTTCCGCCGCATGCACGCCGGCAGGCGACGGCACGGTGACGAGCAGCTCCTCGATCGACCGATCCGGCGCCGACTCCACGACCTCGGTGAGGATCCCAAGGTAGGCGGCGGCCAACCCCGCGGCGGTGCGCTGGGTGAACAGCTCGGTGCTGTACTCGAAGCAGGCCAGCATGTCGAGGTCGTCGCTGCGATCGTAGGTGATCAGGCTGAGGTCGAATTTGGCTGTGCCGGGCGGTAATCCGCCGAAGGCATTGTGGATGGTGTGATCGGAGTCGAAGAACTCCGTCGCCCCGCCGCCGAGCGGGTTGACCGATCCGGCGCCGGTGAGGTCCTGGTGAACGTAGAGCACATCGAAGATCGGGGTGCGGGACATGTCGCGTTGATCGTCGAGGGCATTGACCACCCGCTCGAATGGGATCTCCTGATTCTCCAACGCGCCCAGCACGATTCCACGCACTCGTTCGAGCAGATCGCCCAGCGTCGCGGGACCGGAGAGGTTGGCGCGCAGCGCGACAGTGCTGTTGAAGAAGCCGATGAGCCCTTCCAGCTCGCGGCGGGTGCGGCCGGTGGTCGGCGTGCCGACGACGAGGTCGCGCTGACCACTGCGCCGGGCGAGCAGCAGATAGAAGGCGGACAGCAGCACCACGAACAGCGACACCGACTCCCGCTTCGCGACCGTGCGGGCCGCGGCGAGCAGCGTCGCCGGCACCGTGAAGGGCTCCAGCTCACCGGCGAACGTCTTGCGCGCCGGTCGCGGGAAATCGGTGGGCAGCCGCAGTTTCGGCGCGCCACGCAGCAGATGCGTCCAGTATTCGAGCTCGTGCTCGAGCGCGCCCGAGTCGAGCAGCTCGCGGTGCCAGCGCGCGTAGTCGCGGTAGCGGATCGGCAGCGGTTCCAGCTCGGCCGGGCGCCCCTCCCGCCGAGCCGCATAGAGCACCGGAATCTCCCGCGCGAGAATCCCCGGCGTCTGGCCGTCGGTGACGCAGTGATGGCACACCACCTGCAGCACATGCATATCCGGAGCGAGCTCGACCACCAGCACCCGCACCATGGGGTCGCGGCCCAGATCGAACGGCCGGACCGCGGCCTCCCGGAGCAGCTCGCGCGCCCGGGCGACCGAATCGGCTTCACCGGACACATCGACGACCCTGAAGAACTCGCCGAGAGCGGGCCGCACTCGCACCGCCGGCACACCGTCGACCTCGACGAGGTTGTAGCGCAGCGGTTCGTGTCGCTCCGCGAAATCCTCGAATGTTCCCTTGACCGCGTCAACGTCGATCGGCCCGCGCAGCACGTTGACCACCGGATAGTTGTAGAGCGTGGTGTCCGGAACAAGCTGATGGTGGAACCACATCCGCTCCTGCCCGGGCGACATGACCAGCTCGTCGGTGCGTGTAATGGCCGGCAGCCCGCGCGCTCCCGGCATCACCTCGGGCGCCGGGCGCGCCCCTTCCCGCAGCAGGTCCGCGAACTCGGCCACCTTGGGCCGCTCGTACACATCGAGCAGTTTCGGCCGGAACCCGAACGCCTCCTCCACCCGCTCGACCAACTGCACGGCAATGATCGAATTGCCGCCGACGTCGAAATAGTCGTCATCCAGCCCGATTTCGGTCTCCGCGTGCAACAGTTCGCGCAGCACTGCGCGCAACCACTCCGCCGCATCCGTCGGCACGGCGACCACCGGAGGCTCGGGCGCGGCGACAGCTTCGACGGGCTCGGACGCGATCTCGGCATGCTGTGCCGCAGTGGGCAGTTCGACCCAGCACCGGGTGCCGCGCAGCGGGTGCCCGGGCAACCGCATCCTGCGACCGTCCCCGTCCTGCACCCGCGCCCAGTCGAGATCCACTCCACGCTCGTAGAGCCGCGCCAGGATGCCGAGCGCCCCCGCGGAATCGGCCGAGCCGAACAGGATCTCGGCATCCGCACGACCCGCGAGATCCTCGGTGAGGTACCGCCCGAGCATGCCGTCCCGGCTGGGATCGACGAAGACGACCGGCCCATCCCGCAACAGCATTTCCGCCGCCGCGAGCAGACGCGACCGGTCCACCGCGGGCGTCTCCGCGGCAACAGCCAATTCGCCCGGGTCGACAGGCTCTCGCGATCCGAGCAGATAGCGTGCCGCGAACTTCGACGCGCCCCCGCTGAGCACGGCCGCGAACTGAATCCCACAGGCCCGCAATCGATCGTGCGCCGCGAGCTGTGCCGCGAGCACTGCGGCCGTCTCCCCGTCCGCGGGCAGCTGTTCCGGCAGTGCGGTGCCACCGTGCCCGGTCGGCAGAGCACCCGGCGAGAGCAACAGCGCCACTCGCGGCGCGACCGGCTGCTGACCGTCCGAATCGACGGCTGCGCCGCGTGTTTCGAGCAGATCGGCCAATTCCGTTGCGCTGCTCGCACATACCGCGATGCGATGGCCGAAGTGCGCACGGCCCCGGCCGAGCGTGAACGCCACATCCGCGAGATCGATCGAATCGTCCCGCATACGCCCCGCCAGCGAGCCGCACAGGTCCGCGAGCGCTGTCGCCGTCCGCGCCGAAACCCCGATCAGCCGGGACACCGGCTCGCGACTCGCCTCTGCCGGTTCGGCTTCCGGCTGCGGTACCGCATCGGGGGCCTGCTGCACGACGCAGTGAGCGTTGGCGCCGCCGAGGCTGTAGGAGCTGACACCCGCCAGGCGCGGGCCGTCGCTCCGCCACGGTCTCGGTTGCGCGACCACCTCGAGGCCGGCCGCGGCCAAGTCGAGATCGCCAGTGGGGCGGTGGAAGTGGAGAGAGGGGAAGAGTTGTCCGTCGGCGACCGACAGGACGGCCTTCACCAGGCCGGCCACACCGGCGGCGTGATCGAGGTGGCCGATATTGGTCTTCACCGATCCGATCGGGAGGGCGGTGGCGCGCTCGGCGAACGCGGTGCGCAGGCCCTCCAGTTCGACGGCGTCGCCCAGCCGGGTGGCGGAGCCGTGGGCTTCGAGGTATCCGGCATCACGGGGATCGGCACCGGCCTTGCGCCAGGCACGCGCGATGACCCGGGCCTGCGCGGCGGCGCTGGGGGTGCTGATGGTTGCGGCGGAATGGCCGTTGTGCAGGACCGCGCTGCCCCGGATGACCGCGTAGACCGGAGCACGGTCGGCGCGGGCACGCTCGAGCGTGGTCAGCAGCAGCGCCGCGCCGCCTTCGCCGGGGACTGTGCCGTCGGCGTCGGCGTCGAAGGCTCGGACCCGGCTGCCCGGTGAGGCGATCTCGGTCATGGTCTGCACGGCCCAGGCCGGAGCGCCGTGCGCGCGGACGCTGACTCCGCCGGCCAGCGCGTAGTCGGCGTCGCCGCTGCGCAATTCGCGGCAGGCGTGGTGGACGGCGATGAGGGAGGCGTTGCAGCCGCTGTCGACGGCGTAGCAGGGGCCGTCGAAGCCGAGCAGGTGTGCGATGCGGGCGGGGACGCCGAAGGGCAGATTGCCCAGCATGGCGAGGGGGCCCGGGTCGACCGCCATGGCGTGATAGCTGGGCATGGGCGCGCTGAACACCACCGCGGTGGTGGCCGCGCGCAGGGTCGCGGGTGCGTAGCCGGCGTCCTCGATGGCGCGGTGCGCCAGCTCCAGGGCGATCCGCTGCTGCGGATCCATCAGGGCCGCTTCGCGTTTGGACAGGCCGAAGAACGCGTAGTCGAAGGTGTGGATATCGGTGAGGTGCCCCATGGGCAGGTACCGGACGCGGCGGTCCAGGGCGGTCGCGGCGGCACGAGACTCCGGCATGGGGCCGATCGAATCCCTTCCGGCGGCGAGGTTCTCGCGGAACTCGTCGAGGTTCGCCGCGTCCGGGAAGCGCGCGCCGATGCCGATGACGGCGATGTCGCCGTCGCGTGGTGCGGGTGCGGTCACGATGTCCTTCACACTTCGAATGTCAGGGGAACGTCCGCCGGTACGGCGGGCTGTACCGGATCCGCGGGCAGTGCGGTCGCCTGCGCGGCCACGGTGTCCAGATCGAACAGCAGGCCCACCGGGATGGCGCCCGGCCAGCGCGCCTGCAGGCGCATGTGCAGAGCGACCACGCGATGGGAGTTGCCGCCCACGTCGAGAAAGCGGTCCGCGCGATCGAATTCGTCGTGCAGCAGCACCTCCGACCAGATCTCGCCGAGGGCACGCTCGGTCTCGGTCCAGCCGTCCCGCGACACTGTCTGCCGGACCGTGGAACCGGTCAGCAGCGCGCGCAGCGCCGCCTCGTCGAGCTTGCTGCTGCCCGGCGTGATGGGAAGGGCATCGACGGTCACGAACCGTGCCGGAACCGCTTCCGACACGAGGTGTTCGGCGCAGAATCCGGCCAGCGCGCTCGATGCGGGCGGGGTCGCCGCGGTGTCCAGCGGCACCCAGAAGGCGGCCAGGTACACCGAGTCGTCGACATCGGCGACGGGCAGCACGACCGCCTCACGCACGGCGGGATGGCCTTCAAGCACCGCCTCCACCGCGCCGCGTTCGATCCGCACGCCACGGACCTTCACCTGATTGTCGACCCGGCCGTGGAATTCGATGTCGTCGTTCGTGTCCGCGAGGGCGAGGTCGCCGGTGAAGTACATGCGAGCACCCGGTTCGGTGGCGAAGGGGTCGGCCACGAATCGAGTCGCGGTCAGTCCGGGACGGGCGGCATAACCGTCGGCGATCTGCCCGCCACCGAGGTACAGGTCGCCGCGAGTGCCGCTGCGCACGGGGCGCAGCTTGTCGTCCAGCAGGTGAGCCGTCGTGCCCGCGGCCGGCTTTCCCATCGGGACGACCCGCCGCGGCGTATCCGCGACGTACGGGCCGATGCAGGTGATCGTCGCCTCGGTGGGACCGTATTCGTTGTGCAGCGCCACGGCGGGCAGTACTTCGCGGTGCTCGTCCACCAGGCGCGGCGGGACCGCCTCCCCCGCCAGGATCACCGTTCGCAGCGTCGGCCGCAGCTCGGCCAGCCGTGGCAGCGCCAGCCGATAGAACGACGGCGTCGCGATGAAATGCGAAACACCCCGGCTGCGAGCGAGTTCGGCGACGGCGTCGACATCTCGCACCATCCGGTAATCGGGAAACACGCTGGTGCCGCCGACCGCGAGCGGCCAGACCACACCCAGCAGGGAACCGTCCCAGATCAGCCGCAGGGCCGAGAAGGTGACCAGCGCACCGTCGATGTGCGCATTGTCCCGCGACCCGATCTGCGTGGCGAGGTTGGCGCGCGACACGACCACCGCCTTCGGGACACCGGTGGAGCCGGAGGTGGTGATGGCATAGGCCGGCGCGAGCCGCGGCGGCGGGCCGGGCAGCGGGATCTCGGGGGGATCCACCCGCGCCGCGATGTCGATCACCGCTGGACCATTCGTCGCGTCCGCCAGCGCCGTCGCCGCCTCGCCCGGAGTGAGCGGATCCCGGCCATCGATGATCACCGCGGCACAGTCCAGCGCCTCCAGTACCGCGCCGAGCGACGACTCGCCGCCATGGCCGGGTTCGATGACGCACCAGGCCGCGGCGGCGCGCAGGGCCGCGATCATGCCGATCACGGTGTCCAGGTTCTGCCGCTGGTAGACGACGACCGTCTGCCCGGGCCGCACCCCGGCCACGAGCAGGCGGCGTGCGAGAGCCATTGTCGCGGTGTCCAGTTCGCGGTAGGTGAGCGACCGATCCCCGACCACGACCGCGAGACGATCGGGCACCCGCTCGAACTGGCACATCAGGCCGTCGAGCAGATCCACGCTCATCGAACCACCTCGACATGGCCGGTGCCGCCGACGTTTTCGGCGGGCACGGTGCACACGAGCAGGATGCGATCGCCGTCCTTATCGGCCACTTCGAACCCGGCGAAGCGCAAAGTCACGAGCATGACCCGATTCCGTGGTGTGGCAACGAATTCCGCCGCGGGCCGCAAACCGGCCGCGTGGGCACGGCGCACCACCTCGGCGATGAGAGTCGTGCCGACGCCGCGGGACATGACACGACAGGACATGAGCAGCAGGAGCAGAACCGCATCGGGGCCGCGCCGTTCGGTCACCGCCAGCCCGATCGTGCCGTAGCCGCCGAAACGGTCGGTCAGGGAAGCGACGAGCACCTCGTGACGCGGGGACGCGCACAATGCCCGCAGCTCGTCCATGTCGAAGGTGACGCCGGTGGTGTTGAGCTGGTGGGTGCGTTCGGTCAGCTCGTGAGCGCGAACCAGATCCGCCTCGGTCGCCTCGCCGACGGTCATGACCAGATCCAGCGAGGCCAGGAAATCCGCGTCCGAGCCGCCGAATTCGGCTTCGGACGCCTTGCGCTCCCGCTCCGCGCGATACAGCAACCGGCGCTGCCGTGCTTCGGATGTCGTTGTGGCCGGTATGAATTCGGGAAGGTCCGGGAGTTCGGCGATCCGGTCGGCCGGATAGCATCGGACCTCCGGGAATGCGGCGGCCACCTCGGCCAGCTCGACCGGATCATTGTCGATAAAGGCGATCGTGTCCCTGCCGATATTGAGGGATTCGGCGATCCGGCGAATGGCCTCCGACTTGGGACCCCAGCTGATCTCGAAGGCCGAGAACATGTCCTCGATACCGTGCTTGCGCAAATGTGCTGTGGCAGCGTCTGGTTCGCCACGACTGGCGACGGCGTGCAGGATGCCGCGTTCATCCAGTGTCCGGATTGCATGCAGCGCTTCCGGTTTCGGCGTACCGCCGTCCGACTCCAGCACAACGCCGGGCCACACCGTATCGTCGAGATCCCAGACCAGGCATTTCACTGTCGCCGCCATTACGCCCTCCGTAGCAGGGCGGCGCTCCACGCGGCGACCGGGCTGCTGTTCAACAGCAGCGCGTATTCACCGGGTGCACGGGTGGCCGCGGCAGCCTCCAGATTGATCAGCATGTCCATCGAGCCCAGGTGGCCGTAGGCCCCGAGATTGGTCCGGCAGACCTTGTCGACCGGGCGATCCAGGGCCTCCTCCCAGAAGGCGAAGGCGCCGGCCGACAGGTTCTGCATGAGGATCGGTCCCACCTCCGTGTCTCGAATGCCATTGCGTCGCAGCAGTTCCGGAATAATGGCGTCGAATCGCTTCTTGCTCTCGACCGCGAGCCGGAACGAGTAGGTGGACTCGTCCGCGCACACCTCGGCCCAGTCGTCGGAGCCGATATCGCGGTAGTCGATGCGGAACAGGTCCGCGTATTTGCCTTCACTGCGCACGATCTGGTCGACGAACTCCCAGCGGCCGGGGCCGGAGGTGGTGACCAGCAGTGCGGCCGCACCGTCACCGAGCAATGTCATGGGGGCGCGGTAGCGATTCCGGGTGGGCGTCCTGGCGGCTGTGACCACCAGGACATTGCGGCAGTGGGCATCCGCGCGAACCAGGCTCGCGGCGAGAGTCAGTGCGGCGGAGACCGATACGCAGCCGAGGTCCCCGGCCGCCGTGGTGAAGGCGCGGGCCGCGCCGATCCGGTGTTGCAGCCGGGTCGCTTCCGAAGCGAGCAGGTACTGCGGCGCGCGGCCGGTGACCAGAATCAGCGCGTCCAGCTCGGCGGCCGCGAGACCTGCCTCGTCCAGCGCCGCGCGCGCCGCCTCGGCGGCGAGATCGACCTCGGTCATGCCGTCGGCGGTGCGCACCGTGTCGATGCCCAGAGCCAGCGCGTGCTCCCGGCGGTTCGTGGGCAGATCGGCCAACTCCGCCAGTGTGGCGACCGCGGCGGTCCGGTCCGGGAACCAGGTCGCGGCCGGACCCAGTAGCACGCGTTCGTTCATGATCGCGCACCCCGCATGACGTGCTCGCCCATGGCCACCTCGGCGACCTCCTGTGCTCCCTCGATGATCTGCATGACTTTGGCGTCGCGATAGAAGCGGCCGATCCGGCTGTCCGGTGCGCAGCCCGCCGCGCCGAGTACCTGCACGGCCCGTTCGCTGACCGCCGCCGCGACACCGGCGGCGGCATATTTGGCGGCAATCGTGAAGATCAGCGCCTGGGGCGATCCCGTGATCCGCGCATCGGCCGCGCGTTCGCAGAGGGCTTGCGCACCTTCCACATCCGCCCAGCAGCGGCCGAGCGTGGCGCGGATCAGCTGATGTTCGGCCAGCGCGGCGCCGCCCTGGACGCGGGTGGCCGCATGGGCGGCCGCATCGCCGAGGCAGGCGCGGGCCAGCCCGACACCACCCCAGGCGACGGTGTAGCGGCCGTGATCCAATGCGGTGCCGAGGACATGGGACAGACCGAACCCCGGTGGTGCGATCAGCTGGGTGGCGGGTATGCGCACGCGGTCGAACCGGACGGTCGCCAGCCGCGCGCCGCGCAACCCGAGACCGCTCTCGGCAGGTTCCACACCGACCCCGGGCCGGTCCCGATCCACCAGTGCGGCACACAGTCCGCCCGGCGCTCGACCGAGCACGAGGTAGACATCCGCACGCTGACCGAAGGTCACCCACAGCTTGGTACCGGACACCAGGATATCCGTGCCCTCGGGCTCGAAAGCCGTAGCGACAGCGGACAACTCGGTGCCGGCGCCGGCTTCGGTCGCCGCCAGCGCGGCGATGACCTCACCGCCGGTGAGCCGGGGCAGCCACGCCTCGCGCTGCGCGGCCGTACCCCATCGATCCACCGCGGCGGCCACCATGCCGTGCACGGTCACCAGCGAACGCAGGCTGGTGCACGCGTGCCCGAGCGTCGCGGCCAATCGCCCGAGCTCCCGCGCATCGAGCTCCGCACCACCGAAGCACGCGGGCCGATCCGCTCCCAGCAGCCCATTCCGAGCCGCAAGCTCGATCATCTCGTCGGGCAGACCGTCCCGATCCCACCGTGCCGCATCGCGGGCCGCAGCCTGCACGAGGTCGTCCACTTCGATCACGAGTGGCTGTCCCCGCCCTGCTTGCGGACAACGAAGGCCGCCGCACGCGCGGCACTCCGAAAGTTGTCGAGCTCGAGATCATCGACATCGACCGAGATCCCGTAGGTGCTCTCCACGTGCACGACAATCTCCAGCGCCCGCAGTGAATTCACCAGTCCGAGCGCGAAAATGTCGTCCTCCGGCGCCAATTCGATCTCGGCCATCGACCCGAAGTAGCCCAGCAACTCCTGCGTCAGCTCCGCCCGATGCCGCACGCCCCGCGCCAGATCCTCCACCAACACTCCCTCTCAACGACCTCTCACGGCGAGCACGTCAACCCGTCCTCCCGCGTAGACCACGACACCATCGCGGCCTTTACCGGACAAGCCCCGGGTTTCACGGGCGGACCGGCACGGATGCCACGCAGAGGGGGCCGAGTCCCGCCTCGCGCACACATTCGCGGCATGCGTGCCACATCTGACGGACCGATATTCGAGTGCACTCGAACATATGGGGAGGCAACCAGTGGCTACCGCTGATGTGCTGCACAAACTCCGGGGACGTGCTGATCGTTGTAGGTGGTCAGCTGTCGAGCCGCGGCTTCGAGCCCGACGTACGTGTTGAAGGCGCTGCTGTAGAGGCCGCCGTAGGCGTCGTACCAGCCTTTGACTCGCGCCTCTTTTGCACCTCAACGGCACCGTTTCCGAATTGCTGCCATAGAACGAAAGAAGCCGCAGGTCTCTGACCTGCGGCTTCATGGTGGTTCTAGCTGGGATCGAACCAGCGACCCCTCGCGTGTGAAGCGAGTGCTCTCCCGCTGAGCTATAGAACCGTAGCTCGTCGCTCGAGGCGACTGTCCGGCTCGGGGTCTCCCCCGCTCCGGCTGAGAGAACATTAGCGCGTCCACCCACCGTCATGCCAAATCGGGTGCACCATCGCTCACTGCGGCGCGCGGTAGCCGACTCGGTCGGTGTCGGCCAGGGCGTCGAATTCCGCTGCAGTGAAGGCGATTTCAGCGGCAGCGATGTTGGCTTCGACGTGGGCGACCATGGCCCGATCCGCAGGAGCGAGCCGGCGCTACGGCTAATCGAACAGCTCGGCGACCGCGGCCACCGTGACAGCCCGGGTCAGCCAATCGGACAGCCGCTCCAGGTCAGCGCATGCCAGAATCCGCTCACGGGCGGCCCCGTCAACTTCGATCCCCCGAGCGGCCAGAACCGTGAGAATAGCCGAAGCCTCCCCCTCTGCCCGGCCTTCGGCCACGCCTTCCGCATGACCGATCGCCTGGTGGCGCCGGGCGAATTCGCTCTCCCACTGGTAGTTCTCGACCGAAATCGACATGATGGCCTCCAGCTCGATACGGGCTGCCTCAGGCAGTCGCGCGCTGATGTAGTCATAGTAGATGAGGCCCCTCTCGGGCCCGAAGGTCTCGAGCGCCCGCAGCACCATCTCGAGTACCGGGCGCCGCGACTCGTCTTGCATATGCCCGGGAGCCGACAGCAGCACCAGTTCGGGCCATTCTCACGCTTGGTACGGGTCGATGACCGGTCCCAACCGCCCGGGCCAGTACGTGATCGGCGTGAAGACGAAACCCGGATGGCCGGTCTGGATCGGTTGTCCGACAGCCGCCGCGACTCGCTCGATCGGGGAGTAAGCGAAAAGCCCGGCGCCAGGGTAATCGTCTGCACTGGTGGGGCATTCGCGGGCGGCGGTCCGGTCGCACGCCGAAACACGGTTGTATTTTCCTGGATACATGGCGGCGCCTTCGGCCGGTGTACTTTGCCAGGGTTACGGTGCCCGAGCGATCGGGTGCAGATTCACCACGGAGGATCCAATGAAGTTGCGTATTGCTGGAGTACTCGGCGCTGCCGCGGTAGCCGGGATGGTGGCGGTGCTGGTGCCCGCGACCGCGGGCGCGTCGACCGGCACCCTGGTCTCGAACGGCAGGGTTCTCGTGAACCCGTCCGGTTGTGTCCGGATCCTGCTCACCGACCTCGACACGACCACCGTGACGAACTCGACCGACCAGGACGCCACCTTCTACGCCAGCATCGACTGCTCGGGCGATCCGATCGGCACGGTGGCGGCCGGAGCGGCCGGCACGCCGCCGATGGCGGGCAGCTTCTCCATCAACTGACGACTGCGCACCTGGCCAGTGCATCGCGCCTGGCCAGGCTGCGGTTCCCCCATGACCCTCACCGCTCGAGCAGGGGCGCCGAGGGCGTGGAGACGACCTGGTGCCGTTTGACCGACGCCGAGGCGGGTACGCGAATACGAAACAGATCGCGGCATACACCCGGAGGTCGAGAACCGTGGAAATCGCAAAAGGAACGCGTCTGGTCCCCATCCACGACACCGCGCTCGGTGCTTCCATTCAGGTCACAGCGGTGCGACACAACCCGATTCCGTACGCGGAGGTTCGACCTATCGGCGGCGGCCGGGTGTGTGCGGTATCGCTCAGCGACCTGCAGCGGGATTTCCGCATCCTGCGCAAAAGCGTTTCGGCCGAGAATGATTCGACCGAGGGATAGCTTCTCGCCTCTGGATCAGCCCGCCATCTCGATACCACATCGCGTTTGGATCCTGGGCGCGGGTACCCCCGAATCGCGGGAAGTACGACGGGAGGGAATCCCTTGCGAGACTTCACGTGCGGTCGGTGCGGACAGCGATTGTCGTTCGAGAATTCGGTCTGCCTGAGGTGCGGCGGGGCGCTGGGGTTTCACCTGCCCAGTCGCACCCTGCTCGTCCTCGATACGCGCGGGACGACCACTGTCGACGGTCAGCGCTGGCGGACATGCGGCAATCTACAGTGCGCCCGGTGCAATTGGCTGGTCCCGGCGGCAACCGGGGCCGGCGGTGAATTGTGCCGTTCGTGCCGGTTGACCCGAACCCGGCCCGCGGACAACAACTCCCCGGCGCTGGCCCAATTCGCCGAAGCCGAGACGAGCAAGCGGCGGGTGATCTTCGAGCTGTACGAACTCGGGTTGCCGATCGTCGGGCGAGACGAGGATCCCGACCACGGCCTGGCTTTCGATCTGTTGTCCAGCGCGGGTGAGGAGGTGACGACCGGCCACCACAGCGGGCTGATCACGCTGGACCTCGCCGAAAGCGACGATGTGCACCGCGAACGACTCCGCGTATCGATGGACGAGCCATACCGGACACTCGTGGGCCACTTCCGCCATGAGCTCGGCCACCACTACCAGCAGGTCCTGGTGGGCGACGGCCTGCGGGAGCCGAGATTCGAAGCACTGTTCGGCGACCCCGACGAGGACTATGCGGCCGCACTGGACCGGAACTATCGGATCGGCCCGCCACCGGACTGGCCGGATCGGTTCGTGTCCGCGTATGCCGCAATGCATCCCGTCGAGGATTGGGCCGAGACCTTCGCCCACTACCTCCATATCCGTGAAACCCTCGACACCGCAGCAGCATTCGCGGTGACCCCGGCCAGCACCCGATCAGAAGTGCGGCTACCCGCCAACACCGGTTTCGATCGCCTCATCGAGCACTGGCTGCCACTGTCATGGGCCCTCAACCAGGTCAACCGATCGATGGGCCACCCCGACCTCTATCCCTTCGTCCTGGCCCCGGCGGCACTGGACAAGATGCGATTCATCCACGAGCTGATCAGCCGCGCAACAGCGTCGGCAACTCGGAGATAGCCGTTCAGTCGCGAACACGGCACTACGGGTGGGACCGGTCCCGGCTGGTCTGTGAGGAAACCGCAATTCGCGGTAACGCGTACTCACGAGGATTCGGCAGCGAAGTGGTCCGCGGGGGCTTCGTCGCCGACATACGCCGACCACAACCGGCGGTAGGGGCCGTCGATCTCGAGAAGGTCGGCGTGGCGGCCGGTTTGCAGCAGACGGCCGTCGCCCATCACGATGATCAGATCGGCATCGGCGGCGGTGGCCAGGCGGTGGGCCACGACGATGGTGGTGCGGCCCGCGGTGAGGACCTCGACGGCCGCGCGGACGCGGGCGTCGGTCGCCAGGTCCAGGGAAGCGGTGGCCTCGTCGAGGATGAGTACGTCGGGCTCCACCAGTTGAGCGCGGGCCAGCGCCAGCAGTTGGCGCTGACCGGCGGACAGGGCAGCGCGGTGCGCGCCGATCGGCTGCCGGTAACCGTGTTCGAGAGCGGCGATCATCTCGTGGGCGCCGACCGCGCGTGCCGCCCATTCGATGTCGGCGGGTGTGGCATCGGGTTTTCCGTAGGCGATGGTGGCATGCACCGTGTCGCCGAACAGGAACGGTTCCTGCGGCACCACGCCCAGCCGTTTGCGGTAGTCGCGCAACCGGTAGCGGCGGATGTCGACGCCGTCGACGAGCACGGCTCCGTCGGTCGTGTCATACAGGCGCGCAAGCAATTTCACCAGGGTGGATTTGCCGGCTCCGGTTTCGCCGACCACGGCGACCTGCTGGCCGGGCGCGATTCGCAGATCGATGCCGGACAGCACTCGGCGATCGGCCCCCCGGTAGGCGAAACCGACACCGCGGAACTCGATCTCGCCCGCCAGCCGCTCGACCGGACGGGCATCCGGCGCGTCCGGGGTGGAGACGGATTCGCGCATCAGCACACCGAGGCGCTCGATGCCGACGACCGCCTGCTGGTAGCTGTCGAAAACCTGCGACAACTGCTGGATGGGGGCGAACAGCAGATCGATGTAGAGCAGGAACGCGATCAATGTCCCTGCGGTGAGCGCACTCTCGCGCACCTGGTGCACCCCGACCGCGAGCACGGCGGCCGTGGCGATCACCGACATGATCTCGATGAACGGGAAGAACAGCGCCATCAGCGTCTGACTGCGCAGTCGCGCATCGCGGTAACCCCATGAGCGGCGCTCGAATTCGCGCTGATTGATCGCCTCGCGGCGGTATGCCTGGGTCACCGCGATGGTGTCGACGTTCTCCTGCAGGTAGGCGTTCGCGGCGCTGACCTGCTCGCGCGCCAGGTTGTAGGCGGGCACCGACGCCCGGCGGAACGCGACCGTCGCGATCACCAGCACCGGCAGTAGCGCGAGCACCACCAGCGCCAGGCGGCCGTCGATCACGATCAGCGCCACCACCACGCCGCTGATGGTCAGCGTGCTGGTCAGCGCGACCGCCAGTCCCGTCGGTGGGAAAGTCGACAGCCCGTCCACGTCGGTGATCATCCGGGTCATGATGCGGCCCGCCAGTTCCCGCTCGTAGAACTGCAATCCCAGCCGTTGCAGCTGGGCGAAGACCTTCACCCGCAGGCCGTAGAGCAGCCGCTCCCCCGCCCGTCCGGTCACGCGGACCTGGGCGACGGTGATCGCCCAGTCCACAACCACCACGACCAGCGCGGACGCGGCGGCGAGCAGCAGCACGTCGCGGGCTCCGGCCAGCACGCCGTGGTCGATGCCGTAGCGCACCAGGAACGGAATCAGGATCTGCGCCAGGGCGTCCAGGGCGACCAGCCCCAGTCCGGCCAGCAGCGGCAACGCGAACGGCCGCAGCAGCCGCGCCAAATCGAAGTCCGGGTCCGGTGTGTGCGAAAAATGCTCGGGCACATCGGGTTCACCGGTCGCTGCGGGCAACCGGCCGATCAGGGCGCGCACGTCGCCGCTCGGCGGGGCGCTCGACATCATGCCCCCGCCCAGGTGACCGCCCATCGCCCCCGGCGAGCCGGCGGCGCGCCGGGCGAACGCTCTGGCCATCTGGTCCAGCGCACGCGACTCGTCACCGTCGGTCTCGGTTCCCGTCCACAGTCCGGCGGTGGGCACGGTGTCGGTCACCGCGCTCAGATCGGCGGCGATACTCACCGGGTCCGGCGCGGTGAACAGAGTGTGGAACAACTCTCCGGAGGTCTGCAGATCGTGCAGAGTGCCGAGTTCGGCGACCCGGCCACCGTCCAGCACGGCCACCCGATCGGCCAGTGCGAGAGTGGAGATCCGGTGTGCCCCCGATGGTGGTGCGCCGGCGCACCTCGGCGGCGATGCGGGCGAAGATCTCCTCCTCCACCTGTGCGTTCTATTCCCCCAACAGCGGCAACAGCTGATTGCCCTGACGTTCGATCTCGGGCAGATACGGGGTATCGGAGAGCACGAAGTGCGTGATGCCGAGATCACGGTATTTGCGCAGCGATTTGGCGACATCCTCGGGTGAGCCGACCAGCCACGTGGTACCCGCTCCGCCGCCGCCGAACCGGCCGGGTGTGGTGTAGAGGTTGTCGTCGAGCACCTCACCCCGAGCGGCCAGATCCAGCAACCGCTGCTGTCCGACCGCGGTTTCCCGATGCGGATTCGCGGTTTCCCGGTGGCCCAAACTGTTGTGATCATCGCTGACGGTATCGCCACGGTGACCCGCGGTGACCTGATTCGGTATGCACCAAAGGAATTCGAGGCTCATGAATACGATTCCTGTTCGGCGATCAAAGAAGGGGCCTGCCACCGGATTATCAACCGCCCCACCGCCACAAACCGCTCGCGTATCTCACCCCGCCCCGCACAAACAACCCGGACCTGCAGCCGGCCGGCCGCCAGGACATAAATTCCCGCCGATTCCAGCGCTGCACAAGTTGAGGACGTCCGCATAGACCCACCTGCGCTCGGCCTGCTGCCTTGACCGCAGGGCGAGCCGAGCCACGCCCAATTTCATTGTGCTCCAGGATATTTCCGCAGGATCAGCCTGATCTCAACCGTTGACCACCGCCACCGCGAGGGACGAAGGTGCCTGAGGGGGCGCACGCCGATCCGGCGTGACACGAGCGCACGAACGGAAACCGAGGATTATGGCATCGACACCATTGCACCTGGGCGCGGCGCTGGACGGTGCGGGCTGGCATCCGGCGGCCTGGCGGGAACCGAACTCCCGGCCCGCGGAGCTCTTCGGAGCCCGCTACTGGACCGATCTCGCCGCCACAGCCGAACGGGGACTGCTGGATTTCGTGACCATCGAGGACAGTCTGACGGTGCCGCAGGCTCCCGACGGCGCCGTCGACCGGGTGCGTGCCCGGCTCGACGCCGAATTGATCGCCGCACGCCTCGCACCGGTCACCCGCCACCTCGGACTCGTCCCGGTGGTGACCACCACCCACACCGAGCCGTTCCATGTCGCCACGGCGATCGCCACGCTCGACTACACCTCGCGTGGCCGGGCCGGCTGGCAGACCCGGGTGTCGGGGACTGCCTCCGAGGCGGCCCATTTCGGACGGCGCACCATCGATGACCTCACCACCGCGGAGTTGGCCGAAGCCGTGACCTCGGGCCGATTCCCGCCCGCCGCGCACGAGTTGTTCGACGAGGCCGCCGATGCCGTCGAGGTGGTGCGCCGATTGTGGGACAGCTGGGAGGATGACGCCGAGATTCGCGACGTCGCCACCCGGCGCTTCATCGATCGAGACAAGTTGCACTACATCGACTTCCGGGGGCGCTTCTTCAGCGTGCGCGGCCCGTCCATCACTCCGCGCCCACCCCAGGGGCAGCCGGTGGTGACAGCGCTCGCGCACGCGCCGCTGATCTACGAATTCGCCGCCCGTGGTGCGGATCTGGTGTTCGTCACCCCGACGCACGACGAGGGTCCCACACCGATCGTGCGCAGGGTGGCGGAGGCGGCCGACCGCGTCGGGCGGGTCGGCGAACCGCTGCGGGTCTACGCCGACCTGGTCGTCTTCCTCGACACCGCCGACGCCACCGGAGCGGAGCGTCTGGCCCGCCTCGACGATCTCGCCGCTACCGAATTCGTCTCCGATGCAGCGGTTTTCACCGGCAGCGCGGACGCCCTGGCCGATCTGCTCGCCGCCTGGCACGACGCCGGGGTCGACGGCGTGCGTTTGCGGCCGGGTGTGGCCGTCGACGACCTGAGCGCCATCGCCGACGTCCTGGTGCCGGTCCTGCAACGCCGCGGCCTGTTCCGAACCGGCTACGCCGAGACCACCCTGCGCGGGCTGCTCGGCCTGCCCACCGCCGTCCCCAATCGATACGCGAACGCCTGAGTGAGGCCACCCATGAGCACATCCCGTAAGCAGGTCATCCTGGGCGCCTACCTCGGCGGCGTGAACCATCACACCGCCTGGTGGCATCCGCAGGCCGGCAGCCAGATCGATTTCGGCACCTTCGAACACACCGCACGCACCGCCGAGCGGGGAAAGTTCGACTTCTTCTTCCTCGCAGAGGGACTCATCCTGCGCGAGCGCGCCGGTCGGATCTTCGATCAGGACATCATCGGCCGCCCCGACACTTTCACCGTGCTGGCCTCGATCGCCGCGGTCACCGAGCACCTCGGGCTGGCAGGCACGATCAACGCCACCTTCAACGAGCCCTATGAGCTGGCCCGCCGGTTCGCAAGCCTGGACCACCTCTCCGGCGGCCGCGCCGCCTGGAATGTGGTCACCTCCTTCGACGCGTTCACCGGGCAGAACTTCCGGCGCGGCGGATTCCTCGATCCCGCCGACCGCTATGCGCGCGCCGAGGAAACTCTGAACGCGGTTCGCGCACTGTGGGATTCGTGGGACGAGGACGACCTGGTGGCGGACAAGAGCACAGGCCGGTTCCTGGGCCGTGCCGACGCCGGGACGTTCTCCTTCCACGGCAGCCAGTTCGACATCGAAGGCCGGTTCACCGTTCCGCGCAGCCCCCAGGGGCGGCCGGTGATCCTGCAGGCGGGTGTCTCACCGCAGGGCCGGGCCTTCGCCGCCGCGAACGCCGACGCCATCTTCTCCCCCTACGGCAAGCTGCCGGAGGCGGCCGAGTTCTATCGCGACATCAAGGCGCGCGCCGTGGCCGCCGGCCGCTCGGCCGACGACATCAAGATCCTGCCGTCGGCAAGCTTCGTGCTCGGCGACACCGAGGCCGAGGCGGTCGAGAAGTATCACGCCATCCGGAACGAACAGGTCACCGGTCAGACCGCACTGATCCTGCTGGAACAGATCTGGAACCGCGACCTGTCCGGCTACGACCCGGACGGCCCGGTGCCCGCCATCGATCCGGATCCCGATGCCCCGCCGATCATCCAGGGCCGCGCGTTCGTCCATCAGGACCGTTTCGCGACCGTACGACGACTGCGCGAGGTAGCCGAGGCGAAGAAGCTGAGCCTGCGCGAGGTGGTCATCGACCAGTTCGAACGCGGACCGCTGTTCGGCACCCCGGCACAGGTGGCGCAGCAGATCGATGATTTCGTGAGCAACGACGGCTCCGACGGGTTCATCCTCGGTTCGCATCTGGTGCCGTGGGGCCTCGACGAATTCGTCGACCGGGTGGTGCCGCTGCTGCAGGACCGCGGCGTGCTGCGCCCCGACTACACCGGAACCACCCTGCGCGACAACCTCGGTCTCGCACCCGCAGCTCTCACACCTCGGGCAGCGGCGGCGAAGGTGTGAAGACGACCGGGAGGGCGGTCAGGGCGCGATGGAAAGGTCCTGGCCGCCAAGACAATTCGGGGCTCGGGACCGCCAGCTGGATTTCCGGGAGGGCGTCGAGCAGCTGGTCGACGGCCTCCTGGGCGATCAGATAGGCCAGCGAATTGGCGGGGCAGGAGTGCGGGCCCGCACCCCAGGCGAGATGCGAACGGTTACCCGCCAGCTCTTTGTCGCGGATGGCCGGATCGGTATTGCAGGCCGCCATGCTGATGACGACCGGTTGGTGCGCGGGCAGCCAGTAGTCGTCCAGGAGAACGGGCCCGGGCGGAAAGCTGATGCAGAAGTTCGCCATCGGGGGATCGTCGAAGAGCACCGTGTCGAGCGCGTCCCGGGTGGACAGGCTGCCGCCCAGCGCACTGCCGCGGAACCGGTCGTCCACCAGGAGCAGCAGCAGCGTATTGGCGATCAGATTCTGCTGCGGCTCGATACCCGCGCCGTAGAGCGTGGCCAGCTGGTGCACCATTTCGGTCTCGCTCAGCTCGGCGGGATGGCGGAGCATGCGGGTGGTGACGTCGTCGCCCGGGTGCGCTCGCTTGTACAGGGTCAGCCGCAGCAGCGCGTCCACGAGCAGCTTGTTGCCCTGCTCCGCGCCGACGCCCTCGAAAATGGCGCGGAAACCCTCCGCCGCCTGCCCCGCAATGTCCACCGGACAGCCGAGCAGGTGGTTGAGCACCCGGAATGCCAGCGGAAAAGCGTAGTCGCGCACCAGATCTGCCGACCCGGACGTACAGAACGTATTGATCAGCGACACCGCGACCCGTTCCACCGTGCCCTGCAGACCGTACTGATCGATTCCGGCCAGCCCGGCGGTATTGATCCGCCGGTACCGCGCGTGCTCGATTCCCGCATTACGCAAGGCATTCGGCCGCCACTGCATCATCGGCAGGACCGGACAGTCGGCGGGAACCCCTGCCTGCCACTCCCGCGGATCGGCGGGGAAACGGTCCGGATCGTTGAGAATCCTTACCGCCGTGCGATATCCGAGCACCAGTGTGGCCGGCACTCCGGGCGCCAACTCCACCGGAGCCAACGCCCCGAACTTGTCCCGCATCTCCCGATAGACCCGGTGTGGGTCGGCCGCGAACTCCGGCGTGTAGATGGGCACCCGCGCACCGGCGGCATCGACCACCGCGGCATACCGGCCGCCGGCGGTCGGCACTGACTCTGACATCGAACCCACTCCACATACTGCGCAGCACTCCACCGGCGCCCGACACCGCACGCCCCGGACCGAGGTGTCACCCTACCGACGCGAGCGCTCCCCCGTGTGCCCATCGCGATCTTTTCCGCGCGGCGTGTGCGACCGGGGGAATCCGGCCGGGTTCGACGAAATCATTGACAAGGGTGATCCGGCGTCGCAGGCTTTACGAGGCGCAATTGTTGTCTCGACAGTTGCTGCAGTATCCGGTTGTCAGTGATCGTCGCCGGGTCGGCGGGGAGAGCTGCACAGCGCACGGAGATTCGGCGGACGCGGTGTCATCCGCGTCCGATCTCATAGTTCGGACGGAACCTACCAATGCGGAGGTTGAAATGTCTGATCGCAAGGGCCGAAAACCCAGCCAGGCGGCAAACAAGGCCAAGCAGGGCATGAAGGACCAGGGCCAGCGCATGGAACGTGACGTGGACCGGCTGGCCGATGACGCCAGGCGCGATATGGACCGGTTGGGCGACGGCATGAAGCGAGAAGGCCAGCGTGCGCGGTCGGACATGGAGGACCGGACCAAGGAGATGAAGCGGAAACTGCAGCACCGTTAGCTCTGCCGTTCGACGATGGCCGGTTCATCGGAGATCTCCGATGGACCGGCTATTCCACCAGCTCGAAGACGAAATCGCTGGTGCCGATACGGATTTCGTCACCGTCGGACAGCACCGCGCTGTCGCTGATCCGCTCACCGTGCACGAACACTCCGTTGGACGATCGCAGGTCGCGGATCACGAAGCTCAGGCCGGTGTCCACGATGACCGCGTGATGGCGGCTGACCTTGCCGTGCGAGAGCACCAGGTCGTTGTCCGGCAGACGCCCGATGCACAGCGCTGTGGACCCGAGGCGGATGACCTTCCCGGTGTCGTCGCGAAGCTGCGCGGTTGCCGACGGCGAACGCTCGTCGATGATCGTGACCGCCACCGCGGCGGTCGCGGCCGCGGCCTCCTGCGCCGGCAGCGGCTCCTGCCGCAGTATCCGGCCCTCGAGCTCCTGCAACTGGCGGCTCGGATCGATGCCCAGCTCGTCCGCGAGCGCGCTGCGCAGCTGCCGGCAGGCGCCCAGCGCATCGGACTGACGCCCGCACAGATACAGCGCCGAGATCAGCTGGCACCAGAGGGGTTCGCGCAGCGGGTGTTCGGCGGCCAGGGTCATCAGTTCCGGCGTGATCTCCTGCGCCCGGCCCCGGGCGATCTCCGCTTCCGCGCGGGCGGTGAGGGCGATCAGCCGCTCTTCCTCCAGCGCGGTGGCGAACGAGTCCGCGAAGGACAGCTCACGCAGGTCGGCGAGCGCCGGGCCATGCCATTCGTCGAGGGCGGCAGTGAAATGGCCGGTCGCCTCATCGAAGCGACGATCGGCCATGCATCGAAGAGCGAGCGTCTTCTCGGCGAGGAATCGACCCAGATCGCAGGACCGGTCGTCGATGGTGAGCCGGTACCCCGGTGCGACCGTGGCGAGGACGGCGCGGGGATCGATTCCGGCGTCGCGCAACAACTTCCGCAGGGTGGAGATCACCACCTGCATGCCGGCCCGGATGTCCGACGGGAGTTCCTCGCCCCAGACCGCCTGCGCGAGCGCCTCCACCGAGACCGCCCGGCGGCGGTTGATGACCAGCATCGCGAGCACGGCGCGCTGCCGGGGCCCGCCGAGCCCCTGCTCGATCCCGTCGATCGTCATCCGCAACGGGCCGAGGAGCCGGAATCGAAGACGTTCGCTGAGCATGCGCTGTCCACTCCGAGGATTGCTGCTGGGCCGCACCCGCATGATCATCTCGATTATCCCTCGCCGAGCAGCGAACCGGGGGCGCCTGCATCAGTGCAGCCCCCCGGCTCACTCGCCGGCCGGAGGTACGTCGACGATTCCGCGTGGCGACGACTACACGCCGTTGGCGCCGCCGACACCGTCGGACGGAATGCCCAGGATGCCGTCCAGCCCCAGATCGTCGGGCGAGAGGCTGTTGTCCGGGTTGTCGTAGTTCCACCCGGGGTCGGAGCCGGTGACCTCGACGCCGTAGATGTACTGGTCGAAGGTGGTCACGTCGCTGTCGTCACCGCACACGATGTGGATGTCGTAGACACCCGGCGACAGGCCGTCCAGCCCGCTGAGGGTGTACTCGGCCACCGGCCCGAAAACACCGTCCAGGCTGGTGTCCTGAATCTGGCCGTTCTGCAGCGCGTCCACGATGCAGCTATCGGGCTGCGCCAGATCGACGGTGATCATGCCCTCGCCTCCGAAGGCAACGGCGTACTGCTCCGGCGCGGGGGCGGCATGGGCCGCCGCCGCGGCGATACCCGCTCCCAGTGCGGAGATTCCGATGATCGCGGCGACTGCGGAGGTCCGGGCGACGGATCGAGTGCGGTTGGTGAACATTGTGGTGACTCCTTCTTCTCGGGTATGGAGTGTCTGACGAGAAAAAGAATGCGAGCCGATTCTTCCCGACTTCTTACGAAGTTCTCCGGGCTCGATTACCTCGATGAGACCTGCTGCCACCAGGCGAACAACTGCTGCGCCCGGTCGGAGTGACCAACCGCGAATCCCAGGACGCGATCGGGCTCCGAGGTCCAGAAAACGCCGGCCATCGGCGGACTATCGGTGGACAGGTAGCATCCGACCTGTCCTGTCGGCTGGGCTCGCCCGGGCGCCGTAAAGGAGTGCGGCCGACTGCCGTCCGGGCAATCGACGATCTGAAGGTGGTCGGCGTACAACGTATAGGCATCGCGCAGCGAGGTGACGTCGGCGAATGAAAGATAGCGAGCCGACGGGACCGAGCCCGGCGGATCGCCGCCCGCACAATGCAACTGCGCCAATGCTATTCGGGGAGTCGGCGGCCATTCGGGTGTGCACGTGTCCTGGGAATACCCGGGAGGCAACAGCCTCAGCAAAGTGACCTCCGCGGCAGACAGCTTCGAAGTCCCGGCCCACGGGGGGCTCGGCGGGCGAGCCGCGATCCACACCCCGAGGCCGGCCGCCGACACGACCACGGCCGCGGAAACCATCAACCACCTGCGCCGTTTCGATCGACCGCGCCGGGCAGGCAGCTCGGTGCCGGTGGGTGCGGCCGCGGTACTGTCCGGGACCGTGCCCGCCATTCGCTGATCCCCGCCGTGCAGTGCGCGTCGAGCAGCGTGCGCCAATTCCGAGGCCGTCTCGAAACGATCGTCGGGATCCTTCGCCATGCCCCGTGCGATCACCTCGTCGAATGCAACCGGAACCCCTGGATACACCACACTGGGACGCGGAATCCGTTCGAACAAATGGGCGCTGATCACCCTTTCGATAACGTCGCCGACGTAAGGGCAAGTGCCGGTGAGGCACTCGTACAGAACACACGCCAGCGAATAGATATCCGTCCGGGAGGTGACCTCTTCACTCTGGAATCGTTCGGGTGCCATGTAGGCGCAGGTTCCGATCGCGGTGCCCGTGCTGGTCAATCCGGGACCGGTCGGCGAGCGGGCGATACCGAAGTCGACGAGGTAAGCGAAGTCGTCGTCGGTGACGAGAATATTGGCCGGTTTGATATCTCGGTGGATCAGTCCGTCGGCGTGCGCGGCGTCCAATGCCGCCGCGATCTGGCCGATGATGGTCACCGCCCGTTCCGGTGGCAGCGGACCGTCATCGGACAGCAAACTGCCGAGGTCCGCACCGCGGATGAGGCGCATATCGATGTAGAGCAGCCCGTCGATCTCGCCGTAGTCGTGGATCGGAATGATATGTGGCTCCGACAACCTTGCGGCAGTGTGCGATTCGCGGCGGAACCGCTGCCGGAAGCGGTTGTCCGCCGCCAGATCTTCGGGCAGCAACTTGAGTGCCACCGTGCGGTCCTTGATCGTGTCGTAGGCCTCGTAGACCTCGCCCATACCGCCGCGACCGAGCAACTTCACGAGCCGGTAGTGCCCGAATACCGTGCCCACCCGCGAATTTCGCGCCGCCTGGCTCATGTCTCCGCTCACCGGTATCTCCGCTACGTGGATCCGACCTGCTGTTGCCACCAGGTGAACAGCTGCGGCAGGTCCCCGGTGTCGTTGCCGAAGACGATGCTCAGGACGAGATCGGGCTCAGTGGTCCAGACGATCGCGGCGAGCGTCGGCAGGCAAGCGACCTGACCGGTCGCCTGGTCCTGGCCGTGCGCGGTGTACGGGCCCGGTGTGCTTCCGTCCGGGCACTTTTCGTCTCCGGCGGAGTGCCCGGAGGTCCATTGGGTATAGCCGTCGCGAAGCGCGCCGACGGTGCCGTACTGGGAGAAGAAGGCGTCTCGGACAAACGGTTTCCCGCCCGGCACGCAATAAAGCTTGGCGGTGCCCCCTGGAGGCGGATCGACGTGCGAGCAGGTGTGCTCGTCGTTTCCCGGCGGCACGAGCTTCACCAGCGCGAGCTCCGCAGGCGTGAACTGCTTGGCCGATGTAGGCGCCGCGGACCCGGTGATCGCTGCCGTGGTGCCGTTTCGGTTCGAACGATTCGCCAGCCATATCCCGGCCGCGGCGGAAATCACCAGCAGCACGGCCACCACGGCCGTCGCGATGCGCCACCGCTTCCGCGGCCGCAGCGGTTCGGACGGCTGTCGCGGTGCGCTGATGTTCGGGGCACGGTTCCGGCCCAGGATGGTGGCCGCAGTGTGCCGGTCGGTGTCACCGAGAGCGTCGTGTGCGGCGCGGAACAGATCCCCGGCGCGGGCGTAACGATCGGCGGGGTCTTTGGCCATGCCGTGCGCAATCACGTCATCGAAGGCGGCGGGGATGCCCCGGCGGGCCCGGCTGGGATGCGGGATCGGATCGAACAGATGGGCCTTGATCACGACCTGGACGCTGTTGCCCGGGAAAGGCCTTGTCCCGGTGAGACATTCGTGTAGCACACAGGCCAGTGAATAGACATCGGTGCGAGAAGTGATCTCCCCTTTACGGAATCGTTCGGGCGCCATGTAGGCATAGGTTCCGATCGCGGTGCCGGTGCTGGTCAATCCCGGACCGGTCGCGGAGCGGGCGATACCGAAGTCGACGAGATAAGAAAAGTCGTCGTCGGCGACGAGAATATTGGCCGGCTTGATATCCCGATGGATCAGACCGTCGGCATGAGCAGCGTCCAAGGCCGCCGCGATCTGGCCGATGATGCCCACCGCCCGAGTCGGCGGCAGCGGCCCATCGCGGGACAAGATGCTGCCGAGATCCTCGCCACGGATCAAGCGCATATCGATATAGAGCAGCCCGTCGATCTCGCCGAAGTCGTGGATCGGAATGATGTGCGGCTCCAACAGCCTTGCGGCAGTGTGAGATTCGCGACGAAACCGTTCCCGATAGCGGGCATCGGCCGCCAGGTTTTCCGGCAGGAGCTTGAGCGCCACCGTGCGGTCCTTGGTGATGTCGTAAGCCTCGTAGACCTCGCCCATACCGCCCCGGCCGAGCAACTTCACAAGCTGGTAGTGCCCGAATACCGTGCCTACCCGCGAATTTCGCGCCGTCTCGCTCATCGGAAACCACCCTGGCTCTTCCACCACCCGAGTAATTCCTGCGCGTCGCCCGGCTTGTCCGCGTACGCGATCCCCACGGCGAGATCGGGTTCGTGGCTCCAGATGATCCCCGGAACCGAGGGATCGTCATCGGAGGCGAAGCAGCCGAACTGGCCGACCACGTCGCGCTCGGGTCGGCTGCCGTTGTAGTAGTCGCCCCCTTGCGAACCATCCGCGCATCGCGCGGGATGCACTTGCTGACTGACGACCTTGTAGAACGCGCGAACCAGATCCACGGTGGGAAACAGAAAGAATCGGGCCGCCGGGACCCCGGCCGCCGGCTGGCAGTTCAAGGCATCCATCTGTACCGAAGCCTTCGAATGCGCGGCATCGTGCAAACAATTCGCTCGGGTGTATCCGGTGGGGACGAGCTCGAGCAGCCGCAGGTCCGCAGCCGAATATCGATTCGGTACTGGCGCACCGTCTCCCGCCAGCGCAAGGGCGGCAGCCACCACGACCGCCGCCAGAACGACGATCCCCGCGCGCCGTTTCGACAGAGCGGGCCGGGCCGGCTGCGGCTGCGGCTGCGGCTGCGGCTGCGGCTGCGGCTGCGGCTGCGGAGCGAGGGTCGCCGATGGACCACCCACGTCGGTCGTCTCGAACTCCGGCGCCCGCATCGCGTCGGTGGCGATGGGCGCGACCGCGGTGGCGGTGGCAGCGGGCAATGGTTCGGTGGCGATGGGCGGCCCGGCCTCGGTGTCGCCCAGGATCGTGGCGGCTGATTGCTGCTCGGTGCTGTCGAGCGCATCGCGGGCGGCGCGAGCCAGCTCGCCCGCTGTCCGGTAGCGGTCGGCAGGCTCCGTAGCCAGGCCGCGCGCGATCACCGCATCGAACGCCGCCGGAGTTCCCGGATGCACCACGCTGGGACGCGGAATCGGTTCGAACAGATCGTCACTGATCCCCGCCTCGGCACTGCCACCGGGGTGTGGGCGGGTGCCGGTGAGGCATTCGTGGAGAACACACGCCAGCGAATAGATGTCAGCTCGGCTGGTGATCTCTTTGTCCCGCAAGACTTCTGGAGCCTCGTAGCCAGAGACTCCTGCCCGGGTGTCCCTGTCGGTCGATCCGGAACCACCGACCGATCGGCCGATACCGAAGTCGACCAGATAGGCGAAGTCGTCGTCGCCGACAAGGATATTGGCGGGCTCGACGTCGCCGTGGATCAGCCCATCGGCATGCGCTGCGTCCAGCGCAGCCGCAACCTGACCGACCACGGCCACCGCGGTGGCCGCATCCATCGGGCCGTGCCGGGCGAGCAGCGTTCCGAGGTCATCACCGCGAACCAGCCGCCGGTCGATGTAGAGCAAGCCGTCGATCTCGCCGAAGTCGTGAATCGGAACGATATGCGGTTCCTGCAAACGTGCCGCGAGACGTGATTCGCGGCGGAATTGCTCCCGGTAGTGGGAATCGGCGGCCAGGTCTCCAGGCACCAGCTCGAGCGCAACCGTGCGGTCTTTGACCGTGTCATACGCCTCGTAGACGTCCCCCACACCACCGAGTCCGAGCAGCCTTTTCAGCTGGTAGTGCCCGAATATCGTGCCTACCCGCGAGTCCGCCGCCGACTGGCTCATGCCGGTTTGCCTGCCTCCCGGAAGGTTGCAGGGACGTCACCGCCTACTTGCGATACCCGACCATAGCCCGCGGACGCCGCCCGCGGCGACGATCCGCTCGGCCGGATCAGCGACCCCGGCTCGGCCTATGACCACGCCGCCGAAAGTAGAAAAGGGCCTCATCTTCACCCTGAATTGGTGAAGATGAGGCCCTTCTGGTGGGCCTAGGCCTGCAGCGCCGGCTGATCGGAGGGCAGGTTCGGTGTCGCGGGCTCCAGCGCGCCTACAAGGGCACCCACTCCCGCTCCGACTGCGGAACCGACCACGGCCGCGGGGATCGCGAAGACTGCGGCACCGATGGCTGCGCCGATTACCGGTACTACCACCAAGCCCGCCGGGAGGAAGGGAATACCGGCAATGAAACCGGCGACGGCACCGACCATTGCACCGGTGGAGGTCAACGGGCTGGAAACGATCCCCGCCACCACATTGCCCGCAAGTGCACCGGCGAGAGCGTCGGCGGCCATGCGGTCCGACCGCGTCGGCGCGAATCCGACCGAGTCGAATCCCTGGGCCAGCATGGCCTCCGTCTGCCCGTAGGAGTCGTTGATCCCGTCGGTGAACCCGGGGTCGACCCAGTCCGGCCGTCCGACCGAAACTGAGCCGATGCGAATGGTCCCGTCCGGCGCCTGGATCGGCGCGACGGGCGGGGCGAGGGCCGTTGGCAGGTGCAGACTGGACGGATCGACCGGAGCGAGGCGGCCGTCAGGAGCGGCCCGCTTCCCGCTCATATCGTTGCGATTGGTCGCCGTCGGAGGATTGGCCGCATCCGCCGACGCCGGGGGGATCTCGAACAGCGCCACCGACAACGGAACCGTCGCGAGGACCAGTAGTGATCCAGCACGCCCGAACCGCCTGGTCGATCGAGCGAGATGCTGTCCTGCCATGAATGACCTCTCTGTCGACTTCTGATGAGTTGTGCAAGATATTCGAACGGCACGCCGGGCGGATACGGATGCCCAAGAACTGCTTGCGCCGCTTATCGCACGTTCGCGCTAATTCGACCTCCGGTCAAGCCTCGGCGACCTGAGCTGCTGCGGCATTGGCGGATATCGACTGTCTCAGGGATTTCGGACGCATATCAGTCCAATTCTTATCGATGTATTCTATGCAGGCGTTTCGGCTGTCCTCACCGAACGCTCGATGCCACCCGCTCGGGATATCGGCAAAGCTTGGCCACAGGCAATACTGTTCTTCGTCGTTGATCAGAACGGAGAACCTGCCGTCTTCGTCATCGAATGGGTTAGTGCTCATTCTCGCCTCACAATTGCAGCATTGATTGCGTCGTGTAACAGGTGGCCGGGAGCAAGACAATCATCCCTGGTGCGTACATGGCATGTACGCACCAGGGATGACTAGATCAACACCATCGTCATCTCTGTCCGCGCGAGTCGATACTTCCCGCAGATCATGCCTGCGAACTGCACGGTGTTCCGTACCGTGCGATGCACGGATGGGAATCGACCGGAAACCTAACCACCGCGGACCAGGACGTCAAGCACTGCCACATGACTGGCGTGTCACATGGCTTGTTCGTGGCAAAACGGACAAAATCCGAACATTGGACATAGCGTGCGCGCCAGGGGGATTGGCGCGACGAGAATCGCCACCAACCGCGAAGCCGGCCGCCCGCTGCGTTCAACGCACTCCCCGCGATCACCGGGGCCGATGAAGCCGGTTCACCGAGGCCGCGCAGCAGGCGCGCAGCAATATGGCCATCATTCAGCTAACACAATGGGATGCGTCTGGCACTTGTCGATCCATCCCTAGCGTTGGGCAGCTGGCACGTTTGCCGGAATCCCAGGACCGAGGCTGCGGGCGTTTCGTCCGAATAGAGACGGTCACCAATCCGGCAAACAGGAAACCTTTCCTCTTTATCCATCAACTATCGCCCAATAGCTGTAATGTGGCGAATGATCCGCTATCCCCCTCAGGCGGATCCTGATGTTGTGGAACGAACGCCCTTCTACGCTCCGCAACGTCGCGGTGGTGTCGTCTATCCCCGACACCACCGCTCGGGGGGGAACATGTTCACCGATCGGGAGGCGTTGGACTTGGGCGGCGTTGGACTGTCGCGATGGGAGAGTGGTGGCCGAGGCTCGAATCGCGAGTCGGCAACCAATTCATCCGAACCGCTTGGAGCACCCCATTACCGCCTGTTCCACCGATTCGCACGTCAACTCGAGGGTAAGTGTTTGGGCAAGTCTAGGTGCCGATTGCATGGACGGAGCGCAGTGTACGCCGAGCACGTAACATTCAACGATTTCCGGGTTGTCTGGGTTACCGAAAGATCTACCTTCATTGCCTACTGTGAACGCTATCCGGGACTGTTCGCCAAAGACCCCTGGTCAGCGGTGCGCGCTAGGCGGAGCCTGGAGGACCTGGCGCGCAATGTCCTGGTGTGCAGCGACCTTTCGTGAGTTCCGCAGGGTGGTGCGCTCGGATCCATAGAAATACACCAAAGGGCACTTCATGTGGAAAAAGATTCCGATGCCACTACCGAATGACTCACCGCCGGAGTCGTCGACGTCTCCCCTGGACAGTTTCGGCTCGCGTTCGGAGGCCGCGCGATGAAAGCTGTGATCGCATGAGCATTGTGATGATCGCCGAGGTGATTTCCATCTGGACGCTTCTAGGCCTGTTTTTCGGCTGGGTCATGATGGGTGGTAAACGCTGACCGCTTTGCGGACGGTCCCCAATCGGACAATTCGATCGAAACGACCCGGCTGGGTCGGATTCGCATCGAGATCACACCGGCCGCCGCCTCGAGGTTCTGCCGCAGAGCGCCGGGTCGGCGGCTGGACTCACCCAGTCGGCCTGCCCCCAGGACCCGCCAAGAATTTCAAGGATTTGATGCGGCTTAATCCTGCAAATCCATGGCCAGCCACAACCGAACGGCTAGAGTCATCTGCTATGAATCCTGAGGGTGCGAACATGCGGGCACGACGACGTGCGCGGACGGACCGGGGGAACGGCAGCACGTGGGTGACAGCGAGAACGCAGACGGTCGCCGATCTGATGTCGGCGCGCCTGCGGAAGCGCCAGAGCTACCCGACAGCCATCACGGTGATCTGCGACGGGTGTCGCTATTGCTCGGTGAGATCCGAGGCGCCGGGGCACGTGCGGTCCGGATCCGTGAAAGAGCTGAACACACTCGACGATTCGCGGTGGTCTGGTGAACTCGCCACAGTATTACCCTTCCGTCGCCCGATGCCGATGAACGATTGACGATGAACGATTGGAACAACCTGGCTCGAGCTTGTGACCTTCTGGGTTCGAAGGGACTTCTCGCACAAACATGTCAAGATCAGATTCTGACTGGAACCGAATTGCATGAGGTCTTCGCGGTCAGAGGTTGTCCTTGAACTCCACAACCGGGTGGTGACACCCCTAGCCGAATCGCCCTCCTGGCATGCACCTGACCAATATTCACATTTTGCCCGTTTTGCACGAATAAGCCATGTGACACGCCAGCATGTGGCAATGCTTGACGTCCTAGTCCGCGATGGATAGATTTCCGCTCGGTTCCCATCCGCGCGTCGCTCACGGCCGCGATTTCAGCGGTTACCGAATATCGCGTGGTTCGCGGCCTGATCTGCGGGGGTGTCGACTCACACAGACGGAGAAGATGATCGTGGTGTTGGTCCAGCCATGCTCCAGGCCATCTGCCACACGACGCGATCAATGCTGCAATTATTCTTCGGCAGGTCCAGTTGATTTGTCTGAAATTCTAGAGCACAGAGCGGATGCAAGTATCCCATGCAGGCGATTCGGCTGTCCTCGCCGAACGCTCGCAGGTTACCGAGGCTTGACTCGATGTCGATTTAGAAATATACGCGCGAGAATTACACTCGCCACCGGCATTTGTGGCGTAGTAGCTGAAATTCTCTTTCCACATGAAAGGCGATCAATGAGCACAGGCAAACATAGAGCCCCCCACCAGCCCCGATGCAAATTGGTGTCGTTGGCCGTCGTGGGAGTAGTTCCAGTGACATTGGGGCTGGCGGGAACCGAGCCCGCGAACGCCGCGCCCACTGAGAGCACCGAAGTGTCGCAGTCCGACCAGTCTCAACAGGACCAGAGTCTGGCCGACCCGTCCCGACCCGGCCGGACTCAGCCTGAAGGATCGCAGCCTGAGCGGCTCCGGGGCGACCAGCCTCGACCCGACCAGCCGGTGCAGTGGCCCGCGGCTGAAGCACCCAATGTGCATCCGTACCAAGGCCTTCGGATTCCAGATAACACGCTGAGTTCGCTGCAGTGGGCGCGGCCGATGCCGGAGAACAAGTACCTCGCTCCCTTGGGAGAGTTGCATGCGCCCGTGCCGGTAGCCCCGGTGCCGCCGATTGCGCCCCCGCCCGGCAAATTGCGCTTCGGTGACGTGCAAGTCGATTCACCGGAGTGGCTGAATCGTGAGCAGGCAATCCAGCTGAACGATGGCGCCGCCCAAGCCGAGGCGGCCACGGCAACCTTCCTCGACTCGATCGGAATGGAGCGCAGCCGGTCCGACCGCGTCGCAGGAGAAATTATTGGCGGCGCTGCGGTCGGCGTAACGGCAGGGGCAGCGGCAGCGAGCCCCTTCGGGCTGTTCGGTGGGGTCGTCGGCGGCATGATGGGCACGGTGATCGGCCTGCCATTTGCGCCGATCGGCCTTGCGGCGGTTCCCGTAGGCGCTGCTTACGGTGCGGCCCTCATGGAGGTTCCCATTGCGGCCATCGGTGCCGGCATAGGCGCATCCCTCGGTGCGGTGCATGCACTCAGCGCACCGCCACGGACGGTCGGCGAATGACACCCGGTAGACGGACCGTGGGACCGCTGTCATACGAGGATCGAACCGCCTCGAGCACGGTCCGACAGGGATAGGCCACCGTCGAAACCGCACCCGCGGATGCATTCACACCGTCCTGGCCTCCCAAAACTGGAGCCCTGACCTCGGGCGAGTCGCGTTCGCGGGTGACGTGTCGGTCCGCCCGCGTGCGCAGCAAGTTCACGACCCGGACGCTCGAGGCCGCCAGCGTCCTCACTCGCGCCGCCCACGGCGCGGCCGCCTACGGCTCACCTCGGCTTCGGGGCGAAGTCGTCACCGCCGTGAAATTCCTGATCACCTCATACGACCTGCGTGCAAAATCTCCAATCCGCAATCGACGCATACGGATTGCCCCTGCCTGCGCATGCCTCTCAATAGCCGCCACGTAGGCGAGGTGGGCTGCGGTACATCGGCACTCTGCCCGTTGGGCTCTGCGAGCCGGTGCCGGCCACCGGCCGAGGGCGCCACTGCGACAGGGCGTGCGACTGCGGGTGTGTCCAGCAGAACGTGCAGACGGGCGATGAAGGCGTCGATGATCTCAATCACGTAGCTAATTCCGAGATATCGCTGACCTCCCGTGCCTGGGCACTCTCGATTCGTGCCACCAGCGCGGTATTCGGGCCGCTCCAGCACAGGATCTCGATACGGTGCGGTACGGGTGAGCCGACCGTGGAGCATGGCGGGAATCCGGGCGGGTTATCGCGCCGCATTCCCACTTCGGATCATCCGGCCGGGGTCACAGTGGACGGCTCCGGAATTGGTGCGCCGCTTCGCCGACTCCGAGCGGTGCACCGTGCTCGACGGCCGGGTGGATCGGCCCGCAGACTCTTCCTATCCACCCGGCCCGAGCAGCAATCGAACCGTCACCGTGGAAATGGTCGCTCGAGGGGAAGTGCTGGAGTGCAGATGTTCATCACCGGCCGGGTCAGCCGCCGCGGCGGTGAGGCCCACGTCGTCATCGGTGCACCGCGGCCGGTCGCCGGGTCCGCCCACGGTGACAAGGTCTGCCGCGTCGAAATCCGCCATGCGGACACCATTGTCCGGCTGCACCCCCAGCCGGGATCCATGCGGGCGGCACTCGACAACGCGCTGTGTGAGGTCACCCGGCATCTGGGCATCGACCTGCCAGGGTTGCTCGCACACGTCACGATCGGGCCCGCGGTGCCCCAGCCCCGGGTCGCACGGCGCCGGCACGGACAGCGTCGAAGCACGTGTGCATGAACTCTTCGAACACCATCAGCGGCGGCTCGACGCCGTACTCGACCGCGCACCTGTTGGGTTCAAACACCGGCCGGTCGGCTCTTTTCAGGTCAACAGCACCGGTTCCGAATTGCCGTTAGAACGAAAGAAGCCGCAGGTCGCTGACCTGTGTCGTCGTGCCGGCCTGCTTCCGAAACTCCTCGATATGGTCCGAGCCGCCGGCGCCGAGGCCGTATTCGTGCCCAGCGCAGTGCATTTCGACGGCGGCGAGGTGCCTGCACGGCTTGTCCGGTGAAAACCGCCCGACACGCTCGGCCAGGGCAAGGCAGCGGGTAACCGCATCTCGGCGTTGACGGCGAGGTCGCGTTTGGGTTTGCTGGACAGGTTGTCCGAAGCGTCGCCGGGTGCAGTGAACCGTGACATGCTTGCTTACGAGGCTTCGTGTCGGTGACCCTCGTCGGCGGGAATTCCGGAAGTCGGTGCGGTGATGCGATATCCGATCGGACGATCCCGGGAGCCGGGCACATGCCCGATCGCGCCCGGCACGGTGCCGCATCAACCGACCTGCGCAGGTCACCTGCAGTACATGCGGGGCGGGCGTGAATAGCCCACGGCTACCGCTGACGCCAGGGTCGACGTTCGGGAAGTATCGGCTGCGGCGGTTGATCGGTTCCGGCGGAATGGGCAGAGTGTTCGAGGCGCTCGATACCACCAAGGGCCGGGTAGTTGCCTTGAAAGTGCTGCCCGAACAACTGGCCGACGACCCGGTCTATCGGGCCCGGTTCCGGCGCGAATCCCACATCGCCGCAGTGCTGCAGGAGCCTCACGTCATCCCTATCCATGACTACGGCGAGATCGACGGGCTGCTCTACATCGACATGCGGCTCGTGCGCGGCGAAAGCCTGGGCACCGTGCTGAGAACCGCCGGCCCCCTGCCACCCGAGCAAGTCATCGCGGTGATCGGCCAGATCGCCGCCGCGCTCGACGCCGCACACCACGAAGGCCTGGTCCACCGCGACGTCAAGCCCGACAACATCCTGCTCACCCACGACGGGTTCGCCTACCTGGTCGACTTCGGCCTGGCCAACACGAACACCGACGAACGCCTGACCAAGACCGGTTCGGCGATCGGGTCGTTCAACTACATGGCACCCGAGCGTTTCCAATCCGGCCCGACCACGGCGGCCGTCGACGTGTATGCCCTGGCGTGCGTATTGCACGAATGCCTGACCGGCACCCACCCCTACCCGAACGACGGCAGCGATGCCGCTGTCATGCACGCACACATATTCGAACCTCCACCCCGACCGAGCACCCGCGCACCGGGAGTACCGGTCGCGATCGACGCTGTCGTTGCTCGCGGCATGGCGAAGTCAGCCGATCAGCGCTACGCCGGCGCCGGCGAACTTGCCGCCGCCGCCCGCGCCGCACTGGCATCCTCGCCCAGCGACGCCGAAGACGGCAGTCCCACCGTCACAGTCGACGGCGAGCCCACCGTTACGGCGCGTCCCACACCTGTGGCGACCTCCACACCCGAGGCCCGAGCCGGGCCGGCGGGCAGGCGCCGACCACGCCGGCTCTGGATCGCCGCTGCCGCTGCCGCGGTCGCGGTCGTGGCCGCCGCGGCCGTCGGCGCCTGGCCGCTGCTCCACAAGTCCGGACCACCAAGGACAGGGCCGGCGAAAGCCGAATTCACCGACGACGATGTCACCCTGCTGAAAATCCTGCCCCCGACGTACAGCCGCAGCACTTGTCATCACCAGAACCCGGGGACCTACGGGGACAAAGCCCATCTCGCATGCGACGGGATTGCCGAAATCCGTTCGGCCAGCGGCGATTTCCATCTGTTTCCCAATGCCGATGCACTACACCTGACCTACCGCCGCGTCAGCCGCGATCTCCACGCCGGCAGCTGTCCGGGCGATCCACCCGGCCCCGACGGCCCCGTGACGAAGGCCGGCAGGGAGGTCGGGCGGATGGCCTGCTTCACGCGTGGGACGACGACACCACCGACACCGGCGCTGATCCAAACAGACGAGGCGGCCTTCGTCATAGCGGTTTTCTTCTTCGACGAGTCGGCCGGCGGCAGCGCCGCATTGGCCTATCAGGTGCGCGACAAGGGAGACGGGAATTCGCTTTTCAAGACCACTCCGGCGGACCCTGACTTCTACACTCCGGCCGACCGCGTGCTGCTCGCCAAACTCCCCGCCGCCTACAACCCACGGTACTGCCGACACGTCGAACCCCCCTCCAGCAATGTGACCGCCGCCGCTTTCTGCTTCGGCAACGAGTCCCGTGTACCGTTTGCAGCTTTCTCGCAGTCTCCCGACCATGCGGCCGCGAGCCGGGTTTTCGATTTCTTCAGGACCCTGCTCGACGGTCACGGCTGCGACGATGCGTCGGTTCCCGACCAATCGTGGATTCGAAAGGGCACGACGGTCGGCCGGTTCGCCTGCGCCACCGATCGATCAACCGGGCAGCCCTCTCCGTCGCTCCTCGCTGTGGATCAGAGCGCTGATACCGTCATCGGCTTCCTATCCGACCGGCCCGATTCCCCCTACAACCGTCCCAAGTCCGAACAGGAATTGGTCGACTGGTTCACAAGGAACTTTCAGTAGACGCCGGCGTCCGGGGCCGCGGCATGACGGCTCTCGATCCTGCCGCCTCGCCGCGACGCACCAGCGGCCCAAGCACGCGGCATTCTGAGCGGCTGCAGTCCTCGACATGCTGAAAGGGGCCTACCCGAACCAGCGGGCGAACGCCGGTTTGAATAGGCCCCTTATGGTGGTTCTAGCTGGGATCGAACCAGCGACCCCTCGCGTGTGAGGCGAGTGCTCTCCCGCTGAGCTATAGAACCGCGGGCTGTCGCCGAGGCGACTGTTCGGACCGGCGTTTGCGGTGCCGCTCGAACGAGAATGAAGATTACACACCCGGTCGCTGTCACACCAAATCGCGTGCACAACAGCGTAAAACTGAGGTTTCTGAGGGCGGTGTGATGGGTGAGGCTTCACCGGCGCGTTGCCGAGGCGACACGGGCCCGTCGCCCGGGCGCGGTGGGATGGATCGCGATTCGTGCCCACCCGGTTCTCCCCGCCCCGGACGACCGGCGGAACTACATGCCTGTAGTTCAGATTTACCCCCTCCTACCAGGCGATTTGTTACCTGCGCAGATCGTCGGCTAATGTTCTCTCTCGTCAGCGGGACAGCCGAAAGGCGCCCGGGACGAAATGCGGATGTAGCGCAGCTGGTAGCGCATCACCTTGCCAAGGTGAGGGTCGCGGGTTCGAATCCCGTCATCCGCTCGAGAGGCCAACACGGCCTGCTTGGCGGTGTGGCCGAGTGGTGAGGCAACGGCCTGCAAAGCCGTGCACACGGGTTCGATTCCCGTCGCCGCCTCTTCTTTTTTGAAGAGCAGAAGACCCGCGCGATTAGCTCAGCGGGAGAGCGCTTCCCTGACACGGAAGAGGTCACTGGTTCAATCCCAGTATCGCGCACCATGTTTCATACAGATCAGGCCCGGCTCACGCCGGGCCTTTCTGCTGTCTCGGGCGAAATCGGCGGGGCGCCCGCGCGCGGTGATCGGCGAGATCTATCGTTTGTTTGTTGATGCGTCTTGGACGTCATCAGCGAGCAGTGGCGAGGATGAGGACAGTTTCGGGCCCGGCCCGGTCGGATCATCGGATCGTCGAAGGGATACGTGATGGCCACGGTTTCACCCGAGAGCGTCGGCGAGAGCAACGAGCACGAACCCGTTTTCCACCCCTACCATCACCCCGCGGCCGGCTGGGGTGCGGCCAAGAGCGTGACCGGTTTCCTGGCCCGCGAGGGCGAGCCCATCATCGGGCCGCGTGCGATCCTGAAGATGAACCACGAGAACGACGGCTTCGACTGCCCCGGGTGCGCATGGCCCGACGATATGAAGGGCCTGCATCTCGACATCTGCGAGAACGGCATCAAGCACGTCACCTGGGAGATGACCCACAAGCGTGTCGGGCGCGAATTCTTTGCGGCCCATACCGTCACGGAGCTGTCGGGGTGGAGCGATTTCGACCTGGAGAACCAGGGTCGGCTGACGGAACCGATGAGCTACGACCCCGATACCGACCGCTACGTCCCCATCTCCTGGCCGGACGCGTTCGAGATGGCCGGGCGCGCGCTGCGGGAGCTGGACGATCCGAATCGGGCGGCGTTCTACACCTCCGGCCGGCTCGGCAACGAGGCCACGTTCCTGTATCAACTGCTCGCGCGGGAGCTCGGCACCAACAATCTGCCGGACTGCTCGAACATGTGCCACGAAGCCAGTGGCCGCGCATTGCAGGCCTCGCTCGGAACCGGCAAGGGCACAGTCGATCTGAAGGATTGGGAAGCGGCGGACGCGCTGTTCATCCTGGGGGTCAACGCGGCCTCGAACGCGCCGCGCATGCTGACGGCGCTGGTCGAAGCCCACAAGCGGGGCGCGCGGATCGTGCACATCAACCCGCTGGTCGAAGCCGCGGCGCGCAAGGCGATCATCCCGCACGAATTCCTCGCGATGGCCACCTTCCGGGCGACGCCGACCAGCAACCTGAACCTGCAGCCCCGCATCGGCGGCGATATGGCCCTGCTCCGGGGTATGGCCAAAGCCGTTCTGGAGCAATCGAAGTCGGATCCGAAGGCGCTGGACCACGAATTCATCGACCGCTACACCAGCGGGTTCGACGCCTATCGCGCGGTCTGCGAGGCCACCTCGTGGGCCGAGATCGAACAGCTGTCCGGAGTCAGCGAAGCGCGAATCCGTGCGGCGGTGGACATCTACCGTGCCGCCGACCGCACCATCGTCAGCTGGTGTCTGGGAGTCACCCAGCACGAGCACGGCGTCGATACGGTGCGCGAGATCGTGAACCTGCTGCTGCTCCGCGGCAATCTGGGCCGCGAGGGCGCGGGTCCGTCACCAGTGCGCGGGCACAGCAATGTGCAGGGCAATCGCACCTGCGGCATCGACCATCGGCCCACCGAGGCGTTCCTGGATCGGCTCGGCCAGGTGTGCGGCATCGAGCCGCCGCGCGCGCACGGCCTGGACACGGTCGCCACCATCGAGGCGATGACGGCCGGGCGGGTGACGGTGTTCATCGGGATGGGCGGGAACTTCGCGCTCGCCGCGCCGGACACCGCCTACACCTTCGAGGCATTGCGCAACTGCGAGTTGACGGTTCACGTCAGCACCAAACTCAATCGCAGCCATCTGGTGCACGGACGCCGTGCGCTCATCCTCCCCTGCCTGGGCCGCACCGAGAAGGACATGCAGCGCAACGGGATCCAGTCCAGCTCGGTGGAGGACTCGATGAGCATGGTGCATCTGTCGACCGGCATGAAGAAGCCCGCGTCCCCGCATCTGCTCTCCGAACCGGCGATCATCGCCGGGATCGCGCGGGCCGCGCTGCCCGACAGCCGCACCCCCTGGCAGGACTACGTCGGCGACTATGACCGCATCCGCGACACCATGGCCGCCGTCCTGGACGGATTCGAGGACTTCAACCGCCGGGTGCGGTTGCCGCTCGGGTTCCGGATCCGCCAGCCCGCACGCGAACTCGTCTTCCGCACGCCGTCGGGGCGGGCGGAGTTCTCCGCGGCCCCGCTGCCGCAACTGGCACAGAACGCGGATGTGCTGACGCTGGCGACCATGCGCTCACACGATCAGTGGAACACCACCATCTATTCGGACAACGATCGCTACCGGGGCATCAAGAATCTGCGCACCCTGATCTTCATGAACACCGACGATATGCGCGAGCGTGGGCTCGGCGAGTTCGACGAGGTCGACATCACCAGCATCGCCCGGGACGGCAGCACGCGGAAGCTGAGCGGCTACAAGGTCATTCCCTATGACATTCCGCGGGGTTGCGCGGCCGGGTACATGCCGGAGATGAATGTGCTGTGCGCGATCGGCGACTACAGCACCCAGAGCGACCAGCCGATCATGAAGAACGTCAATGTACGGGTCGAGGCCTCGGGTCGCTGACCGGGCGTCGCGGAAACAGAGCTTTCGGCACTCGGCTCACGGACGAGGTTCGGGCGTCGGCGCGACGCCACCCCGATCCTCGGCCAGGGGCTCGGGCTGCGACGGCCCGGGAGTCGTCCGCGGCCGGGTGGCGATGGCCACGCAGATACCGGCGCCCACCCCGAGGATGGTGTCCGTGCCGCGGTCGAGCAGTAGCTGAACCGGGTCGGCGGGCGCGGCGAGGTCGGTCATCACCATGATCAGCGGGGTGAAGAAGCCCAGTGCGAGAGCGTAATTGCGGGCCATGAACAGTTCGGTGGGAAACAGCAGCAGCAAGACCAGCACGCCGAGCAGAGCCGCGGGCAGATGCGGCAACAGCAGGACCGCGGTGGCGGCCAGCGTCGGTCCGCTCGTCCCTCGCCACCCCGCGCGAACTCCGGCTCACACCGTCGGTGGGCGTGCCGTATCTCTGCAGGGTCTCGCAGGGGCACGACCCGGGCTCCGGCGGTGCGCAGCCACGTCGAGGGGATGACCGTGGCCCAGCGACCGGTGGTGACATGCGCGAAAAGGGTTGCGACCGAGTCGGTTTCGAGACGCGGGTGCGCGACCAGATTCCGGGTGGCAAGGGCGGCATCGACCAGCGACGGCCTCGCATTCCGGGATTCAGCAGGCACAGCGGCAATTCCACGATGTCGATCCAGTCGAGGGGGCTCGTCCGCTCGGCGACCAGGTCGGCGCCGACGAGCAGCACCTGCTCTTCGCGGTACAGGGGCGTGACGGTCAGTCCGGAGGTGTCCTGCCCGTCGGGGTAGATGACGCCGGCGTCGAGTTCGAACCGGCGCAACCGATCGACGATATCCGCAGAGGCGAGGCTGGTCTCGACGTGGACCCGCACCAGCGGATGCGCGGCGCAGAACGGGTCGGTGAGCAGCGCGATGGTCGCGGCGGAGGCGGGGATGACACCCAGCCGCAGCTCGCCGGACAAACCGGTCCGCAGCGCGGTGACCTCCTGTTTGAGCGCATCGTGGTCGGCCAGGATGCGGCGCGCCCACAGCACCAGCCGCTCCCCCTCGGGTGTCAGCCCCTCGAAGGTGCGCCCGCACTTCACGAGCGGCACCTTCAATTCGTTCTCCAGTTTGCGTATCGCCTCCGACAACGCCGGTTGCGAGACGTAGCAGGCGGCCGCCGCCCGCGCGAAATGACGCTCCCGCGCGAGCGCGACGAAATACTCGAGCTGGCGGAACAACATGGCCCTATTCGATCACGCCGATCCTGTGGTGCCTGCGATTCGCTTCATGGGCCGCCGCCGTGCGGATACCGGCCGCGGTGATCGGTCGGAGGCCCGCTTCCCTCGCTGGGCATCGACCCGGGATCCCCGCCGTCGCCGAGCTGTCTACTCACTCGGGGGTCTTTGTCCGCTTCGGGGTCGCTGCGACAGAAATGGGCGTGAGTTGGTTACTCTGCCTTGTCACGCCGTTACGGATTTCGCTCGACTCACGTTCGATCGACCCGGGGTTCGCTGGACCACACGGCTGTTGCCCTACATCGATGACTCGAGATCGTTCGCTTCGGTTCGTGGAGGAGGTGGGGTAATGAAGGCCGGGGTCGGCGTGGATACCCGAGACGGGTTCGATGCGATCGAACACGCGCGGGAGATGGCGGGGCGGCGCTTCCGGCTGGACGGGTATTACGAGGTCGGGCGCGAGAAGGTGCTGGAGTTCGCGGCAGCGGTTCAGGACGAGCATGCGGCGCATTGGGATGACGAGGTCGCGGCCGCGCTGGGGTATTCGGCATTGCCGGCTTCGCCGACATTCGTGGCGCTGCTGGGCGGCCCGGTGCTGCACGGGGTGAGCGAGCTGCTGAAGGGTTATGACCTGCGGGCTTCGGTGCACACGGATCAGGTGCTGGAGTTCCATCGGCCGGTTCTGGTCGGGGATCGATTGACCAGCAATGTGGTGCTGCAGTCGTTCCGGCAGGCGTTCGGCGGGGACATGCTGGTGTTCGAGAATATCGTCACCGATCAGTGGGGCGAGGCGGTGGTCACGGGGACGACCAGCATGATCTCGCGGTCGGAACGGTCGGCACAGACCGCGGAGGTGGCGCGGCGGATCGGGGCGCTGGTGCACCGCGGCCTGGACCCGTTCGTGCGGCATTCGCCCGAACGGGTCGAGCTCGTCGACTGGATCCCCACGCCGGCCACGTACCGGAGCACCCACTCGCGGGCGGTCGGCTCGCTCCGCGAATGCGATCAGTTGCCCAGTCGCACAGTCCTTCTCACCCTCGGCGATCTGGTCCGCTACGCGGGGGTGGCGGGCGACGCGAATCCGATCCATTGGCACCCCGACGCCGCCCGCATGGTGGGTCTGGAGCGTGGCGTGGTCGCCCACGGCATGCTCACCATGGCCTATGCCGGCGCCTTCGTCACGTCCTGGCTGGGTGATCCGGGCGCGCTGAAGCGGCTGAGTGTGCGCATGAGCAATCCGGTCTACGTGGGCAGCGAGGGGCCGGCCGCGATCGAATTCACCGGCAAGGTCAAGTCGATCGATCCGGTGGCCGGCACCGCCGCGGTCGCGATCACCGCAATGCACGAGGGCCGCAAGGTATTCGGCCGCGCCACCGCCGTGGTCCAGCTGAGCTGATCCGGCCCGGCCGGCGTCACTTCACCCGAAACGGCAGTCCCGGGGCTCGATGTAGGGCGTTCACCCGGCGTCGAACGGTGAATGCGGCGGTCACGTCCGGCAATCAGTGTGAACGCTGGGAGCGGATGAGGGCTCCGGGCCGGGCGCCGGTGTCCTCGCCGTCGCGGAGCACGACCTCGCCGGAGACGATGGTCGCGCGGTAGCCTTCGGCGCGCTGTAGCAATCGGCGAGCACCACCGGGCAGGTCGTAGGCCATGGCGGGCGGCAGCAGGCGTAGCGCCTCGAAGTCGATCAGATTGAGGTCGGCCTTCTTACCGACGGCGATGACGCCGCGGTCGTCCAGGCCGTACATCTGGGCGGTGTCGTAGGTCATCTTCCGGATCGCCAGGGGCAGCGGAATGCGTTCGCCCCGCGCACGATCGCGCGCCCAATGGGTCAGCAGGTAGGTGGTGTTGGAGGCATCGCAGATCGCGCCGACGTGCGCGCCGCCGTCGCCGAGACCCACCGCGGTGGCGGGATGCAGGAGCATCTCGCGGATCGGATCCTGCGTGAAGCGGGAGTAGTTGAGCAGCGGGCGGTAGAACAGTGCCCGGCCGTCGCGGGAGAGCAGCTGGTCGTAGATGTAGTGGAACGGTTCGACTCCGGCGCGGGCGGCGTCGCCGGCCAGGCTGGTTTCCGGGTCCGGTTCGTAGTCGGGCGGGTCGCCGAGGGTGAATGTGCGGTCGAGTCCCATGCTGATGAAGGCCATCGGATTGTCGGGGAGATCGGCCTCGGTCAGGATCGTCTCGCGCAGCGCGGGATCGCGGAGTTCGGCGACGAGGGCGTCCAGGTTCTGGCCCGCGCGTTCGACCGCGGCCTGGTAGGAGGGCCGGAACGAGAACGGATTGAAGGTCTGCAGGCCGATCAGCAGGCCCAGTGGCCGTGCGGAAACCTGTGGGCGCACCGGGATTCCGGAGTCGAAGGCGGCGGCGGCCGCGTCCAGCAGGCGTTTCCAGTCGTCGGGTGCGCCGTCGTGCTGCAGGAGGCCGAAACTCACTGTGCGGCCGGTCTGTTCGGCGAGGCGCAGCATCCAGGCCAGTTCGCGATCGGGGGCGGCGAGGTCTTCGCCCATGATGCCGGCGGGGGCGAGTTCGAACACGCCCGCGCCCGCGTCGGCCAGCGCCTGGCCGATACCGAACAGTTCCTCCTCGGCGGCGAAGGTGCCGGGCACGGGTTCGCCGTCGATGGCGCGGTGCACGATCGTGCGTGAGGTCGAAAAGCCCAGTGCCCCGGCCTCGATGCCCTCGCGCACCAGTTTGGCCATCATGGCGATGTCCTCGGGCGAGGCCGGGTCGTTCTTCGCGCCCCGCTCCCCCATCACGTACGCACGCACCGCGCCGTGCGGCACCTGCGTGCCGACGTCGATGGCCAGCGGCAGCCGGTCCAGCGCGTCGAGGAATTGCGGAAAAGACTGCCAATCCCACCGGATTCCGGTCGACAGCGCCGCGCCCGGAATGTCCTCGACGCCCTCCATCAGCCCGATCAGCCACTCCCGCTTCTCGGGCGTGACCGGGGCGAACCCGACTCCGCAGTTCCCCATCACCACGGTGGTCACGCCGTGCCAGCAGCTGGGCGTGAGCTGCGGGTCCCAGGTGATCTGCCCGTCGTAATGCGTGTGGATGTCCACGAAGCCCGGGGTGACCAGCAGCCCCGTCGCGTCGATCCGGTTCTGCGCCACCGCGTTCGCGAGCGCCCCGGGCGCGGCGATCGCCGCGATCCGTCCGTTCTCCACCGCGATGTCGGCCGGATACGGTTCCGCTCCGGTCCCGTCGACGATCGTGCCGTTGCCGATGATGAGTGAGTAGCTCACGAGAGGTCCTAGCAATCCAGATTCGCTAACACTGCACAGACTAACTAGACATGACGTCAGCGAAGTGGGAATCGGGAGAATCGGTTCTGATCAGCGCGTTCACGCGCCGGAAATTATGGTGGAGCCCATGAGAATTCGGCGGTGGCGGCGGGTTTATCTGGCTGCCGAGTACGTGGCGTTGTTCTTCGGCGGGACGACCCTCTACAACGCGGTACTGCGGGGGAAGCCGCCGATTCCGGCGCTGCTGGTGCTGGGGACCGGGGTGACGGTGTATCTGCGGCGGTCGAAGGGATTCGATCGAGGGTCGCTGTGGCGGGCGGAGGCGTTCCCCGAGCAGGCGCGGTCGATGGCGGTGACCGCCGGGGCGAACGCGGTGGCGCTGACCGCCGTGACCGCGGTACTGCGCCGGGAGGATCTGTTCGATCTGCCGCGGCGGAATCCGCTGATCTGGCTGGCGGTGATGGTGCTGTATCCCGCTCTGAGCGTGTATCCGCAAGAGTTGATCTTCCGGTCGTTCCTGTTCCACCGCTACCAGCCGGTGTTCGGTGACGGGCGGGCGATGGTGGCGGCCAGTGCCGCGGCATTCGGCTATGTGCACATCGTGTTCGGAAGCTGGTTCTCGGTGGCGGCGAGCAGCGTCGGCGGGTGGTTGTTCGCCGCGCGGTACATGCGGACGCAGTCGCTGTTCACCGCCTCGGTCGAGCACGCGCTGTACGGGATGCTGGTGTTCTCCGTCGGGCTGGGGCGCTACTTCTATCACGGCGCCGCCCCGGCCGCCCGAATTCAGTTGGGGGCCATCAGAACCGCCTGACGCGACGGTGCGGGCTGGGCGAAGACCGCCACGGTGACGATGAGCACGAAGGCCAGCAGTGCCGTCGTGGTGCGGGCGATGTGGAACAGCTCCCAGCGGTGCAGCAGCTGGGCATAGTCGGCGGGGACCGGGCCGACCGCCCACTGCTTGATCTTGCCGTTGATGGGGACGTTGCCGAATCGCGTGATGACGAAGCTCGTCACCTCGAGGCCGAACGAGGTGGCAGCCAGACGGCGCACGAGACCGCCGCTGTAGACGGCCAGCAGCAGTGAGGTCAGCGCGGCCAGCGCCATGGCCGATTGCATGACGGGACCGTTGACCTTCATGAGGGCGGTGTGGAAGGCGAAGCGGACGTCCAGGGGGACGGTCTTGAATGCCTGGGCGACATTGATCAAGCCGTAACCGAATGCGCCGCACAGGTATCCGGTGGTGAGCAGTGCGGCTGCGGTGAGCAGGCGGGTGCGCATGGGCGAGCCTTTCGAGAGGTCAGTGGTGCGCAGATAGTTCATATTTCTGAACAGTTCTGATTTTTGAACCTGTATCCTGACTCTGTCAAGACAGCAATTCGACATCGATCGGAGGGTTCGTGCCTCGTTCACCGCGAGCGGCGGACACCGCGGGCGCACCGGTGAGCGCCGAGGAACAGCGGCAGCTCGAGGCGGTGGCGCCGCTCATCGCCACGCATTTCCGCCGCGCCCACGGCGATATGCCCTCGTCCCTGCGCGCGTCCTTCGAGGCGGACGGGCTGGGCAATCGCCACGGCGCGGTCCTGGCCCAGGTGCTGGCCGCGGGCAGCCTCAGCGTGAGCGATCTGGCCCGTCGCCTCGGCATCAGCCTCACCAACGCGAGTCAGCTTGCGGGAGAACTGAATCGGGCCGGTTGGCTGCGACGCCACAACGACCCGGGCGACAATCGCCGGACCCTGCTGTCGCTCCCCGACGACCGCCGCGACGACGTGGCCACCTTCATCAACCGCCGCTCCGACGCCCTGCTGCGCGCCATGTCCCGGCTCGGCGCCGAGGAACGCCGGGGCTTCCTGGCCGGCCTGCAGGCCTGGGCCGAGGAAATCGACCGCTGACGGCGCTGCCCTACCGTCGACCGCCTCCCATTCCACTGGTAGCGGGCCCCTGGCGACCGACCAGCATGGGCTGGTCGGGCAGACTGACCGGGTGGGAAACCTACCTGTGGCATCGATGGTCTGCGCGTTCATCGGTGCGATCTTGTTCGCGGTGTCGGCGGTGGCGCAGCAGCGGGCCGCAGCGGATGTGCCCGAAGGGGATGCGCTGGTCGCCAAGTTGATTCGGAATCCGCGGTGGCTGGCGGGTTTGATCGGGGACGCGGGCGGTTTCGCGTTCCAGGTGGCGGCGCTGGCGCTGGGCTCGGTGCTGGTGGTCCAGCCGATCCTGGTGACGGCGCTGGTGTTCGCGCTGCCGCTGGCCGCACACTACAGCGGTCGCCGGGTGACGGCGGTCATGTGGATGCAGGCGGCGGCGCTGTCGATCGCGCTGGCCTGCTTCCTGGTGGTCGGGGACCCGACCGAAGGAGTGATCGACGCGCCCTGGCATCGATGGATGCTGCCGCTGGGGTTGACGCTGGGTGTGATCGTCGCGGGCATCGCGGTGGCAACCACGGTGCGGGTGCCGACCCTGCAAGCCATGCTGCTGGGCACGGCCGCGGGTCTGCTGTTCGGCATCTCCGCCGCTCTCACCGATAATGTCACCGAGCTGTTCCGGGTCGGCATCGGCACCGCACTGACCAGTTGGGAGCTCTACGTCCTGGCCGCGTGCGGCATGCTCGGCCTGTACGTGCAACAGCGCGGCTATCAGGTCGGCCCACTGTCGGCCTCGCTGCCGGCCTTCACCGTGGCCGAACCGCTGGGCGCGGCCTTCCTCGGCATGACCGTCCTCGACGAGCGGCTGCGCTCGGGCCCCGTCGGCACCGCCTTCGTCGCCGCGGCGGTCGTCGTCATGTGCGTTGCGGCGGTGCGCCTTTCCCGCGCCCAGGCCGCACCCGCCCCCGAACCCCGGCCCGCCACCGACTGACCATCGCCGCCACGCCCGAAATCCCCCGTTTTCCTGGCGATTTGCATTAACCACCCACCCATAGGCTAATGTTCTGTCCCGCAAGCCGATCGGCCCACAAGGCCGGGTGAGCACGCGGATGTAGCGCAGCTGGTAGCGCATCACCTTGCCAAGGTGAGGGTCGCGGGTTCGAATCCCGTCATCCGCTCCACGGGGGATTTTGTCGGCGCGATTAGCTCAGCGGGAGAGCGCTTCCCTGACACGGAAGAGGTCACTGGTTCAATCCCAGTATCGCGCACCATAGTTCGACCAGATCAGGCCCGGTTCCCGCCGGGCCTTTCTGCTGTCGTGAACAACGTGGGTCTGGCATCCCGAATCATGCTGACCAATAGGCTGATTCGGGCAATCTGTCACGATGGCCGGCAACTCGGTTATCATCGCGATGCCGGAATCGAATTCAACTTCTTCTCGACCCCGTCGGTTTTCACTCCGGGAGCACCCGTTCACCGAGGGTGGCCACTACCCGGAGAGCGACCTCCAAGGCCATCCTGTGTTCGTCGAGCGGCTGCGGCAGTAATTCCTCGACCTGCTGCATCCGGTAGAGCACTGTGTTCTTGTGCACGTTCAGTGATTCGGCGGCCTTGGCCATGCTGCCTTGTTCGAGGTAGACCAGGGCGGTATCGCGCAGCCGTGCGGTGGCCGCGCCCCGCTCTGCGAGGCCGCCCAGTTCGCGGCGCACCAACCGCGACAGCGCGGCGATGTCGGCGGCCAGACAGCTGACGAGTTCGACATCGCGGTACAGGGTGACCGGCGCGGGCTCGGTCTCCGCGGCGATCCGGTAGGCCCGCAGGGCCTCCTGGTGGCTGACGCGGAATCCTTCCACTCCGGTCGCGGGGACCCCGGCCGCCAACTGAACGATCGGTTGACGCTGCTGAAATGCCTTCAGGTGAGCGATCTTCCGGAGGTCGGGCACTTCCGGTGTGGCCAGCCAGGCCCAGAGCATCCGGCCGCCGGCGGGCAGCATCAGCGGACGTGGAGCGCCGAGGGCGGTCGCGATGTCGACTGCCAGTGTCTCCAGCATCGCCGTGACGTCGTCCTCGGTGCGGTCCAGAGTCCAGATGATCAGTCCGGTCTGCTGGATGTAGAGGTTGTGCCCGAGTTGCCGTGTGCTGCGCTCGATATCGACCCTGTCCTCGTGCAGGATTGCCTCGACGAGCTCGCGCCTGCGGGTCAGCGCGCTGCTCGCTTGCCGCCGCGTCTCGTCCAGGAAGGCCATCTCAGCGCGCTCGGTAGCACCGGATATGGTGCGGCTCAAGTGATCCCACTGTAGATCCAGCACCACCGGCAACAACTCCGGATCGGTGATCTCACGGCAGGCGGAGGTCATGATCTCGGCCCAGCTGATACGTTGCAGGGTTCGGTAGCAGCGTTGCAGCAGTGCGATGTCATAGCCACGCCGGGCCAGTCCGCGCCCCAGGGCTTTGGCGGCGTTGGGTAGATGGATATCGCCGGGGCGTTCGTGCGGGCCCTGGCTGAAGTACGCGCCGACGCCGTCGTGCACCGCGACCCGCAATTCCTGCCGAAGCGCGACGTCGGACCCGATCTCGGGCACGTCGGCGGCGATGGCGTCGATCATCCGTCCGGACAGGGTGGTCAACGCCGGCTCGGCCACTTCACGGTTGGCGAACGATTCGAACCAGGCTCTGGCCTCCGCAACCAGGTCACGGGGTTGACGCATATCGATTCTCCCGAGCGTACGTCGATGTACAGATGGCAGCGGTGGCACACTACAGACTGCCGCGGCGGCACAACCGCAGCCGGTCGCCTTGTGACTCACGGTACAAGCGTGCAGTTCCGCTACCACAGCACACTGACCGTCATGAGCACTACGGACACCCCTTCACAGCTGTCGCAGGCGAAGTCGCTGTGCGAGCTGTTCCAGCGCACCTGCGCGACTCGAGCCGGAGATCTCGCGCTGCGCACACTCGACGGCAAGACCGCGTTGACGTGGGGTGAATACGGTGCTCGCGTGCGCCGGCTCGCGGCGGGGCTGGCGGCACTAGGTGTCGAGCACGGTGACACGGTCGCGCTCATGCTCACCAACCGGCCCGAGTTCCACCTGATCGACGCCGCCGCGTACCACCTCGGCGCGATCCCCTTCTCGGTCTACAACACCAACGCTCCGGCGCAGATCGCCTACCTGTTCGAAAATGCGGCGAACCGTGTCGTCGTGTGCGAAAAACAGTTCCTGGCGCGGGTGCTCGAGGCCAAGGCAGACAGCCTGGTCGAGCACGTGATCTGCCTCGATGACGCCCCGGCGGGCACCATGACGCTGGCCGAGCTCGAAGCTCTGGGCGATCCCGAGTTCGATTTCGAATCCCGGTGGCGCGCGGTTCGAGCGGACGACACGATCACCATCATCTACACATCCGGCACCACCGGGGCGCCGAAGGGCGTGGAGATGTCGCATCGCAACGCCGTCTTCGGCACCGAAGCGATGCTGGGGATCCCGGAGTTCGCGGCGGGTTGCGGTGGGCGGGTCGTGTCCTATCTTCCCGATGCGCATGCCATCAACCGGTGGGTAGCCCACTACATGCCCGCCGTCACCGGTGCGGCGGTGTACACGGTGGCCGACAGCAAGAACCTCGCGGCCGCTCTGCCGACGGTGCGGCCGACGGTGTTCATCACCGTGCCGATGCTCTGGTACAAGATCGAGGCGGCGGTGCATGCCGCACTCGCCGAACAGACCGGCCGGCGCGGTGCGGTGGCCGCGTGGGCGCTCGAAGTCGGCCAGCGCAAGGTCGCCGCGGATCTCGCGGGCCGATCGATCTCCGTGGCGCTGCGGCTGCGGTATCTGCTGGCCGAGCGTCTGGTGTTGGCGCGGTTGCGGGAACGAATCGGTCTGGACCAGATGAGTATTGCCTATACCGGTGCCGCGCCGATCACCCCAAAGACCCTGGAATTCCTGCTGGCACTGGGGATTCCGGTGGCCGAGGCGTGGGGTATGTCCGAGATCGGTCTGGCGACGTCCAATCGTCCGGGTGCGCAGCGAGTCGGCACCGTCGGCATGGTGCTGAACCGGGTCGAGGTGCGCTGCCTCGAGGACGGTGAACTGGTGGTCCGCACCCCCGGATCGATGAAGGGTTACCGCAACGACCCGGTCCGCACCGCCGAGGCCGTCGACGCCGACGGCTGGGTGTACACCGGCGATATCGGAGTCATCGATGCCGACGGTTATGTCAGCATCGTCGATCGCAAGAAGGAATTGATCATCAATTCCGCGGGCAAGAACATGTCGCCCACCAATATCGAGAACGCGATCCGTGCGGCGAGCCCGCTGGTCGGTTCCGTGGTCGCCATCGGCGATCAGCGCAAATATGTGACCGCGCTGATCACCCTCGAGCCCGAGGCGGCGGCTGTATTCGCCGCCGAGCACGGCGTCGAGGGGTCGCCGCCGGTGCTGGCGGCCGATCCGGCCGTTCGCCGCCGGCTCGACGAGGCCGTAGCCGTCGCCAACGCGCGACTGTCACGGGTCGAGCAGGTGAAGGCCTACACCGTGCTGCCGGTCTTCTGGGCACCCGGCAGCGACGAGGTCACTCCCACGATGAAGCTGCGCCGCGCCGTTATCGCCGAGAAATACGCGAGCGAGATCGATGGGCTCTACACGCGCGACCGGACCTGAACACGCTGCCGCTCAGGCATTTCCAATCGTAGGAACCGTCGCGTCGAAGCGACAGAACGGAAGAAAGAGAGCAATGACGACAGAAGCATTCGTGTACGACGCGATTCGCACCCCGCGAGGTCTGGGCAAGCCGACCGGTGGGCTGTACACGATCGCGCCGGTTGAGCTCGCCACCGGCCTGATCCGGGAACTGCTGCGGCGCAATGAGGGCATCGACGCGGACCGGATCGACGACGTGATCCTGGGCTGTGTCAGCGCAGTCGGTGAGCAGGGCTTCGGCATCGCCGAAATGGCGGTACTGCGTGCGGGATTGGGCGAGACCGCGGTCGGCGTGCAGCTCAACCGGTACTGCGCTTCGGGACTCGAAGCGGTGAACACCGCCGCCCAGAAGATCGCCTCGGGCTGGGAAGACCTCATCTTCGCCGGTGGCGTCGAATCCATGTCCCGGGTGCCAATGGGCTCCGACGGCGGCATGGTCGTCGCCTCGGATCCCAATGCCTACCAGCGCACTCCGATCATTCCGCAGGGACCGGCCTCGGATCTGCTGGCCGCCAAGTACGGGTTCAGCCGGACCGATCTCGACGCCTTCGCCGCGCGCTCGCACCAGAACGCCGCCCGAGCGTGGGCCGAAGGCCGGTTCAAGGATTCCGTGGTGCCCGTCGCGGACCTCAACGGTGTCGTCGTGCTCGACCACGACGAACTGGTTCGCCCGGACGCCACCGTGGAGTCGCTGGGCGCGCTGAAGCCCGCGTTCGCGGCCATCGGTGAGCACGGCGGCTTCGACGCCGTCGCGCTGCAGCGCTACCACGAGCTCGAGCGCATCGAACACGTACACACGGCGGGCAATTCCTCGGGCATCGTGGACGGCGCGTCGCTGCTCGCCATCGGAAACACGCGCGTCGGTGCGGAATTCGGGCTCTCCCCGCGCGCCCGGATCGTGGTCACCGCGGTCCACGGATCCGATACGTCGATCGGCTTCACCGGTCCCTACCCGGCCTGCCGCAAGGCGTTGGACAAAGCCGGACTGAGCATCGACGACATCGACCTGATCGAGGTCAACGAGGCGTTCGCGGCCGTGGTGCTGACCTTCGCCCGGCAGTTCGACATCGACGTGGAAAAGATCAACGTCAACGGTGGCGCCATCGCCATGGGGCACCCGCTGGGCGCGACCGGCGGCATGCTGCTCGGCACCGTCATCGACGAACTCGAGCGCACCGGCAAACGCTACGGCATGGTCACGCTCTGCGCGGTCGGCGGCATCGGCATCGCCACCATCGTCGAGCGCCTGAGCTGATCCGCCCGCACCAGAGAGGACTTGAAAGACAATGAGCGAGAACATCATCGGCTGGGAACTCGGTGCGGACGGCATCGTGGTGCTGACTGTGGACGATCCCTCCCAGACCGCGAACACCTGGAATGCCGCCTTCCGGCAGTCGCTGGCCGCCACCGTGGACCGGCTGGAGGCCGAACGGGAGACCTACGCGGGTGTCGTGATCACCTCCGGCAAGGAAATCTTCAGCGCCGGAGCGGATCTCAAGGAGGTCGGGCCACTGTTCCAGAGCGCGGACGCGGTACAGATCGCCGCCTTCTTCGACGGGGCGAAGGCTCTGCTGCGTCGGCTGGAGCGCCTGGGCAAGCCGGTCGTGACCGCAATCAACGGCACCGCGCTCGGCGGTGGCCTCGAACTCGCGTTGGCCACACACCACCGAATTGCCGTGGACCGTTCGGGAATTCAGATCGGCTTGCCCGAGGTGACCCTCGGTGTGATTCCCGGCGCGGGCGGCGTGGTGCGCACCGTGCGCATGTTCGGCTTGGCGGGCGCGTTGATGAACGTGCTGCTGAAGGGCACCAAGTTCAGCCCGCGCCAGGCGCTCGCGGCCGGGCTGGTCGACGAGGTGGTCGGTACCGATGCCGAATTGCTGCCCGCCGCGCGGGCGTGGATCGCAGCCAACCCAGCTCCCGTACAACCGTGGGACCGCAAGGGCCACACCCTTCCGGGCGGGCGCGCCACCGAGGCCGAGCTGTCGCAGCAGGTGTTGGCGCTGGCGGCCACCGTGCGCAAGCAGCTCAAGGGAGCCGATCTGCCGGCCCCACGCAACCTGATCGCCGCCGCGGTCGAGGGCAGCCTCGTCGACTTCACCGCAGCGTCCACGATCGAGACCCGGTATCTGGTCAACCTGGCGATGAATCCGCTGACCGCCAACGGGATTCAGGCATTCTTCGACCTGCAGCAGGTGAACCGGAACACTGATCGCCCCGCCGGGACGGCGCCTTTCCGCCCGACCAAGGTGGCGGTGATCGGCGCGGGCATGATGGGCGCGGGTATCGCCTACGAATACGCCAAAGCCGGTGTGGCCGTAGCCCTCAAGGACATCTCGCTGGAGGCAGCCGAACACGGCAAGACGTACTCTCGCACCCTGGTCGAGGCCGCGGTCGCCAAGGGCCGCTGGACCCAGCAGCGCGCCGACGATCTGCTCGCCCGCATCACCCCGACGGCCGACGACGCCGACCTCGCCGGTGCGGATCTGATGATCGAGGCCGTGTTCGAGGACCCCGAACTGAAGAAGAAGACCTACGGCCAGGTCGAGCCGGTCCTCGACCGCGGTGCGCTGCTGGCGTCGAACACCTCGCAGATTCCGATCACCGGACTCGCCGAGGGAGTCACCCGGCCGGAGGCGTTCATCGGCATGCACTTCTCCTCGCCGGTGGACAGGATGCCGATGGTCGAGGTGGTCAAGGGTGCTCTGACCGACCGGGAAACGGTGTCGCGCGCGGTGGACGCCGTCCGCATGATCAACAAAACACCGATCGTGGTCAACGACGGTCGCGGCTTCTACCTGACGCGCCTGTTCATGGCGGCCACATTCGAGGCGTGCGAGATGGTGGCCGATGGCGTGCCCGCCACCTCCATCGAACAGGCGGCGCTCCAGAACGGCATGCTGACCCAGCCCCTGCTGGTGCTCGACCAGGTGAGCCTGTCGCTGTCCCGGCAGATCATCGCCGACCGGGAAGCCGCGGCGGGTAGCGCGGACAACCGCACCGCGGGCGAGGGCGTCGTGGTCCGCATGGTCGACGAATTCCGGCGCCTGGGCCGTGCCGCCGGCGCGGGCTTCTACGACTACGCGGACGGCAAGCGCCTCGGGCTGTGGCCGGGCTTGCGCGAGGCGTTCGGACCTGCCCGGGACATCCCGTTCCAGGATCTGCGCGATCGCTACCTGTTCCGGGTGGCGTTGGAGGTGGTCGCCTGCCTCGAGGAGGGCATCGTCGAATCCGCGGGCACGGCCAATGTCGGTTCGGTCATGGGCGGATTCCCGGCCGGAACCGGCGGTGCGCTGTCGTTCATCAACACCTACCAGGGCGGCCCCGCCGGATTCGTCGCCCGGGCCCGCGAACTCGCCGCCGCCTACGGCCCTCGATTCTCCCCGCCCGCCTCGGTGGTGGCCGCCGCCGCGAACGGCAGCCTCGTCGGCCACTGAATCACCAACTCCTGCAACCAGATCGGACCATCATGAACGCATTCATCCTCGACGAGGATCACCTCGTCTTCCGCGACAACGTCCGCAAGTTCGCCCGCGAGAAGTTCACTCCCGGCCAGCTGCAACGGGCCGCGAGCACGCAATACCCGCGCGCGGAGCTGCGGGAGTTGGCCGCTGCGGGTCTCACCGCATTGGCCGTGCCGGAGGAATACGGCGGACAGGGCGCGGACCTGCTCGCCCTCGGGATCGGCGCCGAAGAAATCGGCTACGCCTGCTCGACCATGGCGCTGGCGTACTTCTTCGTCAATGTGCAGACCAGCTTCTTCGCCGCACACGCCCCGGCGGCGGTGCGCGAGGAGTGGCTGCCCAAACTGATCTCCGGCGAAGCCATCGGCTGCACCGCACTCACCGAACCCGGCACCGGCTCCGACGCCTCCGCGTTGACCTGCCGCGCCGAGCGGGTCGAGGGCGGCTGGAAACTGTACGGCGAGAAGTCCTCCATCACCCAGGCTCCGCACGCCGATGTCGCCGCCGTCATCGCGCAGACCGATCCGGGCAAGCGCGCCAAGGGAATCGGCGCCTTCGTGGTGCCGCTCGACGATCCGACCATCGCGCGTCAGGCGTTCCAGGACCCGGGCTGCAAGCCCATCGGCCGCGGCGCGCTCACCTTCGACGGCACCTTCGTGCCCGACTCCGCCGTGATGATGGAACCGGGCACCGGCTTCCACGGGATCATGCGCGAATTCGACCTCACCAGAACTCTGATCGGGCTCATGGTGATCGGCACCGCGCAGCGCGCCGTCGACATGACAGTGGAATACACCAAGCAGCGCACCACCTTCGGGCAGCCGTTGGCGGTGAACCAGGGTGTGCAGTTCCCGCTGGCCGAGCACAGCACCTACATCACCGCGGTCCGGGCGCTGGCCTATCAGACCCTCGGCTTGCGCATGGCGGGCGAGCCGCACACCGCCCAGGCGGCGATGCTCAAGTGGTGGGCTCCGCAGGTCGCGATGGCCGCCGTCAACGACTGCGTCGTCCTGCACGGCCACATCGGCTGGTCCGAGGAAATGCCGTTGCAGGCCATGTTGCGCGACGTGTCGGGCTACCAGATCGGTGACGGCACACCGCAGATCCAGAAGATGATCATCGCCCGCGATCTGTACAACCGGTGACGACGACGCCTGACGCATAGGCCGGCGAGGATCATCTGGCTGGCGTCATCAGTGGTCCGCCAACCAAGTGATCCTCGCCGTCGACGTCACCGCCGTCCACCGTGTCTCCTCACCTGAGCCACGCCAAGGAGATATCCCATGAACGGAAACCAGTCCACAGGCGCGCGCCTCTACGCCGAGGACCTCACCGAGATAATCGGTGTCACGCAGGAACTCGGCCGATACAACCTGACCGAGGAAGCCATCCGCGCGTTCGCGCAGCAATGGGATCCGCTGGCGATCCATGTCGGCGATGGCGAACACTTCGGCGGGGTAATCGCCAGCGGCCTACACACTCTGTGCGTGTTCCAACGACTCGCCGTGGCCGGCGTCTACTCGCGATGGGCCGTCGTCGCCGGACGCGACGTCAGGGGCATGACGCTGCCGAAACCGGTCCACCCCGGAGACACCCTTACGGGCCGGGTCACGATCGCTGAGGTCGCGCCGGCGCGGGGCGGGCGAGCGAAAGTCCGTGTCCAGGGGGAACTCTCCAACCAGCACGACGAGCGCGTCATGATCATCGAACTCGATGGCTACGTCCACTGCCGAGGCAACGCCGCCGCACCTGCGGCCCCGACGACGTCGGGGGTGGAAGATTCGCAGGTCTGAGCGGCATACGACGCACCGCGCTCGGTCGCTCGTGGTCATCTCAGCAGGGCTGCTCACGTGGTAGCCGACCCGCTCGCATCCCGTTCGCACGCGGCCAGCTGGGTCACCGACCAGACGATCGCGGTCAACAGCGGATACTCCTTCACCCACTTGCACGAGAAGAGGGCTACATGACACACGCGCTGGTATTGCTGTTAGCCCTGCTTATCGGCGTAGTTGCGGGCCTCCGGGCGCTCACCGCACCCGCGGTGGTGGCCTGGCCAGGATCTGAAACCAAGCCGTCACGAACCACCGCAAGGCACTCGAGAAATTCGGATCGGCTGCACCGACTCGGCACACCGATAACTGCGGTGGTAGAACGGCAGTCAGATCTTCAACGAAAGCGGGCCGATGTACTCCCTCAGGCAGATCGCACGCACAGGCATCGTCTTGTTGTGCGCGGCAACAGGATTGGTCACCGGGCACGTGGGGACCGCGGCAGCGGAAGGTGGTGACCGGGACCCGGTCCTGGTGATCGGCGGCATCTATGCGGATCAGGCGCGGTTGGAGAGCCTCCAGGGTTGGCTCGATGCACGCGGATATTCCACCTTTTCGATGGTGCTGGCCGGGAATCCCACGGGGACAGCACCGATCTCGGAGTCGGCGCAGGCCGTCGCCGACAAGGTCGCCGATATCCGTCGACAGACCGGGGCGCGACGGGTGGATCTGGTCGGTCACTCCATGGGCGGTCTCGCACAGCGGGCCTATGTGAAATTCCTCGGCGGAATCGATTCGGTCGGAACCTACATCGACTACGGCACACCCGAACAAGGTGACGACCTCGGAACCCTATGCTCCGAGGTGTCCCCGGGATGCCAAGATCTGGTACCGGGTTCGGCATTCCTGACTCGGCTCAATGCGGATCCCGCGGTGCCGCCGGGCCTGATCGCCTACCACTTCTTCTCCGACAACGCTGGGGCGGAGAAGAGCCCGCTGCCGGGTGCGACCAATGTCAGTATTCAATCGTTCTGCCCCGGCCGTACGGTCTCCCACGGCCAAGAGCCGATCGACGGTGCATTGCAGCAGTTGATCGATTCCGCGCTGCGTGGTGCGCCATTGGCCACCAACTGCCCCTGAACGCCAAGGTCCGGCGCGTGTGGCTTCGCTGACCTCCTCCCAGTGCTCACAGCGCCAAGCGACTGACCGCCCGCTATCAACGCGAGGTTGAAGAACAAGCTCAGACCCGGACGAGTGTCCGATCCGGGTCATATAGTGCCCGATGCCATTTCACTACAGAGCACTCCGCAGCTCCGATCGATGTGAGTGCAGCGAGCCGGTCGTAATCGGTGGGGACCGGATTGATACCAGTGGCTCACCGGAATCGATCGGCCCTCGCCAGTATCAGCTCTTGCTCCGATGAACGCGTCTTGTGCTTGCAGCGTCTCAACCTGCCATATCGTCTACTATCACATGTAGTAGAGCGTCGGCGCTGCCTGCACCGACCGGGCACAGCCGCGCGGGTCATGATGCCGAATGCGCCAGCCCCGGCCCGAATTCGGTTGATTCGGACCAGATCTGCGGGCTTGCCCGAGTCACAGGCGACAGGGGAAGAGACGGTCGAGGAAGATCTCGGTAGGTCCGTCGGCGGGGAGTCGCGAGCCACAGAATCGAGTCTGTGTCCTCGGTGGCGGTCAGCTGGCCGGTGTTCCGATGCCATCTCGGTCAGGTGGCGGCGGCAATCTGGTGGTGGATGTCCGCCAATGCTGTGGTCAGCCGGCGGATTCCGGGCTCTTCCACCGGGTAATGGCCTGCATCGTCCAGGACGACAAGGTGTTTCGGGGCAGCGAGTCGGTCGAAGAACGTTTCGCTGAGCGCCGATGGTGTCCAGCGATCTGCGCCCGGGTGGAGCAGCCACACCGGGCAGGCGGCGAAGTTCTCCGGCTCGACCAGTGGGGCTGATCGCACGTAGGTGCGCAGGAAGCCCAGCGGTATCCGGACTCCCCCACCCCGGGGATCCGCGATGACAGTAGCGGTGAGGTCGGGAAGGCTGGACATTGCCGTGATGTTGGCGACCCATCGCATCGGCACCCGGACACTGTCGATCGCGGGGACGAGCAGCCGTGTGCCGTAGCGGCCGAGCCAGCGATATCTCCCGATAGAGCTACGGACTCGCGGCGATCGAGGATCGAGGAGACAGGTCGCAGCGATCGCGTCGACCATCCCGGTGCGGGCCGCCGCCTCGTAGGCGAGCATCCCGCCCATACTGGCCCCGAACACGACCAACGGGCGCGGATCGGCCGCCTTCTCGGCCCGGACCAGGTCGGCAACGCAGTCCACCCAGTCCGAATAACGCACTGCCCGAGGCGATCCCACCTCGGTGCGGCCATACCCCGGCAGGTCGGGCGCCGATACCTCGAAGCCCTGAGCGATCGCCAAGGCGGCGAACGGCCACATCAGCGCCGAATGTCCGCCGCCACCGTGCACCAGCAGCATCCGCACGCGCGCCTGGGGTCGGGGGACGCGCTCGATGTGGATGCGCGCGCCACGCCATCGCCACCATGTCGACTCGGGTCGGAGTTGCAGGCCGTGCCCGAGGTCAGCGGGAAGAAAGGCGAGGTAGATGCCGTGCATGTCACAATAATTCGAGTAATCCTCGGTTCTGACAACTCGGTTTCGGGAGCCCATGTCGACACCCCGTAAAACACCGCGCCAGCAGCGATCGGAGTTCACCTTCGACGCGATCCTCGATGCGGCTGCTCGACTTTTCCAGCAGCACGGCTACGCCGCGACCACCACCAACAAGGTGGCAGAGCTGGCCGGCGTGTCCATCGGGACGCTCTACCACTACGTGCCCAACAAAGACGCGCTGCTCTATGCCCTGGCCGAACGCCATCTCCGCGACGGCGCCCAGGACCTGCTGGCCGAAGCAGCCCAATTACGCAGCGAGCAGCCACCTTTGATCGACACCGTACGACGGCTGATCACCGCGGTCGCCCGCTTGCACACTGCCGCGCCGCACATGCATCGGCTGCTCTACAAGCAGGCGCCTCGCACACCCGCCAGCACGGCGAAGCTACGACAGTTCGAGCAACTCCTGGCCGGCGAGGTCGCCTTTCACCTCAGCCGTCTCGGTGTGGCCGGAGCCGATCCCACATTGACCGCGCTGCTACTGATTCAAGCGGTCGAAGCGCAGATCCACGGTGTCGTGCTCGAGCCACTCGACGGCCACACGATCGAATCCTCCGTCGAGTTCGTGAACGAGTTCTGGACGCGAGCACTCGCCGCACAGGCCACCTGATCCACCGGTGCCGGTTTACACTCCGGATCGGTGCATGTAGCAGTTGGTTTCGATCACTGAACCGGGGTCGAGGTGTTCGGTCCAGCCGCCGGGGCCGACCACGTGAAGTGTGTCCGTCCAGGGCGAATACGGCTTGCCCTGGGCGTCATAGCCGGGGTACGGCACGTAACCCCAGTAGCAGGCGAGTCCGGCGGCCGGGGGCGAGAAGACCCACATGTCGGATGGGATATCCACTCCTACCGACACGTGCCGGATCTGCTGCTGTGCAAGCACATTCGGGTCGCCGTTGCTCACATCGCCGGGGGCCGCAGCAGCTACACCCACGGCCATCGCGAACGCCGCCGCGCCGGCCGAGCCCACCCCGAACACACGCTTCATCCCCAACCCATTCCTCTTGTCGAATCCCCGCCACCCCGAAACAAAGACGGCGGCGAACTCTAACAGGGACTTGGCATCTCGCAGTAGGGCATTGAATTGGTCATCGAATCCGTCATCGGTGGGATGATCCGTTCAACCGCGGTCGGCGGGACAACCCCGAACTACGAGCGGTACTGAACCAGACAGAATTCGTGCTCCTCGGGGTCAGCCATCACGACGACCACGCCCTCGTCATAGTCGTGCCGCTCTCCCGTCCACTTTCCACCGAGCGCGACAACCTGGGCGATCCCCTGATCGATATCGTCCACTGCGACATCAAGATGCACACGCACCTTGCCACGCTTGGGCTCGGCCACCGGCTGGAAGACAAGGCGAGGCTGTGGATCTCCGGGATCCCCGAGATAGACCCAGCCGGGTTCGGAAGGCCCCCAAGGCCGGTCCAGCAACGCGCTCCAAAAGCCCGCCACCCGTTGCACGTCCACGCAGTCGATGGTCACCCCAACCCAGCGATTGGCCATCACTTCAGTGTTCTGCAACATCACCACTGCCGGTGAGACCGCATCGGACGCGGTGCCACCCCGCGCGTCCGGGCGGCACCGTCAGCTGATCCGAGCTATCGGCGCCAGAAGAAGTGGTGCGTCACGCCGCTCGGGCTCGGGATCTGCTCCAGGTGGAAGCGGTCGGTGAGTTCGTCGGGGCTTGTCCACAGTCTTTCACCGTGGCCGAATTCGACTGGCGCGACGGCGAAATGGAGGGTGTCGATGAGGTCGGCGTCGAGGAATTGGCGGACCGTGGCCACGCCACCGCCGATGCGGACGTCCTTACCTTCGGCGGCCTCGAGAGCCTGTTCCAGGGCGTCCTTCGGAGATGTGTTCAGGAAGTGGAATGTGGTGGCGCCCCGGGTGATCGACGGCCGTACATGGTGGGTGAGGACGAATACCGGTGTGCGGAAGGGCGGCTCCTCTCCCCACCAGCCTTCCCACTCGTAGTTCTCCCACGGGCCGCGTTGGGGGCCGAATTTGTTGCGGCCCATGATTTCTGCGCCGATATTGCGGTGCCACTCCCGGGTGCAGTAGTCGTCGAGGCCGTAGCTGCCGCCGGGCTCGGTCCGGGTGGGCGCGTGGGCGGTGGCGCCGGACCAGGAGAACAGCGCGGTCGCGTCGGCATCGCCGAACGGGTGCGCGAGACTTTGCCCCTCACCGGCGCCGTACCCATCGCTGGAGAGATTGAAATTGTGAACCCGAACCATCTGCGCCATCGACAATCCCTTCTGGTTGCAATCTGCAATCAGTTTTGGACTGTACCTAGACTGATCTCATGGTGCAACCAGTTGCTCATGACAAGCTGACGACTCCCCCGGGCAAGTCCGGCTGCCCGATCAATATGACGGTCGAGCTGCTCGGGGACCGGTGGAGTCTGATCGTCCTGCGCGACATCATGTTCAGCGGCGCCACCCACTTCCGCGAACTACTCTCCGGATCCATCGAGGGCATCGCCTCGAACATCCTCGCGGCTCGCCTGTCGAAACTCGTCGACGCGGGCCTGCTCACCCGCGACAACGATCCGAGCCACCGGCAGAAGGTGGAATACCACCTCACCGAAGCGGCGATCCAGCTCCTGCCGGTCATGGCTCAACTCGGCGCATGGGGCGCACGCTGGCTCGATACGACCCCGGAGCTGACCGTGCGAGCCGAACTCCTCGCCGCCGGCGGCCCCGCCCTGTGGGAGCGATTCATGGCCGAACTCCGTGCCATCCACCTACACGGCGCACCGCCCCCAACCGACGGCGTCCTGTCGGAATTGACGGCCGCCTACGAGGCCGCAGTCCGCCGAGAACAGGAAGCCACCAGATAACGGCCGCGGATCCTCAGGGGTGCACCGGCAGCAAGAAGTGCGTCACCAGCCAGCCGCGGTGCGGCCCGGAGTGCACCATGCCGGTTTGCACGAGAACCGTTCGCTCTCTGCCGTTTTCCAGGTCTCCAAGCTGCATTCGCCCACATCGGTGGTACTGCGACCACGCCGCCGCCGGCCCACACGCGCCGGAAGTCGAGATATCTGCTCAGGCACCGGGGCCGCGCCGGATGATCCGTTTCCGCTGTTCACCGATGGCTGCCGGGCGTTTGCCGGCAGGCTATTGCCACAGCGATCTTGCCGGGGCAGGCTGAGGGGCGTCGGTGGCGTCACCGAGGCGCTGCCCCCGCTCAGAGGAGGTGGATCGAACGTGTTCGCACGCTCTAGCACGATTCAGGCGCAGCTGTCCTCTATTGATGCCGGGATTGCCTACATGCGCGATGAAGTGATGTCCGAATTGGCGGACATGCCCGGTTGGGTGGGCCTGTCGCTCATGGTCGACCGACGCTCCGGCCGGTGCATCGCCACGACGGCGTGGGAAACGGAAGACGCGATGCGTGACAGTCAGGGTCGAGTTCGCCCGATTCGCGATCGCGCGGCCGAAATGTTCGGGGGTGGCGGACCGCTGGTCGAGGAATGGGATATCGCCGTTCTGCATCGGGACCACCTCGCACAGGAGGGTGCCTGCGTGCGGGCGATCTGGACCCGGACCACCCCGGATCGGCTCGACTCGGCCATCAACGTCTACCGATCTGCTGCCCTGCCGGGCATGGAAGGGCTGGAAGGCTTCTGCAGTGCCAGTCTCATGGTCAATCGGGCAACCGGGACCACTGTCTCGTCCGCCTCGTTCGACAGCGCCGAGGCCATGGCTCGCAACAGCATGGAGGCAGCGGATCTCCGGGCATCCACGACGCAGCAGGCCGGCGTCGAGGTGACCGACGTCGGTGAGTTCGAACTCGCGCTCGCACACCTGCGCGTCCCCGAGTTGGTGGGTTAACCCGCACCGGGCGGCGCCGGCACTCCGGCGCCGCCCGTCCGAGTCGGAGACCCGGCATCCTGCCAACGTCCTCGATCGCCGCCGCAGTCCAACCACTTTCACCGTGCCCGCCGGCTGATCTCCCGCCCACCCGAACCAGTCATGAGGCGGCCGGCGGTCGAGACCCACAGCAGCGCAAGCGCATCGCTCGTGCCGAGCTCGAGACACCCGGTCCAATCACGCACTATCGGCCATCGAACAGCGTGCCGCAGCCAATTCCTCAGTCAGAGTGCGCGCCCAGACTGGCGTGTACCCACCTTGGCCGCACCTACGCTGAGCGAATGATGCACGCGTTGTTGTCTTTTGCCGTGGTCGCTGGTCTCCTCACCCTCGTTCCCGGCATGGATACCGCACTCGTGCTTCGGGCCGCGGTGAGCGAAGGCCGTCGCTACGCATTCGCCTCGGCTGTCGGCATCGGAAGCGGGACGCTGGTTTGGGACGTTGCCGCGGCAGCGGGGGTCTCGGTGCTGCTCACCACGCCGGAGCTGGCCTATTCAGTGAGGCGGGCGACCTGGCCGCAACCCGCGCCGAGCACGACTGCTGGAGCCGGAACGGCCCGGAAGCGCTTGTGCGCCTGTGAGAATCGCTGGGGACGGACGTGCTCAGCGCAAGTTGCGGTCGAACAGGTTCAGTAGTTCGCGGTAGTGGCGTTCGTCGGCCTCGGCGTCGTAGGCGGCGGTGTCGGCCTGGGTGTAGCCGTGTTGCGCGCCTTCGTAGACTTCGGTTCGGTGGCGGATACCGGCGGCATCGAGTGCCTTGTCGAACTGGGCAATGTGCTCCGGAGTCATGTGGTGATCCTCGCCGGCGTGGGCGAAATACAGCTCCCCCGTAATGTTTCCGACGGTCAGGTGCGGGCTTTCCGGATTGTCGGTGACGAGTGGTCCGCCGTGGAATCCGGCCACCGCCGCGACCCGATCGGGGAACATGGCGGCGATGATCACCGCCAGCCGGGCACCCATGCAATAGCCGGTGAGACCGACCTTGCCCGGGGCGACCTGCGGTGACGCTGCCAGCCAGTCGAGGTAGGCGCCCGCGTCGGAACGCATTCGCTCCGGTGTCAGCTCACGGATCATCGGGAAGAGCTGCTGGAAGATCTCCGGCCGCTCCGACGGATCGATGAAGTCCGGCAGCTCGATCACCGGTGCACGCCCGTGCCGGTAGAAGGCGTTGGGCAGCAGGACGGTGTAGCCGTGGGCGGCAATACGGTCGGCCAGCGCTCGCAGGCTCGGCCGCAGCCCGAACCCGTCCTGGATCACCAGCACTCCCGGATGGGGCGCGCCATCGTCGGGATGGACGACGTACGCGTCCGCGACTCCGTCCGGTGTACGAATGTCGACCGACATCCCGTCCACAGCAGTCATCGTTGAATCCTCCTGTCGCGTGCCCCTTTCGAACGTACCTCATGCAAGATCGGCCGATTCGACACGGCGGCGGACAGACGCGAATGACGCGGCGCACACATCGACAACAAGCACCCGGCCCCTCGCCACCAACTCATGACGTCGAACATCGGGTGATACCGCGGGGTACACGTGCCGATCACAGCCCTGGTCGCCGCCCGATTTCGAGGCACGGGAATCACCGCTCCGAGTCGCGGTGTTGCTTCGTGAAGTGAATGCACCGAATCGCCGAGCACATACGGATGGGGACTCATGACCGACCAACTGACGATCATGGCCGTACATGCCCATCCGGACGACGAAGTCCTCAGCACCGGTGGGGTTTTCGCGCAGTATGCCGCCGAAGGAATCCGGACGGTCCTGGTGACCTGCACCAATGGCGAGCAGGGCGATGCGCCCGGCGGGATCAAGCCGGGGCAGCCGGGACACGATCCGAATGCGGTACGGGCGCAACGACTTTCCGAACTGCAGGAGTCGGCTGCACTGCTGGACATCCAGCACGTCGAGCTGCTCGGCTACCGCGATTCGGGGATGGACGGCTGGGACGCCAACCACGACCCCGAGGCCTTCTGGAATATTCCGGTCGAGCAGGCGGCCGCACGACTCGCGGACCTCATGCGGCACTACCGTCCCCAAGTGGTCGTCACCTATGACGAAAACGGCAACTATGGCCACCCTGACCACATCCAGGCCAACCGTGTCGCAGTGGCGGCGGCAGCGGCAACCGATATCCCGGACAAGCTCTACTACACGGCGCTTCCGCGCGAATCCTCCCGTGAAATGTTCGCGGATCTGCGGGTGAGAGGCCTGATCGACTTCGAGCCGCCGAACAACTTCGGCACGCCCATGGATCAGATCACCACCGTCGTGGACGTGGCCCCCTATGCCCGGCGCAAGATCAAGGCGCTCGAGGCCCACGCCAGTCAGAGCGACAGCGTGCCGTTCCTGCAGCTGCCCGCCGAACTACAGCACACGATCTTCGCCACCGAATCCTTCGTCCGCCACGTCAACCGCGTCGCCGCACCCGCCCAGGAAACCGACCTCTTCGCCGGCCTCCGCTGACCGGCATAGTCCCTGCTCCACACCGTCACGGCGGGTTGTGCCGGCCGTCGTGACCTGGTGGACTCGGCAACATATACCGACGCTGTGCCCCGTACCCGCCTCACATCGTTGCGTCTTTTACGCATCGGCCCACTGCAAGTAGTCTTGATCTTGGGGAACGCACGCTGCCGCAGGGCCGGAGGACACCTTCGGTTGTAATGCGGGGCAAGCAATTCGATAGAGATCTTCAAGGCTGCACCCGTAGATTTCGAGGGGATCGAGAGGGTGAAAGGCTATGGCGCTCCGCATATCCGGTCGCGCGATTACCAGCGATGTGACGCCCGAGACCGCGCATCTGGTGTTCGGTTCCGGCGGTGGTACGTGGGTGTTGAGCTGGCTGCCGGGGTGGGATCTGACCCGGGAGCAGGCCATCGACGGGATGGCGCTGGACGAGATCCTGAGCGACCCGTCACCCGCCGACCGTGAGTTCGCGTTGGAGATGGCCGCGCTGCGGGCCGAATCGCTCGGCCTGCGGCTCGAGGAGGTCGTGGTGCGGCTGTTCGCACGGATCGCCGAACGGGATCGGCAGCAGCAGACGGGAACGGACGGGGCGGACGGTCCGCCGGGGAACGCTGGGGGACCGTGCCGCACTCGCCGCCTCGAGACGATCCGCCCCGGTGCGCTTCGGCGACACGCCGAGCCCGCGCCAGGCGAGGAGCGGCCGACCGTGCGCATCGTGGATTCACGGCGGCGAGCCGCCCATGCGATGCCGGAGAACTGCACACCATTGGGGGATTTCTCCCTAATCAGCCCCGGTGGTGGGTCGTTGAGCAGATGTCGATGATCGATTTTCGGCGGGCATCGGGCAAACTCGGAGGCGCCAACCGCACACGATCTCTTGGGAGTGAATGAATGCGCAAGATCCTGCCTTCCGCTCTGCTGGCCGCCAGCGCCGTGGGCGCCCTGCTGGTGCTGCCCGCCGGCACCGCCAACGCCCTCACCCCGGCCTGCCAGGCCGCCAACGACATCCTCGCCAGCTACGGTTCGCTCGGCCCGAGCCCGCAGCAGAAGCAGGAGGTCGCCGACCGCCTGCACGCCATCGACGCCAGCGGCCAGGAGCGGTGGGCGATCGACAACTACGCCGACGCGCTGGCCAAGGGCGATGTCGCGCTGGTCGGTAACAACGCGGCGATCCTGAACGGCGTCTGCCAGACCGGCCAGTAGTTCTTTCTGCTCCGCAGCACACTTCGGGCCGGGACACGCTGGGTGTCCCGGCCCGAAGTGTGCGGGTCGGCCGGCAACGACGCACTGCCCGTTGGATGCTCGAATTCGCCTACGGCCCCCAGCTCGCGACCGGCACGCTGCTGAAACCCGAAACCTTCCAGGCCCGAACACGATTCACGCAACTGGACGGCGGGGACATCGGCTACGGCCTCGGCATCACCCGAATGGGCCAGTGGCTGGGGCACAACGGGGCAGTCCTCGGATTCACCGACCAGCTGGGCTACCTACCGGACAAGCACGCCACCGTGGCGGTCGCGGTCAACCAATACGGTCCCGGGACTGCGCAGCTGTTGCCGGTCGATGCCGCCCTGCTGTGGTTCGACCTCGTCGACGCGCTAACCCGGGCACGGGACTGGTGTCGGCCGCGGATCCCAAAGCCGTTGAGCCACCGGTCCCGGCGGCCGCGGAGCTCGATCAGGAACTGAGCGACACCCTGCGGACCGATCCTGCCGCGGGAACGCCCACACTGCGCATCGCCGGAGACAAGAACGGCGACATCAGGAAAGCGTGGACGACCGACAACGCGACTCAACCGGCCCGGTACCAGATCCACGATGTCCACCGCCTGCGTCACGGCCTGCTGGTGGCGACCGGCGTCACGAGTTTCGGTTCGCACGCGTTGCCATTCGAGATTCCGCTCGTTCCCGAAGACGGTGCCTGGCAGATTGTTCCGAGCTGGGTCTGCCAGTTCTTCACCGCCGCCGAACGTCCCGCGGCCTGCGACGCATCGCCGACCCACTAGGGTCAGTTGACCAGGCGCGCGTGGTCTCCCCAATACCGTTCGCGCAGGTCGCGTTTCAGGATCTTTCCGGCTCCCGATACCGGCATGGCGTCGACGATCTCGACGCTGCGCGGGGCCTTGTAGCCGGCGATGAGCTGCCGGGTGTGATCGCGGATCTCGGCCGGGGTCACCGAATGGCCGGGCTTGCACACGATGACCGCGTGGACTCGTTCACCCCATTCATCGTCGGGGACGCCGATGACGGCGACCGCGGCCACGGCGGGGTGCGCGGCGACGGCGTTCTCCACCTCGGCGGAGTAGACGTTCTCACCGCCGGACACGATCATGTCCTTCAACCGGTCGACGATGTGGAGGAAGCCCTCGGCGTCGAGGTAGCCGCCGTCGCCGGTGTGCAGCCAGCCCGCGCGCAGCGCGGCGGCGGTCTCGTCGGGCTTGTTCCAGTAGCCGAGCATCACGTGGCCGCCGCGGGTCACCACCTCCCCGACCGCACCTGCCGGCACATCCTGCCCGTCGCCGTCGACAATGCGGATTTCGCTGTGCGGCACCGCCTTTCCCGCCGAACGCAATCGGCCGGCCCGGTGCTCGCCGGGGCCGAGCAGGGTGATGATGGGCGAGGCCTCGGTCTGGCCGTAGGCCTGGGTGAATCCGGCGCGTGGGAACAGCCGCATGGCCCGCTCCAGCACCGCCTCCGAGATCGGGGACGCGCCGTACATGAGGTGCTCGACGCTGGACAGATCGAATTCGGCCGCCTGTGGGTGATCGGCCAGCAGCTGGATCATCACCGGCACCAGCACGCTCGAGGTGACCCGGTGCTGCCGAATGGAACTCAGCACCGCCACGGGGTCGAAGGCCGGAACCGTCACATGGGTGCCGCCGACGATGAGCACACCCAGCCAACCGGCCAGATCCGCCAGGTGGAACATGGGCGCGGCGTGCAGGAACACTGTGTCCTGGGACATCAGGTAGCCGGTGGCGACGCCGCCGAGCGCGGAGGTCATCAGATTCGCGTGGCTGAGCATGACGCCCTTGGGGAATCCGGTGGTGCCGCCGGTGTAGAAGATTCCGGCCAGCGCGTCACCGCCGCGGCGGGCGTCGGCGATGGGCTCGGCCGCGGCGATCAGCGTCTCGTAGGACTCCATGCCCTCGGGCGTCGCGCCGTCACCGCAGTGGATCACCGTGGCCAGTCCGTCGTACCGCTCCCGCAGCGCGGGCACCAGGGCCGCGAAGGCGTCGTCCACCAGGAGGACGCGGCTGTCGGAATCGGCGAGGCTGTAGGCGATCTCGGCGGCGCTCCAGCGGATATTGACCGGGTTGAGCACCGCGTCCGCCCAGGGCACCGCGAGCAGGTACTCGTGGTACCGGTCCGAGTTCAGCGACAGCATGGCCACCCGGTCCCCCGGCGCGACCCCCAGCCCGCGCAGCGCCCCGGCCAGCCGGGACACGCGATCGAGCACCTCCCGATTGGTGCGGGTCCGCTCGCCGCAGACGGTCATGACGCCGTCGGGCCGCTGCTGGGCGGCGCGGTGCAGCCCCTGGGTCAGGTACATCGGGTAACCCTTCGTCGAACAACTGTGGTCGGTGTCACGAGTATTCGCGGGCACTGTGACGTGCGCCATGGAGATGAGGTTCAATTCCAGGTCGCCGGATTGTTGATTTCTCCAAGACACCGGTCGTAGGGTCGGGACACCATGAGTTCGAGTCGCGCGAGCGCGAAACACCGGATGATCACCGGGGTCCTGGACCGGGTCCCCGAGGCGTCCGCGCGCGTGGTCGACCGCGCCCGCGCCGAGATGCCGGTCTACGCCCGCCTGTCCGCGACGACCGTCGTGCGCAGCACCGAGGCCATCCTGGAGCGGCTGGCCCGGGCCCTGCTCGACTCCCGCCCGCTGCTGGCCGACGATCTCGACGCCCTGCGGGATTTCGGCGAAACCCGTGCCCGCCAGGGCATTTCACTGGCCGACGTGCAGAGCGGCTGGCGCATCGCGGTGCGCGAGATCCTGGCCGAGCTGACCGCGGCCGCCCATGCCGGCAAGGTTCCCGACCGCGTGCTGCTGGAGTCCATCACCGACCTCCTCGACCTCGTCGACCAGGCCTCCATCGCCTTCAGTTCCGCCCATCGCGAGGTCGAGATCGCGCTGGCCCGCCATGACGAGCAGTTCCGCGCCGAGGTCACCCGCGCCCTGCTGCTAGGCACGATCGGCCCCGCGGAGCTGCAGATTCGCGCCCAGCAGCTCGGTCTCGACGTCGACGGCGAGTACCGCGCGTACCGGTCCCGCCCGGATGAGGGACCGACAGTGCCTGCCCTGCAAGGTATTTCGATCGTGCGCGGGTTCGCCACCACGGTGGACGGCGATCTCGCGGGCTTTGTGGAAAACTCCAGCAGGCTCGAGGGGTCCCGCCTGATCGCCTACGGCCCCGCCACCCGCATCGCGGACCTCGACCGCTCCTTCCGCCTGGCCACCCGGGTCCTCGCCACCGCCCAGCTGTTCGACCTCACCGGCCCGCTGGACCTCGATCGCGTCGGGTTGCTGCCCGCCATCGCCGCCGACACCGAGCTGGGCGCCGAACTCGTGCGCCGCTACCTCGACCCGCTCGGCCCCGGCGAGGCCGCCCGCACCCTGATCGACACCGCCGAGTGCTTCCTCGACACCGGTATGCGGGTCGACGCCACCGCCGAGCGACTCATCGTGCACCCCAACACCGTTCGCTATCGCCTGTCCCGTTTCGAGGAACTCGCCGCGACCGATCTGCGCGGCGCGGGCACCGCACTACAGGTCTGGTGGGCGATCCAGCACCGCCGAGCGACCGGTTGAGGGCCTTACTCAGCGCGGGCGACCGTAGGCGGCCTCGGCGAATTCCAGCCAGCGGCCAGCGTTCGCGTGCGGCACGCACACCCAGTCCTTCATCGGCCGATGCCGCGACGACGGATCGAACAGCTCGGCACCGGGCAACTCCAACGCCTCCTTGTGCTCGGCGGTCCCTTCGAGCAGGCGGCAGGCCAGAGCATCCTGGAAAAGGCATGCGAACGCCTTGCCGCTGACGTCCTTGTAGGCGGGCTTTCCGAAGACCTTTGCGACTGTCACGCCCCGGTCGGCGAGCTCCGCCGCAACCCGCTCGAAATCGTCCTGCGCACTCATGGTCGGAAGTCTGTCACTACACGCCGGTTTCCACCTGACGGCGTGGGTTTGCGACCGCACGAACTTCCCGGCTGCGCTTCTGGTCCGGAGCCATGGCCGCCGAACCCGGGACTGGAATCCGGCGGGCGAACGTGGGTATAGTTGGCACACGCAAGTAGTTGCACGTGCTAAGTAAGTGTGAGAAGGAACCGATTATGGCTCACACCACCCACGATCCCGATACCAGCACCGACCTGTCGGACGCCGGGGCTCTGGGGGATGCCGACGCGCTGGGGGCGCAACTGGTTCGGCTCCTCCGAGCCGTCGGCCGGGCCAAGCATCGGGTGATCAAACACGGTCCCGAAGGACTCGAACAGCTGGCCTACGCCATGCTGTTCACCCTGGTCCACGACGGGCCGCAACGCACCGGGAAACTCGCCGAGCTGCTGCACGCCGAGATCTCCACCATCAGCCGGCAGAGCCGGAACCTGGTGCGCCACGGGCTGGTCGAGCGCGGCGCCGATCCGATCGACGGACGCGCGTGCGTGCTCAAGGCCACCGCCGACGGGGAGCGCGTCTTCGCCGAGAACCGGCGGCTCCGCAATCTCTGGATCGCCGAAATGGTGGCCGACTGGTCCACCGCCGACCGGGCAACGTTGACCGGTCTGCTGGCGCGGCTCGTGGACGGCATCGAAAAAACCACCGCAACAATCGATTCGAAACAGGGCATCGACACATGACAACAGCGACGACCGACGCGCACGCAGGCGCACCGGCAGGCGCTCCACCCCAACTGTCGCATCGGCAGATCCTCACCATCCTGTCCGGGCTGCTGCTGGGCATGTTCCTGGCCGCGCTGGACCAGAACATCGTCAGCGTGGCGATCGTCAAGATCGCCAACAGCCTGCACGGGTTCGACCAGCAGGCCTGGGCCACCACCGCCTACCTGATCACGGCCACCATCAGCACCCCGCTCTACGGCAAGCTGGCCGACATCTACGGGCGAAAGTCCTTCTACCTCACCGCGATCGGGCTGTTCGTCATCGGCTCCGCGGCCTGCACCTTCGCCACCTCCATGTACGAGCTGGCGGGGTACCGAGCCTTCCAGGGCCTGGGCGCGGGCGGGCTCATGTCGCTGGCCATGACGATCATCGGCGATATCGTGCCGCCCCGTGAAAGAGCCCGCTACCAGGGCTATTTCATGATGACCTTCGGTATCGCCACCGTGCTCGGGCCGGTGCTGGGCGGCTGGTTCTCCGGCTTCGACCACCTGTGGGGGATCGAGGGCTGGCGCTGGGTGTTCCTGGTGAACGTGCCGATCGGCGTACTCGCGCTCGGTGTGGTGGCGCGGGTGCTGAACGTGCCGCACCAGCGGCGTGACCTGCGCGTGGACTGGGGCGGCGCGGTGGCGCTGGCCATCTGCGTGGTGCCGTTGCTGATCGTCGCCGAACAGGGCCGCGGCTGGGGCTGGGGTTCGGGCAGGGCGCTGGTCTGCTACGCCATCGGGCTCGTCGGCCTCGTGTTGTTCCTCGTCGTCGAGCACCTGATGGCGGACGCCGCGCTGATTCCCTTGCGGCTGTTCAAGAATTCCACCTTCACGGTGTGCATCGTGGGCGGTTTCATCGTCGGTATCGCCATGTTCGGCGCGATCTCCATGGTCCCGCTGTACATGCAGGTGGTGCGCGGCTTCTCGCCCACCAAGGCGGGTCTGCTCATGCTGCCGCTGGTGGCGGGCATCATGATCGGATCGCTGGTCTCCGGTCAGGTCACCAAGCGCACCGGGCGGTACAAGATCCTGCCGGTGCTGGGCACGTTCATCATCGCCTGCGGCGGTGCGCTGTACGCGACGGTGCAGTACGACAGCGCGCTGTGGCAGCCGCTGGTCTACGGCGGCATCATCGGTCTCGGGCTGGGTGGCTGCATGCAGACGTTGATCATCGCGGTGCAGAATGCCGGGCCGCGTTCGGATATGGGTGTGTCGACCGCCGCGGCGACCTTCTTCCGGCAGGTCGGCGGCACGCTGGGCGTCGCGGTCTTCCTGACGATCCTGTTCAACCTGTTGCCGCACAAGATCACCGACGCGTTCGGCGGACAGCTGCCGCCCGGATTCTCGGCCGACAAGCTCTCCAGCGTGCAGTCCAATACCGCGGGCATCGCGGCGCTGCCGGCGCAGGTACGCGACCCCATTCTGATCGGGTTCACCAACTCGATGCACGGCGTGTTCTGGGCCGCGGCGGGAGTGGCCCTGGTGGCGTGCATAGTGCTGCTGTTCATGAAGGAGATCCCGCTCCAGGAGGCCCCGGCCGCTCCGGCCCCGGCCACCGATCCCCTGGCCGCGCAGTCCGATCCGGCGGTTGCGTCGCAGCAGGCCGAGGCCGAGTGGGCCGAGGACCAGGTATGGGAGGGTGCGGCCCAGGCGATCTCCCAGCCCGAGCCGGTGCTGGCCGCCGCCGCGGCAGCGCACAGCTCGATTGCCAACGGGCACGGCGTCATCGCGAACGGTCACGCTCTGCTCGCCGGTGAGCAGGCTGCGATGGCCGACGACCCGATGGCGCAGCGGATCGCGACCGCCACACTCGGCGGGGCGGACGGGTCGTCGATCGGCGGCCGGATCCAGCGGACGGACGGCAGCCCCGTCCCCGCCGCGGCGCTCACCCTGATCGATCAACGCGGGCATCAGGTTTCGCGCGCCACCGGCGGTGACGACGGCCGCTATCGCATCGACTCGCCCGCTACCGGCAGCTATGTGCTCATCGCTTCGGCGAACGGGCACATGCCGACCGCGGTGAACGTGTCGATCAACGGGCGGTCGCCGGAACTGGACCTCACGCTGGAGGGTTCGGGCGAACTGTCCGGCACCGTGCGCACCGCGGGCGGCGAACTGCTTGTGGGCGTGACCATTACGGTGACCGATCTCCACGGTGAGGTGGTCGGCGCGGCCATCTCCGGTGACGACGGTGGTTATGTCTGCCACGGCGTCGGAGCCGGTACGTACACCCTGGTAGCGGCGGCCGAACGCCTGCGCCCGACAGCTACGGCGCTGGTGGTGCCCGCCGGTGGCCTGCTGCGCTACGACATCGAACTGACCCCGACGGCGGCACTCACCGGCACGGTCCGGGGCGACGGACAGGCGGTGGCGAACGCTGAGGTCACCCTGCTGGACGCGGCGGGCACGCCGGTCGGAACCACCCGCACCGACGCGGACGGCCACTACACGCTCACCGATCTGGACGCGGGCGCGTACACCGTCGTCGCCCGCGGCTATCCGCCCGTGACCAGCCGGGTGACCGTGCTCGGCGGCGAGGTCGAGTACTCCGTCGAACTCGGCTACGACCTGGAAAGCACCGAGCCCGAACGGGTTCCGGCGGAACAGAGCGAAACCGAGTTCGACGCAACGAGTTCCGATCCGGCCGCGGAGTTGTCGTGACCGGCCTGACCGCCGAGATCCGCAATCCGGAGGGCTGGCCGGTCGCCGAGGCGGTACTCACCGTCACCGACCTCGACGGCCACCAGCTCGCCCGGGCCGCCGCCGATACGACCGGGGCGGCGGCCACCGCGCCGCTGCCCCCGGGCACGCACACCGCGGTCGTCACCGCACCCGGCCACCAGCCGGTCGCGCTGATCGCCCGCATCTCGGCCACCGGCGCGGGCACTCTCGGCGAAATCCGCCTGGAACGCTCCGCCGACGCGGTCACCACCCCGCCCCCGGGCCCCTGGACCATCGACCCGGCGCACTCCACCGTCCTGGTCACCGCCCGCCACCTCGGCATCGCCGGCATCAAGGCCCGCTTCGCCGAGGTCGGCGGCCGACTCGACATTGCCGAGATCTTCGAGCGCACTACCGGATACGCGGAAATCAAGGCCGCCACCGTCGACACCGGCATCGCCATGCGCGACGACCACCTGCGGTCGGCGGACTTCCTCGATGTCGAGCGCTATCCGCTGATCACCTTCCGTGGCACCGGATTACACCGCACCGGCCCTACCGGCTGGTCGATGCCCGGCGCCCTGACCCTGCACGGCCGCACCCGCCCCACCGAACTCACGGTCACTTACGGGGGCTACGGCCCCGACCCGTGGGGCGGCGTTCGCGCGGCATTCCACGCCGAAACCCTCTTGCACCGGGAGGATTTCGCGCTCGACTACAACGTCATGGTGCAGGCGGGCATCGCCGCGGTGGGCACCACGGTACGTCTCGAACTGGACATAGAGCTCGTCCAGGGAGACCGGTTACCCGCGATGTAGCGTGGACGCGTTCAATGTGTCTGTCTGGTGAGTATGGGGACATCCCCGGCCCCGGGAAGCCGGAATCCGGGGATGCCACAGTATCCTCGCAGCTCCTTCCAATTATGCGGAGGCGTCAGCCCCGTGGTCTCAGATGCACCAGACCACACTGCCCAGGGGGAAGCAGATAGCAATTGATCCATCAGCGGGAGTAACCGCGGTCGATGTCGAACTAGGCGTTGCGGCCGAAGCTGCCGGAGCTGCGATAGCGCCCAGAGGCAGGGCAATAGCGATTGCGGCCACGAACTTGATCATTTTGCTGGACATATCTGTTCCTCGATGTCGAGTGACTTGTCCAGTGCAGCCGGGCAACTCAGTGATTGCCGCCGAGCCGCTGCGCTGGTGATTGAGCGGCGAAGTCTGCCGAAGCAGACAGTGGTACGACTGCTGTCGCTCGCTTCGCCGCTCTCGGAAGCGGCTCATGACGCACTTCGTCCGTTCTCGACCCCGACCGGTTGTCATGGTCCTACATGACGAGCGATAGCCACACGGTGAAGTTGCCGAACCAGATCCTGTACGGAATGGTCCGGTGCCAGGCACTGTCACGTCCGCGTCGACCTGGCGGCTCCGGTAGCTGTGTCGACCGAAGCAACGTCCTCTTCACAGTTTTGAAGAAAGGACGTCATTCAGGCTAACTGCGATCGGCCAGCATCCGCTAGGGGCCAGAAGTCTTCATTCGTGGGTCCAGCATGCCGACCAGCTGAGACTGCTCAACGGCCGAGACCGATCAGATCAGTGTCCGCAGGATCATGAAGACGGCGGTTATGCCGAAGCAACCGAGTCCGACGACCCATACCTTGAACATCTGCCGCATCGGTAGCAGCTTGCCGACAAGCCCCGCGTCCAGGTCGGCGATGTCCTGTTGCCTCGCGGATGCCGTGCCGTGTGCGCCCCAGGTTCCCACGTCGAGTTCATTCTGTTCGAAACGCTCCAGCCAGAGCTCATCCTTGCGGACGGCGAGGCGATGGCTTGCCATCAACATGATCGAGATGATCGAGACGATCAATGCGAGGAGCGAGGAGGCGATCCGCGCGACGGGGTCGTTGCCTGCTCCCATCGCGATACTGAACAGGAAGGCCTGAGCGATCAGACTGAGCGCAGGCACCTGCCAGAGCAGATTCTCGTATTGCAGGTGCCGGTCCGCCACCGCCAAGTAGAGCAGCTCCAAATCAGGCGAACGCGGCGAAGGTGGCTCGTTCACGAAAGCCTCCGAGACTGATCGCCCTCGTCGCGCCGCTCGCCGATCAGTCCGGCGCGGGCCAGGAGCAAGCAGCTGACCACGAGCACCCAGACCGGAAACACCAGGGTCAGCCACCGGCTCATCTCGCTGCCGATCAGCAGCACCAGGGCGGCCAGGTAGCTCAGCACGACGAGCCAGCGGGGCATCAGCCTGGTCTTCAACCAAATCGTCGCGAGCGAGATCATGAACACGGCGGCCATCCGGAGTGCGTAGGTTTGGCTCGCCGAGATCACCATCATCCTGGCGAAGTTGATCACCTCGGTGCGGGCGGCCGGATCGGTGACGCTGTTGCTACTCGCCACAAGACCAGCGATACCGGCGGTCGCGACGAACATCATCGCGACGAAGAGCAGTCCGCTGCACAGGAATACCGTCAGGAAGAACCGGTCTTCGTGGCGTCCGAACCCGTCGCGGACGACGCCGACGAACCACAGGAAGCTGATTCCGGCGAATGGCATCAGCACGGTCGCCGTGGTGAGCGCGCCGCGCCGGCTCTGCAGCCATTGGGCCGAATCCTCGACGTGGTCGGGCATTTGGATGCGAATAAGGACCAGCGTTGTACCGAGCAATATCGCGAAGAGCACCCCGGCCAGTGCGGCGGCTCGCGGCGTTGACAGCTGACCCAGAGGTGGCGCAGGCTTGCTCTGTTGCGACGGAGTCGGCATAAGGGTCATCCTGCCAGAATGGATTGCCTGCCCCGGGAATTCGGCGGTATCGCCACCGCCTATCGCGGTCGGGCAGCCTAACAAATCGACAACAATTTCCAGCCCTGACCTCAGCCGATTCACGGCATCGGTATTCGGTGCCGAATGCAGGTTACGACACGGTCTCAATAGGTGGCTTACTGCGAAAGGTGTGGACAACATGCCATCCGCCGATCAGGACTGGAGTAAACCAGCAGCGCTGGCCATTCCCAAGGAGGGCTACTTCGAACTGCAACGCGGCAGATACGGTCCCACCTATCCACGAACCCCGGCCTGTTACGGGTTCTCGATCATCGCCAAGGTGAAACCCGGCCGGGAAGAGGCCATCCGCGCCCACGGCCAGCGGATCCAGGACGCGGTGGCAGCAAGCCCGGACGTATTGGCACCGCTTCGGCTGCACTATCTGCGGTGGCTGCTGTTCGACGTCGGCTTCGGACTGTATTTCCAGTATCAGGGCATCTTCGATACCGATTTCGACAAGTACACCGAAGACGCCGTGACGCTGTTCTCGCAGACCGGTATCGACACCGTCTTCACGAACCTCGAGGGATTCCCGGAGGACTGGAAGGAAAATCCGGAGTCATTCGTGGAATTCGTTCGCAAACACCAGTTTCCGAGCTTCCTCGAGTACGGAGAGTACCCCTACGCCACCGCTGACGAGATCAAGAAGGCGCTGCGGGCGAAGGCGGCGTTCTCCGACATGCTCGATCAGATGCAGTAGCCCGCCGCCATGCTCGAACTCGAGGATATTCAGCACATCCTGCTGACCCGCACCCCTGCGGTGACCGGCCGCTATGAGTTCCTGTCCTTCGACGACCCCGCCGGGGGCCGAGCCTGGTTGACGCCGCTGGTGGACCGGGTGCAGTCGGCCGCGGACGTGCGCGCCACAATGGACAGTTCGCAACGGTGGGTCACACTGGCCTTCACCTGGAATGGGTTGCGGGCGCTCGGGGTTCCAGACGAAGCGCTTGCCACCTTTCCCGACGAATTCCGCGAGGGCATGGCCGCCCGGGCCGACATCCTGGGTGACACCGGCGCCAATCATCCCGACAACTGGGTGGGCGGACTGGCCGGTGCCGACCTGCACGCCATCGCAATCCTGTTCGCCCGCACCGAGGAAGAACGCCAGCGCTGCACGACCGAACACGAGAAACTGGTGGCCGGCTGCCCGGGTGTGCGGGTTTTGTCGTTCCTGGATTTGAACGCGACACCGCCGTTCAACTACGCCCACGACCACTTCGGGTTTCGAGATCGCTTGTCCCAGCCGGTGATCGAAGGATCCGGGGAAGAACCGACCCCGGGCTCGGGCGCGCCGCTGCAACCCGGCGAATTCATCCTGGGCTACCCCGACGAGGACGGGCCACCCCACGGGCTGCCGCAGCCGGGGGCCTTGTCCCGCAACGGCAGCTACATGGCCTACCGGCGGCTGCAAGAACACGTGGGTGCATTTCGGGACTTCCTGCGTGAGCACGCCGACACCCCCGACGGGCAGGAACTCCTCGCCGCCAAACTCATGGGCCGGTGGCGCAGCGGCGCGCCGCTCGTGCTGTCACCGGACCACGACGATCCCCAGCTCGGCGCAGATCCATTGCGCAACAACGACTTCGACTACAAACAGATGGACCCGCACGGTTATGCGGTGCCGCTGGGCTCGCATGCGCGCCGACTCAACCCGCGCGACACCGCGGTGAACATGAACCGGCGCAGGATGATTCGCCGCGGCGCCACCTACGGGCCGGCGCTGCCCGAGGATGCGCCCGACGACGGCGCGGACCGGGGCATCGCCGCCTTCATCATCTGCGCCAGCCTGGTTCGCCAGTTCGAGTTCGCCCAGAACGTGTGGATCAACGACAAGGCATTCCACGAACTCGGCAATGAGCACGACCCCATTTGCGGCGCCCAGGACGGCACCCTGGAATTCACCATCCCCAAGCGCCCGATCCGAAAGGTGTTCACGGGCCTGCCCGCCTTCACCACTCTCAAAGGCGGAGCGTACTTCTTCCTGCCCGGTATCAGCGCCCTGCGCTACCTGGCCACGCTCGAGAACCGAGAGGTGACCTCATGAGCAGCCTGCCGACGGCACGCACCTACAACCAGAGCCACCTTCCGCGCACGGCCGACGGGCGGCGGCGGGTCAGCATCTACTGGACGTGGAGCTACCCCTGGGAAGCCCAGCGCGACCCCGCCGAAATCTACAACCGCTTCTCCACGATGACCGAGGTCCGCAATGTCGCCTGGCCGGCCTACGAGACCCCCGACTACGACAAGGACCATTTCCTGCAGGGTATCGCCGGCACCCTCGAGCTGTTCCACCGCTCGACACTGGATTTCCAACAGCTGGCGGGGCAGGCCACCGGCCATCCCGTCGCGGTCTTCCAGCGCATCGATCAGGCCGGCTACTTCCTGCCCATCGACGAACGCATCCTGGCCGACACCGACACCCTGATGGTGTTCGGGCTCGACCATGTCCTCGCCGAACAGCAGGCCGCACCCGAGGAGATCGACGCCATCCGTGAGTGGCTGCAACGGGAGGGCACCTGCCTGCTCCTGGCGCCACACCACGACGTCGGCTTCACCGACGACAACGCGCAGCGACAGGTCGAATACGAACATCACGGCGATCCGCTCGTGCCCCGCCAGCAGCGATTCGGCCAGTACACGCGCTCGCTGATGAAAGCGCTCGACGTGCCGGTGCACAACATCTGGGGCCTACGCCCGGCAGTCGTCGAAGGCACCGATCAGATCGCCCCCGTCACAGCGTTCCGCGACCTGGACACACCCCGGCTGCTCGACCAGGTCACCACATTCAACTTCCACCCCCATCTGCCGCACTACGAACTCACCGCGCCCGAAAGCGACTCGCTCCGCGTGCTGGCCAGCCAGCGCGTCGACCCCCACCGACCGCATCCCTTCACCAGCGCCGGAAACACCGAATTCAACACCTTGATCTGGATGCCGCCCGCCGGCCCGCGCGCCGGCGACATCCTGCTCATCGACTCCACCAACTTCACCACGCTCTTCGGCGGCACCGACAGCCTCAGGCACCTCTGGCACAACCTCGCCACCATGAAATGACCTGGTGCCACCACACTCGTCGTGCGCCGACCCGACATGCTCGATATCCCGAGAGCCGCGCCGTGACGACCACACGATCTGCACCGCGATCACCCCCGAAGCGGTCTTCACGGTGCGCGCATAGGCCATCACCGCACCCTACGACGCGCAGGTTGGTTTTAAGGTGCAGTCGCGGCGAGCAGGTCGAGGTAGCGGCGAGCGAAAAGGTAGGCGTCGCCCGGCCATCGGGCGGACACGTAGTTGCCATCCAGGACGACGAACGCGGGGTTGTCGTCGGTGGCAGTGCCCCGTCGAACGAGTTCGATTGGCCCCCTCCGGAATTGGCTGTCGGGATGGACGAGGGCATCGCGAACCTCGTCCTCGACGTAGGCGGGGTAGGTGCGGTAATAGCGTCCCAAGCGCCAAGCGGTGAGAAAGTAGGCGGTACGTTCCATATATTTCGGTAGGCAGGTGGTGCTGCGGTCGGCCAGCACACTACGGCCGGTAGACGGGTCATTGGCGCGCGCCAGCACCAGTACTCCGTGGCAGATCGCGCCGACCGGACGCTCCAGCGCCCAGAACCGGGCGACCTGTTGTTGCAGCAGGCCGGAACCGAGGTACTGCCGCATGCAGGGTGCGTGGCCACCGGGCAGAATGAGCCCGTCGTATTCCTCGACCTCGAGGTCGGACCAGGACACGGTCGCCCGAAATTCGGGAGATTCGGTGAGTTGCCGGTAGTACTGCTTCGGCTCGTCCTCGGCCCCCAACTGCCCGAACAGCACTCCGGTCAGCAGCCGTGGATCGGCGTGGGGAACGGTGCCGGCACGCTCGGTCGCGAATACCACCTGGTGTCCGGCGTCGGTAAGAATCCGCCAGGGCACCGCCACCTCGGTGACATCGAAATCGCTGTCGGGGAGCGGCATCAGTACGCGCATGACGGCATTATTACAGGCTTCGTCTCCGTGGCCGGATCGAGCAACCTACCTGCCAAGATAGCTATCGACGCCGGGCTGCCGGCCGAATGCACGATGGCACAAGGCACCTTTCGACCGGCCCAATATTCGACATCGCCGATACGGCACAGCCACATGTGCTTCGCAGGTCTTCGACCTCGGCACCGCCGCTGTTCGTTCACAGCACTACGATCGGTGACCAACAGACCCTGGCCGCCCCGCCGGGCCGACGCTGCCACCCGGCCCGGGGAAATCAACTCACCCCTTTCCTGCCTCGCCCCAGACGAGCCGGGTCAGGCGAAGCGGCGGGCCTTGGCGACGAGGGCAGCCCGGCCGCGCGGGGTGATGCGGTAGCGGCCACGCGGGCGACTAGGAGTGATGAGGCCCCGGGATTCCAGGCAGGAGAGAGCATTTCGGGTGCGCCAGCTGGTCAGTGCTGCGGACTGCTGGATTTGCGGGGCGGTCAGAATGCGATCCGGGTGGAGGGCGGTAAGCACCGCTACTTCGGCGGGAGTCATCGGGTCACCTCAGGGTGTGGGGGCGATGGCGTCCGGTGGGATGGCCTGGCGGGCAAGGGATGTCGAGGTGGCCGCCGGTGGACAACGTCAGGCGGAGGGTGGTGTGGCGGGACTCGCGGCCGAGGCGGTACGAGTCCCACGCGGTGCGAGCGGTGATGGCGGTGCAGACCACGATGATGGACAGCAGCGCCCATGCGTCCCAGGGTATTTCGACCTCCTCGTAGCGAATTCTCGGTTGACTCCACTGTGATTGCACAGCCACCCTTGCGGAAGAGCTTCAACGAATTACGTTGGCGTTCCACGATGGACCACCCCACGAAAGGCACTCCCCAGATAGCGAGGCTAACGAAATGGTCGGATCCACCATTCCCAAACGGGCATTCGGTCGATTTCTTCGCGGGCTCCGCGAGCATGTCGGAGCGTCGCTACTAACGGCCAGCTTGCAAATAGACACCTCCAAGCAAACATTGGTCCGCTTGGAGGACGGGTTACCCACAAAAGTCACTACGCCACAGCTGAAGTCGCTGCTCGATCTGTACGAGGTCAGCCCAGACGTCCGGCAAGAGGCAATAGAGATGTGGAATGAGGTCCGGCAGCAAGACAAGGCCGCCAAGCTCCAAGGTTCGTACAAGGGGTGGTGGCAGGCCTACGCCGACCAGTACGCGCCACATTTCGACCATTACCTGCGACTCGAAGCGACGAGTAACCACTGGGTCAGTCACCAACTCGTTCTTGTACCGGGCCTGTTGCAGACGTCCGAGTATCGCCGAGCGATTATTCGCGCCACTCACCCGGACCTCTCGGAAATCGATGTTGAACGCCGGTTGGAACTCGCCGCACGGCGGCAGGAACGCATCGCAGAACCGGACTACCACATGGATGCTCTGCTGTCGGAGGCCGTCCTGCGCCACAGACCCGGGGGACCAGCGGTGATGGCCGCCCAACTGCGCTACCTCTGTGAGGCCGGGACGCGGGACAACGTTTCGATCCGAGTCGTGCCGTTCAACGAGAACACGCACGAGGGTCTCGTCATCCTGTCGTTCACAATGCTCGAATTTCCGCCCCTTTCATGCCATTTGATGGAACCACCCTGCGTCTACATCGATGGAGCGGAAGGGGCGCTCTACCTCGAGAGCGACCGAGTGATCGATCGGTTCAAGAAGGCGATCTCGAGTATTCGGCGAGTAGCGTTGAGCGAGAATGACACCAGAGATCTGATGTCGGACATCGCGAAGGAGTACACGGCGTGATAACCGATCAGTCGAATGCCAGGTGGTTCAAGTCGTCGAGATCAGCCGACGCCAACGAGTGTGTCGAGATCGCGTTCATCGGTGAGGGCGCGCGCGTCGTCGGGGTGCGCGACTCGAAGGATCCGGGCGGGCCGGTGCTCGTCTTCTCCGGTGAGCAGTGGGATCGATTCCTCGGTAGTGGGATCTGGGGATGAGATGCAGCTGGTGATCTCGGCGGATGGAGGCGGAGATCACCAGCGGAGAATTTGCCCTGGTCGCTGAAAGTTTGCCATCGTGTAGGTAGTCCCCGGTTGGGGGCCCGGACGAGGGAGCCGTACCCGGTGTGCGACAAGACGGCCTTCGGAGGTTGTCATGTCGTGGCTGGTATTGGTCGTGTCCGGGGTGTTCGAGGCCGTGTGGGCCACCGCGCTCGGGAAGTCGGAGGGGTTCACCCGGCTCGGGCCGACCGCGGTGTTCGGGGTGGCGCTCGTGGTGAGTATGGCGGGGCTGGCCTACGCCATGCGGGGGCTGCCCGTGGGGACGGCGTACGCGGTGTGGGTGGGGATCGGAGCGGTGCTGACCGTCGTCTATTCCATGGCTACCGGCGGGGACGCGGTCAGCGCGGTCAAGCTGCTGTTCCTGGGCGGGATCGTGGCGTGCGTGATCGGGTTGAAGCTGGTCGGGTAGCCGCTATTTCGGGGGTTCCAGTCCGACCGCGTCCGCGGGGACGCTGGGAACCGATTGCACGGTCTGGGTTTTGGCGGCGGGGTCCGCGAGGAGCAGCCGCCAATCCTCGGACGCCCAGAGCACGGTCTCGGCGGTCGCGGTGATGCTGGCGTCGGAGTAAGTGGCATAGACGGTGAGATCGGCGCGGTCGGGGGTGTAGGCGGTGAGCTCGTAGGCCGTGATGCGCGGGGCCACCACCGGATTGGCGGGGGCGGTGATCGAGACCTGCGCGCGGGCCAGTACCCAGGAGTCCTTGGCCGGACCGGGAATCAGCGAAATGGCCGCCACCTGCGGCCATGCGCCGTCCGGGGCCAGTGATAGCCGGGTGCTGTGATTGATGGCGGCCAAAGCCGCGCCCTGCGGGGTGTGCGAGAAGCCCGCGGCGGTGGTGCCGAGTTTGCTGGGACCGTCGTGACTACCGATCGGGAGCTGGACTCCCTGGTAGTTCTCCCAGTGCACGTCGGCAGGCGCGCGGGCCGGATCAACCGGTGTGGTAGTCGTTTTCGCGGTGCTCTGATCACTGACTCCGCAGGCAGCGACGCTGAGGACGGCCGCGGAGGCGAGCAGGGTCGCGGCCGCGGCGGCGAACGTTTGCGCGTGGTGTGCTGACTTGGCGCGCATGAGGATTCCTCCGGGTGGACCTGGGGTGGTCGAGAAGTGTTGCGGTGAAGCCGGTTCGGATGACGCGCGGGCGGGCGACGTGTCGTGATCCTACGAGTGCCGGGCGCCGATCTACGAGTGTTGCTCGGCTCGGTTTAACAATTCGTCACTCCCGTCACGGAACCGGTTGTGGGGGCTCACGATCCGGGTAAGATCAGGGCCGCAACATGATCATCGCAGGTGGTGGGGTTCATGAGGGATCATCGGGACCTGGTTCCGGTGGACCACCTGTGTAGTCGGCCAGGGGTGCGGAATGCCATGGCATCCGGGGGATTCGGGCCGTGCGCCCGGTGCTGTCCATTCGGGGAAGGGGAATTGGGGACATGAAGACCACACGAACTTCGATCCTGTTGTCGATGCTGCCCATCGCGCTGGTAGCCGGCCAGGGCGTGGCCGCCGCGGCCCCGGGCCAGCCGGGCCTCGCCGTACCCGGCGACGGGCAACCGGGCCTGAGCACCCAGCCGCAACAGCCGCCCGCGAATTCCTCACCCAGCCCAGCGGATTACATCCCGGATCCGCCCATCGCTCCCCCGAACCGTCCCCGGCCGAAGCAGCAGACAACGCCGCAGCAGGACACCATCATTCAGCCGCAGACCCAGCCACAGGTCCAGCCGACTGAACCGCAGGACACCCAGCCTGGTCAGCCCGCCGCGAATGCGCCCGAAGTGATGCCTGCGGACCCGCATCAGCTCCGGCTGGGAAACAACACGATTCAACTGCCGGACTGGGTCGACACCAAGACTCGCAACAAAGCCCAGGCCTATGCCGACATGGCCGAGTGGCAGATTGCCGCCGCATTCGACCATCTCGGTTACTCGGAGGATGAATCCGATCGACTGGCCGCGTCCAGTGTCGTGGGTGCCGGACTCGGTTTGGCCGCCGGTGGCGCGGCAACCGTCGCCCTGGTTCCGGCAGGTTGTGCTGTCGGCGCAGTAGTCGGCGCGGTCGCAGGCGGTGTTATCGGCGGCGTCCCAACAGCGGGCGTTGGCGCGCCTGCTGGCGCGTTGGTCGGCGGTGTGACTGGCTGCCTCACTGGCGCTGCCGTAGTTGGAATTCCAGCAGTTGGAGTTGTCGGGACGTTGGGTGCGATCGTCGCTGGTGCGCTCGGTGGAGGGAACGCGAAGCAGCCCGAGCCAGCTGCGCCGCCGCCGCTGATCGATACCGCTGCGCAGGTGCCGGTTTCGGATCCCGTTACGGGTTTGCCCGGGGTGCAGCCGGTTTCGGCGATCGCCGGATTGCCCGCGCCGATCGCGCAGGTGGCCGCGCCCGTGGTGCAGCAGGTCGCCGCAACCGTCGAGCAGCAGGTCGTGCCGATCGCGCAGCAGGTCGCCACCACGGTCGAACAGCAGGTTGTGCCGGTCGCGCAGCAAGTTGCCACCACGGTTGAACAGCAGGTCGCGCCCGTCGCGCAGCAGGTCGCCACGACAGTCGAGCAACAGGTTGCGCCGGTGGTGGAGCAGGCGGCTACCGGGGTCGGGCAGCAGGTGGCTGCGGTGGCGCCGCAGGCCGCGCCCGTGGTCGAGCAGGTGGTGGACGGCGTGAACGCGCAGGTCGACTCGTTCCGCGCCGCCGTGGCTCAGATGCCCCCGCTCACCCCCGAAGCCTTCATGGCCGCCCTGCAACCCGCCCCGCCGGGTGCGTGACCGGAACGGCACGGGCAACGCCGTGACTCCAGACACCAACGCCTCCGACTCCACCCCAGGCCACTTACCTCCCGCCACCCCCGAGCCCACCTCCACACCCCCGCATCGCGACCTGACCCAAACCGGCCGCGCCCACGACTTCCTCGCCCTCGACCCTGATCCCGCCGTCCCGGCATCTGCCACGGCCCGGACCGAAGGTCACGCGGCCCAGCCCGAAAGCGCCGCGCCCCAAGCCAAGAACTCCGCAGCCCAGCTCCAAGGCGGCACACCCCAGCCCGACAGGGGCACACCCCGAGTCGCAAATGGCACTATTCGACCCGATAGCGCCACACGTCGAACCGAAGGCAGCACGGCCCCGGCCAACACCGCCACGCTCCAGTCCAACGGCACCCCAGCCCAGCCCCAAATCGGCACCCGCAGGACCGAACACAGCGTGCCCCAAGTCGAAAGCGGCGCAACCAGGGCCGAAACCAGTACCGCTCCACGCGCAACCGACCCAGCACACCGCATACCCGGCACAGCTCAGCGCGAGCCCGCCACAGCGCGCGAACCCGGCACAGCGCAAGAAGAATCCGCTACAGCTCAGCACCGAACCGGTACCGCTCAACGCGAACCCGATACAGGTCAGGGCGAATCCGGCACAGCTCGACGGGAGCCCCACATGGCTCAATTCGAGCTCGGCATTCCGCAGCACGAACCCGGTTCGGCTCGAAACGGACCCGGCACGGCTCAGCACGAACCCGGTTCGGCTCGAAACGGACCCGACACGGCTCAGCACGAACCCGGCTCGGCTCGAAACGGACCCGACACGACCCAGCCTGAATCCGGCACAGCTCGAGGCGAATCCGCTACTTCTCAGCGCCGAACCGGCACTGGTGAACGCGAACCCGATACAGCTCGGTGGGAACCCGACAGGGGTCGGCCGGGGCGGGGTGCGGCCGCGCGGGTAATCGGCGCGGGGCATTCGGGAGTTGTTTCGGCTGGCGGCGGGGGCGCTCGAGGTACTGGCGGTGGGGTCGACGGGGGCTCGGGTGGGGGTGGCGTGGGTCGGGTTGGGAGTGAAGGTATGGACGGTCGAGGTGGGGCGGGGCGGCATCGGGCTGCGGAGGAGTGGGAGGGGTTCTCGGCGGAGCGGGATGGGGGCGGCGGGAATGTGGGCGCGGGGCGGCCGGTGATGCCGGTGCTGGCTCCGGGCGGTGGGGAGTCGGTGGGGACGGTGGAGGCGGAGGCGCCGGGGTGGGCCTCGTGGCTGACGGAGGGGGCGGTGCCGGCGGCGGGTGAGGCGGGGCGGCAGTCGGTTCGGGCGGACGAGTTGCGGGCCGAGGATCCGATGGCGGCGCTGGTGTCCGAGGCGCGGCGGCGGGCGGAGCAGACGCAGCGGCGGTTGCGGATGCGCAATCGGGCGCTCGCGATTGCCGGAGTTTCGCTGGCGCTGGTGCTGGTGGCGGTGGTCGGGTGGCTGGCGCTCACGCCGGGCGATTCACCGGCGCCACAGGCGGTTCCGGCGACCAGTGCGGCGGGCACGAGCACGTCCGGCGGGAATCAGCCGGGGCTGGTCGCCTGGTGCCAGGAAGTCAGTACGCCGCAGCGGGTGAGCGGCGACACCGCCGGCGACCTCCTCAGTGGGCCCGGCGTCATCATGCACCTCGAATACGCCTGGTACGTGCTGCGCGACGTGGGCGCGGTGCGCGCCCTGCTCACCCCGGATGCCCGCGTCGCCCCGGAACAGGCCACCCGCGACGCGATTTCGGCCACCCCGGCCGGAACCAAGCACTGCGTCACCATTACCGGCGCGGACGCCGACCGCTGGAACGTCACCGTCGACGAGAAACACCCGGACGGCAGCCAGACCTCCTGGCAGCAGGTCATCACCACCGCCGCCCGTGACGGCCAGGTCCGCATCACCTCCATCGTCGCGGGAAGCCGGTGAGCCATGGTCGACATCGACGACCGGCTCCGCTCCACACCCCCCGGTCCCCCCGCAACCCCCACACCCCGGCCCGGTCTCGAACAGCCGAACACGAGTGCGGCGGTGGAGGCGCGGCTGGTGGAGGCCGTGCGGGCGAGTGCGGCTGGGGGCGAGGGGGATTCGGGGCTCAGTGAGCTGATGCAGCCCGGACCCGCGGGTTCGCCCACCGATGGCGTGCCGTTGCGGGGTGGGCAGGGGCGGCTGGTGCGGGCCGCCGTGCCGCCGGTGCTGGTGCTGGGCGGGTCAGGGGCGTCGGGGGCCAGTACGACGGCGCTGGGGCTGGCCGCGGCGGCGGCCGTGGACAGTGACGGCGAGGTGTGGCCGGTGGTGGTGGACGCCACGCTCGGGGGCGGGGACGTGGCGCTGCGCGGGTGTGATGCGGCGGCTCCGGTGGGGAGCTTGCAGAAGTGGCTCGGCACACCGTATCCGGGGCTGGCATCGAGTGTGGGGGCGTGCTCGGGGCAGACGTCGACCGGGGTGCGGGTGCTGGGCCGGACGCCGGATCCGTTGCCGCGCAGGGAATCCCTGGTGTCCGTCGCGCGTCATCTCGAAAATGCCGGATTGCTTGGGTTTTTCGATGCGGGCGCACCGGTCACCAGCCGGTTGGCGGCCCCGCTGCTGGCGGACCCCCGGGTCGGGCTGGTGATCACCGTGGCCGCACGACCCGACGCCATCAACCGCCTCCAGCCCGCCCTCACCTGGCTGGACGAGAACTTCAGCGAATTCGTCGTCGGCGACGCGGTCATCGTCCTCACCGAACAGGTACCCGGCTCGGCCGCAGCGGTTCTCGACCATGTGCGCACCCACCTCGGCTCCTGGGTCCGCGCCGTGGTCCCGATCCCCTTCGACCTCCACCTCGCCACCGGCGGCCCCATCACCTGGCACCATCTCACCGCACCCACCCGCGACGCCTACTTCACCCTCCTCGGAGCGCTGCGATGACCACGCTCCACGACCCACGCCGCGCCTCGCCGTCCCCAGACCCGGCATCGCACGCCGCCCACACCCCGGCACCGCGCGCCACCGGCAACTCGGGTCCAGCACCGCACACCGCCCACAGTCCCTTCGATGCCGACGAGACGGCCTCTGGTCGGCCCCCTATGCCGAGCACCGTATGGCAACCATTGGGCGGCGGCGAATGGCGCAGCGGCACAGCATTTTCCGACGTACCTCCACCGAGTCAGCCCGCGCCCACGGCTCCTCCCGTGCCGATGTGGCATCGAGCGGTGCCGAATCGGCCGCCGCGGCCGCCACTGGTGTGGCTCGTGGGTGTGCACGGCGGCGCGGGGGTCAGCAGTCTCGCGGCCAGTCTCAGCTGGGCGGGGGACGCGGGGCAGCGGTGGCCCGCGCGGATCGGGCTGGCGGGGGATCTGGATTCGCCGCTGGTGGTGCTCGTCGGGCGCAGTCATCTGCGCGGGGTGAATGCCCTGCATCGGGCGCTGCTGGCGCATCAGGCCCGGGCCACGCCCGCCGGCAGCCAGGTGGTCGGCGTGGTGACCGTGTCGGATTCGGCTCGGCCGCTGCCGATTCCGGTCGCGCAACGCCGCGAGGAGATGGAGGGCCTGGCCGTCGCGCTCGGCGCCCGCACCTGGCGGCTGGGCTGGCTCGAACAGTGGCGCGCCCTCGAACCCTACGAAATGGCGGAATGGGATCCCGCCGCCGGTAGCTCACCGGTGGACGACGGGGATCCCACTCGCACTCCCCCGCAACCGGTTCGGCTTCTGGCCGAGCAGATCCTCACCGCGGCGCGCATTGCCGGGGCGCGGATCACCGAACGCGCGCAGCACGGCGCGGAATCAGCCAGTCCATAACCTGAACGAGGTGCGACGTGCATCGAAAACTGCTGCCCAGCGTGGGGTTTCGGAGTTCGGCACTCTTGACCGCGGCCGTCTGCATCGTGGCGACGGCCGCCGTCGGGCCTGCTGTGCTGAATACGGCGGAAGCCCGGGGCGGGCCGCCGGACACCACGGTCCCCATCGACAAATGCCCGGCGCTGTTCGCGCTCGGCGTACAGGGCACCGGCGAATCCTCCCCCGACGCCGCCGTCACCACCGACACCGGCATGCTGTCGGAAGTCTTCCGGCCCATGATGGCCGCCGCCAGCGACGCCGGACTGGTGGACCGGGCCTACGTGCCCTACGAGGCGTCCTTCGGCGGCGCGGTGTCGGTGTCCACCACCACCTACAGCCAGTCCGTCACCGGCGGCCTGGACCGGCTGCGGTCCATGGCCAAACAGGTCACCGACCGCTGCCCCAGCACGAAACTCGCCATCGCCGGGTACTCCCAGGGCGCGCATGTGGCCTCACAGTTCGCGCAGGAGGTCGGCGCGGGCCAGGGCACGGTCCCGGCCGACCGGATCGCGGCCGTCGCGCTCTTCGGCGACCCCAACCGCAATGCCAACGCGCCGCTGTTCCCGGGCAAGCCGGATCAGAAGCTGCCCACCGCCGCACCCGGTACGAACGGCAAATCGGTGGCGGCACTGGGGGATCCGCCCGCCACCAAGACCGCGTCCGGGGCGGGCATCGCCCCCGACAGCGCCACCCTGGAGAACTTCGGGACGCTGGTCGGGCGAGTCGCCGAATTCTGCACCGAGGGCGATCTGGCCTGCGATACCCCGGTGGGCGCGCCGCTGGTGCGGACCGTCGCCAATATCGCCGGGCAGGTCGAGATTTCGGCCGGTGACCCCATCGGGTCGCTGAAATCCATCGCGGAGGCACTGGCCTACACCTCGATCAAGACCGCCACCTCGGTGGTGAACAACGACGTGTCCGGCAACTCGCTGACCGATCTGTCGTACCAGCCGCAGAAGTCGATCTCGCAGCGCATCGCCGACGCCTCCAACCCGAACACCCAGGTCGACGTCCCGGGCGCGTTCCAGGCGCTGCTCAAGGTCGGCACCATCGCCATCAATTCCATTGTGGCCGTGGTGAAGGACATCCTGACCCCCGCCAACATCACCGAGATCGCCACCGCCGGACTGGCCAACCCCCTCGCCGGGCTGGCGGTGTTCGGGGCCAAGCTGGTCGGCGCGGTCACCAACCTGGTGCCGCCCACCACCATCAGCCGGCTCACCACCCAGGCATTCGCGGCCGTCACCCAGAACGTCACCGACAACAAGGATCTGCTCGACATCACCACCTGGGTGCGGTACTGGGACACCGCTCAGAAGCACGACTACACCCACGCCCAGGGCGCGGGATTCGGCGAGAGCCCGACCGACTGGGTCGGCCAATGGTTCGCGGCCGTCGCCCACGACCTGTCCGGGGCCACCACCCCGGGCGCCATCCCGAGCGGTGGCAGCGACAAACCCACGCTGGGAATGGATTTCGCGGGCACCTCGACGACGCCCACCAGCGTCGCACCCAATGGGCAGTTCCCGCTCGGCGGCGGCACCGACACCGGCACGCCCAGCAGCGGCGTCCCGGTACTGAGTTTCTCCCCCGCCCCGACCACACCCACCACCAGCGGGGCGCCACTGATCCCCGACCTCAGCCCTCGGGCGACGCCATGAGCACCACCGAATCGGAGTCGCGGACAACGGAATCGGAGCCGCCCACCCCGCTGCACGAGGGCGCGCAGGCGTACACGGGCAGCTGGTCGGACTGGATCACCGGCGCGGCCGGGCCGGGACGCGCCGGATACGGCGAGTACCCCGCGCAGTCCGGCAGGGTCAGCGCGGCCCGCCACGAGAGCTACACGGCCGGTCGTGACGAGTACGAAGCCGACGAATTCGACGACGAGTACGACGATTTCGACGACGAAGACGAGTACTACGAACCGCGGACGGCGGAATCGAATCCTCAGCAGGCGACCGGCTGGGCCGCCGACGCGTCGGAGTACAGCGGGCCGGGCACCCGGGCGGCCTCCGGCTCGTCCCACGCTCGGTCGATCGACGACCCGCCGGACACCCGGCAGGCGAGCGCGGTCCATGCCCGGCTGGGCCGCGCCCGGGCAGGCGATCCGCCACGGGCGCTCACCGCCTACGACCCCGCCCGGCACGCCGCGGCCACCGACGGTCCCCCGCCGGGCTACCCGACCGCCCGCCGACCCCTGAAGCGGGCCACGCGGCCGACCAGGCAGCGACCGAGATTCGCACTCCCCACGCTGAACGGCGGCCAGTGGGCCGTCCCCCTGCTCGGCCTGCTCGCCGTCCTCGCGGTGACGGCCGCGATCGCGGTCCAGATCGCCAAGGTCACCGGTGGCGACGCACCCGCGAAACCCCATGTCGCCACGCCTCGGGCCGCACCCGCCGCATCCACCCCCGCCGCAGCCTCACCCACCGGCCAACCGGCGTCGGGCCTGCCCGCCAACCTCTGCCCCAATGAGGTGAAGGGCGGCAATGTCCGCGGCAACGGGCCCGGCAGTACCAAGTCCGGCCCGGACGCCATTCTCGCGCTGCAGAACCGCTACTACGTCGACCGCTCGGGCAAGGCGGTCCGTGAGATGTTCGCGCCGGACGCACCCACGCCGACCGTCGACCAGATCCAGGCCGGCATCGACAGCATCCCGGTGGGAACCACCTACTGTGTGCAGATCATGCCCGGCCCCTTCGACGGCCAGCACATCATGGTCGTCACCGAACAGCACCCCGACGCCACCAAACGCACCTGGTCCCCGCAGCTGGTCATCACCACCAAGATCGGAGACGCGACCCTGATCTCCGCCATCGTGCCCATGAACGAGGACACCCCCAAATAGCCGCCGCGCCACAATCGGAACACCACCACCCCGCCCCGGCGGCACGCCGGGGCAACTCAGGGTTTGCCAGGCGTTTTGGAAATGCGGGGCGGGTGGGCTAGTGTTCTCTCTCGCAGCCGGACGGCCCGAAACAGGCCGGATGGAAGCGATGCGGATGTAGCGCAGCTGGTAGCGCATCACCTTGCCAAGGTGAGGGTCGCGGGTTCGAATCCCGTCATCCGCTCAACACAGACAACGAGACGCAGCACCTGAGCCGCGAAAGTTGTTCTTACGCAGTAGATCCCGAGCACATTCGCAGCCATATCGGCCCGATTTCGCGGTAACCTTGTCAGAGTGACCATGTTGCTCAGCGCCTTCCACGACACTGTGCTTTCCCAACACGCCGTGCTCGCCCAGCTCGGCAATCCGACACCGGAGACACCGCCGGTGGCGGACAAGCTCATGAAGCTCGTCCGGTACTTCACCTGGTTCGTGTTGCTGTCCGGTGTCCTGGGCATCACCTACGCCGGTGGCCGCTTCGCCTGGGAGAAGTGGTCGGGCGGCGGGCTCGCCTCCCCGAAGATGGTGGCCGGAGCGATGATCGGCGGAATCATCGCCACCAGCGCGGGCACCATCATGAATGCCGTCATCGGATCCTGACCGTTCCACGGCAATCCCGGCCGTTCAGCGCGTGGTGCGCCGTGTGTCGGTGGGCACCGTTAGGCTCGTCGAACCGACTGGCGAAGACGGGTAGGGGCCTTGACGACGAGCGATGCACGCACCGCGCGCACCACACCGCGCGACGACCCGGCCGAGGGAGTCGACTTCGGGCTGGAGCACGTCAATGAGGTGCTGGCCGCCATGGCCGGCGACGTGGTGGCCGATCGGCCACGCGATGCCGAGCTGATCACCTGCCGGCTCGGACTGGACGGGGAGGGTCCGGAGACCCTCATGCTGCTGGGTGCACGATTCGGGGTGTCGCGCGATCGGGCGCGGCAGCTGTACACGCGGGCCGTGGGCACCATGCTGCGGCAGACACTGGCCGTCGGGCAGCACGATCTGGGGGTGTTCGCGGAACGGTATCCCGTGGGGTGGGGTGATGAGCGACTGGTGCGGACACTGCTCGCGGAAACCTATGCCACCGACGGCGATATCGCGGCCCAGGACTGGGCGTATCTGAAGCTGCGGCTCGCCGGGCACGATCTGCAGGACTCGAAACGACTGGCGGGCTTCGTCTTTCAGCGCATTGCAGGGTGGCAGCAGAAGGGGCGCTGGCATCTGCTGCCCGCGGCGCAATCCGATGACACACCCGACGACATGTGGAATACGTGGCTGCGGCGCGTCGAATGGGGCGACGGCAGCCCCGAGGAACTCCCGGTCCTCCCGGCCGGACGTCTGGACTACGACGATGACGGCCGCGGGCGCATGTACTCCGAAAAGCTCGGCCGTGAAGTCACTTTCGACACCGCCCTGCAGGCACGCCTGCTCCGCCTGCTGGACGCCAGCCCGCGCGTGGAATCCTTCCGCGAGCTCCCCGCCGCCGTCACCTACGAACTCGACGGCGCCGACCGCGTCCACTACCCCACCGCCGCAGCACGATTCACCGATGGCCGCACCGTCCTGATCGACGTCCTCCCCCTCGCCCACACCGCCCTGCACCCCCAGCGCGCCCGCGCGGCAGCCGCCCGTGCCCACGCCTTCTCCCGCGGCTGGGGCTGGCTCACCTGGACCGGCAGCCGCGACGGCATCCCGGAACTGCTGTCGCGCAGCGTGAATCCCCACCACGAGTCCACCCTGACGAGCCGCCTCTCCACGGGCCCGATGAGCTGGCCCGCCCTCGATGCCTACCGCACCGATACCGGTATCGACCTCCTCGACCTCGCCGCCCTCGTCCTGCGTCACGACTGGCACTGGCACCGCGCCCCCTTCCGCCTCGCCGCCTGACCCCTCCCAAGATCAGGGAGCTGTTGCGGAGGAATTTCGCCCAATTCCCCGCGCGGTGAGCTCCCTGATCTTGAAACCCCCCTTGGGAGAGGCATGGCCTGGGATGCCGACGTTGCGAAACGGCAAACGCGTTATACATGCCAAATCAACCTGTGCTGGTGACCAATCCGCGGTGGGCGTGCCCGATCAGCCTCTCGCAGTGCCCGATCGGACTGTCGGGCGCTGCCGAATCAGACTGTCATGGTTGCCATATCGACACACCGCGCGCCGAATCAACTCGCGGCGGTGCCGAATCGGCATGCGACGCTGCCGAATCGGCTCGGCACGGTGCTGAACCAGCACTCGGCGGTGCAGAATCAACTCATGATGGCGCCGAATCAGCTTGTGGCGGTGCCGAACCAGCGGGGCAGGACTTCGAGAAGGTCCTCTTGGTCGGAGCCGGACCACGCGATGTATCCGTCCGGGCGGAGCAGGAGGGCCGGGGTGGTGAGTTCCTCGCTGACGTCGACCACGTGGTCGACGCGGTCGGACCAGCCCTGGACCGACAGCCGGCCGGTCTGGTCGAGGAGCAGGCCGCGGCCCTGGTGCATGAGCTCGTAGAGGCGGCCGCGCTTCAGGGCCACGTCGCGCTGGCGGCGACCGCGGAGGTCGTCGCCCGGGCCGAAGTCGTAGCGGACGCCGAGGGCGGTGACGCGCTCGATCAGGAAACGGTGGACCTCTTCGAATTCCATCAGTTGGGTGAGCAGGCGGCGCAGGGCCTGGGGGCCGGGTTCGAGGGAGGTGAGTTCGCTCATGGCGCGGGCGGTGTCGAGGACGTCGGCGGCCACCGGGCGGCGTTCGGATTCGTAGGTGTCGAGGAGATCGGCCGGGGCCCAGCCGTTCACGGCCGCGGCGAGCTTCCAGCCCAGGTTGAACGCGTCCTGGACGCCGAGGTTGAGACCCTGACCGCCATTGGGCGGGTGAATGTGCGCCGCGTCGCCCGCCAGGAAGACGCGGCCCGACCGGTAGGCGTCGGCAAGACGGGTGGCGTCGCCGAAGCGGGAGAGCCATCGAGGTGAGTGAGCGCCGAAATCGGTGCCCGCCACGGCCCGGACCTGACGCTTGAGCTCGTCGAGAGTGGGCGGGACATCACTGTCCTCGGCCACGCCGTCGGCGGGGGCGCCCAGCCGGTACACGCCATTGCCCAGCGGCATCGCACCGAAGCGCCGATGCGTCTTGTGCAGTTCGGTGACCAGCGCCATCACCTCCTCCTGCGGTGTGGTCAGCTCCACCTCGCCCATCAGCGTCTCGAGCCGGGCGGGCTCGCCCGGGAACCCGATGCCGAGCAATTTCCGCACCGTGGACCGGCCGCCGTCACAGCCGACCAGGTAGCGCGAGCGCAGCCGGGAACCGTCGGCCAGCTCGACCGTCACCCCGTCCGCGTCCTGGCTCAGCCCGGCCACCGCACACCCGCGCCGGATCTCCGCACCCTGCTCGACCGCGCGCTCGGCCAGCAGGCGATCCGTGATCGGCTGCAGTAGACCCAGCACGAACGGAAACGTGGTGTCCAAGCGCACCGGCCGCGCGGGCACGATCCCGGCGAAGAAGGCACTCGGATCGTGCTGCTTGCCCAACGCCAGGAATCGATCCGCCACACCGCGCTGATCCAGCACCTCGACACTGCGTGCGTGCATCCCCATCGCCCGCACCACCTTGGTCGGCTCCGGGTCCCGATCCAGCACGAGCACCTCCATCCCGTGCAACCGCAACTCCGCGGCCAGCATCAGTCCCGTCGGCCCGGCACCCGCAATGATCACATCGGCCATGAATCGCCATCCTCCTGATTTCCGCAGGTAATCGCCTGTCGGCCGACGATTCTGCGGCACCCCCCGGGCCTTGCCGCAAGCCCCCCACTGCGATATACGTTGAAAGGGGAAGCCCAACTCTCGGCGCTCTCCGGGGCTTCGCCCCCGAACCCCCGGAAACGCTCGGGGGCTCCGCCCCCAAACCCCCAGGAAATAGCGGTGTTCCGCCTGAACCGGGGATGCGCCGGGCTCGGCCGCTGAGGTGCGGTTCCGGTGGGCTACTTCAGGACCAGGCCCGCGGCGATGAAGGTGATGATCACCATCACCGCGAACCAGGTGATCAGCTGCCAGTGCAGGATTGCGGACTTCTGATTCGCCACCGTGAGCCGCAGCGTGGCGTCGACCCGATTGTGGTCGGCGATCTTGCGGCGGGTCTGGGCCAGATCGTCGGCCTGCTGCTGGGCGGCGATCTCCGCGCGCTCCAGGCGGTGGGTCATGCGCAGCAGCTGCTTGGTCTTGTCGCGGGTGGCCTTGCGGGCCAACGCCAGAGCCGTGCGCTGATTCATGAGTTCCTGGCGCTGCCGTGCGATGACGGCCGCCTGTGTCCGAGTGTGGCGTTCCCAGTCGGTCACCGTCGCCCATCCTCCCGTGTGCTCGTCGCGGCAGCCGAAAGCTATCTCTCCGGCCACCCAGCCCGTTACGAATTCACGGAGTTCACAGGCAGATTGGCGAGCCGACACCACACCGCCAGGGCCGGAGGACAGCAGGCCGCCGACCACCCGGTACTCGCAGCCCTCGGCGGCGAAGTCGTCGAGGCCGAGCGCGGGCAGCTGCGCGGTCCAGAAACCCGACGGGCAGATCCACAGCACTTCACCACCACCGCCGGCCCGGAGCTCGGCGGTGACCGCACGGGCGCGCGCCAACTCGGGTGGCGCACTGGACACCTCGATGACGCCGCTGCGATCACCCTTGCGCCACACCACATCCGAGAGCCGCGCACCGACAGCGACATCCAGCTGGACATCCTCGGCGCCGGCCGCCAGCAGCCGGCCGCGCAGCCAGAATTTGAGCCGCTGCACATCCCAGCGGCAGTCCGCGCAGTCGGTTTCCCGGCACCGCTCCCCCGCCGCATGGCCACGCCCGTCGGCACCGCGGACAGCCGTGTCCGCGTCGCCCCGCACAGACTTCTCCACCGTTCCACGCACAGACTTGTCCACGGCCGAATCCCCCACGGCCGTCGCCGGATTCGCGCGCGGATCCGGGTCGGCAAGGGCCACCGACCGCTCCCGCGGAACTTCCACTCGCCTCGTGCTCACAAGATCACCCCAGCCACCACACTCACCGGAAGGACCGCTTCCGTCCTATCGGAAACCACCAGCCCGAGCCGTCACTTCCAGAGTGCCGCAGGGCATGCGTCCAAAGACACGAAAGCGACCAGATTCGTTACCCAACCGCGAGCCGCGTGTGATCAAGCGCGCCGCGGATCGTAACCCGTGCCCGGGATGCCGGACCGGCCCGCCGCCGCTACTCTTTCGAAATGCCCCCGAGTCAGTCCCCGAAGCCGCAGCTCAGCGCTCTCCATCCGACCCTGCGCGCGGCGCGCTCGGCGAACTCGGTGGCATTCGCGCTGCAGGGGTTCTTCCTGGCCGTGGTTCTCACCGAGCTCCCGCAGCTGAAGGACAAATTCACCCTCTCCGACGGATTGATCGTGGCGATCGTCGCGCTCATCTCCCTGCTCGCGGGTGCGGGCAGCATCACCGCCGAGCGGATCGCGCTGCACTGGTCGAGCCGCACCGCGCTGCGGATCGGGCTGGCGCTGATCGCGGTCTCCGGTGTGGCGATCGCGCTGTCGCCGAACATCATTGCGGCCTTCGTGGCCCTGGGGGTGTACGGCGTGGCCGTCGGCATCGTGGACGCCGGAACCAACATGCAGGCGGTATTCATACAACATGGCTATGGCCGATTCATTCTGGTCTCGTTCTACGCGGCCTGGAGTGCGGGATCGATCACCGGCGCGCTGTTCGTCTCGGCGTTCGAGGCGCTGAAAGTGCCGTTGCAGGCGTCGATCCTGGTGGCCGCGGCGGTGGTGGCCATCGGCTGCCTGGCGGCGGGACCGCGACTGCTGGGCACCGACGAGGCCGAAGCCGGTCCGGCCGAACACGAACCGGCCGGCTCGGTGCCGATGCGCATCTTCTGGATCTTCGGCGCGGTGATCGCCCTCGCCTTCGCCATCGACCTCGCGGTCGGCAACTGGTCGGCGCTGTACCTGAAGGACGAACTGCTGTCCTCCTCCGCGACCGCCGCACTGGCACTGGCCGCCTACCAGGGCGCGTCGCTGCTCGGCCGCCTCACCGGCGACCTGTGGGTACGCCGGTTCGGGCCGCGCATGGTGGTGCGGGTGGCCGCGGCGGTCGGGTCGGTCGGCCTGGTGATCGTGGTCACCGCCCCCGGACCGGTGGCCGCGATCCTCGGATTCCTGATCGCCGGAATCGGATTGCCGGTGATCGCGCCCCTGTGCTTCAGCGAGGCCGGGCAGCTCACCAGCGGACGCGAGCTGGATGCGCTCATCGCGCGGCTCAACCTGTTCAACTACGCGGGCACCCTGGTCGGCGGCGCGGTGGTGGGCGCGGTCGCCGACGCCGCCAATCTGCGTGCCGGATTCGCGATTCCGCTCGCCTTCGCGGTGGCGCTGATCGGCTGCGCCCGGGTCTTCCACCGCCGCACCGACACCACCCCCGCGGCCGCCGAGCCCGCCGCGGAGCCTGCTTGACTGGAACGGTGAGCGATTCCGTAGCCATCACACCGGCGACCGCGGACGACGCCGGCGAACTCGCCGTCGTCGCCGCCGCGACCTTTCCGCTGGCCTGCCCGCCCGGATCCACACCAGAGGACATGGCCGCCTTCATCGCGGAGGTGCTGTCCGCGGACCGGTTCCGCGAGTACCTCGCCGATCCCGGCCGTGTGGTTCTGAAGGCGGTGCTCGGCGGCGAGATCGTCGGCTACGCACTGCTCAATGCCATGGAACCGGCCGATCCCGCCGTGGCGGAGGTCATCACCCTGCGCCCGGTGACCGAGCTCAGCAAGATGTACGTGCTACCCGGCCAGCACGGCAGCGGGGTCTCGGCGGCGCTGATGCGGCGCGCGCTCGAGCACTGCCGGGCCGACAGCAGCAAAGCCGTGTGGCTGGGCGTCAACCAGCAGAACGCGCGCGCCCAGCGTTTCTACGGCAAACACGGCTTCACCGTCGCCGGCACCAAGACCTTCACTGTCGGCAACCAGCTGCACCACGACTACGTCATGCTGCACGAATTCTGAAGCTCCAGGCGGCGACCCGCGAAACGCTGCCGCATCCGGCGATCGTGGGTCACCAGTACCACCGCGCCGGGGTAGCCGTCCAGGGCCTGCTCCAGATCCTCCACCAGGGCCGGGGACAGGTGATTGGTCGGCTCGTCGAGCAACAGCAGATCCACCGGATCGGTGACCAGCCGCGCCAACTCGACGCGGCGGCGCTGGCCATAGGACAGCTCACCCATGCGCAGGCGCAGGTCGTCCGGCCGGAACAGGCCCAGCGCCAGCAGCGCCTCGGCATGCTCGTCCGGATAGCCCGTCCGCCCGGAAGCGAACGCATCCAGCACCGTCAGCTCCGCCGGCCACGGTGACTCCTCCTGCCGCAGGTGCCCGACCCGGCCGCGCACCGTGACCTCGCCTGCCTCGGCAAGCAGCTCCCCGGCCAGCAGCCGCAGCAGCGTGGTCTTGCCCGCGCCATTGGGACCGGTCACCAGCAACCGTTCACCGGCCTCGATCCGCAGGCCGTCCATGCGCAAACGGCCTTCCACCACAACCGAACTCACCTCGGCGAGGGGCGGTACAACCACGACTGCGACCACCCCGACGCTGTCGCCGGCGTCCGTCAGCGCGGTGCCGGTCGGTCCGGTGCCGGTCGGTCCGGCGGCGGTCAGCCCAGCGGCGGTCGGCCCAGCGGCGGTCGGTTCGGCGGCGGCTGGGAAGGGGTCGGTGGTGGATATCTCAGCGCTGAAGCGGAGCGGATCCGGTGGGGGCGCAATCGGATCCGCGGTCAAGCGGGAGACCCGCTCCTTGGCGTTGCGGATGCGGGACTCGGCGCCGTGGCCGCGGCTGCGGGTTCGGAAGGGACCGGCGGCGAAGACCGCGAGCGGGAGCTTGCGCGGAATCGCCTCCAGGCGGACGACATTCGACTCGGCCAGTCGCTGGTTGCGGGCCAGTTCGGTGCGCCAGCGCTGGTGCTCGAGCTGCTGCCGGTGCCGCTGGGCGGCCTTGGCGGTGAGGTAGCCGCGGTAGCCGTTGCCGTGGCGGGCGACCGCGCCCGCGTCCACCTCGAGCACGGTGCTGGTGATCCGTTCGAGGAAGACGCGATCGTGGGTCACGGCCACCACGGTGCCGGGGTGGTCACGCAGCTGCCCCTCGAGCCATTCGACGGCATTGTCGTCGAGGTCGTTGGTGGGCTCGTCGAGCAGCAGCAACTCCGGCGCGGAGGCCAGGGTGGCCGCCAGCGCCAGGCGGCGGCGCTGACCGCCGGACAGCGTGCCCAGCAGGCGATTCCGGTCCAGGCCGGGCAGCCCGAGCCCGCACAGGGCCGCGTCCACCCGGGCATCGGCCTGGTACCCGCCGCGCGCCTCGAACCGGGCCGCCAGGGCGGTGTACGCCCCGAGGCGGCGGCCGAGCGGCCCGGGCGCGGCCAATTCGGCCTCGGCGGTGCGCATCCGGGCCTCCAGGTCGCGAATATCGCTGAGAGCCAGGTCGATTGCCGCGCCGACGGTGGCGGTGGGCGGCAGCTCCAGACTCTGGGCCAGGTAGCCGATGCCGCCCGGGGCCTGCACGACGACCTCGCCGTTGTCGGGGATTTCACGACCCGCGATGAGCCGCAGCAGGGTCGACTTGCCGGCACCGTTGTCGCCGACCAAGCCGGCCTTCTCACCGGGCCGGATGGACAGGTTCACCGCGTCCAGCACGATGCGGTCGGCATAACGTTTGGTGACGCCGGACAGGGTCAGCTGGGAGACGGCAGGTGTTCGGAGGGTGAGCACAGGGATCTCCTGTTCTCGGCTCGGCACGAGCCGGATGGGTGGAGCCCACGCGAAAATCGAACGCCGACAGGCGGATAGGCGAGGGAGGGGATTCGACGCGGAGCAAAGCTCAACGCGGCGAAGCGATCACAAGAACAGGAAACCGATACCCATGAGGCCTGGAACGTTATCGGTGCGGCACTGGGCCGTCAACCACTTTGTCGTGGATCACAAAGGAGAACGCCGGGCGGTAAGAACCACCCGGCGTTCGCCGTCATATCGCGAAAGACCTTGTCAGGCCAGCAGTTTCGCCTTCAGCGCGGCCACGTCCGCGGCGGAGAGCTTCAGGCCGTCGCGCACGTAGGTGTCGAAGCTGCCGTAGCTCTTGTTCACCTGATCGAAGGCCGAATCCAGCGCCGAGGCGGTCACGCCGTTCATCATGTCGCCGTCCTTGGCACCACGGTAGTAATTGGACAGCAGGTAGTCGTAGTAGACCGTGTCCTTGTCCACGCCCAGGATGGTCAGTAGCAACGCCGAGGTCCAGCCGGTGCGGTCCTTGCCCGCGGTGCAGTGGAACAGCACGCCACCCGGGTTGTAGGCGATGTCGCGCAACACGTTCGCGAAGCCCTCGTTCGCGCCCGGAGCGGTGATGAAGGCGCGATACAGGTCGGTGCCCGCGGACAGGGTCGAGACCATCACCTGCGGCGGAGCCTGGCCGATGATGTCGTCGTGATGCTCGGCGGCGCCGGCGGGGACCTTGTCCACGCCCATGAACAGCCGCTCGTAGCTGGTGCGCAGATCGTGGATGGACGCCACGTTCAACGACGCCAGCTCGGCCAGGTCGGCGTCGGCGGCCTTGCTCAGATCGCCGGTGCGGAAGACCAGACCGGTGCGCACGGTGTGGCCGTCGACGGTCCGGTAGCCGCCGGCGTCCCGGGCGTTGAGCACGCCGGCCAGGCCCAGGGCACGGTTGTCGGTGTTGACGAGCACGCTGCTGGTGGCGGCGGGCGCGTCGGCGGCGAAGGCGGTCGCCACCGACCCGAGGCTCGCGGACAGTGCGATGGTGACCACCGCGGCAGCTTGGACAGCACGGTTACGACGCAAGGCAGATCTCCTTCCGGGGCCGAAAACCGAATCCGGCCCGGCTTTCACTGACCCTCGGAATTTATTACCTAAGGAAACTATGAGAGAAACCGGGTCCTACCTGCCGGTTACACGTGAGCCAAGGTTGGTGGTTACGCGTGAGCCGATGCCGCGTTACACGTGAGCCGGGGCTTCGAACCGCGACAGCGCCAACAGACGCGAGATCGCGCGCAGGTACTTCTTGCGGTAGCCGCCGTCGAGCATCTCCTGGGTGAAGATCTGATCCAGCTTCGCGCCCGAGATGGTGACCGGGATGCCCGCGTCGTACAGACGGTCGGCGAGCACCACGATGCGCAGCGCGACCGCCTGATCGGTCACCGGGTGTACATCCGAGATGTACACGGCCGAGACATCGTGGATCAGGGCGCCGTAGCGGGACGGGTGCAGCGTGCTCAGGTGCTTCACCAGCGCATCGAAGTCGTCGAGCGTGGAACCCGGTGTGGCGGCGGCCTTCTCGGCCAGCAGCTCGGGAGCGGTGGGCTCCGGGGCGGGCGGCAGATCGCGGTGCCGGTAGTCGGGGCCGTCGACGCGGACGGCCTCGAACAGCGCGCCCAGCTTCTTGATCTCGCGCAGGAAGTCCTGGGCGGCGAAGCGGCCCTCACCCAGCTGGCCCGGCAAGGTATTGGAGGTGGCGACCACGGAGACGCCGCGGTCGGTCAGCTCGGTGAGCAGGCGCGAGACCAGCATGGTGTCGCCCGGATCGTCGAGCTCGAACTCGTCGATGCACAGCACGCTGTTGGCCGCGAGCCGCTCCACGGCATTGTTGAAGCCCAGCGCGCCAACCAGATTGGTGACCTCACCGAAGGTGCCGAAGGACTTGGGCTCCGGCACGCTGTGGAAGATCGAGGCCAGCAGGTGGGTCTTGCCCACACCGAAGCCGCCGTCCAGGTACAGGCCGATGCCGTGCACCGGCTTCTTCTTGCCGAACAGGCCCTTCTTGTCCGCGGCCTTGCGGAGCTTGGTCACCTGATCCGCGAACAGCTCGGCCTTCAGCACGGCCGCGGCCTGGGACGGTTCCTTCGGATCCGGGATGTAGGAACCGAAGCTCACCTCGTCGAAGGTGGGCGGGGGAACCATCTGGGCCACGAGCTGGTCTGCCGGAACCTCCGGGTGGCGATCGACGAGGCGTTGTTGCACGGCGTCAGCGTAGATGCGTGGTGGGATGGGTCCTTATGCAGCGTATGCCGAATGCGACTCAGCTCACAGATCTCACCCGCGACGACCTGGTCGAGTTGTACGCGTATCCGGTCGAGCCATCCGCTCCGTACGTTCGTGTCAACTTCGTCACCAGCATCGACGGCGCGGTCAGCGTGGACGGGCGCTCCGGCGCGCTGGGCACGCCCGCCGACAAGCGGGTCTTCGGGCTGCTGCGAGATCTGGCCGACGTGGTGCTGGTCGGAGCCGGCACCGTGCGCGCGGAGAACTACGGTGCGGCACACACCGATCCGGAACTGCGCAAGCGACTGCACCGGGAAGGGCGCGGCGGCGATCCGGACGGGACGCCGCCGCGCATCGCGGTCGTCACCGGGTCCGCGGCGCTGGAGCCGGCGAGCAAGCTGTTCACCGACACCGGGGCGCGACCGATCATCCTCACCACCACCGCCGCGCCCGGCGACCGCACGAAGCGGCTCCGCGACGCGGGGGCCGAGGTGATCGAATCCGACCCGAACGAGTCCACCGTGACCGCCGTCCGCACCGCACTGGAGCGTCTCGGACTGCGGCGGGTGCTGTGCGAGGGCGGGCCCTCACTGTTCGGCCAATTCCTCACCGCCGGGGCCGTGGACGAGCTGTGCCTGACCGTATCCCCGCAGCTGGTGGGCGGGACCGCGGGCCGAATCGCGGTGTCTCCCAAGGCCCTGCCCACCCCGATGAGCCCCTGCCACCTGCTGCTCGACACCGACGGCACGATCCTGACCCGATGGGAACGCGCGCACACCCGAGGCTGAAACCGCGTGCCGGACCTGGCAGGCTGTAGCGCATGCGCTGGACTCGGGCCGCTCTGCTGGCGTCGACACTGTCGATATTGGTGACCACCGCGTGTGGGGCCGGGCCGTCCAACCGGCCCGCCGTCGCCGTGGAACAGCCGCACCAGGCCGGAGTCGCCACCTCCACCGCGCCCGCCGACGCGATCCCGCCCGCACCCGAGGTGCCCAAGGCCGACCTGGCCTGGAAGGATTGCACCGCACCGACATTGAACCTGCTGTCGCTGGGCGCGCCGCCGCAGGGGCTGGTGCTCGAATGCGCCGAATACACCTCACAGGTGGATGTGGCCGGAAATGTGGCGGGCAACTTCCGCAATGCGGCCATGCGGGCCCGCTACGACCGGACGCCCAAGGACGCCGCGCCGCTCATCCTGACCTCCGGTTCCGACCGGTCCTCGACGGCCACCCTGGCCGGGCTCGCGGCCGGGCCCGCCAGCGCGCTGCTGGCCGCACGGCCGATCATCGCGGTCGACCGGCGCGGCATCGGCAGCTCCCAGCCGGTGACCTGCATGACCGACCCGCAACGCAAGGCCATCGCCGATCAGACCCAATTCACCCGGGGCGCAACCGATGCCGTGGACACCATGAGCACCGCCGGGCGCGACGCCACCGTCGCCTGCCTGGACTTCCTGGCCCCGGCCCAGGCCACCTTCGACGCACCACACGCCGCCGACGACCTCGAGCAGCTGCGCAAGCAGTTGCAGGTGGACCATCTCGCGCTGCTCGGCACCGGCACCGGCACGAACGTCGCGTTGAACTACGCGCGGAAATACGGACAGCACCTGGGCCGGCTGGTGCTGGACTCGCCGCAGGGAGTCGGCACGGACGCCAACGGGCGCGCCGAGCAGCGGGTCAAGGGACAGGAGGCCGCGCTCACCGCGTTCGGGCAGCGGTGCGCGTCGCTGAACTGCTCGCTCGGGAGCGACCCGCGGGCCGCGGTCGTCGATCTGGTGAACCGGGCCGGCGCCGGACAACTCGGCGACCTGTCGGCCTCGGTGCTGGTGACCACCCTGAGCGGCTTCCTCGGCGACTCCCGGGCGACCGGCAACGCGCAGATCACCGAATTCGCCGACGCCCTCAGTGCCCTCGGCAAGGGCGACCACGTCCCGATCACGCCGTTCCTGCTGCGCGCCGCCGCGGGGATCGCCACCGACGGTCAATTCGTCAACCGCTGCAGCGACAATCACGAGCCCTCCACCCCCGACAAGGCCAAGGAGCTCGAAACCACCTGGGGCACACAGTATCCGGTGTTCGGCAAGGTCGCGGCGATCGACCTGATGGCCTGCTCGGCCTGGCCCGCCGCCACCCCCATGACCCTGCCCGACAAGCTGAACCTGCCGGTCCTGGTCCTCGGCGGCAGCGCCGACCCCGTCACCGGCCAGGACGGCCGGCCCACCGTCACCGGCGCGCTCAACGCGGCGGGTGCGCGCACCGCCACCGTCGTCTGGCAGGGCTGGGGGCACCCGACCTTCGCCCACTCCGGCTGCGCCCAGCAGTCCCTCGCCGACTACCTGAAGGACGCCACGCTGCCCGCCGACGGCACCGCCTGCCCGGCCTGAGTACACACCTGTGAAGTGACGCCGGTCACTACTCGACGAAGCGCGGAGTGTGCTTGACCGGCTGGAGCATTCGGGGCGGGCCGGGGTTTCATCCGACCGGCGGGTGTGGTGTGTCCCGCACAACGCATTAAGCGGGTCGGCGCATGTGTGACGCGGGGATTCGGTGTACCGTGCCCGAGTGTTCCTTCGACAGCTCGAGCCCCGCACCGCTCGCACCACCGCCGAGGTACTGAACTTCGCACTGTGGCCGCTCGCGATCCTCACCGTGTTGCACCGGGTGTTCATCAACGCTGTCAACTACCACATCACCAATGACTTCACACCGGTGTACAACGCGTCCCTCGCGTTTCTCGACCACCGGCCCGTGTACAACGCGAACTTCAGCTCGACCGATCCGGCCTATCTGTATCCGCCCAGCGGCACGCTGCTCATCTCACCGCTGGCCATCATCGATCCGGAAAAGTCGCGGTGGGCCTTCATCCTGGTCAATGCGATGGCTCTGCTGCTGGCCTGGTACCTGCTGCTGAAGCTGTTCAACTACACGCTGAACTCCGTCGCCGCGCCCGCGCTGCTGCTGGCCATGTTCGTCTCCGAGACGGTGACGAACACACTGGCCTTCACCAATATCAACGGCTGCCTGTTCATGGCCATGCTGGTGTTCATCCACCTGCTTTTGAAGCGCCGAGACCTGTGGGCCGGTGTGGCACTGGGGCTGACCATCGCGGTGAAGGGTCCATTGCTGGCGCCGCTGCTGCTGATTCCGCTGGTCCGCGGACAGTGGAAGGTGTTCATCACCGCCCTGGGCATTCCGGTGGCACTGAACCTGCTGGCCTGGCCGCTGATCGTGGACTACAAGCAGTTCTGGACCCATACGCTGCCGTACCTGTCGGAGGCGCGGGACTACTTCAACAGCGCCATCGTCGGCAATGCCGGGTACTACGGTGTCGCCGAGTGGCTGACCTGGACCATGCGTATCACCGTCGGCGTCCTGGTGTTGATCACGCTGTGGCTGCTGTACCGGTACTACCGCGAGGACGAGGTGTTCTACATCTGCAACACCTCCGGCATCCTGATCACCGCGGCCATGCTGCTGGGCCCGCTGGGCCAGATGTACTACTCGATGTTCCTGTTCCCCATGCTGATGACCGTGGTGTTGCGTAACTCGCTGCTGCGCAACTGGCCCGCGTGGGTGGCGATCTTCGGATTCATGTCCTACGACAAGTGGCTCTCGGACCGCTGGCAGAGCATCGGCCGCGATCTGGAGTACCTGCGCACGACCTTCGGGTGGGGGCTGCTGCTGATCGTGGTGTTCTGCGTGCTGGGCGACCGCTATCTCGCCGCCCGCCGCGAAGGCCGCCTCGAGGTCGGCAAGTCCCTGGATCCCGCGTGGATGCACCCCGAATGGATCGCCGACGAACCCGAGGTCATCGTCGCGCCCCGGACGAAGGCGACCGCCTCGTATTAGCGTGGAGCCATGAGTTCCGATGCTGACAGCTCCACAGGGACCGAGGGGCAGCCCGTCCCGCGCATCCAGCTGACCCCGCAGGAATGGCGGACCAAGCTGACCCCCGACGAATACCGGGTACTGCGCGAAGCGGGCACCGAGCGGGCGTTCACAGGCGAATACACCGACACCGAGACCGAGGGCGTCTACTCCTGCCGGGCGTGCGGGGCCGAATTGTTCCGCAGCGCCGAGAAGTTCCACTCGCACTGCGGGTGGCCGTCGTTCTTCGATCCGGCGAAGTCGGAGGCCGTGCTGCTGGTGGAGGACAACTCGCTGGGCATGCGGCGCGTCGAGGTGCTGTGCGCGAACTGCCACAGTCATCTGGGGCACGTGTTCGAGGGCGAGGGATATCCCACGCCCACGGACAAGCGCTACTGCATCAACTCGATCTCGCTCCGATTGCACCCCTCGGACAGCGCAGCTGAGTGAGTCGCAGAAACACTATGGGGCATGCGCGATTTCGCGCATGCCCCGAATTATGCGGGCAACACACCGGCAACCTACCCGCTAACAACATCGGGCCCGGCCGCGGTATGCGGCCGGGCCCGATCTCAGTGCGGGTCGCTACGGGAGTGCGGCGATGAGCTGCTCGACCTCGACGCGCGGACCGGTGAAGAACGGAACCTCCTCGCGCACATGGCGACGGGCCTCGGTGGCACGCAGATCGCGCATCAGATCCACGATGCGGTGCAGCTCGGGGGCCTCGAAGGCGAGAATCCACTCGTAGTCGCCCAGGGCGAACGAGGCCACGGTGTTGGCGCGCACGTCCGGGTAGTCGCGGGCCTCCTTGCCGTGGTCGGCCAGCATCTTGCGGCGCTCCTCGTCGGGCAGCAGGTACCAGTCGTAGGAGCGCACGAACGGGTAGACGCAGATGTAGTTGCCCGGCGCCTCGCCCGCGAGGAAGGCGGGGATGTGGGACTTGTTGAACTCGGCCGGGCGGTGCAGGGCCGCATTGCTCCAGACCGGGTTGGAGATCTGGCCCAGCTCGGTGACGCGGCGGAAGTCGGCGTAGGCGGCCTGCAGATCCTCGATCTTCTCCGCGTGCCACCAGATCATGAAGTCGGCGTCGGCGCGCAGGCCGGCGACATCGTAGATACCGCGCACCACCACGCCGCGCTCCTCGAGCGAGTCGAAGAAGGCCCGCGCCTCCTTGATCGCCGCCTGGCGATCCTCGCCGAGCACGCCGGGCTCCACCTGGAACACCGAGAACATGAGGTAGCGGATGGTGTCGTTGAGGGCCTTGTAGTCGAGTCGCGCCATGGCCTCCATCGTGCCACTGCACCCGAACCCGCCCGAAATGGGGCACGGCGGACTGCGTGATTCGGCTCGCGCTGGGTGATTCAGCTCGCGCCGGCGGCACAGGAAGCGATGAGGCGGCACAGCCCGTCGTGGAAACGGCGTCGCTGGTGAACAGTTCGCCGATGACATCCAGATGGGTTGCCAGCAACGGGTATTCGTCCGGGTCGAGGGCGGCCAGGCTGGACCGGGCGCGCAGCCGGCCCGGTTTGCCGGTCCCGGTGGCCGACCAGGCCCGCACAGTTACAGTGGAACAAGGGGGTCCATCGGCTCCGGGGTTTCCGTGAGCCGTGCCGTGCGGCCGCTCGGCGGGAAGAGAATCCAGCGACGGAAACGAAAGAAGCGCCAGTGCATCCGACATATGGGGACGTGACAGCGGCTGCCGACCGAATCGCCGGCCACACCCGCCCGGTGGTCCTCGCCCGCGCGGACGCCGACACCGTGCCGGTGGCCGGCGAGGTCTGGTTCGCGCTCGAGCACATGCAGCACACCGGCAGCTTCAAGGCGCGCGGGGCGGCGAATTTCGTACTGGCACAGCAGGAACAGGGGCGGCTGCCCAAGGTGGGGATCACCATCGCGTCCGGCGGGAACGCCGGGGTGGCGTGCGCGTGGGCCGCCCGGCTGGTCGACTCCACCGCCACCGTGTTCCTGCCCGACTCCGCACCCGCGGTGAAAGTGGCGCGGCTGCGGGCACTGGGAGCGCAGGTGCTGTGCGGCGGTGACGCCTATGCCGATGCGGCAGCCGAATGCGAGCGCTTCGCCGCGGCCAGCGGGGCGCTGCGCTCACACGCTTACGACGACCCCTATATCGCGGCGGGCGCGGGGACACTGCTCGACGAAATCGTCGCGCAGGTACCGGAACTCGACACCGTGGTGGTCGCGGTCGGCGGCGGTGGACTGCTGACCGGAATCACGGTGTCGGCCAATCATCACGGCGTGCGGGTGGTGGCGGTGGAACCCGAACACTGCCGTGCCTTCAACGCGGCGGTCGAGGCCGGGGAACCGGTGGACGTCGAAATCGACTCCGTCGCAGCCGATTCCCTCGGCGCACGTCGCGTCACGCCCATGGCCCTGTCCGCCGCGAACGCGGGTGATGTCCGCTCGGTCCTGGTCAGCGACAAGCAGATCATCGCCGCCCGCCAAACCCTGTGGGACTGCCGCCGTGTCGCCGTCGAGCACGGCGGTTCCACTGCCCTGGCCGCTCTGCTGTCGGGCGCCTACGTCCCCGCCCCCGGTGAACGGGTGGCGGTCATCGTCTGCGGTGCGAACACCGATCCGATCGACCTGGTACCCCGCTGATGTCGCGGTGACGGAGGGTCAGCGCCCGGTGTCGACGGGGGCGGGATGGGACGGACGGGACTGGAGCCAGGAACGGTAGCGGCGGAGGGCACGCCCCTGCACGATCTGGTCGGACAGCAGGGCCTGAACGGGACCGGTTGCGGGACGGGGGTTCCGGCCGCGAGCCATGCGGCGCATGTGATGCCGAACCACCGCCATACCCGCGGCGGACGCGAGGGCCTTGTTCGACCAGGTGATGGGCTTCGGGGTGGCGTCGGCCCCGAGATCGTCGCGCCAGCGGGCGGGGAGGTCCGGGGTGATGGACAGGGCGGTGCCCATGCCGATCACCGCGACGCCGCTCGCCAGGACGTCCTGGGCGGTCTGAAGCCGGGTGATGCCGCCGGTCAGCATGAGCGGAATCGGGCTGGTGGCAACCAGTTCCGTCGCCAGGTCCAGGAAATAGGCTTCGCGAGCCTGCGTCCGGCTGTCGGCGGGGCGGCCGGTCATGGCGGGGCTTTCGTAACTGCCGCCGGACACTTCGACCAGGTCGACGCCGAGGGGCGAGAGCAGGGCGATCGCCCGGCGGGCGTCGGCGGCGTCGAAGCCGCCGCGCTGGAAGTCGGCGGAGTTCAGTTTCACCGCGACCACGAACCGGGGCGACACGACCGCGCGGACCGCGCGCACCACCTCGAGCAGGAGCCGCGCCCGGTTCTCCAGCGAGCCACCCCACTCGTCGGTGCGGTTGTTGACCAGTGGAGACAGGAACTGCGACAGCAGATAGCCGTGTGCGGCATGGATTTCCACCCCGTCGAACCCGGCCTGCTCGGCGCGGTGCGCGGTGGTGGCGAATCGGGCGATGGTGTCCTCGATCTGAGCCTTCGTCATCGCGACCGGACGGCCGAACCTGCTGCTGAGCCTGCCCAGATCGACCGGGATATCCGACGGCCCCCACACCACGCCGGGCTGGTTGGCCGCAACCTGGCGGCCCGGGTGACTGATCTGCATCCACATGGCCGCACCCGCCGCCTTGCCCGCCCGCGCCCACCCCGCGAACGGTTCCAGCGGCGCGGCGTCGTCGAGCACGATGCCGCCGGGTCCGGTGAGCGCCTCGGCGTGCACCATGACATTGCCGGTGATCAGGGCGCCCGAGCCGCCCGCTCCCCACCGGCGGTAGAGGGACACGAGACGGTCGTCGGGTAGTTGCCCGTAGCCGGCCATCCCCTCCTCCATGGCCGCTTTCACGATCCGGTTGGCCAGGACCGCGCCCGATCGCAGTACCAGCGGCGAGAACAAGTCACTCGTCATCGGGCAATCCACCTCCAAATGTTGACTGCGCTTACATAATGTGCGCAGCGCTAACATAGGGGAGGCATGTAGGCAGTGTCAACACTTGTTGGGTCGAAGACATGCCGACCTCGATCACGGCGACCGAGAGGGCCTCGACAGGCGAGGTCCCGGGGAGTGGGTCAGGAGAGCTGCGCGATGATGCGGGCGGCAGCCTTGGTGCCAGTGGCGGCGCAGGCGGGGACGCCGACACCGTCGAGGTAGGCGCCGGCCAGGGCCAGGCCGGGGAGGTCGGCCGTGGCGGAACGCAGGTCGGCGATGCGGGCGGTGTGGCCGGGGGCGTACTGCGGGAGGCCGCCGGGCCAGCGCTGGACCACGGCGCGCAGGGGGCGGATGTCGGCGGCGGTGACGGTGGTGAGGTCCTCGACGGCGGCGGTGACGAGGTCGTCGTCGGACCAGGACAGCGGGGCCGGGTCGCCGAAGCGGCCGAAGGAGGCGCGGACCAGGGCCACGTCACGGGCGGCCAGGTGCGGCCACTTGCGGCTGGAGAGGGTGAAGGCCTTGGCGCGCAACGGTTCACCGGTGGCGACCAGGATGCCGGAGTTGTCGGGCAGGGCGGTCTCGCGCGGCAGGGCGAGGGCTACCACCGCCGAGGAGGCCAGGTCGATTCCGGCGGCCAGCTCGGCGGCCTCCGGGGCCACCGCGCGCAGGAGTTCCGCGGTCACCGGGGCCGGGGTCGCGAGGATCACAGCGTCGACGTCGCCGACCGGGTCGAGCCGCCAGCCCTGTGCGGTGCGGGCGAGAGTGGTGACCGCCGTACCGGTTTCGGCCTTCACATCGGCGGCGGCACGCAGCGCGTCCAGCAGGGCGCGGTAGCCGTCACGGATGCCGCCGAACACAGGCGTGGTGCTGGGCGGGGGCAGGGCCTCGGACACGGCCCGGGTCAGGCTGGCCGCGCCGCGATCCAGGGCGGCGGCCAGCGTCGGCAGCGCGGCCCGCACGCCGATCGAATCCGCAAGTCCCGCATACACTCCCCCGAGCAGCGGGTCCACGCTGCGCCGGACCACCTGCGCCCCGAAGCGATCCCGCACCAGCTCCCCCACCGATACGTCCCCGCCCCGCTCCCACCGCAGCGGCCGGGACGGCTCCGCCGCAACGGCGGCCAGGGTCTGCGCATCCACCAGCCCCGCAACCGATTCCGGCGCGGCGGGGATGCCCATCAGCGTCCGCTCGGGCAGCCGATGCCCCACCCCTTCCGACCACACCAGCGGCCGCTTGCCCGCCGGATGAACGAGCTGCTCCGCAATCCCCAACTCCCCCATCAGTTCCGGAATCTCGGGCCGCCGGCCCACGAATGCCTCGGCCCCCAGATCGACCGGATCCCCCTCGATCTCCACGGTCCGCAGGATCCCCCCGACCCGATCCCGCCGCTCCACGAGGATCAGTTCCGCCGACTCCCCGAGCGCCTTCCGCAGCCGATACGCGGCCACCAGCCCACTGATGCCGCCACCGACAACCGCGACCCGCATCGACAACTCCTCGCCACTCGCCGAACGCCGCGACCACACGAACCCGCGGCCCGCGACCCGCACCTCGACCTCGAGCCGCCCCGAGCCAACCTACTCCCGCTGCCCGCTACCCCTGCCTCCGGTGCCCGCCCATCGCGGCCCCGTTCCACGCCGGCCCGGCCGCCCCGAACCACGTTCACCAGCGCTTTCGAACCGCCCGCCCAGAAATGGCACGCATCGGAACGTGATTGACACCGCGCCGCGAACACCCCACCGGCCGAAGTCCCGCCCCCTCACACGGTCGGCGCACCCGCTGGACATTCGACGGCTTCGGCGATCTGGCCCACCTACCTCGGCCGGGCCCGGCGGTCAGCGCCTTCGATGGGGCGAAGCCGAAGCGCCCTCCGGTCACGTCACAGGGGCTTCGATCCCAACCACGCGCACCGCTGGTGGGAAGCGCTGGTCAGAGCGGGAGCGGGAGGCTGTGGATCAGGGCGACGGTCTCGGTGATGACGCCGGGGTCGGTGTTCGGGAGGACGCCGTGGCCGAGGTTGAAGATGTGACCTTTGGCGCCCAAGGTGATTGCCTCGTCGGCTTCACGGGCGATGCGGCGCACCTCGGCGTCGATCGCCGCCGGGCCCGCGAAGAGCACGGCCGGATCGAGGTTGCCCTGCAACGCTTTTCCGGGGCCGACCCGGCGCGCGGCCTCGTTCAGCGGAATCCGCCAGTCGACGCCGACCACGTCCGCGCCCGCTTCGCCCATGGCGCCCAGCAGTTCTCCGGTGCCGACGCCGAAGTGGATGCGCGGCACACCCGCGGACGCGATCTCGGTGAAGACCCGTTCCGAGTGCGGCAGAACGTATTCCCGGTACTGGGCCAGGCTCAGCGCGCCCGCCCAGGAGTCGAACAGCTGCACGGCGTCCACGCCCGCATCGATCTGGGCGCGCAGGAATTCGATGGTGATGTCGGTGAGCACGCCCAGCAACTGGTGCCAGGTCTCGGGGTCGGCGAGCATCATCGCCTTGGTGCGCTCGTGGTTCTTGCTGGGCCCGCCCTCGACCAGGTACGACGCCAAAGTGAACGGGGCACCGGTGAATCCGATGAGCGGGGTGTCACCGAGCGCGTCCAGCAGCAGCTTCACACCGGCGGTGACCGCGCCCACCTCCTCGGCGCGCAGCCGCGGCAGCGCGCGCACATCGGCAACGGTGCGCACCGGATTCGCGACCACCGGGCCGACGCCGGCCACGATGTCGAGATCGATGCCGGCGGCCTTGAGCGGAACCACGATGTCGGAGAAGAGGATTGCCGCGTCCACTTGGTGGCGGCGAACCGGCTGCATGGTGATCTCGCACACCAGCTCCGGATCGAAACACGATTCCAGCATGCCGATTCCGGCACGCACCTCGCGATACTCCGGAAGGGACCGACCAGCCTGTCTCATGAACCACACCGGACGCCGATGCGGAACGCCACCGGTGGCGGCAGCAAGGAACGGGGCATCGGTCAGCAGGCGTCGGGTGTGAGTACTCATCACCGCCCATCGTAAAGGGGCCCCGGCGGCGCGCCTCGCACTACTCGGCACCGGAGGGGTCTACGGTGCCTTTCGTGACACCGCTCGACTTCCGCGACGGCGCTGCCCCCACCCCGGAGCCCGAAGAACCAGCCCGGTTCCGCGCCGCGGTCGAGGCCATGGGAACCGCATCTGTGCATCCTCGAATCGAGCTGGCACCGATCCGCCCGCCGCAGCGCCTCGCCCCGTACTCGTACGCCCTAGGCGCGGAAGTCACGCGACCCGATACAAACGTGGTGCCCGTCGACTCCGAGGGCGACGCGTTCGGCCGGCTGATCCTGCTGCACGACCCGGCCGGGCAGGAAGCCTGGCACGGGGTGTTCCGTCTGGTCGCCTACATCCAGGCCGACATCGACTCCGCCCTCGCCGCCGACCCGCTGCTGCCGGAGGTGGCGTGGAGCTGGCTGGTCGACGCGCTCGACTCGCGCACCTCCTTCACCGCCCTCGGCGGCACGGTCACCGCCACCAGCTCGGTGCGCTACGGCGACATCGCCGGGCCGCCGCGCGCACACCAGCTCGAACTGCGCGCCTCCTGGACCGTGTCCGACACCGTCATGCGGCCGCACGTGGAAGCCTTCTGCGAGGTGCTCGCCTACGCGGCCGGACTGCCGCCCGCGGGGGTAACCCGGCTGGACGTGCGCCGGGGCGAGAACACCGAATAATTGGGCGCGAGATCGGGGCGGCCGAACCTCGAATTCCCGCGCCGGTCGCCCGAAAACCCCCTCTCGCCTGCGAGAACATCTGTACTGCAACGAAATCGACGACCGCCACGTACGATTCCCCATGGCCCGACGCAGTGTCACGGCCGGTCGTTTCACCGACGTGACGCGGCCCGCCAATGCCCAACCCGTAGAGTTCAAGACCATGTCCGTACCAGATGAACCCGAAGCCACTGCCGCGGTACCGTTGCTCGCGCCAGTGGACGGTGTACCGCCGGTACTGGACTCCGCCGCCGCGGTGGCCGCCGCCGCCCGCCAGCTCGCCGCCGGAAGTGGACCGCTCGCGGTCGACGCCGAGCGCGCCTCCGGCTTCCGCTACTCCAATCGCGCGTACCTGATCCAGCTGCGGCGCGAGGGTGCGGGCACCTTCCTCATCGACCCGATCCCGGTGGACGGGGAGCTCACGCCGCTGGCCGAGGCGATCAACGATCTGGAGTGGGTGCTGCACTCCGCGGATCAGGATCTGCCCGGGCTGGCCGAACTCGGGCTGCACCCGGCCCGGCTCTTCGACACCGAACTCGGCGGCCGCCTCGCGGGTTACGAGCGCGTGGGCCTGGCCGCCATGGTGGAGAAGCTGCTCGGCCGCGAGCTGCGCAAGGGCCACGGCGCGGCCGACTGGTCCACCCGGCCGCTGCCCGACGACTGGCTGAACTACGCGGCCCTCGATGTGGAGCTACTCATCGAGCTGCGCGACGCGGTCGCCGCCGACCTGGCCGAGCAGGGCAAATCCGAGTGGGCCACAGAGGAATTCGAGCACGTCCGCACCGCGGAGCCGGCCGGCCCCAAGGCCGACCGCTGGCGGCGCACCTCCGGCATCCACACCCTGCGCCGCACCCGCCAGCTCGCCATCGTCCGCGAACTATGGACGACCCGCGACCGTCTGGCCCGCCTGCGCGACGTGGCCCCCGCCCGCATCCTCCCGGACTCGGCCATCGTGGCCGCCGCCACCAACGAGCCCAAGTCCATCGCCCAGCTGCGCACCCTGCCGATCTTCGGCGGCCCCCGCCAGCGCCGCTACTCGCGCGAATGGCTCGGCGCGGTGGAGCGCGCCCGCACCCTCCCCGACAGCGAGCTCCCGCCGCTCACCCAGCACTTCGACGGCCCGCCCCCGGTCAACCGCTGGGAGCGCCGCGACCCGGCCGCCGCCGCCCGCCTGCAGTGCGCCCGCGCGGCCATGACCGACCTCTCCACCGAGGTGTCGGTCCCGGTCGAGAACCTGCTCACCCCGGACCTGCTGCGCCGCATGTGCTGGGACGGGCTGCCCAAATCGGTCGCCAACGGTGAAGCCCCGACCCTCATCGAGGGCTACCTCGCCGCGGGCGGCGCCCGCCCGTGGCAGCGTGCTTTGACCGTCCCGCGCCTGAGCGAAGCCCTCTACCCGAAAAGCTGACCCCGGAAATATCGCCCAGGAAAGTTGGGGCACAAGGGTTTTCTGAAGTGGACTCATTTCACAGTTGGTGAAAGTTAGATTCTGTCGACCCCGAACCAAGGGGCACGAAAGAGGAGTCCACCAATGCACGTCACCCGCCGCCCCCTGCACTACATCGGCTGGGCCGCAACCACTTTGGCACTGGCCGCGACCACCACCACGCTGTCGGCACCTACCGCCTCCGCCGATGTCGGCCCCATCACGGTCAACGACTGCACGACAAGGAACAGCTCCGACGCATGCGCGCCGGCGTCGTCGATTGTCGTAGGACACGTGTACCAAGTCGTGTCGCCGGCCGACATCTACGTGCCATTGCCACCCCTGTCGGCACCCACGGTGAATTTCTATGACAACGGCCAGTGCATCGCGGGCGCACCGTCACCGTCGGGCATGGGTGTTACCGGCATCGACTACGCCAACTCATCGGTCTCCTGGGTTCCGAACGCCCCCGGAACGCACAAGATCACCGTCACCCAGGCATCCAAGACCGCCACCCTCACCGTGAACGTCGTCGCCGCGCCACCGGGGTCCACCGCACAGCAACCGCCGCAGCAGGCCGGCTGTGGCGGCGGCGGCAGCATCGGATCCGGCAGCTCGAACCTCCTCGGCTCCGGCAGCGCGCACTGACCCGACGGACCACCTCGAGCACGAAAGAACGCGAATGCACAGCTCGATCCGCTCCCTGCGCCGCATCGGCTGGGGCGCAACCACTTTGACATTGGCCGCGACCATCACCGCCCTATTCACGCCCGCCGCCTCCGCCTCCCTCGGATTCCCCGTGCTCGTCGATGCCGCAACCGGCGCGGGGGTGGGGTCCGCGGTCGTCGGACGCACGTACACGTACTACGCGGGCATCAACTTCCAGCCCATGTTCGCGAGCACAGCGGACTTCTACGACAACGGGCAATGCATCGGAAGCGCCCCGATATCGGGTCCGGGTGCACTCCAGATCACCTGGGTTCCCACCGCCGCCGGATCGCACACGCTCACCATCGTCGGCGGCGTCAAGGAGATCTCGGAGAAGTACGACGTGACTGCCGCGCCCGCGGGATCCACCCCCGCCCAGCCGCCGAAGCAACCCGGCTGCGGCGGTGGCGGCAGCGCCAACCTCATCGGATCCGGCAGCGCCGCCCTCGACGGATCCGGCAGCGCCGGACTCTGATCACGAATACGGAAGAGACGGCAACCAAATGCATATCACTCACCGCACCACACACCGCATCGGCTGGGGCGCAACAACTCTGGCGGTGGCCGCGACCATCGCCGCACTGTCCGCGCCCACCGTCACTGCCTCCATCGACGGTCCCGAGGTCGACGATTGTTCGACCGGCACCTGCACGGTGCCATCGTCATACGTCGTAGGACAGACCTACTCGTTCTACGCGGGCCCATTTCTGACGAACGTGAGCGCCACGAGCTTCTACGACAACGGGAAATGCATCGGCAGCATCTCGTACCCACACACCGGCCGCAATGCCATCGCATGGGTTCCGACCACGGCCGGAACACACGAACTCTCCGTTGCGACCTCCTCCACGATCCCGTTCGTGGTGATGCAGCCGTATACGTTCACGGTGTCGGTGGTCGCCGCGCCACCGGGTTCAGGCACTCCGCAGCCCCCGCAGCAGGGCACCTGCACCGGATCCGGAAGCGCGAACCTGCTCGGATCCGGCAGTTCCAACTTGCTCGGATCCGGCAGTTAGCACGCGCCGGGCGCGCGGCGGCCGTTCGGTCAGTCCTGGAATTCGGGTGGGCGGCGGTCGCGGCGGGCTCGGATGGCCTCGTCGAAATTGTCGGTGGTGAGGCGGACGTAGAGCTGGGCCATGCCCTCGTTCTGCATGTGGGATTCGAAACTGCCCGCCTCCAGGCCACTCCACAGCAGGCGCTTGGTGAGCTCGCCGCCGACCCGGCTCCAGCGGATGATCTGGTCGGCGGTGTCGTAAGCGGCCTCGAGGAGTTTGTCGCCGGGGACGACGCGGGAGACGATGCCGATGCGCTCGGCTTCCGCGGCGTCCACATCGCGGCCGGTGAGCATGATCTCGAAGGCGCGGGTGGAGCCGATGGCCCGCGGCAGCGTGTAGCTGATGCCGAGTTCGGCGGAGGTGAGGCCGTTGTTGATGCCCGCCGCGCGGAAATACGCGTCCTCCGAGGCGATTCGGATATCGGTCCCCATGGCCAGGCAGAACCCGCCGCCGATGGCCGCGCCGTTGATGGCGCTGATCACCGGCTGGTGCATCCGCTTGATCGTGAGCATCACATTGTTCAGCAGCTCCATCGAGCGCCGCGCAATGCTGGTGCGCGTCAGCCCCTCTACCCCCGGCACCTTGCCGGCGTGCTGCAGATCCGCGCCCGAGCAGAACCCGTGCCCGGCGCCCGTGAGCACCACCACGCGCACCTCGTTGTCGGCCGCCACGCCCTCGAGGGTCTCCCGCAGCGGCACCATCACGTCGAACGCCATGGCGTTCATTCGGTCCGGCCGGTTCAATGTGACCAACGCGATCCCCGGCCGCGGCTTCTCGACAAGCACAAACGACATCCGAACTCCCGTCCCGAAACTGTAACCTGTTTCAGAATCTACGCGAGAACCCCAGCTCCGTATAGAAAGAAGGGCCCGCGATCGGATGATCGCGGGCCCGTCACGAGCGGAGTGCCATTCTGCGGGGCTACTCGGCCGCCGGGAGCAGGGCCTGCTCGATCTCGCCGCCGGAGGCATCGGCGGCGCCGAGCCACACGTGCACCCGCTGGGCCACCTCGCCCGGAGTGAGGCCGAGATCCTGGTGGATCTTGGCGCGGGAGGAGTGGTCCAGGAAATGCTGGGGGACGCCGAGGTCGCGGGCCGGGACGTCGACGCCCGAACTGCGGAGCCGGGCGGAAACTGTGGAGCCGATGCCGCCGTGCAGGCCACTGTCCTCGAGAGTGACCACCAGACGGTGGTTCCCGGCCAGCTTCACCACGGTGTCGGAGACCGGGAGGACCCAGCGCGGATCGACCACGGTCACCGAGACGCCCTCGGCCTCCAGCAGATCCGCGACCTTGAGCGCGAGGTCGGCGAAGGCGCCGACCGCGACCAGCAGGACATCGGCGCGCACCGAGTACGCGGCAGCGTCTTCCACGTCGGGCAGGCGCAGCACATCCACGCCCTCGAAGCGTTCCACCGCCGGAATCTCTTCGATCGCAGGACCCTTGGGGAAGCGGATGGCGGTGGGCCCGTCGCTGATGTGCAGGGCCTCCCCCAATTCCTCACGCAGGCGGGCGGCGTCGCGCGGGGCGGCGACCCGGATGCCGGGGATGATGCCCAGCACCGACAGGTCCCACATGCCGTTGTGCGAGGCGCCGTCGTCGCCGGTGATGCCGGCGCGATCGAGCACCAGGGTCACCGGGAGCTTGAGCAGCGCCACATCCATGAGCAGCTGGTCGAAGGCCCGGTTGAGGAAGGTCGAGTAGATGGCCACTACCGGATGCAGACCGCCCAGGGCCATACCGGCCGCGGAGGTCATGGCGTGCTGTTCGGCGATGCCGACGTCGAACATGCGCTCCGGGAAGCGATTTCCGAACGGGGTCAGCCCGGTCGGCCCCGGCATGGCCGCGGTGATCGCCACGATGTCGTCGCGCTGCTCGGCCTGGGCGATGAGCTCCTTGGAGAACACCGAGGTCCAGCTCGGCGCGGACGGGCCGCCCAGGGGCTCACCGGTCTCCGGGTCGATCTGGTTGATGGCGTGCATCTGATCGGCCTCGTGGTCCTCGGCCGGCTTGTAGCCGCGGCCCTTCTGCGTCACCGCGTGCACGATGACCGGACCACCGAAGTCCTTGGCCCGCCGCAGCGCAGCCTCCAGCTGCACCGGATCGTGCCCGTCGACCGGGCCCACATACTTCAGCCCGAGATCGCTGAACAGCTCCTGCGGCGCGACCGCGTCCTTGATGCCGGTCTTGATGGCGTGCAGCATCGAGTACGCCGAATCCCCCACGCGCGGAATGCTCTGGACGATCCGCTTGGTGGCGTCGAGCGCGTGCTCGTAGGCGGGCTGGGTGCGCAGCCCCGCGAGCCGCTCGGCGAGCCCGCCGATGGTCGGCGCGTAGGAGCGGCCATTGTCGTTGACCACCACGATGACCGAGCGGTCCGGCCCGGCGGCGATATTGTTCAGCGCCTCCCAGCACATGCCGCCGGTGAGCGCGCCGTCACCGACGACCGCGACCACATGCCGCTTCTGCCGGGTCAGCGCGAACGCCTTGGCGATGCCGTCCGCATAGGACAGCGAGGCCGACGCGTGCGAGGACTCCACCCAGTCGTGGGCGCTCTCGGCCCGGCTCGGGTACCCCGACAGCCCGCCCTCTTTGCGCAGCGTGTCGAACCCGTCCTTGCGGCCGGTAAGGATCTTGTGCACGTAGGCCTGATGCCCGGTATCGAAGATGATCGGGTCGGCCGGCGAGTCGAAAACTCGGTGCAACGCGATGGTCAGCTCCACGACGCCGAGGTTCGGCCCCAGGTGCCCGCCGGTGACGGCGACCTTCCGCACCAGGAACTCACGAATCTCCTCGGCCAGCTCGTGCAGCTCCGGTACCGACAGCCGACGCAGGTCCTCGGGCGTGTCGACCCGGGAAAGCACTCCCACGGCTATTGCTCCCTCCGGATGTCTCCTGTGTTTGCAACAGTCTACGGAGCCCATTCCGGCCCCCGATGCCAGGAACGAAACGCCACCTGCAACATCCGTAGCAGATGTGAGGCTCAACACAGATTACGCCGGTTACAGTGGCCCACTGGTCCCGTCCGGCGGCGTCGTCGCCCGCATCATCGAGGAAGTGTACGAGCTGTGCCGGGCCGACGCGTCGGGAACGCCGGCCGACTACATTCCGGAACTGGCGGCAGTACAACCCGATTCATTCGGCATCTGCCCGGCTACCGCCGACGGGCCGGTCTACGGCAGCGGAGATCTGGACGCCGCCTTCACGATTCAGTCGACCCGCACCATTGCCCGCGGTGAGCTCATCGTCGCCCGGGACAGTCTCCGCTGGACTGGCACTGCTGGAACGCCTGGCGGGCGCCGCCCATACGCAGACCGATGCCGCCGTGCGCGCGGTAGCGGCGCACGGCGGCATCTGATCCGCCTCGGGCCGAGCCTCGTCCGACACCCCTCGATGGTCGTACGAGGCCGCCCGCAGTCATTCCGGCCGGGATGGCGGGGTGGGTCGGCCATCCGGATGGCGGTGGGTGGTCACCGGGGGACCAGTGGTGGTCAGAGGTAGCCGTATTCCTGCCAGCGATCCAGGACACGCTGCTGAACCGCTGCGGGCCAACCGTTTTCGAAGCTGCCCTTCACCGGGCGCTGGGACTCGTCGAACAGATCGGCCAGCAGGCAGTTGTAGATGACCTTGCCCGCGCGGTACGAGTGCTGCTCCACCTCGGAGAGATAGACCGAGAGCGCGGCGGTGAGTTCGGCCGGGAAGTGGACCTCGCCGTGTTCGGGGTGGGCGCGGGTGGCGAAGGCCCACACGATCTGGTTCACGTCGGTGATGTCGATGTCGTCCTCGACCAGCAGCACCTTGGGGACGCCGAAACCGGCCTTGCCCGCGAAGACGACATCGCCGACCTTGTGCGCGAACTCGCCGGAGGAAATCGGAAGCTTGTCGTGCCAATCGGAATCGGCGGCCACGATCAGCCAGTGCAGTGCCGATTCGTAGGAGAACCACGTCGACGCGACAGGCAGACCGGCCTCGCGCAACTGGTAGAGGATCTCGGCGGCGTGCATGGTACCGGTGGCGGTGTGATCTTCCTCCACCGGTGGCCCGGCCGCGACCACGGGCAGGATGGCGTCGTCGCGGTACGTGATGGCGGAGACGTGGAAGACCGGCTTGTCCGAGGCTTCGACGGCGTTGTAACCGGGGTATTCGTTCATCGGCCCCTCCGTCACCGTCTCGTCGAAGGAGATGTGGCCCTCGATGACGATCTCGGCGGTGGCGGGGACGAGCACGTCCACGGTCTCGGCGGGCACCACCTCGATGCCCTCGCCGAACAGCGCTCCCAGGAAATGGGATTCGTCCGCGCCCTCGGGCAATGGCATGGCGCCGACGAACGGCAGACCCGGTTCGACGCCCAGGGCCAGCGCGATGGGCATGGGCTTGCCCTGCTCGGCCCATTTGGCGCGAATGATGCCCAGGTGCTGTGGCCCGGGAATGAGGCAGGCCAAGGTGTTCCGGCCAGCGATCATCATGCGGTTGATCGACCAGTTGGTCCATGAACCATCCGGAGTCTTGGCGATGTTCATGCCGTAGGTCTGGATGTAGCGGCCGCCGTCATTGCCGTGGATGAGCGGGGTCGGGAAGGCCAGCAGGTCGATATCGTCGCCGCGCACAATGTTCTGCTTGCACGGCGCGGTCTCGGCGGGAACCCGCACCGGCGGGATGCCAGGCTTGCGGCGGGCCTCGACAACGGCCTCGACGATCTCCTGCCCGGACGCGTCCGGGGACAAGCCCAGCGCCAGCGCGATTCGCGCCAGCGTATGCCCGGGCCCCGACAGGCTGCCGGGCGCGCCGAGTACGCGGAAACCGCTGTCCTGGTATCCGGTGATCTTGGTGAACAGCGGCGCGGGGGCCTTCAGGTCGTAGGAGCGGCGGATGACAGCGCCGATCTCCAGATTCCAGTCGACCTCGGTGTCGATGTGCTGGACCTCACCGATGGCGTCGAGCGCCTCGATGAACTCGCGCAGGCTCTTCAAATGCGGCACAGGGGTTTTCCTTAGCGTCGGGTGTTCGCCGGTGTCGGGTGCTCATGACGATGCCGCCCATCTCGGTGACCGCGGCAAGTCGACGCGATTCACACTCACCGGCTCAGCATCCGTCACGTGTCGGATAGCCATCAACGCCGAAATCCGCGAAGATCGATAAGAAATGCTGATCGAAGACTCGCCTCGAGAACCCCGCGTCGACCCGGCCGAACTGGAAGCGTTCGTGGTCCTCGCCGAAGAACTGCACTTCGGCCGGACCGCCGACCGCCTCGGACTGTCCCAGCCCCGGGTCAGCCAGCTGATCCGCAGCCTGGAGCGCCGCGTCGGCCGCCGCCTGGTGGAGCGCACCAGCCGCCGGGTCACCCTCAATCCGCTGGGCGAGCATCTGCTGGCCCGCGCGCGCCCGGCCTTCCAGGAGCTGCAGCGGGCCTTCGCCGAAACCCGCACCGCGGCACGGGGCCTGCGCATCGGCTTCCTCGGGCCCTACGCGTCCACCCTGGACACCGCACTGACCGGATTCCGGGCCCGCCATCCGGAATGCCAGATCACGCTCACCCAGCTGGCGTGGACCGACATCTTCGGCCCGCTGCGGCGCGGCGAGGTGGACATCCAGATCTGCCTGGCCCCGGTCGAGCAGCTCGGCCTGACCGTCGGGCCGGAGGTGGGCGTGTTCCCGCGGCTGCTGGCCATCGCCCGCAGCCATCCGTGGGCCACCCGCGACCGCATCGACGTCGAGGATCTGGCCGAATTGCGGGTGATCGGACCGCATCCGGATGTCGCGCCCGAATTCGCGCGCGCCTTCTGGCCGCCGGCCACCACCCCGCGCGGGCGGCCCATCCCGCGGGTCGCGCCCGCGCGCACCGAACCCGAGATGCTCACCGCGGTCGCCCACAACAACGCCGTCTTCGCCACCACCACCGCCATGCCCACCTACTTCACCCATCCGGAGGTGGCATTCGTCCCGCTCACCGGCCTGCCCGACGCACGGGTCCGGCTGGTGTGGCGCACCGACACCGACCATCCCAAGGTCGACGAATTCGCCGGGCTGGCCGCCGGACAGCCCGCGGCGGGCCTACGTCAGCAGGCGTAGCCAGGATTACGCAAACGCGTGCAGGCGCGCCGCCGCGAACGCGCCTACGCTGGCGGACAACGAGATTGCTTCCCTCCCCCGAGGTGGATTGTCATGACCGATTTCGATCCCGCGGTCTACGGACCGTCCACCGTCCGCGTCGGCACCGCGGAACGCGAACAGGCCGCCGCCGCACTGGGCGAGCATTTCGCCGCCGGCCGGCTCGACGTCGCGGAATACGACGAGCGGGTGGGCCGGGCATACGCGGCCAAGACCGCGGGCGAGCTGGCGGTGCTGTTCGGCGACCTACCCCGGCCGCAACCGCTCGCGCCGCAGATCCCGGCCCCGCCGCCCGCCCCGCGCCGCCCGCTGCCGCTGGCCCCGATCGGTGCGGCCGTGCTGCTGGTGTTCATGGTCGCGTTCGCGGTGACCACCCACTTCTTCCCGTTCTTCCTGTTCCCGGTGCTGTTCTTCGTCTTCGCCCGCGGGCGGTACGGGTATCGCGGTCCGCGCTACCACCGCATGTGAGGGCTAGGGTGAATTCGTGGGCGTCATAGGCGAACTGTTCCCCGGCAAGAAGCTGCAGGACGAGGGCAGCGAGGACGGCAGCGGCGAGGGCCACCGGCCCCGGGTCAGCCTCGATCTGGACGCCGGGGTGATCCGGGTGTCCCCGGCCCGGCCGGATCCCGGCCCGGACGCGCCCGCGTCGCAGGGCTAGGACACACCCGATAGGGTCGGGCTTCGACCAAGCCGAGGCGGCTCGGTGCGGCCGGAGGGTGAAAACACGTGACCGACAACAATGATCACTGGGCGAACCCCCACGGCGGGCCACAGGGCTGGGGCTATCCCGATGCGGGACAACAGGACTGGGGTTATCCGGGCGAGGCACCGCAGCCGACCGAGTATCCGGGCTTTGCCGCGCAACTGCCCCCGGGGTACCAGCTCGCGCCTCCGCAGTACATCACGGGTCAGCAGCCCCAGTACATCACCGGACAGCACCACCAGTACGTCACCGGGCAGCATTCCGTCCCGAATTATGCGGGGCAGCAACCGATTCCGGGCTACGCGCCGCCACCCGCACCCGGCGGCGGTCCCCGTCGCACCCGGCTGATTCTCGCCGCGCTGGCCGCGGTCATCGTGCTGGCCGGCGGCGGTATCGCGGCGTATGCGCTGACCCGGGACTCCGCCGGCAGCGGCACCACCGCCGCGCCCGGCACGACCGCCGCGCCCTCGGGCGGGCCGTCCGCCACCGGGCCGTCCCGGTCCGGCGCACCCAAGCCCGGCAGCACCACCGTGGTCGCCCCGGCACTGGGTATCAGCTACGACGTGCCCGCCGGGTGGACGATCGCCGAGCCCACCGACATCACCGCGCAGACCGGGACCGACGGCTCGGTCATCGGGCACGCCAAGTCCACCGAGGGCAACGACTACTGCGCGGGCTCGGCGTATCGGACCCTCGCCTTCGTCGCCCACGTCGACGGCAGCGATCCCGCCGCCGCGGCCGTCAAGGTGGCGAGAATCTCGGCGGAGAGCGGCTACTCGGACGCGACCGGCGGCAACCAGGGCGCGCCGGCCGCGGTCACCACCACCAGCGGCATCACCGGTCAGCAGGTCGAGACCTCCGGCAGCTGGCAGCCGGGCGTGCCGGGCTGCACCACGACCAGCTACTCGATCTACACGTTCGCGTTCTCCGGCCCGAACAAGGCGCTGCTGGTGCTGGCCATCCTGGCCGACCGCGGTACCCAGGGCGAACTGGCCGCCGACCGGGCCGCGCAGGTGATCGCCAGTCTCCGCACCTCCTGACCCGCGCCGATCAGGCTCAGGTCGTGGCCATCATGGACGACGACGAGATCTCCGCCGCGTTCGTCGGCGAGCTGACGCCCTACGCGGTGCCGGTGATCCTCGAGGAACCCAACCCCGACTGGCCGTCCTGGTACGCCGACGACGCCCGGGCGATCCGAGCGGCCTTGGGGGCGACGGTCTTACGACTCGAGCACACCGGGTCCACCTCGGTGCCCGGCCTCGCCGCCAAGCCGGTCATCGACATCCTGCTCGTGGTCGCGGACACCGCCGACGAACCGGCCTACGTGTCCGCCCTGGAAGCCGCCGGATACACCCTGCGCGTACGCGAACCCGACTGGTACGAACACCGCTGCCTGGTCCGCCGCGTGGAAGACGGTGCGCCGCACGACATCAACCTCCACGTGTTCTCCCCCGGCCTCGGCGACACCGGGATCGAGCGAGTCCTCGCCTTCCGTGATCGGCTCCGCACCCACGACGCCGACCGCGCCCACTACGAACGGACCAAACGCGTACTGGCGCAACGACAGTGGAAGTACGTCCAGCACTACTCCAACGCCAAGAGCGCGGTGATCGAAGAGATCATCGCCCGCGCCCTCCCCGCCCGCTAGCGCGTACCGCCGCCGGGCCCCGGCGGTCCTTGCCTCGGCCAATACACTGGCCGGATGCCCCTCGTCGAGGTGACCTACAAGCCGGAGCTTCCCGAGACCGTGCTGCGTGAGCTGGGCAAATGGCTGCCGCACCTGGTGTCCCTCGCCGTCGAATGCCCGGAGGAGCCCTACGACGGCGATCTGCAGGCGGGGGATGTCGAGATCCGCTTCCATCCGCTGGGCAAGTTCGATCGCTCGGGGATGGATGTGGTCATCGAGGTCCGGTCGAAGTACTTCGCGAGCCGGGCCGAGAACCGGCAGGAGCGCTGTGACCAGCTGCTCGCCGATATCGAGAAGTTCGTCGACGCGCATATCGGCGTCTACTTGACCCTGCCGGTCGCGGCCTGGTCGCAGAGCGAGTGACCGCTCACTGCCGGCCGGCGCGGTGGCACTGCCGCCACTTCCAATAGACCAGGCCCACAACGCAGACCAGGCCCACAACGGCAATTTTCAATCAATGATTGAATTACTGATTGAACCGTGTTTCACTGCTTGTCATGGTCGAGAAGGTGTCCGCGGGAACGCGGGAACGGCTGCTCGCGGCAGCCGAGCAGCTACTGCTGACCGAGCCCTATGACGAGGTATCGGTGCGCGCCGTGTGCGCGGCGGCGGGCGCCAATCCCGCGGCGGTGCACTACCACTTCGGATCCAAGGAGGCGCTGGTCGCCGCGCTCATCGAGGCGCGGCTCGGGCCGCTGTGGGAGGAGGGGCTCGGCCGGGCCACGGGCGGGCGGGATTCGGTGCCCGCGGTGGTGGACACCATCCTCGCGCCGTTCCAGGAGCTGGCCGCGGATCCGCTGGGGCGCCTGCATCTTCGGCTGCTGGCCCGCTTCGTGCTGGGCCGGCATCAGACCTCGTGGCAGGGGCCGTGGTTCCGGATGGACTCCTGGACCCCGCTGCTGCCCGAACTGAGGGCCGGCGAGGCGGGACGGCGCTGGATGCTGGCCTTCGACCTGATCATCATGCGGTTCGGCGCTCCCGAGATCGAGGATCACGGGATGCCCGAACCGGCGTTGACGGCCCTGCGGAACTTCGTGGTGGCCGGACTCACCGCACCGGGAGAAAAACCATGAACGAGATCTTCGCACCGGCGAAACTCGGCCCGATCACTCTGCGCAACCGGGTGATCAAGGCCGCCACCTTCGAGGGACGCACCCCCGACGCGCTGGTCACCCCCGAGCTCATCGACTTCCATCGCGAGGTCGCCGCGGGCGGGGTGGGCATGACCACCGTCGCCTACTGCGCGGTCGCGCCGGGCGGCCGCACCGACCGGCACCAGATCTGGATGCGGCCCGAAGCCGTTCCCGGACTGCGTGAACTGACCGACGCCGTGCACGCCGAGGGCGCGGCCGCCAGCGCCCAGATCGGGCACGCCGGACCGGTCGCCAACGCCGCCTCCAACCGCGTGCCCGCGCTCGCGCCGAGCCGTATGTTCAGCCCGCTGAGCATGCAGGCCATGCACGTGCCCGGCGACTCCGAGATCCGTGAACTCATTGCGGCACACGCGAATGCGGCGCTGCTTGCCGAGCGGGCCGGATTCGACGCGGTCGAAATCCATTTCGGCCACAACTATCTCGTGAGCTCGTTCCTGAGCCCGCTGCTCAATCGCCGCCACGACAAGTGGGGCGGCACGCTCGCCAACCGGGCCCGGCTCGCACGCGAAATCGCCTGCGCCGTAAGGGATGCCGTGGGCGACCGGCTGGCCGTGACCGCCAAACTGAACATGGAGGACGGCCGCCGAGGCGGGCTCACGGTCCCGGAGAGCATCCAGGTAGCCGCCTGGCTGGAGGCCGACGGCGCGCTCGACGCCCTCGAATTGACCGCGGGCAGTTCACTTCTCAACCCCATGCTGCTGTTCCACGGCGACGCACCGCGCAAGGAGTTCGCCGAGGTGCTGCCCGGCCCGGCGCGAATGGGTTTCAAACTGGTCGGGCGTGCCTTCCTCAAGGAGTACCCCTACCACGAGGCGTACCTGCTGGAGCGGGCCCGCCAGTTCCGACGTGAACTGTCCGTGCCGCTGATCCTGCTGGGCGGCATCACCAATCTCGACACCATGAACCTGGCCATGACCGAGGGATTCGAGTTCGTCGCCATGGGCCGGGCACTGCTGCGCGAGCCGAATCTGTTGCAGCGCATCCAGGCCGACGCGGCCACCCGGTCGGCCTGCGTGCACTGCAACAAGTGCATGCCCACCATCTACACCACCACCCGCTGCGTGTTCCGGCCGGAGCGGACCATCATCGATCTCGACGGAAGGCACCGAGCATGAGCGGACGGCTCGACGGACGCGTAGCGCTGATCAGCGGCGCGGCATCGGGAATGGGCGCCTCGCACGCGCGCGCATTCGTGGCCGAGGGCGCCTCGGTGCTCATCGGCGACATCTCGGACGAGGCGGGCGCGAAACTGGCCGCCGAACTCGGCGACGCCGCAGCGTACGTCCATCTCGATGTCACCAAGGCCGAGGACTGGCGCACGGCCGTGGACACCGCGGTCGAACGCTTCGGCAAGCTCGACGTGCTGGTCAACAATGCCGGCATCCTCGACTTCGGGCCGCTCGGCACCTACACCGAAGAACAGTGGCAGCGTGCCCTGTCCATCAACCTCACCGGCCCCTTCCTCGGCCTGACCGCCGCCCGCGACGCCCTGGTGGCGGCCAGGCCCGCGGCGGTGGTGAACATCTCCTCCGCTGCGGGGATCCAGGGCGTGCCGGGCGCGCACGCCTACACCGCCTCGAAATTCGGGGTGCGCGGACTCACCAAGTCCGCGGCGCTCGAGCTCGCCCCGCACGGGGTGCGGGTGAATTCCGTTCACCCGGGCGGGATCATGACGCCCATGATCGGCGTGCCCGAGGGCACGACCACCGATCGCGACGCAAACACCCTGGCCCGCCTCGGTGTGCCCGAAGAGGTCACGGCGCTCGTGGTGTTCCTCGCGAGCCACGAATCCAGCTATTGCAATGGCGCCGAGTTCGTCGTCGACGGCGGTATGACGGCGGGCCGCCCGGTCTGAGACCTACTGCTTGTAGGTCGCCAGGAAACGTCCGATGCGCTCGATGATGGCCTCGAGCTCATCGGCGTGCGGCAGCGTCACGATCCGGAAGTGGTCGGGGCGCGGCCAATTGAAGCCGGTGCCCTGCACGATGTGGATCTTCTCGCGCAGCAGCAGATCCAGCACGAACTGCTCGTCGTCGTGGATCCGGTACATGTCGAGGTCGATGCGAGGGAAGGCGTACAGCGCGCCCCGGGGCTTCACGCACGAGATGCCCGGGATGGCGTTGAGCGCCTCCCACGCGCGGTCGCGCTGCTCGCGCAGGCGGCCGCCGGGCAGGGTGAGGTCGTAGATGCTCTGATGTCCGCCGAGCGCGGCCTGAATCGCCTGCTGCGCAGGAACATTCGCGCACAGCCGCAGACCCGCCAGCATGGTCAGGCCCTCGAGGTAGTTCTCGGCGTGCTCGATCGGGCCCGATACCACCAGCCAGCCACCGCGGAAGCCGGCGGCGCGGTAGGACTTGGAGAGGCCGGAGAAGGTGAGGCACAACAGATCCGGGGCCAGCGCGGCGGTCGCGGTGTGGGTCAGGCCGTCGTAGAGGATCTTGTCGTAGATCTCGTCGGAGAACACCACCAGGTTGTGGCGGCGCGCGATCTCCAGCATCTGGCGCACCACCTCGGGCGAATACACCGCGCCAGTGGGGTTGTTCGGGTTGATGATGACCAGCGCCCGGGTGCGGTCGGTGATCTTGGACTCGATATCGGCCAGATCGGGCATCCAGTCCGAGCCCTCGTCACAGATGTAGTGCACGGTCCGGCCGCCGTTGAGCGCGGTGGCGGCGGTCCAGAGCGGGAAATCCGGTGCGGGAACCAGGACTTCGTCACCGTTCTCCAGCAGCGCGGTCATGGCCATCATGATGAGCTCGGAGACGCCGTTGCCCAGGAAGACCTGTTCGACGTCGAGTTCGGAGAGTCCGAGCGTCTGGTAGTACTGCACCACCGCGCGCCGCGCCGAGAGCAAGCCCTTGGAGGCGGAGTAGCCGCTGGACTGCGGCAGATTGCGGACCATGTCCTGAAGCAGTTCGGCGGGCGCCTCGAAGCCGAAGGTCAGCGGGTTGCCGGTGTTGAGCTTCACGACGTGATGCCCTTCCGCCTCCAGCCGTGCGGCGTGCTCGGCGACCGGCCCGCGGATCTCGTAGGACACGCCCGCCAGCTTGCTCGACTGCTTCACCTGCATCAAACGACCCCTTCTCGGTGTGGTTGCCGCACACTCTACTTGGAAATTCCAAGTTTGCACTTGGTATTTCCAAGCTGTTGGTTAGAGTGGGATCGTGACACGCCGAAGCTACGACCACTACTGCACCGTCAGCCGCGCCCTCGACATCGTCGGCGACCGGTGGAACCTGCTGGTGGTCCGCGAATTGTGTTCGGGCCCGCGCCGATACAGCGACCTGTTCGCCGACCTGCCCGGCATCAGCACCGATGTACTGGCCGCCCGGCTCAAGGATCTCGAGCGTGACGGGATTCTCACCAAGCGCCGTGTCGGCCCCCGTGCCGGAACCGCGGTCTACGAGCTCACCGACTCCGGCGCGGCACTGCGGCCGGTGCTGGACTCGCTGTCGGCCTGGGGCGCGGCACAACTCGGCGAACAGCGCGCGACCGACGCCGTACGGGCGCACTGGTTCGCACTCCCCCTCGGACATGCCGTGGCCGAGCTGGTGCCCGCCGGCACCGTCACGGTCCGCATCGGCGAGACCGCCTTCCACTACGTGATCACCGAATCCGGCGTCACCCATCACGACGGCCCGGCCGCCGCACCGGATCTGGAGATCCGGCTGGAGCTGGCCGCGGCGAGCGAGATCGCCACCGGCGCCCGCTCGCTCGCCGCGACCCTCGACCAGGCGAGCGGAACCGGGCAACCGGTCGCCTGAACCGCGGCACCCCTCGTCGACGCGCTGGCGGCAGGTGGTCGGCGGCCGTCGGTAGCATCGGCTGGGTTGTGCCCGCATCGATCGAGGAGGAATCCGTGACCAGCGAGAACCCCACCGGCACGATCACGATCGTCGGCTCGGGCAGTGCCAGTGCCATGCCGGACATCATGCGGGTGTCGATCTCGGTCGAGACGCGCGCCGACACCGTGGCCGCCGCCTATGCGCGGGCCGGGGAACGTGCCGACGCGATGATCTCGTCGCTGCGCGCGGACGGTGTGGCGGGTCGCGACATCACGACCAGCGGGCTCACGGTGCGCGCGGAAACCGTATGGACCGAAGGGAATCGGGAGAAGCTGGTCGGCTATATCGCCGGCACCGCGCTGACGGTCACGCTGCGCGAGATCGCCGGACCCGGCGGGGAGGCGAAACCCGCCGCCGACGGCGGGCCCGCCGCGATCATCGCGCATGCGGTCGACGCGGGCGGCGACGATGTGCGCCTGGGCGGGCTGACGCTGACCGTCGCCGACGAGGAGAACCTCATGGTCCGCGCCCGCGACGCCGCCTGGGACCACGCGCTGGGCAAGGCCGAACAGTACGTGTTCCGGGCGGGCCGCAGGCTGGGACCAGTGCTCGAGATCACCGAGGACGTCTCCGGTCCCGCGCCCACGCCGCGAATCGCGTTCGCCGCCAGCAAGATGGCCGCTCCGGGCGGCGCGGTGCCGGTGGAGCTCGGCGAGAGCGAACTGTCCACCAGCGTCCGGATCACCTGGCAGCTGGCCTGAGCCTCAGAGCTCGACCTGCGCCAGCAGGGAACCGGCGCGCACGGCGGTGAGCTGAATGCGAAAACGGGTGGCGTCCGCCCGGGTTCGATGCGGGAACGGGTCCTCGACGACCATTCCGCGCAGATCGTGTAGCAGCCGCGTGCCCTGCGCGATGGTGAGGCGGCCGATGTCCACCAGGTGCCGCACATTGCGACCGCCGTCCGGATCACCGGTCCCGGCCGCGTACGCCGTCACCTGCTGCAACGCCGACCGCAGCCGCTTCTCGCACGCCGGGAACCGGCCCCGCTCATAGTGTTTCACCGCGTGCCGCAGGTGCTCCAGCGCCGTCTGCTGGCCGCGCACCTCGAGCTCGGTCTCCAGCAGCGCCACCCGCTCGGCCAGCCGCACCGGCAGCCACGCCGTGGGTTTCAGGCGACATCGCACGCTCGCCTCCGGCTCGGCACCGATCACCCGGTCGATCTTCATCCGGTAGCCGTCCCCGAGCAGCGCCGTGCGCAGCGCCGGCATCCACAACGGAAGGCTCTTGCGCGCCAGGGACTCTCCCTGTAGGAACCGCGCCACCGTCACCTCGACCAGATCCAGCAGCGCCCGATCCGCCTCCGCGTTCCCGCCCAGCGCCGCCAGCCGCGCCCCGTACACCGGCGTCACCAACCGCCCCCAGTAGCTGTCGGCGTTCACCCACAACTCGACGCCGTACTCCGGCCGCTTGAGATCCACCCCCAGCAGCAATGCCTCGAGCGAGTGGAACCGCGACTGATCCCCATAGATCAGCTCCACCACCGACGCCACAGTCGGATCCGACAACGTAGTCATGGGCAACATCTTGGCGCACCCCCAAATCGCCCGCGCCCCAACCCATCCCCCGCGACCCCGACCCGCCGCACCAAGATCGGGGAGCTGTCGGTGCGGAGCATCGGGCGACATTCCGGAGGGACAGCTCCCCGATCTCGAAGGACCTGGTCAGCGCTCCAGGACCGTGATGCACTCGACGTGGTGGGTGCCGGGGAAGGCGTCGAAGACGCGCAGGTCCACCGGCTGGTAGCCGACGGCGCGGTAGAGACCGACGTCCCGGGCGAAAGCGGCGGGGTCGCAACCGATGTGGATGATGCGCCGGGGCGAACGCTCACTCAGCGCATTGATCACGTCCTTGCCGGCGCCCGCGCGCGGCGGGTCGAGCACGACGACATCCGGTGCGGTATCCGGCTGTTCGTGAATCCACCGCTCGACGCGCTCGACGGTCAGGTCCACCCACGGCAGATCCCGCAGCGCGGCACGCCCTTCGGCGACCGCGGTGCGCGCGAACTCGACACCGTGCACCATCCCGGTCACACCGACCTGCTCCGCCAGCCGCGCGGCGAACACGCCCACGCCGCAGTACAGGTCCCAGACCAGCGCCCCGGGCGCGCAGTCCGCCCACTCCGCCACCACATCCGAATAGCACTGCGCCGCACCGTAATGCGGCTGCCAGAACCCGGTCGCCGACAGCTCCCACCGCCGCTCGCCCACGTACTGCACCGCCCGGCCGCTGCCATCCACGACACGCTCGGTCCGAGCACTGTGCGCCGCCGCCCGCCGCGCGGCGGTACTGCGCCGATCGCCCCCGCCGCGCCGACCGGAATCCCCTGCCCCACCGCCTCTTTCACGCCGCCCGCGCGAGCCCGCCTCCGCCCCGGCCGGAGCCAGTTCGACGACATGCCGCACCCCGTCCCCGTCCACGGCCACAACGAGATCCGCCCCGGGCGTCCACACCCGCTCGCCGATCCCCGCCATGGCCCCCGCGACCGGCTGCGGGCACCGCAGATCCGCGATCACCTCGGTGCTGCGATACCGGTGCACCCCGGCCCGCCCCTCCGCGTCCACCACCAGCCGCACGCGGCTCCGCCATCCGGCGGTATACGACCCCGCCGAAGGCTCGCCGCCCTGCGCCGTTTCCCCGGCACCGGGGCGGGCGATGAGCGCACGTGCCGAGGGCGTCGACACCCCGCCGATTCGACCCGGCGGGACGCTCGTGCCCGGGGTCGGGCGCGGGGCCGTCGCGGCGGGCTCGGCGCGACCGCCGAGCAGAGTCGAGCCGAGGTTGGTCGTCACGCTGCCGAGCCGCCCGGGATGGCCGTGCTCCGGGATCGCTGAACCGAGCGAGGTTCCTTGTGCCACACCACCGATCGCCAATCCGGGCGGTGCCGGGATCGGTTCGACGGCAAACTCCGGTTCCCAGTCGGCGAGGCGGCGCAGCTGCTCGGCGACGACCTGGCGTTTGAGTTCGCGCTGAGCAGCGGAGGTGGCGAAGGTGAAGTCGCAGCAGCCCGCGCCGCCCGGGCCGGAGACCGGGCAGGTGGCGGGAATGCGGTCGGGCGAGGCATCGAGGATCTCGATGGCGTCGGCGCGGCAGAAGGAGCCGCCGCGATCCTCGGTGACGAGAGCGCGGACCAGTTCACCGGGCAGGCCGTGGCGGACGAACAGCACGCGGCCCTCGTGACGTGCCACACAGAAGCCGCCGTGGCCGGGCGGGCCCAGGCGGACCTCGAAGACCTCTCCGTACCAATCGGATCCGGCGCTCATGCCTCGTCTCCGAATCCGCGACGCACCGAACCGGGGGCATTGACCACCCGGCCGGGACGGGCCCGGCCCGCCGAGGAGGACAGCTGCCAGGGCACGCTCGTCACCATGACGCCGGGCTCGAACAGCAGCCGGCCCTTCAGCCGCAGCGCACTCTGGTTGTGCAGCAACTGCTCCCACCAGCGGCCGACCACGTATTCGGGAATGAACACGGTCACCACGTCGCGCGGTGAGTCCTTGCGCACCCGCTTCACGTAATCCACCACCGGCTTGGTGATCTCACGGTACGGGGACTCGATCACCTTGAGCGGCACCACGATATCGCTGTGCTCCCACTCCCGTACCAGCGCCCGGGTATCGGGCTCGTCGACGTTCACCGTGATGGCCTCGAGCGTGTCGGGCCGGGTGGCGCGGGCGTAGGCCAGCGCGCGCTTGGTGGGCAGGTGCAGCTTGGACACCAGCACGATGGAGTGCGTGCGACTGGGCAGCACGCCGTCCCACTCGGACTCGTCCAGCTCCCGCGACACCGTGTCGTAGTGGCGGCGAATGAGTTTCATCAGGCCGAAGATGGCCGCCATGGTGACGATGGCGATCCACGCGCCCGCCAGGAACTTGGTGACCAGCACGATCAGCAGCACGGTCGCGGTCATGGTGAGACCGATCGCGTTGATCACCCGCGACCGCTTCATCCGCGCCCGCACCGCCGGATCGGTCTCGGTGCGCAGCAGTCGCGTCCAGTGCCGCAGCATGCCGGTCTGACTCAGTACGAACGACACGAACACGCCCACGATGTAGAGCTGGATCAGGCGCGTCACCTCGGCGCCGAACAGCACCACGAAGGCGATGGCCGCCCCCGCCAGGAACAGGATGCCGTTGCTGAACGCCAGCCGATCACCGCGGGTGTGCAGCTGCCGCGGCAGGAAACGGTCCTGCGCCAGAATCGAACCCAGCACCGGGAAGCCGTTGAAGGCGGTATTGGCCGCCAGCACCAGGATCAGCGCGGTGACGATGGTGATGAAGTAGAAGCCGGGCTGGAATCCGGAGAACACCGCGCCCGCCAGCTGCGCCACCAGCGTCTTCTGCTCGTATCCGGCGGGTGCGCCGATCAGGTCGTCGGTATTGTGCGCGTACACGATGCCGACCTTCTGAGTGAGCACGATCATACCCATGAACAATGTCACCGCGATGCAGCCGAGCAGCAGCAGGGTGGTCGCGGCATTGCGGGACTTGGGTTTGCGGAACGCGGGCACTCCATTGCTGATCGCCTCGACACCGGTCAGCGCCGCACAACCGGAGGAGAACGCGCGCGCGAGGAGGAACACGAACGCCAGCCCGAACAGATGCTCGTCCTCGGCCTTCAGACCGAAGCCGTACGACTCGGCGTGCACGGTCTGTCCCAGGCCGAGCCGGGTGAAGCCCCAGATGAGCATGATGAACATGCCGATCATGAAGGCGTAGGTCGGAATCGCGAAGGCCGTACCGGATTCCCGCACGCCGCGCAGATTGATTGCGGTGAGGATCACGATCGCCGAGACCGCGAACAACACCTTGTGGGTGGCGACGAACGGCACCGCCGACCCGATATTGGAGGCCGCCGACGAAATCGACACCGCCACCGTGAGCACGTAGTCCACCAGCAGCGCGCTGCCGACAGTCAATCCCGCGGTGGGGCCGAGGTTCTTGGTCGCGACCTCGTAGTCGCCGCCGCCGGAGGGGTAGGCGTGCACGTTCTGGCGGTAGCTGGCAACCACCACGGCCATCACCAGCGCGACCGCCAGACCGAGCCACGGCGCGTAGGCGTAGGCCGACAGTCCGGCCACCGACAGCACCAGGAAGATCTCCTCCGGCGCGTATGCCACCGAGGACAACGCGTCCGAGGCGAACACCGGGAGCGCGATCCGCTTGGGCAGCAGCGTATGCCCGAGAGAATCGCTGCGGAATGGGCGGCCGACCAGCATGCGCTTGGCGGCCGTCGTCAACTTCGACACTCCAGGCAGCATAAGGCAGTGCGCGAGCGACCGTGTTCGGGGCGCGACCTCGCAGTCGTAGGGTGGCGGGTGCGGGTTGTGAGGTTTTCCCGGTTCCGGTTTGAACGCCTTCCGGAGGGGGAAAGTGCCCGCAATGAAACTCGAACGGTACGGTTGCGACCCGAGCAAGCAACCAGACCGCACACCACGGTTTTCGGGAATGGGGTTCGTACGGTGTACGTCGTGATCATGGGGTGTGGGCGGGTCGGCTCCTCGCTCGCTCGCGCTCTCGTCCGCGTCGGCCATGAGGTCGCGGTGATCGATCAGAACTCGAGCGCCTTCCTGCGTCTGGGCCGCGACTTCCCCGGTGCGTGCATCACCGGCGTCGGTTTCGATCGAGATGTCTTGACCCGCGCCGGAATCGAGCGCGCCGGCGCCTTCGCCGCGGTGTCCTCCGGCGACAACTCCAACATCATCTCCGCCCGCGTGGCCCGCGAGACCTTCGGCGTGGAACGCGTGGTGGCCCGCATCTACGACGCCAAGCGTGCCGCCGTGTACGAGCGCCTGGGCATCCCCACCATCGCCACCGTGCCCTGGACCACCGACCGCTTCCTGCGCGCCCTGGTCGCCGACCAGTCGACCACCACCTGGCGCGACCCGACCGGCACCGTCGCGGTCACCGAACTCGTCCTGCACGAGAACTGGTACGGGCGTTCGGTGCATTCGCTCGAGGACGCCATCGGCGCCCGGGTGGCCTTCATCATCCGCTTCGGGCAGGGCGTACTGCCCAATGGCAAGTCCATGCTGCAGGCCGACGACGTGGTCTATGTCGCCGCCACCTCCGGCACCGTCGGCGAGGCCGTCGCACTCGCCGCGAATCCCCCCGCTAGCGAAGACTGATCGTGAAAGAAGCCCGAGCATGAAGGTAGCCATCGCCGGCGCCGGAGCCGTCGGCCGCTCCATCGCCCAGGAACTCCTGCGCGGCGGCCACCAGGTCATGCTGCTGGAACGCCGCCTCGACCACATCGACCCGACCAGCGCGCCCACCGCGGTCTGGACCCACGCCGACGCCTGCGAACTCGAAACCCTCGAGGAGGCCGGGCTGGAAACCTACGACGTGGTCATCGCCGCCACCGGCGACGACAAGGTGAACCTGGTGTTCAGCCTGCTGGCCAAGACCGAGTTCGGCGCGGGGCGTGTGGTGGCCCGCGTCAACGACCCCCGCAACGAGTGGCTGTTCGACTCGTCTTGGGGGGTGGACGTCGCTGTCTCCACCCCGCGCCTGCTCGCCTCACTGGTCGAGGAGGCCGTCTCGGTGGGCGACCTGGTCCGGCTGATGACGCTGCGCCAGGGTCAGGCCAACCTGGTCGAGATCACCCTGCCCACCGACACCCCCTTGGCGGGCAAGGCCGTTCGCACCCTGGCCCTGCCCCGCGACGCCGCGCTGGTCACCATCCTGCGCGGCGGCCGTGTCATCGTCCCGCAGGCCGACGACCCCCTCGAAGGCGAGGACGAGCTGCTGTTCGTCGCCTCCGTCGAAGCCGAGGACGAGCTGCGCAAAGCGCTCGGCGTCAACGGGTTCAACAGCACGGGCAACGCCCCGGCCTGACCGCGCGCCGACCACGGATCCGGACACAACAGTGGGCCGGGCGCACCCCCTGCGCCCGGCCCACTCGCCGTTGTCCACACCGAACCGTCAGGACGCCACCCGCAGTTCGGCGCGCAGCCGGTTCAGCGCGCGATGCTGCATGACGCGGACCACGCCCGGGCTGGTGCCGATGGCCTCGGCGGTCTCCGCCGCCGTCCACCCCAGCACGATTCGCATGACCAGCACCTCACGGTGGGTCGTGGACAGCACCTGCATGAGATCGCGTGCCGCCCGGCGGGTTTCCATCGCCAGCGCCCGCTCTTCGGGTCCCGCCTCGTTCATCGGCGCATCCGGGAACTCCGCGACCGGGTAGGCCGGGTGCAACTGCGCCCGCCGGAACGCGTCGGCCACCTTGTTCGCCGAGATGCCGTAGACGAACGCCAGGAACGACTTGCCCTGATCCCGGTAGCGCGGGATGGCCTGCACCGTCGCCAGGCAGACCTCCTGCGCCACATCGTCCGCGGTCACGTGCAGGTGACCCGCGCCGCCCATGCGCGCCGCGCAGTAGCGGCGCACCAGCGGGTACACGGTCTTGAGAATCTCCGAGACCGCTGCCCGGTCACCGGCGGCGGCCGGGCCGATCAGCTTCTCCAATTCCGCTGCGGCGCGCCGGGACTCCGACGTCGCCACACTGCCTGTTTTGCCTCCCCGCCCCGCCGGGTGCCGGCGCGAGGCTGCAATCTGCATCGCAGTCCCGAGCCCCTCGCCACGGTCCTGCGCTGCCACTGCCTTGCCGTCGGTAACCAACTCCGCGATCCTTTCTCCGAATGAGCTGCTGAGAGCTCCTGAGAAAGATCGTGCTCGCTGGGGGCCCGCCGAAATAGGTACCCCAGGGGTGGGTTGGTCACCCCCTCCCGTCCCCCAATGGCCCCGAAGGTGTTGCGCCCTGGACTTTTAGCGCGATAAGGGCCCGATCGGGCGGTTGTCTAGCCCGCGGATTCCGGGGCTTTGGCGGACGAGGAGGGCAGATGGCCCGCCTTGCGCACCGCCCAGAAGGTCACCAGCGCCGCCACCGCGGTCAGCGGCCAGCCCATGGCGATGCGCGCCACGGCCAGCAGACCGGTGCTGTTGGCGTCGTAGAGGTGGTTCTGCACCAGGTAGCGGGCCACGAACACCACCGCCCACACCGCGGTCGCGATGTCGTAGAGCCGCATGACGCGCTTGTCCGAACGCCACTCGGTGCCGTGCCCGTTGAGCGCACCCCAGATCACGCCCGCCAACGGCCAGCGCACCACCAGCGACATCAGGAACACACCGCCGTAGACCAGGCTGGCGTAGATGCCGAACAGGAAGAAGCCCTTGGCCTCACCCATCCGGTAGGCGATGAACGCGCACACGCCCACCCCGAGGAAGCCCGAGATGGCCGGCTGGATCGGACCGCGACGCACCAGGCGCCACACCAGGATCGCCGCGGCCACGCCCAGCGACGCCCAGATGGCGGCGGTCAGCCCGCGCAGCGAGTTCACCGGCACGAACACCAGCACCGGCAGCGAGGAGTAGATCAGGCCGCTGAGGCCGCCCATCTGCTCGAGCAGCGTCTGTTCGGGTTCCTGCTCGCCCTCGTCCCCGGCCGCGCGCTCGGCGTCGACCAGCGCCTGCATGTCCTCGTCCAGCAGGGCGTGGTCCATGCGCAGTGGCGGTTCGTCGCCCGAGACGGCATTGAGCTGGACCGTGGGCGGATCGAACGGGGCAGGCGCGCCGAAGGACTCGGTGCGATCACGGCCCTGGTCGCCGTTGCTGGTGGGGTTAGGCATGAGTGTCAGGAGTTCCCGCGGAGTTCGTAGTAGGGGTTGTAGATGACCTTGCCGCCGTCGCGTTCGCCGACCCGGCCGCGCACCAGGATACGACGGCCCGGCTCGATTCCCGGGATGCGACGCCGCCCGATGAACACCAGCGCCACACTGTCGGTGCCGTCGAAGAACTCGGCCTCCACCTCCGCGCCCGCCGATTTGGGACAGGCCTCGACACTGCGGAGCCGGCCCAGCATGGTGACTTCCTCACCGCGCCGGCACTCCGATGCCCGGCACGCGCCCGACGCCTCCGACGTCTCGGCGAGCTCCTCGGCATCCAAACGATCCAGGTCCTCTGTCAGGCGCCGGCCGAGCCGCCGGAAATAGCCCGACGGGGTGTCCTTCCCACCCGCGGATGGCATCTCGCACGCTCTCCTGTAGAGCTCGACGGCGTGGGTCTCACGTCGTTCGTTTCCTTCCACGGCGCCCGGCGGTTTGCCACCCGGCCGCCTGTGGCCGTACCTCCGCCACTGTAGATGGGACGGCCTGCACCCGCCACGCACGCCGGTCACCAGTACTCTCGATCGGTGCCCGATCTACCACGTCCGGCGGTCGCCGTCGCCCTGCCCGGAACCGGCTCCGACGCCCATTTCGCCCGCCGCGCCTTCGGATCCGCTTGCGCCGCACTGGATCTGCCGTTCCTGGCGGTCGACCCGGACCCGCGCGGGGTGATCGACAGCTACCGCAGCGCCCTGGACGCCGCCGCGCGCTCGGGCCCCGTGCTGATCGCGGGCATCTCGCTGGGTGCGGCCGTCGCCGTCGACTGGGCGGCGCACCACCCGGACTCGGTGTACGGCGTGGTCGCCGCCCTGCCCGCCTGGACCGGCGCCGACACCACCGGCTGCCCCGCCGCCTTGAGCGCCGCCGCCACCGCCGCCCAGCTGCGCGCCGACGGCCTCGACGCCGTCCTGACCCGCATGCGCGAGTCCAGCCCCGCCTGGCTGGCCGAGGCCCTCACCCGCTCCTGGACCTCCCAGTGGCCCGAGCTGCCCGCCGCCCTGGAAGAGGCCGCCGACTACCGCTGGCCCGAACCCGAGGTCCTGACCGCTGTCACCGCCCCCGTCGAGGTCATCGGCGCGATCGACGACCCCGTCCATCCGTTCGTCGTGGCCGAACGCTGGACCACGCTGCTCCCGCACGCCACGCTGCACTCGATCACCCTCGACGAGCTGGGCGCGGACCCGTCGGTTCTCGGCCTCCGGGGTATCAACGCCTTGCTGCCCCGCCGCATCCCCGCCCCCTGACCGGAATCCGTCCCCGCCACGACGCCCGTCCGTGAGTGCGGTGAGTCGCGCTCACGACAGTCCGATGGCCGCGCTGCACGCCTTCATCGCGCCGATAGCGAAACGGGGCTCCGCCACTGTGGCGGAGCCCCGTTTCGCTTGTCGTGCAGCCGAATCCGGGCAGACCGGTCCGGACCGTCCGGTCAGTTCAGGCCGAGCTGCTGCATGGCCGAGCCCTCCGCGCCGCGACGCGGTTCGGCGGGCGCCTGCTCGGGCTGGAAGGCCGGGCCGCCCTGCATGGCGGCCATCTGGGCCTGCATGGCCTGCTGCTGGGCGGCCAGCTGCTGCTGGTGGGCGGCGGCGAGCTGGTCGGCCAGTTCCTGGGGTAGGACCACCGGCAGCGGTTCACGCACCGGCAGCGGCTCGTCCCCGCGGCGCACCACGGTCTCGCTCATGACCGCGCGAGCCGCGGCCACCAGCGGGGTGTTCTCGTCGGCCGCACCGGTCGGACCGGCCGCGACCAGGCGCACCATCCAGCGGTAGCCGTCCACGCCGATGAAGCGCAGATCCGCGCCCTGGGTCACGGCGTGCAGCTCACGACCCCACGGACCCTGCACCACCGACACCTGCGCGCCGTCCTTGCGCAGCGTCTCGGCCAGATCGGCTGCCACCGAACGCCATTGGCCCGAGGTCTTGGGAGCGGCATAGGCCGCCACCGTGATCCGGCCGTGCTGGGTGGCCAGGTGCACCGCCTGCGGCGCGCCTTCGGGGGTCATCTCGACCTGCAGCTGCCCGCCCGGCGGCACCGGCACGATGACCGAGCCCAGATCCAGGCGCTGCTCGGCGATCGACTCGAGCCGGTCGGCGACGTCCTCGTAGTCGTAGGGACCGGTCTCCGGGCCGCGGGCGGCGGGCTCGTCGAACTCCTCGAATTCGTCTGCCGCGTAGCCGGTCTCGTCGTACTCGTCCGCGTCCTCGTACTCGTCGTACTCGGTGTACTCGTCGTCGTACTGCGACGCGTCGTCTCTGTCGCCGCCCTTGTTCTTCTTGCGTCCGAACACCATCGTCATGCCTCCTTGCCGGTCGCCTGACCCGCCCCACCGGACTGCGCGGACAGGCTGGCGTGCCCACCGCTGGATCCGTATCCTCCTGCGCCGCGCGCGGTGTCGTCGAGTGCCTCGACCTCGACGAAGTCCACCAATTCGACCTTCTGCACCAGCAACTGCGCGATGCGGTCACCCCGCCGGAGCTCGATGGCCGTGCGCGGATCGTGATTGATCAGGCACACCTTGATCTCACCGCGGTAGCCCGCATCGACCGTGCCGGGGGTATTGACAACCGACAGTCCCGCCTTCGCCGCCAGGCCCGACCGCGGATGGATCAGCCCGACCGTGCCGATCGGGAGCGCCACCGCGATGCCGGTGCCGACGAGCACCCGATCCCCCGGTTCGATGATGACGTCCTCGGTGGTGCACAGGTCCACGCCGGCGTCGCCCTCGTGGGCACGCGTCGGTACGGGGATGCCGGGATCGAGCCGCAGCAGGGGAATAGGTGGAATACCGGTCACGTAGGCCGAGCCTACGCGTTCCCCCTCTCGGTCATTGACCTAGTCTGAGGTCGTGTCCGACCAGCCCCCTCAGGTGACCATGGATCCCAAACAGCAGACCGAGCCCCTCTACACCGAGCGCCTCTGGGTGCCGCTGTGGTGGTGGCCCGTCGCGCTCGTCGTGACGGGGCTGCTGGCAGCCGAAATCCACATGGGCGCACCGGGAGTGCGGGCGTGGCTGCCGTATGTGCTGCTGTTCCCGGTGCCCGTGTGGGTGCTGCTGTGGTTCTCCCGCCATCGCGTGGAAGTGGCCCCCGACGACGCCGGTGTCCCCGAACTGCGCACCGATCGCGCGCACCTGCCCGCGACCTTCGTCAAGCGCGCCGCACCGGTGCCGACCAGCGCGAAAAGCGCGGCGCTGGGCCGACAACTCGACCCCGCCGCGTTCGTCCAGCATCGGGCCTGGATCGGGCCCATGGTGTTGCTCGTGCTCGATGATCCGGATGATCCGACGCCGTACTGGCTGGTCAGTACGCGTCATCCGGAACGCATCATCACCGCGCTCGGCCTGAAGAATGCGGCCGAGCAGTCCTGATTCATCGAGGTGCCGCGCCCTGCTGCGAAGAGGTCTTTCCGCCCTGCTTCGCAAAGGGGACTTTCCGCGCAGCCCCGTCCGGTCCGCGCTCGGCGGACCGAGCGCGGGCTGACGGATCGCGCTCCGGGACCGTGCCTTACGCGGCGCAGTCCATGCAGATCAGCTGACCGCCGGACTCGGTGGCCAGTCGGCTGCGGTGGTGCACCAGGAAGCAGCTCGAACATGTGAATTCGTCCGCCTGCTTCGGGATGACCCGGACCGAGAGCACTTCCTCGGAAAGGTCCGCGCCGGGAAGCTCGAACGATTCCGCGGTATCGGATTCGTCGATATCCACGACGGCGGACGCGGCTTCGTTGCGGCGAGCCTTCAGCTCCTCCAGCGAGTCCTCCGAAACGTCGTCGGATTCATTGCGCCGCGGTGCGTCATAGTCGGTTGCCATGTCGTCTTCCCCTCGTCCTTACTCCGTATATCCCGGACCGGCACCCTCCTGACCGGCTCCTGGCAGGAGCCGGATCGGGTGGGATGCCGCCCCGCCCGTGGTGTACGTCACGCGTACACCGGTCACAGATCCGAGCCGGATACTCCTCATCCGCACCGGATCGCGCTCGGTCAACGCAGGACATGCCCTTGTTGTTCCCGAAATCGAACCCCAGTTTCACCCGGGCTGTACGATCTGGGCCGCCAGACAATAGCGGACCCCGGGACAAAAGTCGCAATCAAAACCCCTGCGAGTTGAAACTGAGGGGTAATCGTCACCGACAAGGGAACTCTTCGAGATCTTCCTGGCATCCTCCGAGACCTCCCCGCCACACCCGGCGGCCGACTTGCCGTGGCCGTTCACACGACAATCGCGAGGTTTTCGTAGAGTGTGGGCGTGGTTTCACTGATCACCCAAGGTAACTCGACCGATCCGGACGGACGGTCCTTCATCCGGCGGCGCTGGGAGCCCTGGGCGGCCATGGTGGGCGTCATCGCTCTCATCTGCGTCGGCGTGTGGTTCAAGGCGCTGACCACGAGCGAGGGTGACCAGGGTGCAATGGCCTGCAACTCCCCCAGTCCCGCCTCGAGCACAACCGCGGCCCAGCCCGCCCCCCTCGGCGAACGGGTGGGGGCGTCGCGATTGCGGGATGTGGAGCCCGCGGCCCTCGCCCAGTCGAAGGTGCGCGTATTCAATGCCAACGGCCAGCGCGGCCAGGCCGCACACGTGGCCTCCGAACTGGGTGACCTCGGTTTCGCCAGTGCACCGGACGTGCAGATCGGTAACGATCCGGTGTACGTGAACGGCGACCTCGAATGCACCGGGCAGATCCGTTTCGGCGTGAAGGGCCGGCCCGCGGCGGCGTCGGTTCAGCTGGTGGCGCCGTGCGCCGAGCTCATCGAGGATCAGCGCCAGGACGACACCGTGGACATGGTGCTGGGCTCGCTGTTCCGCGATATCCGGCCCGACACCGATGCCGAGGAGGTGCTGAAGTCGCTGAAGAACCCGACGCCCGGCACCGCGCCGGCCATCGACCCGAAGCTGCTGGAGGCCGCGCGGCACGCGAAGTGCTGAGAATCTCTTTCGCGGGGTGTGTGCTCTGACCGGCAGACCCGGCGCGAAACTCCAACCGGCGCAACCATATATATGAATCCGGATAACACGAATCGCCGCGATCCTTCGATCGCGGCGATTCGTTTTGCCCGGTCCGGACCGGCGGTCAGCCGGGCCCGGTGGTCGTCCAGCCCTCTGTCACGGCACCGGGATAGGGGTGGTGACATCCAGACGCCCGAACAGACCAAACAGTTCGTCAGCGATGCCGGGGGCGGCGGCGGACACCAAATCGCCTGCGGTGCCCGGCGAGTCGGGTCCGGGCGGCAGGATCAGGCGTGCGCCCGCCTCGGTGGCGATGAGCGCGCCCGCCGCCCAGTCCCACAGGTTCAGGCCGTGCTCGTAGTAGGCGTCGGTGCGGCCCTCGGCCACGGCGCACAGGTCCAGCGCCGCCGAGCCGAAGCGGCGAATGTCGCGAATGTGCGGCAGCACCCGCGCCACCAGCTCACCCTGACGGATCCGCCGCTCGGTGGCGTAGGCGAAGCCGGTGGCCACCAGCGCCATGGACACCGTGTCGGCCCGGTTGGCGCGCAAGGCAATCGGCGCACCGCCCGGGGCGGTGCCGTCCACGCTGGAATCGGCGCGGTGCGCGCCCAGCCCGAGCCCGGCGCTGTAGGTGACCGCGTGCGCGACATCGGCGACCGCGCCCGCGACCGGACGGCCGCCGCGCACCGCGCCCACCGACACCGAGTAGGACGGGATGCCGTAGACGAAGTTGACGGTGCCGTCGATGGGATCGACGACCCAGTGCACCAGATCCGGGTCGTCGGCCAGGGTGCCGCCGTCCTCCTCGCCGACCACACGGTCGCCGGGGCGCACTTCGGCGACCAGTTTGCGGACCAGCTGCTCGGTCTCGGTGTCGACGATGGTGACGGGGTCGGTGGGGGTGCTCTTGGACTGCACGGCGTCCTGCTCGTGCGCGCCCGGTCCGAAGACCTGCGGCCGGCGCTCGCGGACGTGTGCGGCGGCGGTCTCGGCCAGATACACCGCGACGCGGCGCAGTTCGGCGATATCGGACGTGTCGGTGGTCGTGGCGGCGGCGGGGACGGTGGAAGTGAAATTCGATTCCGGCACGAGCACCATCGCAGCACAGATCCGGCATCCGGCGCATTAGGCTTGTCGTGCACGACACAAGGCGGAGGTCGATCGAGCGGTCATCGGCCGGTGGCGTCGACTCGCCGGCATCCCAGGAAAAACGAGGAGTGGTCCATGTCCGATCCCGGACGCGCGTTCGGCATCGATATCGGCGGCAGCGGTGTGAAGGGCGCCGAGGTCGATCTCGCGACCGGCGAGCTGGTCTATGAGCGCATCAAGATCGTGACGCCGCATCCGGCCACTCCGAACGCGGTCGCCGAGGCGGTCGCCAAGCTCGTCGCCCAGTCCGGCTGGGAGGGCCCGGTCGGCATCACCATGCCGAGCGTGGTGCTGCACGGGCAGATCCGCACCGCCGCCAATATCGACCCGACCTGGATCGGCATCGACGCCCGGCACCTGTTCTCGCTGGCGCTGGGCGGCCGTGACGTGACCGTCCTCAACGACGCCGACGCGGCGGGCATGGCCGAGGACCGGTACGGCGCGGCAAAGGATCTCGACGGGTTGGTAATGCTGCTCACCTTCGGCACCGGCATCGGATCGGCCGTGATGTACAACGGCGTGCTCGTGCCCAACAGCGAGTTCGGGCACATGGAGGTCGACGGCCGCGAGGCCGAGCACCGGGCCGCCGCCTCGGTCAAGGATCGGGTCGGCATGTCCTACCCGGAGTGGGCGCGGGAGGTCAGCAAGGTGCTGGTCACCTTGGAGAACCTGTTCTGGCCGAATGTGTTCGTCGCGGGCGGCGGCATCAGCCGCGACTACCAGGAGTGGATTCCGTTGCTCACCAACAGAACCCCCGTGGTACCTGCCGCGCTGCGCAACACCGCGGGCATCGTCGGAGCAGCCATGGCGGTGTCAGCCGGGATCGCACCGTAAGTAAGCTGGTTCGATCGTTACAATGGAACACATGCCCGGCGGTAGGCCGGAAACCGACACCGGCACGAGAGCCGGTTTACCCCCCGACAGAACCGCTCCGCCGGATCACCACTCTGGCGTGACGCCGCACGAGACCGTCACGAAAGGGCGTACGTGGTAGCCACGAATACCCGAGAGACCGCCGAATCGGCCGAGGCCGCCGACTCAGCAGACACCACCGCAGCACGGCCGGTCAAGAAGGCTGCCGCGAAGAAGGCCCCGGCCAAGAAGGTCGCGGCGAAGAAGACCGCGGCCAAGAAGACCGCGGCCAAGAAGGCGACCAAGGCCACCGCCAAGAAGACGGCGGCGAAGAAGGCCTCGCCGAAGAAGGCCGCGGAGCCCGGCGCCGAAGGCGCTGAGGGCGACGAGGTCATCGACGACGACTCGCTGGAGCTCGACGACGACCTGGGTGACATCGAGATCGACGAGGACGACCTCGACGAGGAAGACCTGGTCGAGGTCGAAGAGGACGAGGAAGAGGCCGGCCCGGCCGCTCCCGCCGCCGAAGGTGAGGAGGCCGAAGAGGCCGAAGAGCCGTCGGAGAAGGACAAGGCCTCCGGAGACTTCGTCTGGGACGAAGAGGAATCCGAGGCGCTGCGCCAGGCCCGCAAGGATGCCGAGCTCACCGCCTCCGCCGACTCGGTCCGCGCCTACCTCAAGCAGATCGGTAAGGTCGCGCTGCTCAACGCCGAGGAGGAGGTCGAGCTCGCCAAGCGCATCGAGGCCGGCCTCTACGCCACGGAGAAGATGCGCGAGTTCGCCGAGAAGGGCGAGAAGCTGCCGGTGCAGTCGCGGCGCGACTTCCAGTGGATCATGCGCGACGGCAACCGCGCCAAGAACCACCTGCTGGAAGCCAACCTGCGACTGGTCGTGTCGCTCGCCAAGCGCTACACCGGCCGCGGCATGGCGTTCCTGGACCTGATCCAGGAGGGCAACCTCGGTCTGATCCGCGCGGTCGAGAAGTTCGACTACACCAAGGGTTACAAGTTCTCGACCTACGCGACGTGGTGGATCCGCCAGGCCATCACCCGCGCCATGGCCGACCAGGCCCGCACCATCCGCATCCCCGTGCACATGGTCGAGGTCATCAACAAGCTCGGCCGCATCCAGCGCGAACTCCTCCAGGACCTGGGCCGCGAGCCCACCCCCGAAGAGCTCGCCAAGGAAATGGACATCACGCCCGAGAAGGTGCTGGAAATCCAGCAGTACGCGCGCGAGCCCATCTCCCTGGACCAGACCATCGGTGACGAGGGCGACTCCCAACTCGGCGACTTCATCGAAGACTCCGAAGCCGTAGTCGCCGTCGACGCGGTCTCCTTCACCCTCCTCCAGGACCAGTTGCAGTCGGTCCTCGAGACCTTGTCGGAGCGCGAAGCGGGCGTCGTACGCCTCCGCTTCGGCCTTACGGATGGCCAGCCCCGCACCCTGGACGAAATCGGCCAGGTCTACGGCGTCACCCGCGAACGCATCCGCCAGATCGAGTCCAAGACCATGAGCAAGCTCCGCCACCCGAGCCGCTCCCAGGTCCTGCGCGACTACCTGGACTAGGCGTCACCCGAGATTGGGCCCCTGAGCTGCGGCTTTGGGGCCCAATCTCTGTTTCCTGGACGAGCACGGAGCTCCCGGTCAAGGTAACGACATCGCGATCGACCGCACGATTGATCTCGCCATGCTGTTGCCCTCATGGGAGCTAGCGACCACATCGAGCCCCCGGGTCACCGGCACAGCGAAGTAAGGCGATCGGGGGGTCTGGGGGCGATCCGAATTTCGATGGCCTCGCTTGCGAGGCCATCGTTTCGGGTCAGAACCGGTAGCGCAGGATGCGGGCGCCCTGGCGGGATAGGGCGGTGCTGTGGGACATGGCGCGGGTGAGGGCGCGGAGGGGTTGTGGCCAGTCGGCGATCTGCGGTGCGCGGGTGAGGAAGTCCTCGTCGATGAGGGTGAGACCGGTGTTCCAGGTTTCGGGTATGTGTGGATCGTCGAACCCGGCGGCGGCCTTGATGCCGAGTGCCTTGATGGTGGGGTGGTATTTCATCGCCCAGGCCGCGAAGCGGGTGTAGCCGTTGAGGGCTATCTCGCCGGTGGTGAAATGTGTTGTGAGAGTGCGGGTCAGGAGCTGGAACGAATCGCCGGGCAGGAAGGGGATCAAGCCTTCGGCGACGATCATGGCCGGTCGGTCGCGCGGTATGCCGGCGAGCCAGTCGGTGTCGGTGATATTGGTGCCGACGAGATGTGAAGGCTCGGGCAGGAATTGCGGACGCAGATCCACGACCTCCGGGAAATCGACGTCATACCAATCGATTCCGGCGGAGGGGCGGCACCGGATCATCCGGGGATCCAACCCGCAGCCCAGGTCGAGCACCACCGCGTTGGAATGCGCGGCGGTGAACGACCGCACAGCGTCGTCCAGTTTCCGGCTGCGAAGCGCTGTTTCGTAGGTCAGGCTGTCCTTGATCTTCAATTTGCTGAAGTCGTAGTCGATCCGGTCCGCGATTTCCGCGGAGCGGGTGTCGCCGAGCATCGGCACGGGCAGTTTGCTGTCGAGGGCCTTGGCCCACAGCGTGATCAGCAGGGTTTCCTCGAGCTGATTCAGATTCAAGCTGATGTTTTGCATGTCTCTCGTTCTTTCCGGGGTTGATCAGAAGGTCGCCACGAAGAACAGCACCGTGGTGGCGAGGGCGGCGGTGAGGCGGCCGAGGTTCGAGGTGTGGAAGCGGCGGATTTGTGTGCGGACGTCGGCCGGGGTGGCTTCGGCGAGTTTCCATTTGGCGACGGCCTTGTAGATCGGCAGGTTGACGATGGCGGTCCAGAGGAAGAAGCCGACTAGGAAGACTTCACCGCCGGTCAGGGCGCATACCTTGGCCACATCCCAGCGCATGACGGTCAGGAAGATGGTCATGAGGCCGACCAGCATGGCCGCGGAGATGATCGCCAGAAAGTCCAGTGTGCGATACCTTCTCGTGTTCCTATCGGTAACCGTACGCACGCCGATTGGCGAGGACGCGTTCTTGGATGTCGGTGGGCCAGCCGTTTTCGAAGCTGCCCTTCACCGGTCGCTTGCCGTCCGGGTAGAGGTCGGCGAGCAGGCAGTTGTAGATGACCTTGCCTGCCATGTAGGTGTGCTTTTCTTCGTCGTCGAGGTAGACGGGCAGGTCGTCGCTGAGCCGGTGCGGGAAATGGAATTCGCCGCGTTCGACGTCGGGATGTGACCGGGTGGCGAAGGCCCACACCACTTCGTTCAGGTTGGTGATGTCGACGTCGTCTTCGACGAGCACGATTTTCGGTGCGTTCACCGACGCCTTACCGGTGAAGGCGACGTCGGCGATCCGTTGCACCAGTTCGGCCGAGGAGATACCCAGGGTTTCGTGCCAGTCCTGGCGCACCGACAGCGTGAGCCAGTGCATGGCGGCCTCGGGGGTGCCAGGCGGAGGTGATCGGCAGCCCGGCCTGGCGCAGCTGGTAGAGCAGTTCCGCGCCGTGCATGGTGGCGGTGCAGGTGTGGTCTTCCTCCACCGGCCGCCCGCGGCGACCACGGGCAGAATCGCGTTGTCGCGGTGCGTGATCGCGGTGACGGTGAACAGGTGTTTGGGCGAGGAAGCGGCGGCGTTGTAGCCCGGGAACTCGTTCATCGGGCCTTCCATGACCGTCTCGTCCAGGCTGATACAGCCCTCGATGACAATCTCGGCGGTCGCTGGGACCATCAGATCCACTGTCTCGGCGGGTACCACCTCGATGCCCTCACCGAAATACGCTCCGCATTGTGGATCATCATGCGGTTGACCGACCAGCTCGTCCACGAACCGTCCGGTGTGCGAGCGATATTCAAGCCCCAGGTCTGGATGTAGCGGCCGCCGTCATTGCCGTGAATCCACGGGGTGGGGAACTTCAGCAGATCGATGTCGTCGCCGAGCATGATGTTCTGCTTGCACGGCGCGTCCGCGCGCGCCACTTCGACCGGCGGCATGCCGGGCTTTTCCCGCGCGGCGACCAGCGCCTCCATCAGCTCCTGACCGGTGGCGTCTGCGGGCAGGCCGAGAGCCAGCGTGATGCGGCCCAGCCGATGTTCGGGCGCGCTCAAGGCGCCGGGTGCGCCGACTACCCGGAACCCGGTGTCCTGATATCCGGTGATATTGGTGAAAAGTGGTGCGGGCACACGTAAGTCGTAGGAGCGCCGGATCACCGCGCCGATCTCGAGGTACCAGTCGACCTCGTGGTCGATGGTCTGGATCTCGCCGATGGTCTCGAGTGCGGTGACGAACTCCCGCAGGCTCTTCAGGTGTTCCATACCAATCTTTCCTGATGCGACAATGTTTCCCGGCTGGGTGTCGTGTCTTCGCCCCAGCGCGGCAGGTCCGGCACGTCGATGCCGAGCAGATCCAGCGCCCGCCCGGCGGTGTGTTCGACGATGTCGTCGACGGATTCGGGCCCGAGGTAGAACGCGGGCACCGGCGGCATGACGATCCCGCCGGATTCGGTGACCGCGGTCATCGCGCGCAGATGCGCCATGGTGAGCGGGTTTTCGCGCACCATGAGCACGAGCCGGCGGCGTTCCTTGAGCGTGACGTCGGCGGCGCGGGTGAGCAGATTGTCGTTGTTCGCATAGGCGATCGCCGACAGTGTCCGCACCGAGCAGGGTGCGACGATCATGCCCGCGGTGCGGAACGATCCGGACGCGATGGCGGCCCCGATCTCCGCCGGACGGTAGGTGACATCGGCCATCGCCGCCAGATCGCCTGCGCTGATGTCGGTTTCGTGCAGGCGGGTCAGCTGTGGGCGGAAGTCACCACCAGGTGGGTCTCCACCTCGGCCTTGCGGGCCAGTTCGAGAATCCGCATGCCGTAAACGATCCCGGTGGCGCCGCCGATGCCGACCACCAGTCGTTGTGGAGTCATGGTCAGGCCCGCAGCAGGTTGGTGGTGAGCGAATTCAGCTCCACGGCGCCGTCCGATCCGACGACGACGGTGCCGCCGATATTCGCGAGCTTCCCGTTGATCACACAGTTGGGTTCGAAGGCGAAGGTCATGCCCTCGGCCAGCGGCAGATCGGTGCCGATGGTCGGCACCTCGGCCAGCAGCCCGTACTCGGCGGCTTCGGGCAGCTCACGCATTCCGCGGCCGAAACCGCACACGGTGCCATAGGGATTCATCCCGTGCACCAGCGGATGGATGTTCCAGCCGCCTGCCGCATCGAGTGGCGCCTTCATGGCGTCGACCACCTGGCCGAATGTGTTGCCCGGCCGCAGCGCGCCCAGCCCGGCCTCGTAGGAGGCGCGCGCCACCTGCGCCGCCGCCTCGATATCGGGATGCACCTCGCCCACCGCGATGGCCACCTGATGCTGGGTTTCGCGCATGCCGAACTGGCAGAACACTTCCGCCAGGATCACATCGCCGTCCTCGATGACGCGCGGGGACTGCGGGCGGTAGGACCAGACCGGCGGCCCCCAGCAGGCGAAGCCGGGCCCGGACTGGATGAGCATGCCGGGTGCGACGGTGCCGAGCCGGAACGATTCGGCCATGCCGGCGGCATACACGTCGGCCTCGGTGACGCCCGCCGCGGTGGCCTTCAGCATGGCGGCCGCCATGGCCTCGCCGATCTCGGCCGAATGCCGCAGTACCGCAAGCTCTTCCGGGGACTGGGTCAGGGTGCGCAGCAGGAACGGGAACCACACCGGTTTGAAGTTCACCTGGGGCAGCTGTTGCTGGACCGCGGTCCACAGCGTGTAGGGCATGATCGGGTTGAAGTGGAACGGCGGGTACGGCTCGAGACCGATCACGCCGACCGCCGACCGTTCCAGCCCATGCTCTTTCAGTACGTCGACCACGCCCTGGGCGTGCTTGGCCACCCGCATGTTCTGCGGCTCGGTCCAGCAGGCGTCGCCGCGGCGGCGGGCCTCGATGTGGTCGGCGATATGCATGGGCGACCACACCAGCGAAATGGGGTCGGCATCGCGGGGAAACACCACAATCGCGCCCGGGCGCTCATTGGTGAAATAGACATCGGGTGAGAACGATGCGGGGCCGCCGTTCTCGTGTTCGCCGTAGATCACCAGTGCGTCGACGCCCTGCTCGTCCATCAGTTCACGGGCCAGTGCCCAGCGTCGATCGCGTTCGCCCAGCGAGTAATTCGGTTGCATGTCAAAGCTCCTGATTTCGTGTGAATCGGCTGCTGGGAACGCTATAGCGGCGCGATCGGAAACGATTCAGTTGACCGACTGGTTCTTGATCTGTCACGTTGGTTAAGTAGGGTCCGTCGAGTGCTATACGGGCGTGCAGAAGAATTGGCGCTGATCGATCGACTACTGGCGGATGCGAGCGCGGGCCGTAGCGGAGCGTTGGTGTTGAGTGGACCCGCCGGTATCGGCAAGACGGCCTTGCTCGACTACGCCGCGGAACAGGCCCGCGGACTGCGGGTCATCCGCGTCGCCGGCATCGAACTCGAGGCCGAGTTACCTTTCGCCGGACTGCATCTGCTGCTCCGCTCGGCCCTCGATCGCCTCGACGCGCTGCCCGAACCACAGGCGGTCGCGCTGCGCGGCGCCTTCGGCCTGGCCGTGGCGCAGTCCGGTGATCGCTTCCTGATCGGTCTGGCCGTGTTGTCCATGCTGGCCGAACTGGCCGACGAGGGCCCGGTGCTGTGCCTCGTCGACGATGCCCAATGGTTGGATCGATCCTCCACCGAGGCACTGACTTTCGCGGCCCGGCGCCTGCACCACGAGGGGGTGCTGCTGCTGTTCGCGGTGCGCGGCGAGGCCCGCGATCCGGCCGGACTCACCGCCCTCGCGACCCGGGAGCTGACCGGACTCGATCCCGCCGCCGCGGCCGCCCTGCTCGACGAGCGGTATCCGGAACTCGTGCCGGCGGTTCGCGCCCGCATGCTGGCCGAAACCGAGGGCAATCCACTGGCCCTGGTCGAATTGCCGTCCGTGCTGAGCACCGAGCAACGTACCGGCCGCGCGCCGACCGGCGCCTACGACCTCGCCGCGCTGCCCGTCTCCGCCCGGGTGCAGACGGCATTCGGCAGGCGCGCCGCGCAATTGGACGAGGCGGCCACCGCCTTGCTGCTGATCGCGGCCGCCGAGGAGACCGGCCGCCTCGAGATCATCCTGGCCGCAGCGGCCGCCCACGACGCCGGACACACCGAACTGGCCGCCGTCGAGGACTCCGGTTTGATTGTGCGCCAAGGAGATCAGATCACCTTCCGCCACCCGCTGGCACGCGCGGCAGTGCTCGGCGCCGCCCCGATGCACCGCCTGCTCGACGCGCATCGCGCGCTGGCCGCGGCACTCACGGCGTGCGGCTGCCCCGCTGCGGCCGATCGCGGGGCCTGGCATCGCGCCGCGGCCGCGACCGGACCCGACGACGACATCGCCACGGCCCTCGAAACCGCGGCACGCCGGGCATCCGACCGAGCCGACCACGCGCTCGCGGCCGCCGCGATGGAACGCGCGGCCACATTGACCGTCGATCCGGCCACCGCGACCCGTCGCCTCACCTGCGCCGCCAAGGCGGCAGCGACGGCCGGCGATCTGCAGCGCACCGCCGTTCTCGTACGCCGCGCGGCGCGCGGAACGGTCGACGAGGCGGACGCACCGCGCCTGGATTATCTGCGCGCCATCGTCGAATCCGAATTCGGTTCCCGGCACCAGGCCGCCCGCATCCTCATCGACGCGGCCCGCCGGGCACCGGACCACCTGGTGGGCGAGATGCTGACCGACGCGATGCGCAATGGCGTACTGGTCGGCAATGCCGAGCTCGCCCAGCATGCCGCGGATCTGATCCAGCAGCGCCGCGGCCCGAGTCCCATGAGCGAGGGCATGATCGGCATGGCCCACATGCTGGGTGGCGACGACGAAGCCGCACTGCGCCGGCTGCACGCCTGCGCGACGTACGCACATTCCCGTTCCGCCGAACTGAGCCCGGACGAGCGCATGAACGCCGCCGCCATGGGCCTGATGGTCGGCCTCGACGACGAGGCACGGGAACTGCTCACGGCCCTGGTCGCCGAGGACCGCGAACAGTCCTCGCTCCGGATGCTGCCGATGCGGCTGCACTATCTCGCCTCCGCCGAATACGCGACCGGCCATCACCGCGACGCCACCGTGCATGCCGAGGAGGCATTGGCACTGGCCGACTCCGTTGGACAGCATCACCAAATGGACGGCCTCCGCAGCATTCTCGCCTGGGGTGCGGCCCAGACCGGCGACGAGCAGCGCTGCCGGGAATTCGCCGAACCGACCCTGGCCGCCGCCCTGGATCGGGGCGAACTCGCCACTGCCCTGCTGGCCACCACCGCGCTCGGGCTGCTCGATCTGGGCGCGGGGCGCTACGACCGGGTACTGGACCGGATCGAATCCGCTGCCCGCGGTCCCATGGGCGGCCACTACATGGCCGTGTTCTTCACGCCCCTGCGCGTCGACGCCGCGTTGCGCACCGGCCAGCCCGGGCGCATCGGCGAGTCGCTCGAACGTCTCCGCCGTTGGGCGGACGCCAGCCGAGCGCCCTGGATCCAAGGCGTCTACACGCGGTGCCTGGCCCAGATGAGTTCCGGCGACGAGGCCGAGGCGCACTTCGCCGCGGCGGTCCGATTGCACGAGAAGGGCAACCGCCCCCTCGAGGCCGCCCGCACCGACCTGCTGTACGGGGAATGGCTACGGCGCGCCCGGCGAAAGACCGAGGCGCGCACGAGTTTACGTGCGGCGCTCGAGACCTTCGAGCGCATCGGCGCAAAGGTCTGGGCGGAGCGGACCCGCGCCGAACTGCGCGCCACCGGCGACACCGGCCGGCAGCCGGCCGGTGCGTCGGTGCTGGATCTGCTCACGCCGCAGGAAATTCAGGTGGTCCGCCTGGCGGCGCGCGGGCTGTCGAACCGCGAGATCGGCGGGCAACTGTTCCTCAGCCCCCGCACCGTCGGCTACCACCTCTACAAGGCCTATCCGAAACTCGGCGTCGCGGTCCGGGCCGAACTATCCGCACTGCTCGATCAGCTGTAGCGGGAGAGACTCCGGTAGGTCGCCAATACATTGAGTCGGTGCAGATTCCGGCACAGCGTGAGCAGTCCCTGGGTGGCGAATTCGACCGGAACAGCGTAATCACTCAGCGCGGCAACAAGACTCGGCGTCAGCGTCTCCGCCCACGGGTTGGTGACCTGCGCCTGGGCCTGTTCCAGGGTCCGTCCCGCGGCGAACGCCGCGGTGACCTCGTCGCGGAGCCGTTCCAGGTATCCGATCAACCAGTCGACGGCCTCGAGCGCATCGCCCATCGGCCCGTGCCCGGGCACCACGATCGCCATGTCCGGCAGTGTTTCCCGCAACTTGCGCAGCGAGGCGAGATAGGGCTCGGGCCCACCCTGCAGCAGCATCGGGGCGATGCCCGCATGACAGACGTAGTTGCCGGTCCACGCGGTGCGGGTATCCGGGACGTACACGACCGTGTCGCCCGGGCCGTTGCCCGGCCCGAACTGCCACAGCTGCACGACGCGCCCGCCCAGATCGATCTCGGCGAAGTCGTCGAACACCACATCCGGTGTGCGCCAACGGGTCACCGCGTCGAACTCCGCCTCCGAGCCGTACATGTTCCCGGTCCGCTGCCGCTTCTCGTTGTCCAGATCGGACATGTTCTCCTTGTTCAGCCGCGACGAGATCACCACCACCTCATCCGGGAACGCGGCATTGCCGAACGTGTGATCACCGTGATAGGTCGTATTCACCAGGTACCGCACCGGCCGATCGGTCAACATGGCCGCCTGCGCCTGAATCTGCGCCGAAATGGCCGGCGTGATACCGGCATCCACGATCAGCGCCGCGTCGCCGCCCACGATGAGGCCGTTGTTGTCCTTCGGCGGCAGCGTCGCCATCAGCGCGAAGACCCCGTCGTCGAATCGATGCGCGCGGTGTTCGAGTCCCACCGGTGACAGGTTCGGTCCCTGATATCCCTCGGGCCGCTCGCTGAGTTCCCGGTCCGGTATCGCCGAGGTGGTGGTCATGTCATTGCCTTTCGTCGAGCACGGTGTACCCACCCGACGCTAGGAACCGACGGCCCGACCGAATCAGTCGATCGACTGGTGTCGATGACCGATCGATTCACCGGGATCGGGGGCGGCACTCGCAGCAGCGGCGGTGCCCAGAATCAACGCTGCACCATGAATATTCGCAGTCGCGGCGAGGACCAGGCCAGCGGCCACGAGCAGAACCGCCACCGGGCGGCGCAGGTCGATGCCACGGGCCGATAGCACGTTCGCCGGCCCCACGAGCAACGCACACCCCACCGCTGCAGGCAACCACGCTCGGTCCCACAGGGTGGCGGACATGGCTGTACTCCAAAATATTACGGAAATCGGCGTCCAGTCCGGCAAGCTCACTTTCCGGCGCCACAGCGACACCGCGAGCCCTCCCGCGAGACCACAATCAGCAATGGAGTTCCCACCTCCCACAGGCTGCCACACATAGGCGATGAACTCGACCACCAGCCCGACCCCGAAGTACTGAACCAGCCAGCGCCACCGCGGAAACACCTGTTCGGCAGCCGTACCCAGCACCACAGAAAGACCAGGTTCAGCAGCGCGCCACCGAGCCCGCCGTCCTGCACGAACAGCGCAGTACCCGAACTGCGAGGGTCAACGTCGCATGCTGGTCCGGCAGCTCCGCTCCGTCACTGCAGTCAGGGCCACTGCTCGGTTCGTCAGCCAATCTTCAGAGCTTCCCGAGCATCCACCGCCGCGATCGTCCGGCACCTCTTGTAGGTGGGCATTCGGCAACCAGGCACAGCTCCGGTACAACAGATCGGACAGCTCAGTCAAAGATATCGGCAGACGGTACGCTCGCCCGTCACCTCGTTTGCGCTGGACCTGCACAGTGCCACACCCCTCCCTAGTGCGCGACTACCTCGACTAGCGATCACCCGAGTTTGGGCCGCTGATGTCGGCAGAACGTGAATACTGACCCCCGCGTGGCATCTGAAAATTGACCCCTTTGGTCGGGACCCTGGCTTCAACCGAGCCAGGAGGACGAAGGGATGCTTGCCGTGGAGGATTGGGCTGAGATTCGTCGTTTGCACCGGTCAGAGGGTGTTCCGATCAAGGCGATCGCCCGGCTGATGGGCGTGTCCCGCAACACCGTGCGGGCCGCGCTGGCCTCGGACAGACCGCCGAAATACGAGCGGCCGGCCAAGGGGTCGATCGTGGACGCGGTCGAGCCGCAGATCCGCGAATTGCTGAAGGTGTATCCGACGATGCCGTCGACGGTGATCGCCGAGCGGATCGGGTGGACCCGCTCGGTGCGGGTGCTCTCGGGCCGGGTCGCGGAGTTGCGGTCGGCGTATCTGCCGCCGGATCCGGCGTCGCGGACCGCCTATGTCGCAGGCGAGATCGCCCAGTGCGATTTCTGGTTCCCGCCGATTGATCTGCCGGTCGGGTTCGGGCAGGTCCGCGGCCCGAAACAGTTGCCGGTCCTGACGATGGTGCTGGGATATTCGCGATGGTTGATGGCGATCCTGATCCCGTCTCGGCATGCCGAAGACTTGTTCGCTGGGTGGTGGACCCATATCCACCGATTAGGTTCGGTGCCAAGGGTTTTGGTCTGGGACGGTGAAGGGGCGATCGGCCGCTGGCGCGGCGGTCGCAGCGAGCTCACCAGAGAGTGCCAGGCATTCCGAGGAACGCTGGGGTCGAAGGTGATCGTCTGCAAGCCCGCTGATCCGGAAGCGAAAGGCATGATCGAGCGAGCCCACGACTATCTGGAACGGTCGTTCCTTCCGGGCCGAACATTCACCAGCCCAACCGATTTCAACAACCAGCTCGGGCAGTGGCTGGAGCTGGTGAACGCCCGGACCCGGCGCGCGCTCGGCTGCGCACCGACCGACCGGATCACCGCGGACCGCCAGGCAATGCTCACGTTGCCGCCGGTCGCGCCGGAGACCGGATGGCGCCGCTCGGCGCGGCTGCCGCGTGATCACTACATTCGCTTGGACTCCAACGACTATTCGGTGCATCCAAGTGCGATCGGGCACCGCATCGAGATCCTCGCCGATCTGAACCGGGTCCGGGTTTTGTCCGGCGGACGCCTGGTCGCCGACCATGAGCGGATCTGGGCCTGGCATCAAACGATCTCCGATGCCGTCCATGTCGAGGCGGCGAAAGTGTTGCGGCGCGGCCGGATCGGTGTCCTGCGGCCAGCGCCGGAACCCGAAGTCGAGCAGCGCTGCTTGACCGACTACGACGCCGCGCTGGGCATCGATATCGAAGGCGGGGTGGCCTGATGGCCGGACGAACCGCAACCGCGGCGAAAACCTCCACCACGACAAGGGATTTCGCTGCCGAGTTGAACTTCCTCACCCGGGCGTTGAAGGCGCCCTCGCTGCGGGAGGCCGCGCAGCGGCTGCCCGAGCGCGCTCGCGCCGAGAACTGGACCCACGAGGA